>CAIXBR010000061.1 GCA_903917735.1 uncultured Elusimicrobia bacterium | reverse complement strand
CCCCCCGCAAGGGGGCTTTTAAATTTGCTCGCCGGGCTGGCTGATCTCGGACCACTTCCCGGTTCGCGTGGAGTTTGCGCAAGCAAACGACACTTTCCCGTCCAGCCCGGAGTTACGGGATATCTTTATTATATGAATCACGTGAACTGCTATAATTTCTAATCGCTTACCACAGGAGACAACAATGAAAAACAGCAGCGACGCCATTACAATAACCGACAACACGGCCAACCCCGCGCCCCTGGGCCTGTTGGGCTTCGGCATGACCACGATACTGCTCAATCTCCACAACGCAGGCTACTACGCCATGGACACGATGGTATTGGCCATGGGGATATGCATAGGGGGACTGGCGCAGGTAATGGCCGGCGCCATGGAATGGAAGAAAAAAAACACTTTCGGCACCACCGCCTTCACGCTTTACGGCTTCTTCTGGCTGTCTCTGGTCGCCCTGCTGGTACTGCCGAAACTAGGTCTGGGCGAAGCCGCCTCCCCGTCTTCGATGGGCTTCTACCTGCTCGTCTGGGGCCTGTTCACCGCCTGCATGTTCATCGGAACGCTGAAACTCAGCCGCGCCCTGCAGGTTGTTTTTCTGTCGCTGACCGTACTTTTTTTCATGCTGGCCTACGCTGATTTCACCGGGGCCTCCAAGACCCCGGCCGGCTACGAGGGGATATTCTGCGGGCTTTCCGCCTTCTACGCGGCCATGGCGCAGATCCTTAATGAGGTATACGGGCGCACCGTACTTCCCCTATAAAGCCACTCTGAATACGAATAAAAACACCCCGTCCTAAAGGCCGGGGTGTTGTCTTTTTGAGCCGCGCGGTTTAATGCGACTGAAAGACCTGCAGCCCTATCCTGCCGGCCAGCGTAACGTCGTCCACAAAAGGATTGCGGTTCCCCTGGAATTTCTCTATCAGATCGTTGCGGCGCTTTTCGGCCGCGTCCGGCGGGTCCCTGCGGTCCCAGTCCAGGAACATCGGCACGCGGCTGGTCCAGAAAGCCTTGTAATTCACCCCGTCCCTTATATTCTGATCATAATAGCGCACCACGAAATACAGTATGGCCCTGGCCATATCGCCCTTAACGGCATCGGCCGGCTCAAACCCCTCAGCCCCCAGCTTGGTGCCGCTCTTGGTAGAGTACTCTGCTTTTGAAACCACGGCAAAGGCCGAGTCGCCGCGTGTGTTGTTCGGCTTTATGAAAGTGGGGAAAATATGGTGCAGGTCGGCGCGCATGGGGTAGGCCTGGTTAAAGAACCCCTGCGGCCAGGCGTGCTCGGCGTTCATCCCGTCGGTGTCCACGAAGCCGTCGCCGTTAAGGTCGCCGTTCTCCTTGTAATCCTCTCCGTGCTCGGTCGCGCCCTTGGCGCAGACCTGGGAGTAAAGACAGGTAACTCCGGGGCCTCCGCCGCATCCGGTGTTGTCGGACACGGAGAACATATATTTCTTGGATTTCAGGTAGTCCGTGGGCATACCTGCGATAGAGGGGACAGTGTTGGTATGGAGGAACTGGAACAATTGTTCTCCGGAGAGAGTTGAAGCCTGGGCCAGGGACTGCGGAGCCCGCGGGAAGGAGGGGGAAGGAGCCGCCTGCGGCAGCGCGGTAAATAAACTCGCAAAATCCGGCAAGTCCTGTGCTGAACAGGTACTTTGACAGGAGCCTGCGGCGGCTAAGACAAGGGCGAGCAGCAAAACTGTGCGTTTCAGATTGCCTCCGGACTATCTCGATTATACGCCAAAAAGATTATAACATTAATCCGCTTAAACCCGTGGTCCAGTAGCCCGCGGTTTTGCTATAGTGTGAATTCTGCCGGGCAGTACCGATCACTGTATAACTAACGCGCCAAAGAGCATGAGGGGAAATGCGGGGGGGAGCATGTTAAAAAGAATATTTATTATGGCCGCTATCTGCACGGCCGCTGTTTTTCCGGTCAGGGCCGATGAGCCGCCAGGCGGTGTGGAATTTTTCCAGTCCACCCTTGGGGAGATACTGGACACTCCACTGCTGGCCGCTTCATACACCGAAGAAAAGCCTTCCGACGCCGCGGCCACCGCCTATGTCGTAACCGCCGAAACCATCGAGAAGCGCGGCTATGCAACGCTGGTGGACCTGCTGGACGACATGCCCCAGTTCCAGGTGCAGAAGAATTCCGACGTGCGCCGCCTCAATCTTATAAGCGTGCGCGGCATCCCCGACAACGAGCGGCTTATGATACTTTACGACGGCGTGCGCGTCACGCCGCCTACGGGCGACCTGCTCGCCATTGCCGGACAGTTCTCCATCAAAGATGCGGAGCGGGTCGAGGTTGTGCTTGGCCCCATGTCCTCCATCTACGGCGCGGACGCCTTCAGCGGCGTCATCAACGTGGTCAGCCGGCGCGCGGGCTTCGGGGCCGGACTTAAGTACGGCCGCTTCAACTCGCGCTCGGGGGACGTTTCCGCCGTGTCGTCACTGGCGAATAACGGCCCTGACGCTCCTTCGGCGGCTGTAGCCTTTGAGGCGAGGGCTTCGGACGGGCCCAAGCTGCCGGATTATTACAAGGGCGACTACGCTTGGTTTAACGGGCAGTACCAGAGCGGGCAGGCCCAGAGAGCCTATTATGACCCGTCTCCTACGGCTGTCCGGTACTGCGCTATGACGCCCGGGCGGAATCCTCTTTCCTCAGTGCCAGGCTGAGCCTGGGTGATTTTGAGACCGGCCTGATCAAGATGGGCGAGTCGCATTCTTCTTCCATAGGCGTAAAGCCGCAACTCACTCTGTACGGAGAGGACGAGCGGTTTTCCACTAAGTACTGGACGCTGTACGGCCGGCACGTTTACACTTCCCCGGACGAAACATGGACCCTTACCAGCCTGATCTCGCATTATACCTACGAGATAAACCCGGAGACCCTGTTCAAAAACAGCTTTTCTGGCTACCAGAACGCCTATAAATACGCCCTGTCGCAGACGAACTCCCTGCAGGAAACCCTGGCCTTTGAGCCGGCAGCAGGCTGCCCGGCGCTGCTCGGTTTTACCTACCAGGAAAACTCGGTACTGCCGTATACCGCGGACCTGGGGCATGAGTTCGACACTACAAAGAGCGCGTCCTCACAGGGCTTCGTATATTCCGGTTCAACTATCCCCGTGGATTTCTACTCGCTCAACTACAGCAACACCGGCGCGTTCGCGCGCATACAGACCAGAGAAATCGGGAACGCCACCCTTTCGCTAGGGATACGCTACGACGACAGCACCTTATATGGTGAGACCTGGAACCCCAGGGCGGGCCTGGTCTGGAAGCCGGGCGGGGACGACCGTACGGTGGTTAAAGTCCTCTACGGTGAGGCCTATCTTGCTCCGTCTCCCTTTTACACGAACAAGAATTTCGGCTCTTTCATCTCTACCAACACAAACTCTACCGGATACTACAGCGATTTTTTCCACGTCCCCAACTCCGACCTGGACCCCGAAACGATACAATCGATAGAAGGGTCGTTAAGGAGCTTCGGCCACGCCCTGCGGCTTTCATTCAACCCCTACTACAACAAGATCCGCAACCTTATACAGGACGTTATCACGGGGCCCGGCACTTTTCACGGCGTGCCGGTAGCGGAGATAGAAATGGCCGAGAACCGCGGCACCATGGAAACCTACGGGGCCACCCTGCGGGCGGACTCCGTCCTGCGCGCCGCGCGCTGGAGCTTCGAATCCTGGGCCGCCTATACCTACTCGGCGGGGCGGCTGGCCGGGAACGCTATACCGTTCAACGCCCTGCATTCCGTGCAGGCCGGCGTTTCAGTTCTGCGGGGCAGATGGGCTATCACACCGAAGCTTTTCTACCGGTCCTATAGCCGCGACCAGGACGGGGCCAGTGTGCCACCGTTCACCGTAGAGGACCTCTACGTCCGCTACGCGGTCTCCGGCCCCGGAAAAGCCGGGCTTACCGCCTACCTTGAGCTTAAGAATATTTTCGACAAGCGGTATTATAATGCCGCTTACGGCGGAGGGGCCGACCATCTTGCGGGAGCCCCGCAGGACCCGCGCGAAGTGTCGGCCGGGATAACCTATAAATTCTAATGCCAAAAAGAGTTAGCCGGAAAATTTATGCTAAACCTGCCGCATGGGCGGCCGGCTGCGCCCTGCTTTTTCTAGCGGCTGGCCGGCTGGCCGCCGCGGACCTGGCCGTGGTGGTCTCCAATAATTCCGGGCCTTACGCCGAAGCCTATGCCGCATTCAAGGCCGCGCTCGATATTCCCTCGGATTTCTACGACGCGTCCAAGCCGGGCTTCGTTCCGCCCGAGGAAGGAACATACGCGGTAGCTTTCGGGGCGAAAGCGGCAGCTGCGGAATACCCGCCCGGAACACACCTGGTTTACGCTCTGGCCCCGGTGACCGGCCGCGGCCGCGGCTGGCGCGAGATTTCCATGGTGCCGGCCCCTGGGGCGGCTATCGAAGCGTACAAGCGGTTACAACCGGGCCTGAAGCGCCTGGCCGTATTCTGGGCGGCATACCCCGGAGAGAAATATCTGGAGGACCTGGCGGTGGCCGGCGAAAAAGCCGGGATACATATAATTTCCGCCAAACTGATGGATCCAGACTTCTTCCCGGAGCGGCTGCGGCACCTTATGGGAAAGATGGACGCCTTCTGGCTGATGCCGGACCCGGCACTGATAAACAAGAACAGCCTTATGGTCCTGGCGAGTTTTTCCTGCGCTAACGGCATCCCTTTTTATGCCCCGACTTACGCCCTTGTGCTGAACGGGGCCAGCGCGTCCTTCGCCCCTGACTTCTCTGAAGCCGGCGCGGCGGCAGCCAGAGCTATTATGAATATTCACAACGGGGAGAAGCAGCCCAAGGTCACCTACCCTGAGAAGAACATCATGCGGATAAACTACGACCTTGTGGAAAGATGCCACTGGCCTATAAATAAGTAAAAACGTACTTTCACAAAAAGAAGGGCCCCTTTCGGGGCCTTTCTTTTTGCTGTTGCGCGGTTCAATGCGCTTCAAAAACGGCTTCGCCTATTTTGTCGGCCAGGGCGGGATTGTCTATGAAGGGGTTGCGGTTGCCCTGGAAGGTCTCTACCAGGTCGTTGCGGCGGCGCTCATTGGCGTCGGGCGGGTCCTGGCGGTTCCACTGAAGCAGCATGGGGACGTTCTTTGTCCAGAAGGAGTTATAGTCCATGCCACCCTGGCGTATGCTCCGGTCGTAGTAGCGCACTACGAAGTACAGAAGCGCCCGTGCTACGTTTCCTTTGGCCGCATTGGCAGGTTCATAGCCCTCCTTGCCAAGCTTGGAGCCGGCGGAGGTGCTGTAGGTGGCGTTAGAAACTATCGCGTACTTCAGGTTGGCGCGGCGGCCGTTCGGGACTGAAAGCGTGGATGCAAGCTGGTGCAAGTCCGCCACCATCGGGAGGGCGCTGTTAAAGAAGCTCTGGGGCCAGATATGTTCGGCGTTAATAAAGTCTCCTGCTTTCCCGTCGCCGTTCTGATCGCCCTGTTCCTTATAATCATTCCCATTACCGCCGGAACCGCTTATGCAGACCTGGGAGTATAAGGTTATTATGCCGGGGCCGCCGTTGCAGCCGGTGTTATCCGCCTTTGAGTACATGAACGACTTTGACGCGCTGTAGGACGGCTGAAAGGTCGGGGCGGGGGTAACAGACTGATGCAGGTATTGGAACAGCTGTTCCCCGGACAGGTTATCTTCCGGCGCGCGTGCCGCGTTATAAAGCAACGGAGCGCCCGGGAGGGGAATAGATGTATTTGAATAAAAACCGGCCGCCGAAGCTTTTAAAGCACTGAAGGCGGGTGTCGTCTGGGCTGCGGAAAAAGAGAAGGGCAGCAGGTTAAGAATCGCGAGAGCAAGAAGTCCTATGAAGCGTTTCAATGTTCCTCCAAAAAAACCGTATTGACTATTATCAACTGACGAATGTCAATATAGTTTAGCTCATAAGGCCTATCCGGCAAGGGCCAAAGGACCTAGGCTCAACATAGGCCTTTAGGCCCATATTAAACCACAATGGAACGCAAGAAAAAAGAGGACCGCGGCAGCAGTCCTCCTCTCTTATCTTGCTTTCCTTTCTCCTGCCTTGCAGGCTATAGCTTCAGCAATCCCTGCACGCCTTCCCATATTATCTGCACACCAATGGCCAGGAGTATGAAAGCGGAGATCTTGGAAATGGTCTGCGCCCCGGCCCGGCCTAGGCGCCGCAGCAGGTTTTCGCAATAGCGGTAGAACAGGAAGACGCTCAGACTGGCAAGAGCTATACCGCAGGATATCCCGGCGAAATTTACCCAGGTGGCGACAGCCAGAAGCGGCCCGGCGGGAACCAGGGTGAGCGTTACGGCTATGGAACCGGGCCCGGCGGTGACGGGCATGGTCATAGGGAAGAACGCGCGGGAGGTCATCTTGGCTTTAAACTCGTCCTGTTCGGCCTGGGAGAATTTGGGTTCGCTATTGAGCATGCGCCAGGCCGTATTGAAAAGCAGCAGGCCGCCAGCCACCCGGATGACCGGCACGGAAATGCCGAAGATCTTCAGCAGCCAGCCGCCGGCCACCAGCACGGCGAACAGCAGCATGAACGTGTTCTTTCCCACCAGCCAGGCCAGGCGGTGGCGGTCTTCGTCGGGCAGCGCCGAGGTCATGTCCAGGAAAATGGGGGACATGGCGGGAGGGTTGAGGATGGGAAAAAGCGCGAGCAGCGCGAAAGCGGAGTAGTTGAGCAGGGTGTGCAGCATACCGATATTATCGCATTTCCCGGCGGACCGGGTAAAACAAAGCGCGCGGGGCATCCTGCGGCGCGGGACATCCTGCGGCGCGCGCCGTCCGCCCTGTTATATCAGAAGTTGATGTCGAGCTGAATGGTGTAGGTGTCGGCGCCTGCAACTTTGGAATTATTGTAGATGTCGTAGCCTAGGATCACGCTGATATTGGCCGCGAAATTCCAGGAAGCCCCGAAACTGAGCGCGCCCAGCGCCGATTCCCCGCCCTGGTAATCCACAGCGGCCCAGAGCTTGTCCGAGATCTCACTTATAGTCCTGTCCCAGGAGAGCAGCACGCCGGTATTGGCTTTTTTGCCGTTCTCATCCAACAGGACTTTGTCGTTACCGGTGAAATAACCCGCCGACAGCCGGCCCAGCTTGCCGACGGTCTTCGCAGCAAGGCCGTAAATTATATTCTGGTTCGTCGCGTCTTTTTCCGTTCCGAAGTTGTACCCGCCAAGGGCAAAGGCCGGGCTGCCGGCACCCAGGAACCCTTCGGGTGTGGCGGCCTTCGCGTGCAGGTAAAGCGGAGCGCTGTCGGTCTTAAGGCCGGCCTTAATTATGTCGAAACCGGCTTCTGCCTGCACCTTGTCAGTCGCAAACACGCCCATGGTGGGACCGATCAGCGAAACCGGGGCCTTCCAGGAGCCATTGGCTTCTTTTTTTACAGGCACGTAATTGTCGAAGTTCAGATGGAACGTGTTATATTTCTGTATATCCGTTGACGGTATCCAGATCTGCGTTGAAGGGGTGGCGTTGGCGGCCACGGCGGCGGCAAGCATCAGCGCAAGGGCGGTCAGTCTTTTCATTGGTTCTCCTACTATATTAAGCAAAAGCCCGCCCGCCCTTGCGGACGGACGGGCCTGCGAAACTAAACGTTAGTGCAGGTAGGCGGTTTCGCCGTGCTGCGCTTCGTCGAGTCCCATCTCTTCCTCTTTCTCGTCCGTCTTTACCGGCGTGAACAGGTTGATCACGAACAGGCAGCCGTAAGAGAACAAGAACGCATAGGCAGCCGTAGCGGCCACAGCTATAACTTCCTTGGCGAAGAACATCGCGTCGCCGTGCCAGAGTCCATTGGCCCCGGCGGCGTTCACCGCCGTGGTGCCGAACACTCCGAGCAGGATCACGCCCGTCACGCCGCCCACGCCGTGCACGCCCCACACGTCAAGCGAGTCATCCCAGCCCAGCCGGTTCTTCATGTTCACGGCCATATAACAGATGACGCTGGACAGGATACCGATGCAGACCGCGGCTTTCGTGGTAACGTAGCCGGCGGCCGGTGTTATAGTAGCGAGGCCGGCGATTGAACCGGTCAGGAGCCCGACGAACTTGGGCTTCTTTTCAAGCGACCAGGCTATGAACAGCCAGGTGATCGCGGCGAAGGAAGCGGCCACGTCGGTGTTGACGAAGGCGAGCGCCGTCACGGGGTCCACCCTCAGTTCGCTGCCGGCATTGAAGCCGTACCACCCGAACCAGAGCAGGCCGGTGCCGAGGGCCACCAGCGGGATGCTGTGCGCGCCGGAATCAACCACCTTACGCTTACCGACAAAGAACACGGAGGCCAGCGCGGCGAAGCCCGCGGTTGCGTGCACCACTATGCCGCCGGCGAAGTCCAGTACGCCGTGCGCGGCGAACAGGCCGCCGCCCCACACCATGTGGCAGAGGGGGAAATAGACGAAGATCAGCCAGGCTACCAGGAAGATCAGATAGGCTTTGAAGTTGATGCGGTTCGTAAACGCGCCGGTGATGAGCGCCGGCGTTATCTGGGCGAACATCATCTGGTAGGCGAAGAACACCAGCAGCGGGATGCTGGTTGAACCGGCGAAGGCCGTCATCGGGGTAATGCCGTGCATGAAGGCCATGTCAAGGTTGCCGATTATGGCGCCCTTGCCGCCGCTGAAGCACAGCGAGTAGCCGAAAGCGTACCAGAGAATTGTGGTCACGCCCATCGAAACGAAGCTCTGTATCATTATGGCCAGCACGTTCTTGCGGCCCACAAGCCCGCCGTAGAAGAAGGCGAGACCGGGGGTCATGAGCATGACGAGGCTGGTCGACACGAGCATGAACCCGGTATTTCCGGTATCGAACATATATGGTATTCCTCCGTAATTAATTAACGCGCCTTACACACGCTAGATAAATTATATGGCTTGCGGAGGGAGGGAGGTATCAGGGATTCCCTGACCCGTATGGTAGAAAAACCTTATAGGGTCACCAAGCCTTCCTTTACGGCGTAGCGCGTCAGGCCGGCTATGCTCTGGATGCCTATCTTTTCCATTATCTTCTTACGGTGGGTTTCCACGGTCTTGACGCTCAAACCCAGTTTATGGGAGATCTCTTTGGTGCGCAGGCCTTCGGCCAGCAGCTGCAGAACCTCGCGCTCGCGCGAGGAAAGGATGGTGAACGGGCTGCGCGGATCTCCGGCGGGGCCCTTTATATAGTCGCCGAGGACGAGACTGGTTATGCCCGCGCTCAGGAAGAACCGGCCGCAGTTCACCGCCTTAATGGCGTCCAGCAGCTCCTCAAAGGCGGAATCCTTCAGCAGGTAGGCGCGGGCGCCGGCCTTGAAGATCTCGGTAACGTACTTGCGGTCGTTGTGCATCGAAAGAGCTATGATGCGGGCGGACTTGCGGGCTTTAGCGAGCTTGCGCGAAGCCTCTATGCCGTTGAGGCCGGGCATGGAGATGTCCATGATGACGATGTCCGGGGAAAGCTCCTTGGCCAGGCGCACGGCCTCCATGCCGTCGCGGGCCTCGCCCACCACCGTTATGCCGGGCTGTTTTTCAAGCAGGGCGCGCAGGCCTTCGCGGAAGATCTTATGGTCGTCGCAGATCAGTATTTTTTTTTCCATTTTTTTCATCCTTACCCAACGGGGCGGTGATAACGGCCAGCGTGCCGGAACTGGAACGCGAGTTCAGCCGGAAAATCCCGCCCAGGTGGGAAACCTTCTCCCTGATGGAGAAAAGCCCGAACCCGCCCTTGTCGCCATCGAAAACGGAAGCGGCGGCCGCGTTGAACCCGCAGCCGTTGTCGCGGACCGTGACGGCTATTTTCCCTCCTGCGCGCCGCACCCGTACCTTTATCTCGGTGGCCTTGGAATGCTTCACGGCGTTCATCATCAGCTCGCGCACGGCCTTGAAGATCATCACGCTGGTCTCGGTGGGCAGCGGTACACGCCGGCCCTCTCCGCGGAAATCCACCGCCAGCCCGTGCCGCTTGCGCGTGTCCTCGGCCAGCCGTTCCAGCGCGCTTTCAAGGCCCAATTCGTAAAGTATGGGGGAGGCCAGCTGGAACGTCAGGTTGCGGGTGGCGAGTATCGCCTCATCCACGAAACCGGAAAGGTTCTTGAGCTCTGACGAGGCATCGGGCGCGGAACAATAGCCGCGCAACGCCCCGGCCTTCATCTTCGCCATCGCCAGCGTCTGGCCGATGATATCGTGCAGGTCGGTGGCTATCTCCCGGCGCTCCCGTTCCTCGGTAAGGATGAGCTCGGCCGAGAGTCCCCGCAGTTTTTCCTGGTAGGATAGTATTTCCTTCTGGCGCAGTTCGCGCTCCCGCACCTCGGCCTTCAGCGCGGAATTCAGTTTTTCCAGTTCCGCCGTGCGCTCCCGCACGCGGCGCTCCAGGTCGTTGTGCGCGTCCAGCAGCGCCTTTGAGGCCAGCTTACGCTCGAAATAGACCCGGAGCATGTCGGCCAGGGAGTTGATGAGGTTGCGCTCTTCGGCGAGGAAGGGCCCTTCCGCCTCTTCCGGCATTTTCTTAAGGTAGTAGACCTCGATGCGCCCCGTGAGCTCCGGGCTTATGCGGAACTCGCAGGCCTGCAGCCAGCGCGTGCGCCTGAAGCCGGGGTTCCGGCTTTCGCAATCCCCCACGATTATGCGGCCCGCAGTGATTTCTGGGTACTGCCAAGCGGGAGGGATAAGCCTGACGACACGGTCCAGCACTTCTTTGGCCGGGAGACGGTCGTCCTGCAACACGCAGACGGTAGAATGCAGCGCGGTAAGTTCCTTCACGCGTTCGCGCAGCGCGTGTATAATCTCGTTCTTAGGGACCTGCGGGTGCAGGGCGTGTATGGCCTGGGAGGGCTTCAGGAGTTTATTGCGGGTTTTGCGCGGGGTTGCCATTACCGCCAGTTTACAAAATAACACCGTCGCCGCGAAATCCACCCACGGCACCCACGGCACCCACGGCTACGCGAGGCGGGGAATTTTGTATCATTTAAATGATGCCGGCAGCAGAGAAACTCAGAATATCCCGAATAACCTCCGTGAAAGACCTTCGCGCCGCGGCGCGGCGCATGGCCCTGTCCGACCCTTGGCTGAAGCTCGGCCTGGACGCTGCCAGTTGCTTCAGTGGGCTGTCAGCCCCGTACAGAGAAACCTACGCCGCCTCTATAGGCGGCGCGCCTGCCGGGCACGTGACCATAAACATGTCAGGCCTGCTGCGCGGCTACATACAGGTGCTGTTCGTGGCGGAGGGCCTCAGGGGACAGGGCGTAGGGGAAGAACTGCTTCGCTTCGCCGAGGAGAAGATTTTCCGCGCTTCCCCGAACGTGTTCCTGTGCGTCTCTTCCTTTAATAAGGGCGCCATCCGCTTTTACCGCAAACTCGGCTATAAACTGACAGGCCGCCTGAAGGATTTCCTCGTAAAAGGTTCGGACGAACTGCTGATGAGGAAAACCACAGGACCGCTGAGAACTTTTAAACCTATGAAGTAAAAGGATTATCATGAACGACAATAAGACCAAGATCTCTTTCCACGGCGCCGCCGGCGAAGTTACGGGCTCGCGCCATCTTTTAGAGACCGGTGGTAAAAGGCTGCTGATGGATTGCGGCATGTTCCAGGGGCACCGCAGCGACGCCGACGCCAAGAACCGGACCTTCCGTTTTCCGCCGGCCTCCGTGGACGCGGTGCTGCTCAGCCACGCCCACGTAGACCACTGCGGCCTGCTGCCGCTGCTCTACAAGAAAGGCTGCGCGGCCCCGCTCTACGCCACTCCGGGCACGGCCGAGATAGCCGCCATCATGATGGCCGACTCCGCCCGGCTGCAGGAGGGCGACGCGCAGTTCTATAACAAGGTGCACGCCGCGCAACACCTTACTATCGAACCTATGTATGACGAGGAGGACGCGAAGCTGGCCGGAGACCATTTCCAGCACGTAGAATATGGCGCCCCTTTCACGCCCATCCCCGGCGTTTCCGCAACCTTCTTCAACGCCGGTCACGTGCTGGGCTCCTCGATTACCCAACTGGACATCGACACCCCGGGCGGCCGCCGCCGGCTGGTCTACACCGGCGATCTCGGCCGCGAGGAGACGCTCCTCCTGGAAACCCCGGCCCCGCCGAAGGACGTGGATTACCTGGTGATCGAGAGCACCTACGGCGACCGTAACCACGAGCCGCTGGTGGACGCCGCCGGGAAACTCGCCGACACGATCAGGCGAGCCTGGAAGGAGGGGGGCAAGATAATAATCCCAAGCTTCGCCCTGGAGCGCACGCAGGAAATAGTCCTGATCATTGACAAACTGCGCCACGACAAAACGGTGCCCGAGATCCCGGTCTACGTGGACAGCCCCATGGCCGTCAGCCTGACGGAGATCTTCAACAAGCACAAGGAAGACCTCTGCTTCGACACCGAGTTCCTGGCCTACGCCAAGTCCGACGGGGACCCGTTCGGGTTCGACTATGTGCACTACCTGCGCAGCAAAGAGGAGTCCCAGACCCTGAACAACAAGAGCGGGCCGATGATAATAATCTCGGCGTCCGGCATGTGCGAAGGCGGCCGCATACTGCACCACCTGCGCAACAATATTGAAAAAGAGAACACTACGATCCTCATAGTCGGCTACCAGGCGCAGGGCACGCTGGGCCGCAGACTCCAGGACGGCGAAAAGAAGATAAAGATCTTCGGCCTGCAGCACGATGTATGGGCGCGCGTGGATACCCTGCACAGCTTCTCGTCCCACGCCGACAAGAACGATCTGCTGGCTTTCATAAAGACCGCCGACCCGAAGCGCGGCACCTTCCTGGTCCACGGCGACCCCGCCGCGCGCGCCGCCCTCTCCGCCGCCCTCGTGGCGGCGGGCATCAAGAACGTAAAATGCCCAATGATGGGTGAAGAGTTCGAACTGAATTAGGCTTGAACTGCCAGTCATCCCCAATGGGCCTGACGCGGGGACAGGGTTATCAAAACACGGCGTCGCGCACACCGTGCGCGCCCCTCCCCACACTGCAGTGGCCTTCGGCCGCCCAGCCTCGGCGCTTACGCAAGCCTCGGCCTCCGTGAGGGTTTTGCGACCCCTGTCCCCTCGTCCGTCCCTTCGTAACAGTTAGCCGTTATTATCTCGATTCCGCGGAGAGGGCCTGGGAGGGGTATGGGTTCGGCGGGCCCTGTCGGAAGGAGCCGCTTGCGTAAGCGCGGCGACTGAGAGAGGAGCGCGCGCACGGTGTGCGCGACGCGGTGCCCGCCGAGCCCATACCCCTCACAGGCCCCAGACTGGGCATCTCGGGGGCACCATCTTTGAATCGTGCCCGACGAAAAGAGTTATAATATAGATAACATATGAAACGACTACTCAAAAAAATCGGCCTCAAAGCTTTGCACACGCTAGGCTTAAAGAAAGAGGCTACAGGCTTCTATGGACTTGGTATAGCCCCGAAGCTCATGGACATACTCGATAAAAAAGGCTTCATCACCCCGACGCCCATACAGGAAAAAGCCATACGCGTCGCCACGGAAGGCAAGGACATGGTCGGCATAGCGCAGACCGGCACCGGCAAGACCATCGCCTTCTCCATCCCCATGATACAGCGCCTGGCCGCCGCGCCCGGCAAGGCCCTGGTGCTACTGCCCACCCGCGAACTCGCCCAGCAGGTAGCCGACGTCTGCCGCGATTTCGCCCCTGCCTTCGGCATGGGCGTCGCCTGCCTTATCGGCGGCGAGAGCAAGGAAGGACAGCTCCGCGACCTCTTCAAGAAAGCCCGCATCATCATCGGCACCCCGGGCCGCGTCTACGACCATATCGAGCGCGGCACCCTCAAAGTGCAGGACGCCCGCATCCTCGTCCTCGACGAGGCCGACCGCATGTTCGACATGGGCTTCGCCCCGCAGATCAACCGCATCATCCGCTGCCTGCCGAAAGAGCGCCAGACCATGCTCTTTTCCGCCACCATACCCGACGAAGTGATGAAGCTCGCGAGCCAGCACATGAAGCTGCCCATCCGCATAGAGGCCGCCAAGTCAGGCACAGCGGCCGCCAACGTGATACAGGAACTTTACGTAGTGCGCACCGGCTCCAAGCCCATGCTCCTTTCGAAGCTCTTAGAAAAATACGCCGGCACCGTGCTGATCTTCGTGGAAACCCGCTACGACGCCGCCAAGGTGGCCAACATCCTCTCCTACATGGGCCACTCGGTGGCCGAGATACATTCAGACCGCACCATGGGCCAGCGCAAGGACGCCATGGCGGGCTTTAAGTCCGGCAAGTACCGTATACTGGTGGCCACCGATATAGCCGCCCGCGGCATAGACGTAACCGGCATAGAACTGGTGATAAATTACGAGCTGCCCTCAGAGGATGACGCCTACGTGCACCGCATCGGCCGCACCGGCCGCGCCGGTCAGCCCGGCCGCGCCATCACCTTCGCCACGCCCGAGCAGGGAGGCGACGTGCGCAGCATAGAGACCCTTACCGGCGTTCCTCTCACGCAGGTCATCCACCCCGAAGTGCCGGCCGAAACCCTCTGGGGCTACGACCACGCGGTTTCCGGGCGCGGCTGGAACCAGCGCTCCTCCCGCAGGCCCGGGGGCGGCGGAAGACGCAGGTAGACACCAAACCTGGTTTTTAAAGGCCGCCGCTTGGCGGCCTTTTTGCTGCCTGGCTCAGGGCAGGGGGGATATCCCGGCCGCCCCAGGGCCTACCGGCGCGTAGTACCAAAGGCCGATGGCAACCCCGGCTCTTTTCGGTATAATGTAGCAGGATATGAAAAAGCCCGGCGGGATAACTATAAGGAAGATAGAAAAGGAAGACGCTGACTGGAAGGAGCGCTTCCTGGCTTTTTATTCCGACTGCGAGATCAAGAAACCCGGCCGGGGCGCGCACGCCTATTTTGCCGCCTACTCCGGCAGCGAGCTGGCCGGGCACAGCGTCATCTACCGCGAGAAAGACCGCTGGATCATGGACGGGCTGCGCGTAAAGCCGGAATTCCGCGAGATGGGCTTAGCCAAGCGCCTCACCGAAGCCCGGATACTCCACGCCGTAAAGCTGGGTGCGAAAGAGGTCTGGTACTCCTGCGACGACGGCAACCTGGTCACCATCTGCTGCCACCTGCGCTACGGCTTCGAGAAAGTTGACGCAGCGGGGCATCACACCGACTCCGCCTCGGCCCACTGGTACCGCCTGAAGATAACCCCGGCCCTGTTCGAAAGATTTCCCTCCCTCAACCCATAGCGCGCTCCCCCGGATTTGACCGGAGATGGTTAGAAAACATATAATATGGTTTCTAACTATATATGGCCCAAAGCAAGTTCCTTCTTAAGAACATGACGCGCGGCCCGGGCCTGAAAGGCTTGGCCGCCATCTATCCGGAGACCGACGCGTCGGCCATGGAGGCTTTCAGCGCGCTATTGGGCGCCTCTGTGGAGATACTGGCTGCTATAAATTCCGCGCTGGCCGTACGCGGCCTCTCCCAGGCCCGCTTCCGCCTGCTGCTGCGCCTGCGGCAGGCCGGCCGCCGCGGCCTGCATCCCTGCGAACTGGCGGAGGAACTGGGCATAGAGCGGGCCTCGGTAACCAGCCTGCTGGACGGCATAGAGCGGGAAGGCTTCGCCAAACGCCTGCCTTTTAAAGGCGACCGCCGCTCGATCATGGTCGCGCTGACCCCTAAAGGGACGCGCCTGATAGATTCCCTGGCCCCGGTACGCCTGCGCAAAGTCGCGGGACTCATGTCCTGCCTATCCATCGCCGAACGCAAGGCGCTGGTGCGCCTCCTCGACCGTATCCATACGAACATACCCGACTTCAGAAAAATATGAAAAACACCATTACCGGCCTGCTCTTAATATCGGCACTTTTCTGCGCCCAGGCGCGCGCCTCCTCCGAGCTTGATATCCCTCGCAGCGTTGACCTGGCCCTGAAGAACAATCTCTACGTAAAACTGGCCGCCGCCTCGAGCGAGACACAGAAAGCCGAAGCCCTTGCGGCCGCCTCCAGACTGCTGCCCCAGGTTGAATTATCCGTGGCCCAGGAACGCACGTTCTCGGAGAACCTGGCGGCTATCGGCTTCGGCGGCTTTCTCGCGGGCGCCTCGCCCGTGATAGGGCCTTACAACACTTTCGACGCCCGCGTCCGCCTGGTAATGAACTTCCTGGACCTTTCCTCAAGAGGAACGGCCAAGTCCAAAAAGGAAGAGGAAAAGATAGCCTCGCTCCGGCTGGAACTGGTCAAGGAACAGGTTGCCGCCGCCGCCGCCCTCGCCTATCTGGACGTGCTGCGCAGCTCCGCGGCCGTGAACTCCGCCTCCTCCGGGCGGGACCTGGCTTTGAGCCTCAGGGTACTGGCGGAGAACAAGCACACGGCAGGCACCGCCACAGGCCTGGACGTAGTAAGGGCGAAAACGAGCGAGGCGGAAGAAAGCCTGAGGGTGATACGCGCCCGCACAGCCCTTGAGGAAGCCCGCCTGCGCCTGAAACACATACTTGGCCTGCCGCTTTCCGAAGAGGTCACCCTTACCGAAGATCTTTCCTTCTCACCGGACCAGCCGCTGACCCCGGCCGAGGCCGTTACCGGCGCGCTGGGGGCGCGCATGGAAATGGCGATAGCGAAAGCTGGAGTCTCCGCCGGCAAATACGCCCTGGAGGCGGCTAAGGGCGCCCGCATCCCCACGGTGGGCGTATCCGGCTCAAGCGCGCTGAGCTCGGCGGTCCCGGACCACACTATGAAACTTGTGGGCGACATGGGTGTGTCTGCCCGCCTGCCGCTCTTCTCGGGCGGACGCATAGACGCGGGCATAGACGGGGCTTCCGCCATGAAGAGCCAGGCCGAAAGCCGCCTGGACGACGCCGCGGTGCAGGTGGAAGAGGAGGTCAGGATCACCCTTTACCAGCTGAACGCCTCGGCGGAAGAGGTGGACACCGCCTCCATGACGGTGACGCTGGCGGAACAGGAACTTGAAATGTCCCGCAACCGCTTCTCCGCCGGAGTGGCGGACAATGTAGAGCTGGTGAACGCGCAGACCGT
This sequence comes from uncultured Elusimicrobia bacterium, assembly GCA_903917735.1. Classification (GTDB taxonomy): domain Bacteria; phylum Elusimicrobiota; class Elusimicrobia; order Elusimicrobiales; family UBA9959; genus UBA9959. The sequence goes on along the minus strand of CAIXBR010000061.1, from coordinate 40,723 downwards.
ACTTTCCCGCGCCCGTGACAACCGCGTGGACGCGCTGTCACGGCACAAGGAAGCTAACATACGCCTGACCCTGGCCCTTGGCCGCATGAAGAGCCTGAAATTTTAATCTGAGAAATAAGGAACTTATGAGCGAAAACACTGAGAATACGACCGCAGTCACTAAAAAATCCAGGGTTAAAAGACCTCACTGGGGAGTGCTGGTAGCAGCCGGCGCCATCATACTTGCCGCCGGGGCGGCCTACTGGCATTACGCCCAGCGCCATGAAAGCACGGACGACGCCGCCATCGAAACGCATGTGATACCCATAAGCGCAAAGGTCTCCGGACAGATCCAGACCATAAGCGTGGAAGACAACCAGCACGTAGAGAAGGGCGCGCACCTGGTGGAAATAGACCCGCGCGACTACCAGGTAAAACTGGACCAGGCCAAAGCCGAGTTCACGGCGGCGAAAGCCGACGCCCAGCGCTCTGAGGTAGACGCGGCACGGGCCAAGCAGCTTCTGGACCAGAACGACATCTCCCGCCAGGCCTACGACAAAGCGATGGCCGATGCCGAAGTGCTGAAAGCAAAAGCGCTGCTGGCGGAGAAAAAAACCGCGGCCGCGGAACTCGATCTTTCTTACACGCGCATAACCGCGCCCGAAGCCGGCAAGGTCACGAAGAAGAACGCCGAGCAGCGCGCCTACGTACAGGTGGGGCAGCCGCTGCTGGCCATAGTTATGGACGACGTCTGGATAATCGCCAATTTCAAGGAAACCCAGCTGACGCGCATGCGCCCGGGCCAGAAGGTCACCATAGAAGTTGACGCCTTCCCCGGCAGGGATTTCAAAGGGCACATAGACAGTATCCAGTCCGGCACCGGCGCCCGCTTCAGCCTGCTGCCGGCCGAGAACGCCACCGGCAATTTCGTGAAAGTTGTACAGCGCGTTCCCGTAAAGATAGTTTTCGACGAGCCCGTAGAAGGCCTGATGCTGGTGCCCGGCATGTCCGTGGTGCCCACCGTACACTTCGACTGATGGAGCCAAAAAGTCACCAGCCCGGATTCTGGCGGCCCACCCACTCACCCTGGCTGGTCGCCTTTTCCGTATTGCTGACCACGTTCATGCAGGTGCTGGACACCTCGGTGGCCAACGTCTCGCTGCCGCACATAGCGGGCGGACTGTCCGCCTCCACGCACGAAGTCTCCTGGGTGCTCACAAGCTACCTGGTGGCCGGCGCCATAACGCTGGCGGCCTCCAGCTGGCTTAGCGTTTTTATCGGCCGCAAGCGCTATATGGCCATTTCGGTGGCCGTGTTCACCATTTCTTCGATGTTATGCGGCATGGCGCACACCCTGCCGCAGCTCATCCTCGCGCGCATACTGCAGGGTATCGGCGGGGGGGGGCTGCAGCCGCTCGCGCAAGCCGTGCTCCTGGAAAGTTTTCCTCAGGAAAAGCGCGGGCAGGCCATGGCCGCGTACGGCATGGGCATAATAGTGGCGCCGATCATCGGGCCGATCCTCGGCGGCTGGATAACGGATAATTACTCCTGGCGCTGGATATTTTACATCAATGTGCCGATAGGCATCTTCGGCCTGCTGATGCAGAACATGTTCCTTGAAGACCCGCCTTACCTGAAACGGGACACTAAGGCCAAGGTCGACTATTTCGGCCTGGCGCTGATGATCATCGGCCTTGGCGCTTTCCAGCTGGTAATAGACAAGGGGCAGGAGGTGGAGTGGTTCGCCGACTCCTGGATACGCTTCGGCACTTTTCTTTTCGCCGTGGCGTTCCCGGTCTTCGCCTGGTGGGAACTCCGGCGGAAAAACCCGTTCATGAACCTGCGCCTGCTGAAAAGCCGCAACCTGGCCATAGGGACCGCGCTGATGGCCGTACAGGGCGCGGTGATGATGGGCTCGACCTCCATGCTCCCCATCTTCATGCAGCAGCTGCTGGGCTACCCGGCCTTCCAGAGCGGCATGTCCATGATGCCGCGCGGCATCGGCTCGATGATCTCGATGATCATAGTAAGCAAACTTATCTCAAAATTCGGCAACAGGCTTATGATAGCCTGCGGCTTCCTCGGGATAGCCGTCACCCTTATAATATTTTCCGGGTTCAACCTCAGCATAGCCCCGTCCAACATTATGGCGCCCCTGTTCTTCAACGGGCTTATGATGGGATTTACCTTTGTACCGCTGACCACGCTTACCATGGCCAATCTCCGCCAGTCGGACATACAGCAGGCCAGCGGCATCTTCAGCCTGTTGCGCAACATCGGCGCCAGCATCGGCATCTCGCTGATGTTCACCATGCAGTCGCGCATGGCGCAGGTGCACCAATCGGCGCTGTCTTCGAATATTTCCCCGTACGGGGCTCAATTCCAGGTATGGTCCGCCCAGGTAGGGCGCCTCGTCTCAAACCCGATGGCGGCTTACGGGCTGGCCTATAAGATGGTGGTGGTGCAGTCGGTAATGCTTTCTTTTATGGATTGCTTCAGGTGGCTGGCTTATACCGCTATACTGGCAATGCCCCTGATAGCTTTATTCAAGGGGAGCCGGCACATAAAGAGCCAGTCGGAAATGTCGGCCCTGGAGCATTAGCGCAACGCCGCTCACTCGGTGCCGTAAGCTTCCTGCTTTTCAAGGGTTACCATTATCTTCGCGGCTTTTACAAAATGCAGATAGATCTTCGCCTTATCGCTTAGAACCCCGAGAGAAACTTCCACTTTTTCCCCGGCCCCGAGCTGCTCGCTGTGCGCGTAGGCCTTGGACCAGATAAGCGCGCCCTTTTCATCCCTAAAAACTAGCGTGCCGTTAAAGGCCTCAAGCCGGTGGTTGGTAAGGTTTTCGAACTCCACATACAGACGTATTCCTATCTTGTCCTGGCCGACGATCTGCTTTTTGCTCAGGAAATAAACGGCTACAGGATTGGCCGGACGTTTTTCCGCTCCCGGAGCGGCGGCGGCGCCGTCCCCGCTCTCCAGCTTCGTGACCCGTTTCTCAACCTTGGTCACCCGCTTATCAAGTCCGTTCAGCCGCTTCTCCGTTTGTACCTGCGGGAAAGCCGGCGCGGCGGCTGTTAGCAGGACGAGGAAAAATAGAAATCGCATTATAAGTAATTATACTACTGTCCGCGCCACTCCATATATGGGATAATGATATATGACCGATACAACACAAACCCCCGCCGCAGGCTTTTACGGCCTCGGCATAGCCCCCAAACTACTGGCGGCTTTAGACAGCCTCAAGTTCAAAGTCCCCACGCCCATACAGCAGAAGGCCATCCCCGTAGCCGCCGAGGGCAAGGACATGGTAGGCATCGCCCAGACCGGCACCGGCAAAACCATCGCTTTCGCCATCCCGATGATACAGCAGCTGGCCGCCAAAGAAGGCAAGGGCCTGGTGCTGGTCCCCACGCGCGAACTCGCGCTGCAGGTGGCCGAAGTGTTCAAGCAGTTCGCCCCGCTGATGGGCATGCAGACCGTCGTAGTGATAGGCGGGGAAAGCGTAGGCCGCCAGCGCACTGAACTATTCCGCAAGCCCCGCATCATAATCGCCACCCCCGGCCGTCTGCTCGACCACCTGACCCAGCGCAATGTGAACCTTTCCGACGTTCGCGTGCTGGTGCTCGACGAAGCCGACCGGATGTTCGACATGGGCTTCGCCCCGCAGATAAACAAGATCATAGCCGTGGTGGGCCGCGAGCGCCAGACCATGCTGTTCTCGGCCACCATGCCCGACGAGATCATGAAACTCGCGAGCCGCCACATGAAGCTGCCTATCCGCATAGAAGTGGCCCGCTCCGGCACCGTGGCGGACAAAGTGGTACAGGAGCTGTTCATCGTAAGCCGCGGGGACAAGCTCACCCTGCTCCTGAAGATACTGGACAAATACTGGGGCAGCGTGCTTATGTTCGTACGCACCAAGCATAACGCCAAGAAGCTCGCCAAGGAACTGCGCGACATGAAGCACAGCGCATCCGAAATACATTCGAACCGCTCCCTTGCGCAGCGCCGCGAAGCGCTGGAAGGCTTCAAGGCCGGCAAGTACCGCATACTGGTGGCCACCGACATAGCCGCCCGCGGCATCGACGTGACCGGCATAGAGCTGGTGATAAATTACGACCTGCCGGACGAGGACGAGAATTACATACACCGCATAGGCCGCACCGGCCGCGCCGGGCAACCCGGCCGCGCCATAACCTTCGCCGCGCCCGACCAGGGACGAGATGTGAGGAACATAGAGCGGCTGATGCGCATGCAGCTGCCCGTGTCGGTACACCCCGACATCATACCGGCCAGCTTCGGCTTCGCCCACAACGGCGGCGGTCAGACCCAGTTCGGCGGCCAGCGCCGCACCGGCGGCAGGCCGGCCCCGCGCCGCGGCGAGCCCCGGCCCCAGCAGGAAGCGCAGCCGGAGCCTGTGAACCACCTGCCCGAGCCGGACGAGAAGAATTATAACCGCATGCCTGAACCCCAGGCCCCGGTCAGGCGGCAGCGCCCTGCGCAGGGGCAGGAACGCCCCCGCTCAGACGGACAGCGCCGCGGCCCGTCAGGCCCGGCTCGCCAGGGGACTTTCAACCGCGGCCCCGGCGGCCCGGCCAGACCGGAGCAGCGCCGCGACGGGCGGCCCGGCTATGGGGCAAGACCCACCGCCGGCCGGCCCGGCCCCCGCAATTCACAGGGCAGGCCTGAGCAGCGCCGCGACGGACGCCCCCGTTATGGAGCACGGCCGGCGGGCGACCGGCCCGGCCCCAACCGCTACGGAGTGGATCCCTCCAGGCACAGCGGGATAGTGAGCCCTTCCCCGTATTTTGACGAACCGCGCCGCGAGCCCTACCGCCCGTCCAGACAGGAAGCTCCCCGCCGCGAGGCTCCGAAAGCCCCTCAGGAGGGCAGCTGGTTCTCAAAGTTCCTGAAAAAGAAAAAGGCCGACTACAAGAACGAATAACACGCCGGCCCGATAAAAGAAACCCCCGCGCAGTAAAGGCGGGGGCTCTTTTATAGCCGCGCACCGGCAGGTTTTTTAACATTAGGGCTTCATTTTTTGTATATTTGTCCACAGGGGAATACATGGCGGACAGAACTACCAACATTTACGAACGTTTTTTTAACAGCACGGCTACCATGCTCGGCACGGCCGGCTTTGACTGCCGTTTCATTGACCTCAACCCCGCCTGGCGGAAATATCTCGGGTTCAGTGCAGCGGAAATGGCCGGGAATCCCTTCCTGGATTTCGTACACCCCGATGACCGCGAGCAGGTAGCCGCCCACCACAAAAAAATCCTGGCCGGTGAGAAAGAGACCGTCTTCGAGGTCCGGTTCATTTCCAAGAACGGCGGCAATAAGTGGCTTTACATGCGCTGCACGCCTGACCGGGAAAAGCGGCTTATCTACCTGACCGCCTCGGACGTAACAACGCGGAAACTGACCGAGGACGCGCTGCGCGAAAGCGAAACCGCGCTGCGCATAATAATCGACAAAGCCCCGATGTCCATGGCCATAGTCAGCATGGACGGGACCATCGAATTTATAAACAAGAAAGCCGAGCAGACTTTCGGCTACGCGCATACCGATATTCCCAACATGGAGCGCTGGTGGCTGCAGGCCTACCCCGATGAGAAATACCGCAAGGAAACCACCGAGCGGTTTATGGGCCGCGTCCACAAGGCCTTTCTGGAAAAGACGGAGGTAGAAGGCTACGTATACTACCCTACCTGCAAGGACGGCTCCATAAAGACCTGCTCCATCTTCGGCGTAATAGCTGCGGGGAAAGTATTCGTGATGTTCGACGACATTACGGCCCGCGTGAAAGCGGAACAGGCTGTGCGCGAAAGCGAGGGTAACCTGCGGCGCATACTTGAACAGGTGCCCATCTCCATAGCCATACACGACATGGGGGGCAAGCTCGAGTTCATAAACAGGAAGTTCACCCAGACCTTCGGATACCGGCCCGAAGATATACCGACCGCGGAGAGCTGGATGCTGCAGGCATACCCGGAAGCGGGCTACCGAAAAAGACTCACGACCCTCTGGGCGGCGCTTATGGACAAAGCCGTCAGAATGACCGGCGAGATCGAAGGCGGGGAATACAAGGTAGTCGCCAAAGACGGGTCAGTAAGGATCGTTTACGTGCACGGTGTGGTGACCGCGGATAAAAAGGTAGTTTCCCTGCTGGACGACGTGACCAGCCGCGTGGAGACCGAACGGGCGCTTAGGGAAAGCGAGACCCGCTACCGCACGCTGGTAGAGACCACGGGCACTGGCTTCGTAATAATAGACAGGATCGGACGGGTGCTGGACGCCAACCGGGAATATGTCCGCCTGAGCGGGCACAGGGACCTGAAGGAAATACTGGGGCGCCCGATAACGGACTGGACCGCTCCGAACGAGAAAGCGCGCAACGCCGCGGCCGTCAGGCAGTGCGCCACCAACGGATATATCCGCAATTTTGAAGTGGATTACGTGGACAAGTCCGGGAAAATAACCCCTATTGAAGTCAGCGCCACCGTTGTTAAGACCGGAGGAGTGCCGCAGATACTTACCCTCTGCCGGGACATAACCGAACGCCGGGAAACGACCCTCCGTTTGCGCGACTCCGAGAACAAGTTCCGCACGATTACGGAGAAGGCGGTGGTCGGCGTCTACCTGATACAGGATGACAAGTTCCTCTACGTGAACCCGAAGCTGGCCGAAATGTCCGGCTACGCTCCGGATGAGCTGGTCGGGATAAAGGGGCCCCAGGACCTGGTCGCTCCGGGCGACTGGGAGAAAGTCAAAGAGAATATCCGCCGGCGCGTCGACAGAGAAATCGACGCGCTGAACTACGAATTAACCGGCGTCCGGAAGGACGGCTCCAGGCTGGAAGTGGAGGTCTACGGCGCCATAAACGACTACGCCGGGAAGCCGGCGATCATCGGCACACTGATGGATATATCCGCGCGCCGCCTGGCCCGCAAGGAAGCAGAGAAGGTCAATGTCAGCCTCGAGCAGAGGGTAAAGGAGAGAACGGCCGAACTCACCGCCGCCAACAGGGACCTGACGGTGGAGATCACGCAGCGCCTGCAGACCGAAAAAGCCAAGGAGAAACTGCAGGAGGAACTGCAGCAGTCCCAGAAGATGGAGGCCGTGGGCCGCCTGGCGGGCGGCATCGCCCACGATTTCAACAACATTCTCGTCTCTATAAGCGGCTACGCCGAATTTCTCCTGAAGACCATGCCCGAGGGCTCTCCGGCGAGGGACGACCTCTCGGAGATACTGCTTGAAATCGAAAAAGGGGTCTCGCTGACCCGGCAGCTGCTGACCGTCAGCCGCAAACAGCCGATACTGCTTAAAGTCGTGGACCTGAACTCCGCCGCCGCCGAAGCGGAAAAGATGCTCAAACGCATTATAGGCGCGAACATGCACCTGCAGTCAAATCTTTCTCCGGAGCTAGACCGCATTATGGCGGACCCCGGACAGGTCTCACAGGTGATAATGAACCTGGTGATAAACGCGCGCGACGCCATGCCCTACGGGGGCAGGATAATCATTGAAACCCGCAACGCGGAGATAGACAGGGAATACCCGGAAATGCGGCCGGTGCCTAAACCAGGGCACTATGTCATGCTTTCCGTCAGCGACACCGGCACAGGGATAAACCCCGAGGATATGACACACCTGTTCGAGCCGTTCTACACCACGAAGGAGCCCGGGAAAGGGACAGGCCTCGGCCTTTCTACAGTGTACGGCATAATCAGCCAGGCCCGCGGAGGCATCTCCGTAGAAAGCGAACCCGGCAAGGGTACTACCTTTAAAATATATTTCCCGCGCACGCTCGACATCTGATCTCAGACCAGCGGCAAAACCCCGGCGCGGGCCGGGGTTTTCTATTTGCCAGCCAGCGCCCGTTTCATGGCGCGCATGGAACCTTGGCTAAGCGGGTCAAGCTTGCCCTTAACAGGGTCGGCACCGCGGACGACGGCGTCCCTCATTAGCGCCTGCTCCAGCGTCAGGGAGCCGGAACCGAAGGATTTCACGAATAGTACGGAACCCGGCCCTGCCGGCGGAGGAGGTTATTTGCGGTTATACCAGCCGAGAATTATGCCCAGCGCCAGCGACCAGGCAGCGGCCAGGCCGATGCGGAGATCTATAGGAAGCAGGAAGGTAACGGTGTGCGCCGGCACCCAGAACCAGAGCAGGGACTTGAGCCCCTTGTCCAGATTGGCCCAGTTGGGCCGGCCGTCTATAGCGTTGTCTATCAGCCGGTGTGCTATCACCAGGAAAGGACCGAACTGGAGGTTCATCGCGAGCGAAACGGCAAAAGCCTTGCCGAAAGTCCCTGTCTCCGGCAGCAGGCCGTGGGCGATAAGTCCGTCGATAAAACCCGTGAATCCCGTGAAAGCGTACTTTATGCAGACGGCGAGGAACGCCCAGCCCAGCATGCGTAGCGCCGTCGCGCGGGCGCCGAAAGGGGAAAAGAACCGCCGCTCTGCCAGCCATCTGGAAGAGATCTCTCCAAGCGTGCCCAGCACGGCGAACTGCGCCATCGCGCTGGCTACCGGGTGGGCTTTGACTATTGAAAAGTACCAGTCCATGCCTTTATTTTAGCAATTTGGCGCCGCCCGGTCTTGCCGCCGGGCCCGCCTTTTGTATAATTAAGGTAGCACCATCCAACTACAGGAGGCCGTATGGCTGACAAAAAAACACAAGGCGTGCAGTGGGACCTGAGAGGCTACTTCCCTTCATTCAACGGGCCGGAAATGCTCAAATTTAAAGCCAGGCTGGCGGCGGATATTTCCGCGCTTCAGAAAAAAGCCTCTAAACTAGCCCCGCTCTCGGCGAAGACCGCCGCGGACTGGGAAAAGCTGCTGCTCGCCGCCGAGAACGCTGAAACCCGCCTGGGCCATATCCTCTCCTACGTAGGCTGCCTCGAATCCGCGCACGCCGGGGCGGAAGAGTACGCCTCCGAAAGCGCCAAGCTCTCTTCACTCGCCGCCGAGTACTCCAAGTTCGGCGTGGACATGCTGCGCGCCTTCAAGGACGTGCCGGAAAAGGTCTTCGCCGCTTTCATCAAGCGCCCCAAGCTGCTCGGTGCGGAGCACTCACTGAAGCGGGTTCGCGAGGCCGCCAAGCGCACGATGACCCCGGCCGAGGAAAAGCTGGCCGCCGACCTGGGCGTGGACGGGTTCCAGTCCTGGGAACGGCTCTACAACAAGATCTCGAGCAAGCTGACCTTCGAGATGAAATGGCCGGACGGCCGCGTGGAAACGCTGCCCATTTCCCGCTGGCGCGCGCTGATGTCCGATGCCGACCGCAAAGTGGGCCGGGCGGCCTACGAGGGCGGCAACAAGGCCTGGGCCACCATAGAGGATTCCTGCGCCTCCGCGCTGAACGCGCTGGCCGGCACCCGGTTCACCCTTTACCGCCGCCGCAGCATAAAACACTTCCTCGACCAGGCGCTGTTCGGGGCGGGAATAAAGCGCACCACGCTGGACGCCATGTACGCCGCGGTGCACAAGAACATAGAGCCGGTGCGCGAGATACTGCGCGTGAAGGCCGCCGCCATGGGCCGCAAAGGGATCGCTTTCTACGAACGCGAGGCCCCGCTGCCGATGAAGGACAACAAACTCTACACCTGGGAGGAAGGCTCGGCCAAGGTCTCAGGCGCGTTCGACCGCGTCTACCCGGCTCTGGGAACCTATTACAAGGACTTCCTTAAGAAAAAGTGGCTGGAGAGCGAAGCGCGCGGCGGCAAGCGCCCCGGCGCTTTCTGCACCGGCTCCAACCTCACCCATGAGCAGCAGGTCTACATGACCTTCAACGGCTCGCTGGGCGACGTGAACACGCTGGCCCACGAGATGGGACACGCTTGGCACAGCCACCTTTTAAAGGAAATGCGCCCCTGGGCCACGGAGTACCCGATGACGCTGGCCGAAACGGCCTCCATCTTCGGCGAGCATTTACTGGCCGAGGGCATACAGGCCGACCCCGGCGTGAGCGAAGCCCAGAAGCTGATCATGCTGGACGAGTACCTGAGCGGCGCGGCCGTGACCATCCTGGACATCACCACGCGGTTCGAATTCGAGAAGGCCATGTACGATGAGCGTCAGAAGGGCGAAGTCCCCGTGGCGCGCCTGAAGGAACTGATGACGCAGTCGCAGAAGCGCATCTTCGGCAGCGCGCTGGAGACAGGCGGCGAGGACCCCCTGTTCTGGGCGTCCAAGCTGCATTTCTACATGGCGGGCGTGTCGTTCTACAACTTCCCGTACACCTTCGGCTTCCTGATGGCGGCCACGCTGTTCACGAAGTTCAAGGAGGAAGGTCCGTCCTTCCTGCCCAAGTACGAAGCCTTCCTGCGCCTGACCGGCTCCGATACAGTTGAGAACGTGGCCAAGCGCACCCTGGGCGCCGACCTCGGCGACCCAGCTTTCTGGGCCACCGCGATAAAAGGCCTGGCCGGCCCGCTGGCCCGCTACCGCAAGCTGCTGGAAGGGATGAAAGCGGCGGCCTGAGCCCGGCAACTGAACACAAAAAAGCCCCCGGATTTCCGGGTGCTTTTTTATGGCCTTAGCGGGAGTCAATCGTCTGTGGTGCGGCCGTTGAAGAAGGCGCCGTTGAAGATGGTCTCACGCCCTGGAACCTGGTCCGGTCTGGGCATAATGTGGGTCCAGAACTTCGGACTGAGCATGGTGCCGGTATTGAGGTATTTCTGGTCTGTGGAGTAGATGACGTTGCAGTCCCGCTTGAACGGGAGGTCGGGGCAGCCGAACTTTTCGAACACGGCGTAGCGGTAATCAAAACCGCCCGAGCCGGCCTGGGCCTGTCCCTGCGAAGAGAAATATTTGAAGCCGACAACTGTGTCGTTGTACACCGGCTGCACCTCGCCTTTGATATTTATATAGCCGATAAAGGTGACGGCGTGCCCGGTATTGGTGGTGCGGTTGATGTTGACGAAAGAGCCGGGCTTGAGCTTCTCAAAAACAGTGCGCTCGCCCATGCCGAAGTTTATAAGTGCGTCGGCGGTGCCGTTGGAATTGAACTCCGGGTTTACCCAGATATGGCCTTTCAGGTCGGTTATGCTAAGCCCCTGGAAGCTGTGCGCCGGAAGATAGTCGTAGACGGAGTAATCCCCGGTCTCCTGCGCGTATAGCTGGTAGGCGGTGAGAATGATCTCCATCTGGGCGGCCACGCACATGGTAAGAGGCGCGTGGGTGGCGGGAATGGTGCCGTAAGTGTAGTAGGGGATGTCGTGCGTGAGGACGGAATGGATGTCGTAGCCGAGTAGCCTGTATTTGGAGTTCAGGCAGTCTACGGCCTTCAGTATATATGCATTAAAATATTTGTCGGCCGGCCGCGCTTCAGCGCTCAGCGGGATGGTGACGGCCGGGGCGGGGGACAGGGGCATCGCCCGCAGTGTCTCCAGCGTGACGGCATCAAGGCTGAATTGCTGCTGCGCGGCATAGGCGCCGCCAGGGAATAAAAGCAGAAGGGGGAGAAGAAATTTATTCATTGACAATGCATCCGCAGGTGCCGTACCAAGAGCTATGCTCAAGGCGGCCATTCCTCAAGTCAACTGTCTACCCAATTATACAACTTCGAACGGGCCTGTCAACACGGGCCTCGCATTGGAAAATTGTACAGCACCGTAACCCGGCACGGCTCCCGTAAACCGCTTCCCATAAAAGCACGAACAAGTCTCCCAAAAAAGCAGTTGACCGGTATAGTTCGTTTATTGTCTAATCAGGGTTAGCGGGGAATTTTTTAAATATAGGCAGCCATTGCGCTCACGCGGCATTGATTCTTACGTGCGCAAAAATATCGGCCATAGGGGAAGTATGGAACATATAGATTACACTCCGATAGAAATTCTGCTGGTAGAGGACAACGAAGATGATGTTCTCCTTACAACCCATGCGTTTAAAAAGGGCAAGGTAAGCAACAACCTGCATGTGGTCACGGACGGCGTGGAGGCGCTGGCTTTCCTGAAGCGGGAAGGCAAATACGCCGCAGCGCCCCGGCCCGACATTATTCTGCTGGACCTGAACCTGCCGCGCATGAACGGCCATGAGCTGCTGAAGATAATAAAAAGCAACCCGCTGTTCGCGGCTATCCCAGTAATTATATTGACGACCTCCAAGGCCGACGAGGATGTGCTTAAAGCCTACAAGAATCACTCTAACTGCTTCATCTCCAAGCCCATTATGATGGAGGAGTTTGAAAAGGTAATAAGGATGCTGGAGGATTTCTGGTTCGTTATCGTGCGTCTGCCGCAGGAAAACATCAGGAAGAACTCCGGCAACGCCGAACAGCGCAACGGCTGAGGACTATGAAAAAGTCCGTCATTACATTGGCCCTCCTGGCGGCCGCCGCTTGGCGTTTCAGAGCGGCTGCGAGGAAATAGACCGGCCGGCCGCGCTTCGGCGCGCAGCGGGATGGTGACGGTCGGGGCGGGGGACGCGGGCATCGCGTTGGAAAACCGTACGGCGTCGAAACCCGGCACGGCTCTCGTAAGCCGCTTCCCATAAAAGCACACCCAAGACTCCCAAAAAAGCAGTTGACCGGTATAGTTTGTTTTTTGTCTAATCAGGGTTAGCGGGGAATTTTTAAATATAGACAGCCATTGCGCGCTCACGCGGCATTGATCCTACCTGCGCAAAATATCGTCCATGGGGGGAATATGGAACAGGTCAATTACACTCCGATAGAAATTCTGCTGATAGAGGACAACGAAGACGATGTTCTCCTTACCACCCATGCGTTTAAAAAGGGCAAAGTAAGCAATAACATACATGTGGCTCCCGACGGGGTTGAAGCGCTGGCTTTCCTGAAGCGGGAAGGCAAATACGCCGCGGCGCCCAGGTCCGACATAATTCTGCTTGACCTGAACCTGCCGCGCATGAACGGCCATGAGCTGCTGAAGGTAATAAAAAGCGACCCGCTGTTCGCGGCTATCCCAGTAATTATATTGACGACCTCCAAGGCCGACGAGGATGTGCTTAAAGCCTACAAGAATCACTCCAACTGCTTCATCTCCAAGCCCGTTATAATGGAGGACTTCGAAAAGGTAATAAGAATGCTGGAGAATTTCTGGTTTATGATCGTGCGTCTACCGCAGGAAAAAGACGGAAAGTCCTCCGCTGAAGCCGGCAGCAGCCAGCAAAAGAGCGGGGATTTATGAGGAAAACCCTGGCACTGGCACTGCTGGCGCATTTTTTTTCAGCGCCGCTCAGGGCGGAGCAGCCGGACCTGACCGCGCTGACGCTGGAGGACCTGCTGAACGTGCCAATACAGGCCTCCTCGCTCACCGGCTCCAAGCCCTCCGATTCCGCCGCCGTGGCGCAAGTGATAACGGAGGAGACCATCCGCGCCCGCGGCTACGCCACGCTGCTGGACCTGCTAGAGGACATACCGCAGATAGAAATAGCCCACAGGGCCGAGTCCGGCCCGGGTAATGTTATCAGCGTCCAGGGCCTCAACGGCAACGAGCGTTTCCAGATAATGATGGATGGCGTCAGGATCACGCCGGTCACCGGCAACCTCTATGCCTTCGGCAGGCAGTTCTCGCTCGCGAACGCGGAAAGGGTGGAGATAATACTGGGGCCGGTCTCGGCCCTTTACGGGGCGGACGCCTTCAGCGGCGTGGTGAACATAGTGACTAAGTCCGGCGCCGGAACGGGGAAAAGTGTTTCTGCCTCGCACGGCAATTATAATACCCAAAGTTACGCGGCCGCCGCCGGCGCGGATATCGGCGGAGCGGCCTTCTCGGTTACGGCCGACAACTACCATTCCGACGGCCCTTCCATGCCGAAGTATTACAAAAGCGATTTCTCCTGGTACAACGACCAGTACAAGTCCAACGGTTGGATGAACCTGTTCGGCTCCAGCGTGCCGGTGTCCTTGCGCGGCTACAGCGCCGACGAGGACGCGCTCTTCCTGCACGCCCGCCTGAACCTGGGCAATTTCGAGGCCGGCTGGATACGGCTGACCGAATCCCATTCCTCCTCGCTGGGAGTGAAGCCGGACACTTCGCTTTACTCCTCCGACGCCGTCTGGGAAACCCACGACGACACCCTTTACGGCCGGCACCGCTGGCAGTCCGAGGACGAGAATTGGGGCCTGGAGACCCTGCTGAACAGGCATGTCTACGAACTGGACCCGCGCACCAAGCTCATCAACCAGTATTCCAACTATCAGGACGCCTATAAGTACGCCCACGACCTCAGCACTATGATAGAGGAGAGGATCACATATAAGATCGGAGAAAAGGACCTGATGCTGCTTGGCCTGTCCTACCAGGAGAACAATTCCCTGCCGCGCACCGAGGACCTTTCGAAACCTTTCAACACTAATGTCCCGGCGGACTCGCAGGGCTTCATCTACCCCGGTTCCGGCGGCGGCGCCAGCACCACCGTACCCAACGGCATACCGCAGGATTTTTACTATATGGAGTATTCCAATATAGGCGGCTATGCGCAACTGCAGCTAAACCAGGAGGGGGACCTGCAGACCACGCTGGGCGCCCGGTTCGACAGCAACAGCCTGTACGGGGATTCCATAAACCCCCGCGCCGGCCTGGTCTGGAAGCCCGGTGAGAAGATCAATGCCAAGTTGCTTTACGGCGAGGCTTTCCTGGCCCCGTCCCCGGACAAGACCTACCAGCATTACGGCTCTTTCTGGGCGGACCCTACTACCGCTTCCGGTCTGCACAGCTCCTTCATGCAGATACCCAACCCGGACCTGAAGCCGGAAAGGATACGCTCAGCCCAGACCGAGTGGACGTACCGCTTCACTGACAGGGTCTGGACCACCTTCAGCGCCTACCATTCCTGGATAGAGAACCTGCAACAGAGCGTGACCATAGGGGCCGGTATGTTCAAAGGCGTCCCGGTAGACGATATCGGCATCTGGACCAACAGGGGCTCCGCGCGCACCTACGGCGGCACGCTGCGGCTGGATACGCGGACCGTCTTCGGCAGGTACGTTGTCGGCTCCTACGCCGCCTATTCCTATTCCGGCGGGGACATAGACGGGGATTTCCTGCCCTACAGCGCCAGGAACTCGGTAAAAGCCGGTCTGGATATTTCCCGGGGCAGGTGGTCGGTCTCTCCCCGGCTAATCTACCAGTCGCGCAGCTACAACAAGACCCGGGACGCCCAGGGTAACTTGCAGAGCAGCGCCCCTTTCGCCGTGGCCAACCTGCACGCCGGTTATGGCGGCCTTAAGTCCGGGCCGTTCGTCCTCTCCGCCTTTCTCGACGTGCAGAATCTTTTCAACGCGCGCTATTACAACCCGGCCCGCGCTGACGACGCCGGCTTCGGCGCCTCGCCGCAGGAGCCGATAAGGGTGTCGGGAGGTGTAACGGCCAAGTTCTAGGCCGCCATCTATGCCACGGGCAAGGCTTCTCTTCATCCCGCTCTTTGCCGCGCTGCTGGCCTGGCCGGGCGGTCTTACCGCTTCCGCGGAACCGGCTTTCTCAGAATATAAGGTAAAAGCCGAATTCATAGAGAGGATAGCCGAGTTCGTAGACTGGCCGGAGAGCGCTTTCAGCGGGCCGCAAGCCCCGTTCGTCATAGCTATCGCCGGTGAGGACCCGTTCGGTCGTTACCTTGATGAGATGGCGCGCACCAGGACCATAAAAGGGCGCGCCATTCTGCTGCGCCACGTCCGCACCGGCGACTCGCTGGGCGTCTGCCACCTGCTTTTCATAGCGAGCAGCGAGTACGGGCGTCTGTCCGAGATACTAGCCTCAGCCTCACCGGGGACGCTGATCCTGGGAGACGGGGAAAAATTCGCCAAAAACGGGGCTCAGGTAGGGTTATACCCGAAGGGCGGGCGCCTGCGTTTTGAAATAAATCTGGGAGCCGCCCGCAAAAGCGGCCTGGTCATAAGTCCAAAGATCCTTCGCCTGGCGGTGGCAGTTTACGGCGGGGGCGGTGTATGAAGAGCTTTAAGGATATTTCCATTTCCGCCAAGCTGACCATCCTGATGGCGGGCCTGGCTTTAGCTTCGCTGGTTGCAGGGTTCGCCGTAATAACAGCCCTGGACACTCGCCTCCTCCACCAAGAGCTTGTCAATAAAGTTACGCTTCTGACCAGGATGTACGCCGAACAATGCGTGCCGGATCTGGCCTTCGGCTACCGCGACGATGCGCAGGAGATCCTTGAGAAGCTTTCGCTGGCGGAGGAAATAGACTACGCGGTCATATACGGCGGGGACGGCAAGATATTCGCCTCCTATACCCGCGCCGGAGCGGAGGCGCCGCCGGATGATCTTGCCGCCCGCGCGGCCGGGCTTCATCCCGGCAGGGTACTGGAAGTATCCGAGCCTATGTCGTATAAAAACGTGAACTACGGCACTATCTGGATAAAGGCCGCCACCTCCGAGCTTTCGCGCAGGATAGCCTTCAAGAAAAGGGTGATGGGCGGCCTGGTCGTTGTCATTGCTTTCTTTTCCCTGATCATAGCCGTGCTGGCGCAGCGCCTGGTGTCGGTCCCTATACTTAAACTGGCGGGGCTTGCCAGGACCGTGGCGGAGGCTAAAGACTATTCACTGCGCGCAGGCATGGACCGCGCTGACGAGATAGGCGCGTTGGCGGTCGGCTTTGACGCCATGCTTGCCGGCCTGGAAGCCCGCATCAGGGAGCGCGACGCCGCTGAGAAGACTTTGAAGCAAAGCGAATTAAAATACCGCAACCTCTTCAATAACGCGGGCATCAGCATGTTCCGTAGCAGGCTGGACGGCGCGGAACTGCTGGACCTGAACGAAGCTTACCTCAAACTCCTCGGCCGCACCCGCGAGGAGACGATAGGAATGCCTTCGGTTAACGTATGGGCCGACCCCGGCCAGCGGGCCGCGATGGCGGAAATATTTAAGACCCGGGACCGCGTGGAGAATTTAGAGTTCCGACTCCTGCGCAAGAACGGCGAGATCCGTGACTGTATTACTTCCCTGAACATCTACCGTGACGAGGGGATATTGGAAGGCACTATCATGGACATCACCGAAAGGAAACAAGCCGCGGAAGCGCTGTACCAAGCCCACGCCCTGCTGGAGGTGAAGGTGGTCGAGAGGACCGCGGAACTTAAGCTGGCTAACGAGGAACTTGAGGCTTTCACCTATTCGGCCTCGCACGACCTGCGCGCCCCCATACGGCGCATAGACGGCTTCAGCGCCCTGCTGGAGCAGGAATGCGCCGGCATGGGCTCCGGCGGCCAGGACTATATTGCAAGGATACGCAAGGGCTGCAGACAGATGACCTCGGTAGTGGACGACCTGCTCAGACTTTCCCGCATAATGCGCCAGAAAATAAATTTCGGAAAAGTGGATCTAAGCGCGTTGGCCGGTGAAGCGGCCGGCCGTCTTTTGGAGACCGAGCCCGGCAGAACCGTAAAATTCAAAGCCGCACAAAACCTTTATGCTATCGGCGACGCCGGGCTTCTGAGTGAGGTAATGGACAATCTGCTTTCGAACGCCTGGAAATTCACGCGCAAGACTGAAAACGCCGAAGTGGAGTTCGGCGCGGAAGAACAGGACGGACATACGGTCTATTTCGTGAAGGACAACGGCAAAGGCTTCGATATGAAATTCTCGAACAAACTCTTCAACCCATTTCAGAGGCTCCATTCCCCCGACGAATTCCCAGGCACCGGAGTGGGCCTGAGTACGGTACGCCGCATTGTAGAGCACCACGGCGGGAATATCTGGGCCGAAGCCGCCGAAGACAAAGGCGCCGCCTTCTACTTTACCCTAACCGCCCCGCTGGACAAGAAACCGGTTTTGCCGGCCCTCCCGTCATAGATGTATCCAACCGCACCTTGAAATTTGCTTTGTGGCTGGTATAATATATCCGGCAAGGCCTCCCGCCCAAAAGTGGAGGCCCGTTTTTTTACCGTGGCAACACCCCGGCTGCCCCGACTTCACATCTCGCGGCCTTTTACTCCGTTCTTCCGATAAGGCGCAGTATGCCGTCGAGGATGGTAAGCGGATGGGGAGGGCAGCCGGGGATGTAAAGGTCTACTGGGATGTCTTTGGGGATACCCACGCACTCTTCATGGCCCGCATAGGGCCCGCCGCCTATAGCGCAGGCCCCGCAGGCGATAACCACCTTCGGCGAAGAGATGGCCGCATAAGTCTTGCCCAGGGCAAGCTCCATGTTCTTAGTCACCGGCCCCGTCAGCAGTATCCCGTCGGCGTGGCGCGGCGAAGCCGCGAACTGCACGCCAAAGCGCCCGAGATCGAAACCGACGGTCTGCAGAACATTGCAGTCAGCCTCGCACGCCCCGCAGCCGCCGGCGCTAACCTGCCGCAGTTTGAAAGACCGCCCGAAGATCCGCCGGAGGTCCGCGCCAAGCGTTTGGGCCCGTTTGAAATCCCTGTCGGTAATTACCAGCGCTCCGCGGTCGGAGGAGCAAAGCTTGTATTCCCGGGTAAACTCCACCGCCTCGGGCGCCGCCTTGGCGCAAGCCCCGCAGAACACGCAGCGCCCCATGTCCAGGCCCGGCCCGGCCCCCGCGGAAATAGCCCCGTAGGGGCAGGCCGCCGCCGCGCGCTCCAGTTTTGAAGACTTAAGCTTCGGCAGGCCGAGATAGCGGTGCGGCAGCTTGATGTCCGCCGAGGGGAAAGGGTTTGTCCTGTAGCCCTGCCTGATACGCGCCAATAAAGCCTTTATCATAAGTCACGCCCGCAGTACGATAAATTAAAACTCTTGTTGCACAGGGGGAAATCGGAGATCTCGCCGTTGCGCAGCGTCATCGCCAGCGCCTGCCAATTATGGAACGACGGGTCCACTATCTTGTAATGCCTAAATTTACCGTCGGGGCCTGTAACCGCAAAATGGCATATCTGCCCGCGCCAGCCTTCCACCAGGGAAACAGCCGCGCTGTCAGGCTTAAACTCTCCGCATTCCGCCTCTACGGGCCCCTCGGGCAGCGCGTCCAACCAGCCCCCTATGAGCTCGGCCGAGCGCTGTATTTCCACCCAGCGCACATAGGCGCGGGAATAAACGTCGCCGCTGCCCGAAACGGCCATGGTAAAACGCTCGTAGGGCCCGCAGGAGAAATTGCGGCGGGTGTCCAGCCCCACCCCGGAAGCCCTGGCCGCCGGGCCCACTATGCCCAGGCCCTCGGCCGCCTCCTTGGCCAGCACGCCGGTACCCTCGAACCTGTCGGTTACGGAACTGGTCTCCCAAAGCAGGGAAACCGCGCTCTCGACGTCACGGTAGGTATTATCCAGGCGCAGTTTCAACTCCTTTATAAGCGCGTAGTCCAGGTCGAAATTCACTCCGCCCGGCTTAAGCATGTTGCGGCCGAAGCGGTTGCCGCAGATAAGCGCGGTCATGTTCAGGAAATCCCCGCGCAGGCGGCCGCAGAAAGAGGAGGTGGGAAGGTAGGCCACGTCGCCGGCCAGCGCCCCGAGATCGCCGGTATGGTTGGCCAGCCGTTCCAGCTCCAGCATTACGCCGCGCAGGGTCTGGGCCCGCGCCGACACGTTCACCCCGGCCAGGGCCTCGACCGCGCCGCAATACGCCCAGGTGTGGCCGATGGTAGTATCTCCGGCCAGTGTCTCGGCGTAGTGTATGGAGCGGGCGTCAGGCGCGCCTATGAACTTTTTCTCCACGCCGCGGTGCTGGTAGCCCAACATGATCTCAAGATGAAAAACATGTTCGCCGTGGCACTGGAACCGGAAATGCCCCGGCTCTATGACCCCGGCGTGCACCGGCCCCACCGCCACCTCGTGCACCTGGCTGCCGTGCACGGTGAAGAACTCCGCCACGCCGGGCACGGCGCCGGGGGTGTTGAAGCGTATAGGCTTAAGCCAGGGGTGGCCCAGAGGCTTCAATCCGCTGACCTCGTAGATCTCACGCTCGAACAGATGCAGCTGCGGAAAAGAGGGGGTGAGGGACCTGAAAGGGCCGGCTAGCGCGGAGGAGTAAACCTCAAGCCTCCCGTCACGGTCGAAGGCTACGGCCATCACAAGGCGGAATGCCCCATCCTCCGGGATGGCAAAATACGCCACTGCCCTTCCGCCGGCGGCCAGCCTGGAGGCGGCAGTCTCGAAGAATATCCCGGCGTCCAGGTCCGTAGCGCCGAAATCAAAACCGGAAAGATGTTCTGTCCTCATATATTGCCCGTTGCGTTTTGTATCAGGCCCGAAAGCCAGGCCGGCATAAAAAGACCGAGAAAGATAACGCAGGCGAAGAAGATGGCCGCCGGGACAAGCATCCCGGCCGGCTCCGCAAAAGGCTTTTCTCCCGGCTTAGCTTCGCGCTCGCCGAAGGTCATGGAGATGAATACTTTGGCCATGCCGGCAAAAAGCATGGCCAGGAAAAACAGGAACACGCCCGCCAGCCAGTAATGCTTCTGGGCCATGGCCTCTTTAAGTATAAGGAACTTGGCCAGAAAGATGCCGGAGGGGGGCATGCCGGTAATAAGGAAGAAGCCGCCCAGCCAGAGCACCGCGGTACGGGGGGCGCGGCGCCACAGACCGCGCACGTCGGTTATACGCTTCGTCTTTTCGCAAGCCAGTACCACTCCGGAGGTGAAGAACAGGCCCGCCTTGGTGAGCGAATGGCTGAGCGCGCCCAGCAGGGCCGCGAAAACGGCCCCGCCGCCCAGGCCCACGCCCAGCGCCAGTATGCCCATATGCTCTATGCTCGAATAAGCCAGCAGGCGCTTATAATCGCGCTGGCCCAGTATGAACAGCGCCGCCGTAATAAGGGAAAACATCCCAAAAAGAATAAGTATGCCGCCGGTGAAATCCGCCAGGCCGGCCGCGGCGCAGACCGCGTTGACGCGCAGTATGCCCAGGAAAGCGCAGTTCAGGAGCGCTCCCGACAACAGCGCCGAAACCACTGCGGGCGCCTCGCTGTGCGCGTCGGGCAGCCAGGTGTGGAAAGGGGAAAGGCCCATCTTGGTGCCGTAGCCCACGAACAGGAAAAGGAAAGCGGCCTTGAGCAGTGGCTTATCCAGTATCGCGGCATGGGCCAGGAGGCTCCCCAGGTCCAGCCCGGAGCCGGTCTTCAGGCCGGCGGCGCCCAGGAAAAGGTTGCCCATCAGGGCCAGCGCGATGCCAACGGAGCAGATAAGCAGGTACTTCCAGGTAGCCTCGAGCGAGCGCTTGTGCCGGTGGAAATAGATAAGCGGCGCGCTAAGCAGGGTGGTGGCCTCGACGGAAGCCCAGAGCAGGCCCATATGGCGGCTGGCCGTGACCGCGGTCATGGCCGCAAGGAACAGCAACAGGCAGCCGGTGAACACCGCCTCCGGCGCGTTATTGAAGATGGAGCCGTCGTCCGCGTCCTCGCCGGGGTCGCGCTTCTCCAGGGCCAGGTAGGTCACCGCGTAATGGGAAGCCCCGAGGAAGAGCAGCGAGGTGATGCCGATGAATAGCAAGCCGAGCGCATCGTAGTCGAACCAGACGACTGCCGGCGGTTCGCCGATAAAGACAAACCCAAGAGCCAGCGTCGTATATATTATAACGGCCGTCAGCAGGAAATGACCGCGCGCCGTCCAGAGCAGCAGCGTACGGCGGGTGTTGTCGTCCCGTATGAGGAAAGACAGGATGCCGGCGGCCAGCGGCAGGAGCATCAGGGTTATGATCATTTGCCGTACTCCCCGCGCCGCCAGTCGTTCAGTTCCGAAAGTTCCGCCGTGTCGATGTGGTCGAATTCCCGGCTGATATGGAAGATAGCTATGCCCATCACGAACACGGCCACGAATACGTCGAGCAGAATGGCAAGTTCCACCATCATGGGCTGTTCCACGAACAGCGCCAGGCCAAAAATATAAATGCCGTTCTCTATCACCAGGTAGCCCAGCACCTGCGTAATGGCCTTGCTCCTGGTGGTTATCAGCAGGAAGCCGGTAAAGATGGTGGCGAGCGACGCCGGCACTATCCAGGCGATGTTGGTCTCGGGCAGCGGCAGGCGCGAGCCCATCCACGACGAAGCTATGAAAGCGCCCAGGCAGAGCATGATGGAGGCGGGGTAGCTTATCAACGGCTCCACATCCTTGCGGGCGCCGGACCGGTCCCGCGCGCGGGCGAGCAGGGAGGGGAATACCACGCCCTTGAGCGTTATGATGACTAGCGCGAAGACCACGGCCCGCGGGTGGGGCGCCCCGCTCCCGGCCAGCAGCGGCAGCAGCCCGGCCACCACGCCCTGCAGCGCCACCAGCTTTATGCAGGAGGAAAGGCCGCCCGTAACCGCCAGCGCCAGGTCCAGCAGTATTATAAAAACGATAATAAGTTCGGCGAATGTATGCATAGTCAGTTCATCTTCCCACCTGGAAGATCAGCGCCAGCGCCGAGAAGGCGAAAGCGGTTATCAGCATATAAGGGACTTTGGTCAGGCGCAGCCGGGCCAGCACCGACTCCGTCACGCCTACCGCCGCCGCCACCACGAACATCGCCAGCAGGAACAGTCCGGAGTCCGAGGCCCAGGAGCCCGAATGGCGCGGCAGGACCATGCAGGCTATCAGCGATCCGAAGAACCAGAGTTTCAGCGCGGCGCCGTAAAGAATATAGGCCAGCTCCGGCCCGCTGTGGTCCAGCACCATCACCTCGTGGATCATCGTCAGCTCGAGATGGGTATTGGGGTCGTCGGCGGGCACGCGGGAATTCTCCGCCAGCAGCACTATGAAGAAAGAGGCGGTAAGCAGGGCCAGCACCGGGGCCGCGGTGCGCCACAGGTCCCCGGTAAGCACGCCGAACATGCCGGCCAGCGAACTCTGCCCGGTGGCACGGGCCAGCGCCGCCAGCCCAAGGAAAAAAGCGGGCTCGGAGAAAACGGCGAACTGCATCTCCCGGCTGGCGCCCATGCCTTCGAAAGCGGAGCCGGTGTCCAGCGCGGCCAGCACCGTGGCGAAGCGCGCCAGGCCCAACAGGTAGATAAGGAAAATAAAATCGCCGTCGAAAGCCAGGAAAGACGGCCTGCCGGCGAAAGGCAGGATCGCCAGCGCGGTCACCATGGCGCTTACGCCTATCACCGGCCCGGCCCTGAAAACCCAGGTGGTGGTGCGGCTGTAGACCGGGGTTTTCTGAAAAAGCTTGAACAGCTCGAAATACAGCTGCATGAGCGGCTGCCCGCGGCGCCCGGCGAAGAAGGCCTTGACCCGGTTGATAACCCCGAGCAGCAGCGGCGAGAGCAGCATGACCGCCAGGAACTGGACGGCGGGCTTTATAATTTCCATAGCAAAAGCCCCATGAGCGAAACCACTATGTACATGATGTAGATCTGGAGGCGGCCGTGCTGCAGCCAGCTGAACCTGTAAGCCAGGTCCCGTATACGGGACGCTGCCGGAGTATAGAAAGAATTATAGAACACGGCCTGGGCCTCGGCGGAGAAGGAAGCCTTGCCCGGGAAATACTCGGATAGGACCGGGTACTGGCCTATCTTGCGCAGCACCGGCTGGAAGAAATCCGTGAGCGGCTGGGCGAAAGAGGACGCCCCGTACTGCATCCTGGGCGTAGGCGCCGCGTAGCCGCAGTCCCAGGTGGGAACTTCCGACGCCGCGCGCGCCACCGGGAAAAGCGAGCGCCGCTTGGCGAACGCCAGGGCTACCATAGCCAGCAGCAGAAGGGCGCCGGCGGAAATATAAATAAGGGGCGCGGCCGCCTCCTGGCCCGAGCCGGCGCCGTAGATCCCGCCGAAACCGGCCCCCACCGCGCGGGAAAGGGGGACAAGCAGCAGCGGGGAGAGCAAGCCCGCCGCAAGACAGAGGGAGGCCAGAGCGTACATCGAGAACAGCATAAGCCCGCCGGCCTCATGGGCTCCGGCCGCGCGGGGGGTGCGGGGCTCGCCGAGGAACGTGCAGCCGCCGGCGCGGGTAAAGGCGGCGGCGGCCACCGCCCCGGCGGAGGCCAGCGACAGGCCGGCCAATACCCCGGCAAGCGCCACCGGCGCGGAAGAATTAAGTCCCCTGAAGGCTCCGAGGTATATAAGGAATTCCCCGGCAAAACCGTTAAAAGGCGGCAGAGCGCAGGCCGCGGCCGCGCCGGCGAGGAACAGCAGGGCGGTGCGCGGCATCCTCTTGGAAAGCCCGCCAAGGGCCTCGAATTCCGCCGTGCCCGCGCCGTGCAGCACCGCGCCGGCCCCCATAAAAAGAAGGCCCTTGAAAAGCGAGTGGTTAAACACATGCAGCAGCGCTCCGGCGAAAGCCAGCGCGGCCAGCGGATAGGCGCTATGCGTCACGCCTATTATCCCCAGCCCTAAAGCCAGCAGTATTATCCCGATATTCTCTATGCTGGAATAAGCCAGCACCCTTTTCAGGTCATGCTGGGCCAGCGCGAAAAGCACTCCGACCAGGCAGGAGACGGCTCCCAGCACCAGCAGGGTCCAGCCCCACCAGGCCTCCCAGGGCCTCAGGTACCCAAGAATTCTTATAAGGCCGTAGATGCCGGTCTTTATCATCACGCCGCTCATAACGGCGGAGACATGACTGGGAGCCGCCGGGTGAGCTTCGGGCAGCCAGACGTGCAGGGGTATAAAGCCGGCCTTCAGCCCGAAGCCGCAGAGCGCCAGAAGAAAAACAGCCGAAGCCGCGGCGCGCGTCGGGGCGGCGAAAGAGGAAAAATCCAGCGCGGAAGAATTCGCGCCGAGCAGGGCGAAAACCGCAAGAAGCATAAGCGCGCCAGTCCCGCCTGCCGCCAGGTAGATGAAGGCGGCCCGGCGCGACTGCGGCTTCTCGTGCTCGAAAAGCACCAGCAGGAACGACGCCGCGGCCATAAGTTCCCAGCCCAGCATGAACAGCACTGCGTTGGCGGCGGTAAAGACCAGCATCATGGCCGCCGTCAGGACGTTGAAAGACGCCCAGGCCAGGCCCAGCGGCTTGCGCCCGGAGTAACCTTTCAAATAGTCCACGCCGTAGACCGCGGAGAGGCCGGTAAGGACGAAAACAGGGATAAGGAAAAAAGCCGAGAGCGGGTCAAGGGTGAGGCTGAAAGAGCCCAGCGGCACCGGCCAGGGGAGGGAGAGGGTTTCGCTGGTTCCGGAAAGCAGCACTTTAACGGCGGGGATGAGCCCCGCGATAGAGGCGCTTACGGCGCCGTAAGCGCCGGCGTCCTGCGCCCTGTGCGTGTTCCGGTTCAGGCAAAGCGCCAGCAGGGCGCTTAAAAGAAGTATTACAAAAGAAAGCAGAACCAAAGCCATGGATGTTAAAAAGACCCGTAAATTCCAAAATTTGCGCCGCGAGCTGGCCGCAACGGCCAGTAAAGGTTAACTGCGGCGATATATATAATTTAAAAAATATGGGGCCGGATGTCAAATGACCGCGCTTTTACATACAATAGAGCACGGAGAAGCAGGTCCTATTTGTCTTTTTTCACCTGCGGGAGGTACGCGGCGTAGCCCTCTTTCTCCATGTTCTCAAGCGGGACGAAGCGAAGCGCCGCGGAGTTGATGCAGTATCTCAGGCCCTTCGGGCCGGGGCCGTCCGTGAAAACGTGGCCGAGGTGGGAAGCGCCGGACTTTGAGCGCACCTCCACCCGGCTCATCCCGAGGGAAGTATCCTGTTTCTCCTCCACTACCCCTTCTTTTACAGGCCGGGTGAAGCTGGGCCAGCCCGAGCCGGAATCGAATTTATCGGAGGAAGCGAACAGAGGCTCCCCGGTCACCACGTCCACATAGATGCCGGCGCGGTGGTTGTCCCAGTACTCGTTCTTGAATGCCGGCTCGGTGCCGCACTCCCTGGTGACTGAATACTGGAGGGGGGTGAGCTTCTTGATCTTTTCATCCATATCTTTGTTCTCCCGCGGTGATTTTGCCGTGCAGGCGGCCAGGCAAAGCAGAGCTGAAATAAGAAGGGGGGCTTTCACAGTTTATTGAGAGCCCGGCAGGCCACCAGGTCCGCGCCCAGTCCGAGAAAGTCCGGGGCCACCACGGTGCCGGCCTTGACCGGGGAAGTCACAACTATGCGCTTCACCGCGTCCATGGCCTCAAAAAGCTTTTCCTTGGGGATGGGTTTCGAGCTGCGCACCGGCAGCATTTTCAGCTCCAGGCCGCGCGTCAGCACTGAAGTGGTGAGCGTGCGCAGGGGCGCCTCTATTTCCTGGCGGGCATATTTGTCCCCGCACTTGCACTTCTGCCCGGCGACGCTAATGACCCGTGCGCCTTGCGCCTCTACGGTAAGCTGGCAGCCCTGCGGGCATTCTATGCAGGTCATCGTCCGGGTCATGCCGCTCTGCCTCCGAGCAGGTATTGCGCCGCCATTTTCCCGGCCAGTTCACTGTCGCGCGTGACCGAATCGGCCAGGTCATAGACCTTGCAGGCGTTGCCGCAGGCAAAAACTCCGGGGAGAGAGGTCAGGTTTACGCCTTCCGCCACCGGGGTATTAGTCCTGCGGTCCAGTTCCGCGCCGGCCATTTCCAGCAGTTCGTTCTCCGGTATCAGCCCTACGGAAACAAGCACAGTGTCGCAAGTTATTTCAAAACCGGAGCCGGGGATGTCCTTGCATTCGTCGTCCACCCTCACCACATCCACCTTTTCCACGCGGCCGGAGCCGTGTATCGCCGAGATGCGGTGCTGGAAATAAAGGGGGATGCCGAAGTCCTCCAGGCACTGCCCCACGTTGCGCACCAACCCCCGGCTGGTCTTCTGTATCTCGACAACGGCTTTCACGGACACGCCCTCCAGCGCCATGCGGCGCGCCATTATCAGGCCGATGTCTCCGGAACCGACTATCACGGCTTCCTTCCCGGGGATCCAGCCTTCCATATTCACCATCTTCTGCGCGAGGCCGGCAGGGTAGATGCCAGCGGGACGCGAACCCGGTATCGGTATCATTTCGCGGGTGCGCTCTCGGCAGCCCGTGGCGAGTATAACGGCGCGGGCCTTCACTTCCTCAAGGGCGCCCGGGCGGAGGAAAGAGATCTCCCTGTCCGTAGTGAGCTTCACCGCGAACGAGCGCAGGCTGACCTCTATCTTATGGTCCTCTTTCACCAGGCGCACGAAGCGGTCGGCGTACTCCGGCCCGGTAAGCTCTTCCTTGAAATGGTGCAGGCCGAAGCCCGGGTGGATGCACTGGTTCAGTATCCCGCCAAGGTGCTGGTCGCGCTCAAGGAGGAGCACGTCCTCCACACCGGCCGCACGCGCGGCCAGCGCCGCCGCCATGCCGGCCGGGCCGCCCCCGACTATTACAAGTTCACGGTTCTTCATATATTCCCCGACTGCGCTCCTTAAGCCCTCAGCCGGCAGCCTTTATCAGTTATGCCTCAGGTTCGCGCCTATGCCGCTGCGGTATATGAAGGCGAGCATCTCCGGAGACATGTCGTTAATGAAAGTCAGCAAATAGTCGCGGCGCCTGACCCGGGCGGGAGCCAGGCAGCAGTCGCCGGCTTCTATGTCGTATATCGAGGCGGCCTCTTCGCCGCGGAGCTTTTTCTTTATGAACTTCCTGGCCTTGGGGGTAGTGGAGCGTAAGTAGATCAGGTTCATTTTCGTTCTTCCTTTATAAGCTCTGAACCGGGGCCGCGCTTGGTCAGCGCGGTAGCGGGGACTCCGAGTTCTTCCTGCATTATCTTCATTATCCGCGTGGTGCAGAAACCGCCGTGGCAGCGGCCGGCCTGCGCCCGGGTGCGGAACTTCACGCCGTCCAGGGTGCGCGCGCCGCGCTTTATGGAGTCCCGCACCTCTTGCGCGGAAACCAGCTCGCAGCGGCACACTATGTCTCCGTAGGCGGGGTTCTTCTCGATCAGCCGGCGGGTCTCCTCCGGCGGCACCTGGAAGAGATGCACCGGCCGCGGCCTCAGGCGGTGGAACTCTTCTTTGGGCTCCAGCTCAAGGCCGTGCTTTTTAAGGATATCGCACACCATAACGGCTATGGCCGGGGCCGACGTGAGACCGGGGGACTGTATGCCGGCCACATTGACCAGCCCCGGGCAGGAATCCTCGTGGCGTATTATGAAGTCCTTGCCGGACACCGGGCGAAGCCCGCAGAAGTAAGCGATGATATCGCTTTTTGAGATGGAGGGGATCATGCGGCGCGCGCCGGCCAGCACCTCCCGCAGGCCTTCTTCCGTAGTTGAGAGGTCCGCCTTGTCCTGGACGTCGTGGGCGGTGGGGCCTATCATCGGGTTGCCGTCGGAGGTCTTTATTATCAGGATGCCCTTGGAGGAGCCGGAGGGGAGCGGAAAGATAACGTGGTTGGCGATATGCTCCCTGGCCTTGTCCAGAAGATATTCCTCGCCCTTGCGGGGGATTATTTTGAAGGTCGGGGCGCCGGCCAGGGCCGAAATATCGTCGGCATAAAGCCCGGCGGCGTTCACCAGAAAACGGGACCGGAAGACCTCGCCGCCGGCGACCACCTCGAAACCGCCCTGTTCACCCGCGCGGACCGCTACTACCTTGCGGGAAGTTTTAAGTTCCGCGCCGTTCTTAACGGCGTTCTCG
Organism: uncultured Elusimicrobia bacterium; assembly: GCA_903917735.1. Taxonomy (GTDB): domain Bacteria; phylum Elusimicrobiota; class Elusimicrobia; order Elusimicrobiales; family UBA9959; genus UBA9959. Next base: position 12,384 of record CAIXBR010000061.1, on the reverse strand, counting down.
ATAAGGGCGTAGACAAAACGGTAAGGGCTTATGAGGCCGGTGGAAGGAACGTAAAGCGCGGCTTTTACTTCGGGGCCGAGGTTGGGCTCGTTCTTGTCCAGCCAGGCGCGGTCCACTATTTCCAGGCCTTTTACTCCCAGCTGCTCGCCCTCCGCCTTTATTTTCTCAAGTTCCGGGATGTCGGAAGGGCCGAAAACGACTATCAGCTGCCCGCACTGCACGAAATTCAGGCCCAGGTCGGAGGCTATTTCCTCGCGCATCAGGCGGTTGCCTTCCACGCAGAGCCAGCCTTTCAGGGAGGTGGGGGGATTCTGCGTGCCGGCGTGTATTATGCCGCTGTTGGACTTGGAGACTCCGAAAGCCGGCTCGGCCTCTTTCTCAAGGACAAGGGTCCTGAGCTTGTAGCGGGAGAGTTCCCTGGCAATAGCGGCGCCGGTTATACCGGCGCCCACGATGATGACGTCATAGCCCATTACCGGATTATTTTACAATTTTAGCGCCCGGCTTTTCAGGCGGATATATAAAGGGAGCAAAAAAAGCGATAAACCTCTGTATAATATAATAGAATATCCGCATGAAGCGACTTTACAGAAGCACCGAGAATAAGGTGCTTGCCGGTATACTCGGCGGGTTGGGCGAGTATTTCGAGGTGGACCCGGTGCTGCTGCGCCTGGGATTCGTATTCCTGCTGCTGGCTACGGCCGTAGTTCCGGGCATTATCGCCTACACTGCCGCCGTCTTCATAGTGCCGAAAAAGCCCTGACGGGCTGGAATGCGGCCGAACGCAGTTGGGGGAAATTATGAAGTATTTTCTAGCAATATTGTTAGCCCTGCTTCCAAGCTTCGCTTTTGCCGCATGGCCGGCGAAAACCGAGGAAGACGAATTTTTTAACCTTGAACGCGCCTCCCTTGAAGAAACCCTGAATATAAAAACCTCCGTGGCCACTAAAAGCGAGATGCACCTGCGCGAAACTCCCGGCTTGGTAACCGTCATAACCCGCGACGAGATACAGTCCTCCGGCGCGCGGGACCTGATAGACGTGCTGAAGATGGTCCCCGAGCTGGACATAGGCATGGACGACCAGGGAAACCTGGGGCTGGCCGTCCGGGGCAACTGGGCCAACGAGGGGAAGATCCTGCTGATGTGGGACGGACAGACATACAACGAAACCCTGTATTCCACCCTGCAGCTGGACCGCTTCCCGGTGGACCAGATAGAGCAGATCGAGATAATAAAAGGCCCGGGCTCGGCCCTGTATGGCGGTTTTGCCGAACTGGCCGTGATAAAAATAAAGACGCTTTCAGCCAAGTCCCTCAAAGGGAGCGAAGCCTTCGCCGCCTACGGGCAGGGAGAGAAGGCCAGGGCACGGGAATACGCCGGCTATTCCTACGGCGGCGTCTTCAACGGCACGGAGGTTACGGCCAAGGCATTCCTCGAGAGCGCGCAGCGCAGCGACCTGCGCTACACCGACTTCAGCGGCGCCTCCTACAACATGAATGGCAACTCCGTGCTGCGCCCGGAAAGCCTGAACCTCTCCGCGGCCAGAGGGGACACGTCCGTGCGGCTGATCCTCGATGACTATTACCTCCGCTACCGGGACGATATAAATGGCGCCGTCATCTCCACCGGCGTCGGCAAGGTCGGGTTCCCAACCCTCTTCGCCGAGGCTAAAACTTCCATTTTTTTGCCGGGCCTGGTCCGGCTTGAACCGCGCCTCGCCTATATGGCCGCAAAATCCTGGCTGGAGAAAGACGCCTATTTCCCTTACGAAAAAAGCGTCTACCGCCTTACAGCCTCCCTCACCGCCTTCTACAGGCCGGCAGCGATGACCGACCTGCTGGCCGGCGCCGAGTATTACCGCGATCATGTCAGGATAGACCCGTTCACTTCGCCTGATTCCGGAGGGGGAGTTCAGAACGAGGCGCAATATGATAATTACGCGCTTTTTGGCCAGGGCACTTTTACGCTCCCTATAGGCAACCTAATAGCGGGCGCGCGCTACGACAAGAATTCCCAATACGGCTCATCCCTGGTGCCGCGCCTCGCGCTGACCCGGCTGATAGAGGACTTCAATTTCAAGGCCATATACAGCCAGGCCTTCCACGCGCCTTCTATTGAGAACATCCGCCTTAACCCCGGCATAAGGCCGGAGAAGGCCACTTCGTCCGAGCTGGAGGCCGGGTACAAGGCCTCCGATACGGTCTTTTTCTCCGGGAACTTCTTCCATACGATGATTACCGACCCGATCGTCTTTTCCTTTAAACCGAACGGGGACGAGGACTACACTAACTACAGCCATACCGGCACCTACGGCTTCGGCTTCACGCTGAAACTGAAAGACGGGGCCAGCCGCGCGGACCTGGGCTACCTCTGCTATTTCGCCCATCGGAACGCGGTCGGCGTCTACACGGTCCCGGGCGACAGTTCTTACCTGCTGGGCTTCCCCCGGCACAAGGTCACGCTGACCTCTTCGCTGCCGCTGGGCGCCGGGGTCAGTCTGAACCCGTCGGCAGTGTATACCTCCAAGCGCTACGGCTACAACGCCGCCGGGACCGTGAAAGCCTACGGGGAAAAGGTGGACGCGGACCTAAACCTGCAGCTGAAGGACAAGCTGGCCCGCGGCCTGACGCTGAACCTGGGCGTCAAGGATATTTTCAAATCCAACTACAGCTATATACAGCCCTACGACGGCGGCCATACGCCGCTGCCGGCCTCGTCCCGGGAAATATTCATAAAGGCGGGCTATGACTTTTAAAAGTCTCGCCTGTGCGGCGGCGCTGCTGCTGCCTGCGGGCGCTTGGGCCGGGAACACGGCGGCAGTGCTGTCGGCGGGGAGCGGCGCCTACCTTGAGGCTTTCTCGGCCTTCCAGGCGGCCTACGGCTCGGAAGTGCCGCATTTCGACATCTCCCGCGAAAAGCCGGAGCTGCCGGCCGGAATCCGGACGGTAATTGCCTTCGGGGCAAAAGCCGCGGGCTACCCGTATCCTCCGGGGATAAGGCTGGTTTACTGCATGGCCCCGGGTTTTTTCCTAAAAGCCCAGCCTCAGCAGGCGAAACCGGTGAAAATAAGCCTCGTTCCCGACTTCAGCGCGCTTCTGGCTAAAATAAGGGTGATACAGCCGGGGATCAAAAAACTGTTGGTTTTTTGGATGGTGCCGGATTTCGGCCGCAACATTATCGAGCCCCTGATCATAGAAGGGGCCAGGCAGGGTATGCAGATCTCCGCAGTACGCTTGGAAAGTTCCGACGATCTTCCCTCCGTGCTGCGCAGGAAAATGGGCGGGATGGACGCCTTCTGGCTGCCGCCCGACCCGCTGCTGATAACTCCGGAAAACCTGATGATACTCAGGGAATTTTCCTGGGGCAACGCCATACCGTTCTACGGCTCAACCAAGGGGATGACCCGCGAGGGGGCCTTGGCCTCGGTAGGCGTGAGCTTCAGCGAAACCGGCGCCGCCGCTGCGGCCGCCGTACTGAAGCTCGAGGCGGGGGAAGACCTGCCGAACATGATCTTCCCGGAAAAGACCGAAGTGACGCTTAACGCCTCCGCCGCGAAAAGATGCCGCGTGGAATTACCGCGGGAGCTGATCGGAGAGGCGGCCTACCTTTTCCCATGAAACTCTACCTAAAAGTCCTGCTCTTCCTACTGATGCTGATAAGCGTGGCTCTTTGGGTGAATATTTATTTCTCCAGGATGGCGGTGACGGAAGCCATGAGCGCCCAGATCAACGATGCCGCAATCTCGACCGCTTCTGACCTGGCCCCGGCCCTGCAGGAGGTCTTCAAAGAAAAGAAGGAGCTCGGCGGAATAAAAGTCCTGCACGCCTTCACCCAGAAAACGGGGGCGCTCTACGCGGCGGCGGCGCTGGCCGACGGCACCGTGGTGGCCCACACCAACGTGGCGCTGGCCGGCACAAAGCTTTCCGACCAGCTGATGCTGAAAGCCGCCCGCGCCACTGCCCCCGTGTTCAGGAGGACCTACTATAATGGCGAGGAAACGGTAGAGACAATGATCCCCATCCCCGCCAGAGCACGCGCCTCGGGAGAGGACATACTTTTCGAGGGCCTTGCGACCCGCGGAGAGATAGCCGGCTTCCTGCGCGCGGCGCTGCCGCTGACGCCGGCCCGGAAGGCCGAGAATGACATCATATCCAAGCTGCTGGTGCTGGCCCTGCTGATCTCGCTGACCACCCTGGCCCTTTCAGCCCTCTTCACCAGGCACCTGCTGCGGCAGGTAACTTTCCTCGGCGAGGGTATACGCAAGGTGCGGGACGGGGATTATTATTTTTCCGTGCCTGTCGTTTCGCGCGACGAACTTGGCGAGGTGGCGGCGAGCTTCAACATGCTCAGCCGCGGCCTGTCGGAGACCACTGTGTCAAAGCAGTACCTTGACTCGGTGCTGGAAAGCATGCCGGACCCGCTGATAATCACCGACGAACAGGGCGCAGTAATTAAAGCCAACAGAGCGGCCGCGGACTTTTCCGGTTACGACTTCTTGCCGCCAGGCTCGGTGAACCTGAAGGACCTCCTTGAAACGCAGGCTGAAGGCGCCGCCGACCCTTTCAGCCTGCTGGCCTGGAGCGGCCATATAAAAGAGCTGGACCTGTGGCTGCTCTCAAAGAGCGGGGCGCGGCTCCCCGCCATGCTCTCGGCCGCCCTTACCGGTACGGAGGGCAAGCGGCAGGTGGTGGCGGTGCTGAAAGATATGTCGCAGCACAAGGCATCGGAAGCGCGCCTGGCGCAGTACCTTAAAGAAGTCGAGACCGTCAACAGCGAGCTGGACGCATTCGCCCATACCGTTTCACACGACCTCAAAGAGCCGCTGCGGGGCATAGAGATGTTCTCCGGCATGCTGCTTTCGGATTACGCGCCCAAACTGGAGCCGCAGGCGGCCGATTACCTCGGGAGGGTGGTGAAAGCTTCCTCCCGGATGCGCCGGCTGATAGACGACCTGCTGAACTACGCCCGCATCTCCCGCGCGCGCAACCCCTACGAGAACGTTTCCACGGCGAAGCTGGCCGCCGAAGCCGTCGCCGGGCTTTCTACGCTTATCGAAGAACGGAAGGCCGTGGTAAAGGTGCCGGAAACCCTGCCGGAGATTTTCTGTGACCCGGTAAAAATGCGCCAGGTATTCCAGAACCTCATAAGCAACGCACTGAGATACAACGACAGCCCCGCCGCCGAAGTGGAGCTGAGCGCGGAAAGGTTCGGGGAGTACTACTGGAAATTTTCGGTGAAGGACAACGGGATAGGCATCCCCATGCAGTACTCCGAAGAGATCTTCAAGATGTTCAAGCGGCTGCACTCCCGCCAGGAGTACGGCGGGGGGACCGGCGCGGGGCTGGCCATAGTTAAGAAGATCGTGGAAGAACACAACGGCAAGATCTGGGTTGAATCGGCGGAAGGGAAAGGCTCCGTTTTCTTCATACTGATCCCGGCGGACCTCAGGAAACAGCCATAGGGCGGACAAACATAAGGAGACATCATGGCGCAGGAACAGGAAAAGCTCAGCGTTTTACTTGTAGAGGACAACGAGGACGACGTCCTGATAGCCCAGCGGGCTTTCAAGGAATTCAAGGTTATCTCTGAGGTGAACGTGGCACGCGACGGCCAGGAGGCGCTGGACATGCTTTACGCCTCCGGGAAATACACCGGCCAGGTGGCGCTCCGCCCGTCCATAATACTGCTGGACATCACGCTGCCGCTGATGGACGGCCTGGCGGTGCTTAAGAAGCTTAAGGCGGACCCTCTGCTGCGCGGGATCCCTACGATAATGCTGACCACCTCGTCCCGCCACGAGGACATAGTGCGCAGCTACGAAGGTGGGGCCGCCTCCTATATAACCAAGCCCTCATCCCTGGCCGAGTTCCTTGAACTGGCGCGGAAATTCGAGATGTACTGGGTCTCTGTTTCCAAGCTGCCGCTATAAAGGTCTATATGCCCGATACACACAAACTGAGAATACCGGCGATAGCGTTGATGAAATGGCGCAACATAGCGGACCTCCTTGCCGAAGTGGCAGCTGTACCTGCCGCCACCATAAACATGTTGGAGGAAGAAGACATGCGCGTTATCGGGGTCAGCCAGGGGCCGGACAGGCCTTTCGAACAGGACACCCTGATAAAGCTCAAAGGCGGGGGGAAAATTTACTTCGCGGCGGTGATACAGGCGAGGGAGAAGCTGATAGTTCCCGACGCGCGGCAAAGCGATTTCTGGAAGACCAGCGATGGGGCGAAAGCCGGCTACATCGCCTACGCCGGCGTGCCGGTCTTCTACCCCGACGGGGACATCTTCGGCAGCATCTGCCTTTTTGACCGGAAAGCGAACACTTTCGAAGGCCCTGTGCTCCGCCTGATGGAGGAGTTCAGCGAGATAATAACCGGTCACCTTTCGCTTATCGCCAAGAACACGCAGCTGGAGGACACGCTGAAGGAAGTGCGCACGCTGCAGGGCCTGATCCCCATCTGCGCCAACTGCAAGAAGATACGCGACGACAAAGGCTTCTGGCAGAAAGTAGAGGTTTACCTGGAGGCGCGCTCCAACGCGCGCTTCACGCACGGCCTCTGCGAGGAATGCATCCAAAAACTTTACGGGAAGGAAAAGTGGTTCAGGGAAAAGGACAAGTAAACTAGAAAAAGCCCAGATGTTCGAATAATATCTTAAGGCCTATAGCAATAAGGACCAGCCCGCCGGCGGCTTCCATTTTGTTCTCGAAGAAATGGCCGCCGGCGGAACCTATTTTAACCCCGGCCACCGACATCAGGAAGGTAACAAGGCCGATTATCAGCACCGGCCCGATTATAGAGATCTGCAGGAGCGAGAAGGTCAGGCCCACCGCCAGCGCGTCTATACTGGTGGCTACGGCCAGCACGGTGAGCGCGCCGGTGTCGAACGGACAAGCCTTACCCTTGCCGCATTCTTCCGCTTCCTTCATCCTGAAGGATTCGTAGATCATTTTCCCGCCGACCGCCGACAGCAGGCCGAAGGCTATCCAATGGTCCCAGGCCATGATAAAGTTCTTCATGCTCAGCCCGGCAGCCCAGCCGGCCACCGGCATCAGCACCTGGAACCCGCCGAAGAAAAGGCCCATCTTCATGGCGTTAGGAAGGTGCAGGCGCTTCATGGTGGCGCCGCTGGCTATTGAAACGGCGAAGGCGTCCATGGAAAGTCCAAGCGCGATAAAAAGCACCTCAAGAAGTTTCATGCCTAAATTATACAAAGCATTTCAACCTGCGGCGCGCTGCGGCCTTGCCGCGCCGCGCAAGTTTTAATATATTAATCCTTATGAACCCAATAGGACTTTTCCGCCAATTCATCCAGGGATTGACAAGCGACACTGACCCGCGCCAGATAGGCGCCGGCATAGCCCTCGGCTTCGCCATAGGACTGCTGCCCAAAGCCACACTTACCGCCCAGCTGCTGATAGTGTTGCTGATGGCGACACGCGTGAACATACCGATGGCGCTGCTGGCCGCTCTGGCGGTAAGCCTGCTGAACCCGCTGTTGGACAAGGTCAGCGACCCCATAGGCTACGCGCTCCTTACCTGCCAGGCCTTGCGCCCGCTGTGGACCAAACTGTACAACATGCCGATGGTCCCGTGGACCGGGTTCAACAACACCGTAGTGCCTGGAGGGCTGGTGCTGGGGACCGCCCTGTTCGCCCCCGTATATTTCGCCGGCAAGCGGTTCGGCGTCTTCTACAATGAAAGATTCCGCGACCGGCTGGCGAACTCCGGGATAGCCAAGGGGCTAAAAGCCTCGTGGATCCTGGAGTGGTATTTTAAAGGGGGGAGATAATATGCGCAGATCCTACCTGCTGCCCCGCCTTACGCTGCTGGCCCTGGTCTGGGCTTTTTCTTTTTTCGCTTTCGACCCGCTGCTGAAATGGGGCATGATAAAGGGCATAGAGAAAGGAGCTAAGGCTTCCGTAGAAATAGCCTCCCTCCACACCACTTTCCTGCCTCCTTCTCTGAAACTGACCGGCTTCGCCCTGGCCGATTCGAAGAACGAATACCGCAACCTGGTGGAATTCTCCGAACTGTCTTTCTCCGCCGAGGGGAAGCCTCTCCTTGAGAAGAAGCTGGTGGTGGATAACGCCTCGCTCTCGGGCCTGCGCCTGGGCACAGCCAGAAAAACCTCCGGCCGACTTCCTCTAGTAAAAGAAGCGCCCTCTGAACTTGTGGAGGGATTCAAGAAGGAATCCGCGGATTTTGCCCTGGACCGGACAGCTGACGCAAAAGCGGGCGCGGTTAAGGACTACAAGGTCGACCCGTCGGAGCTCGAATCAGTGAAACTGGCCAAACAACTGGAGGAAAGCTACCAGAAGGACTATAAGGACATCTCGGCCCGCGTCGACATTAAAAAATACCAGGACGACCTGGACGCGCTGAAAGTCCGCTACGGGGATGCCAAAGGCGAAGGCAACTTCGTTAAGCAGGCCAAGGATTACGCCGCCATAACCAGGGACGTGAAGAAGCTCATCGCGGACTTCAAAAAAAACAAAGAGGACGCAGAAGCCGCGCTGGCCAAAGCGAAGGATTCTTTCAAAGCGGTGGACGAGGCCCGCAAGAAGGACGTTGCTTCGGTAATGTCCAGAATGAAGCTGCCGTCCATGGATGCCCAGTCCATAGCGCGCATGCTGGCCGGCCCTGCGATAGCCGAGAAGACCGCCACCGGCATGAAATGGCTGAACCTCGCGCGCAAATACATGCCCTCCCAGGACAAAGGCGCGCAGAAAAGCGAAGCCCGCCGAGGACGCGTAGTATACTTCCCCAAGACCGAGAGCTATCCCGTCTTTCTGGTGCGCAGGCTGTCGGTGTCCGGAGAACTCGGGACGGAAGATCCGCTTGAATATAAGGGGGAGATAGACGGCCTTACCACCCAGCCCAAGATTTACGGCAAGCCCATGACCGCCGCAATAAAAGGCGCAAAAGGGGCGCGCAGGCTGGACCTTAAATGTTCGCTCGACGCTTCCGGCGCTGAGATACGGACGGAATCGGCGCTGCTCTACTCGGGCATGGCGGCGCGGCAGCTGCAGCTGGGCTCGCCGTCCTCGTTCATGCTGGACATAACCGGCGCCACCGGCTCTTTTGAAGGCTCGCTCAAGACCGCGGGCGAGAACCTGGACGGCAAGGCCTCCATGCGGCTGACAGGGGCCGTGTTCAAGCCCGACGCTGGCGCCATTAAGGCGGCCCCGCTCCGCTCGGCGGTAGAATCCTCCTTTGCGGGGCTAAACTCCGCCGTGATCGAAACGGGAATATCCGGCACTATCAAGAGTCCGAAGCTGGCCATAAGCACCGACCTGGCTAACGCCCTCGCCAAAGCTTTCAGCGGCGCGGCGGGAGCGGAGGTAAAGAAAGCGCAGGAAGAAGCGCAGAGGAAGATAGACGAAGCCCTTAAACCCTACAGGTCCAGACTGGACGATACCGCTGCGGCCAAGCAGGCGGAGCTGGGGGGGAAACTGAAGGATGCCGAATCAAAGATATCCGGCATAGGCGACGGGCTGCTTAAAAGCCTGGCGCCGGGAAAAATGAAACTCCCGAAATTCAAGCTATGATGAAGAAAGAAAGGCTGCCGGCGCTTTTCATCGGCCACGGGTCGCCGATGAACGCAGTTCTGGATAACCCCTTCACGCGGGCTATGGCAACCCTGGGGAGAGACCTTCCGAGGCCCAAAGCCATACTCTGCGTCTCGGCCCACTGGCTTACCGAAGGAGAGCTACGCCTGAACGGGTCAATGCCTTTCGAGACCATATACGACTTTTACGGCTTTCCTGATGAGTTGTATTCCATAACATACGCCCCGCCCCCGGCGAAAACCGAAGCCGAAAGGACGGCCGCCCTGCTTAATCCCGCGCCGGCCCTGGAAGGGCGAGGGCTGGACCACGGCGCCTGGGCGATACTCAGAATGATATATCCCAGGGCGGATATCCCCGTGTACCAACTCAGCGTGGACTATCCCGCAGAGGGGAAGTACCACTACAAGCTGGGCCGCCGGCTGGCCCCGCTAAGGGACGAGGGAGTCCTTATCGTAGGCAGCGGCAACATCGCCCACAACCTCTCGCTGATGGATATGAAGATCGACGCCAGGCCGCACGCTTGGGCCGTGAATTTCGACCTTAAAGTTAAGGAGTATATAGATAAAGGCCGCCGGGCGGAACTGGCGGACTACGCCGGGCTGCCGGGCGGCCAGCTTTCTGTGCCGACCCCAGACCATTACTGGCCCTTCCTAGTCGCGCTTGGCGCCGGGCTGGAAGATAAAGCCTCCTACCCCTACGAAGGCTACCACCACGCTTCCCTTTCCATGCGAGCGGTCCGCTTCGGATAACCCGTACCGCCGCCCATCTCTGCAGGCCCGGCGAATACAGGGATCAGCGCGTTGCGCAACACGCGCGGCCGCGCGGAAGGCGGCGGGCTTATCAGCCGGCTCCAACCGCAAGAACTGAACGGGGCCGCCGCTTGCGCCCTCCCGAAGTAAAATCATCCGTCCGGGGACAGCCCGGGGACACAGGAAAATCGAAAGTAGCTTTTTAGCTGTATAAATTCGGGAATTCGGGATATTTTACCGGATTCCCGTTTTTTGCTTGATGCATAACACTATATTATTATACATAGTGTTATATGACAAAACTCCAGCTCGCGACATTGCAGCAGAAAATCCGTCTTCTAACCGGTCGGCGTTTTAGTTTGGAGCGCACAGCCATGGGGTTTGTGCCCATGCTGGCTGCCAGCCTTCTTGAGCGGCGCTTCCGCAAGAACTCCCCCGCAGCCTATTACCTATCCATCCCCAACCCGGCGGGCACGAGCCGGCACCGCTACGTGCGCAAGGCCGATGTGGAGACGATCCGCAGGCAGACCGATGCCTGGAAGGAGTTCAGCCACGCGATGGCGGAGTGGGTGCTGGTCAACAAAGAAGTTGAGCGCCTGCTGCGCCGAATAGGCGAAGGCCGCTGCGTGAAGCTTAACCCTGGGAGCGGGCGATGAAGACTTGGCAATTGTGGCGTGAGGATAAAGCCGCTGTGACGCGGCAGTTGGAAGAGGGGCTACGGCACGAAGGGCATAACAGCGCGTTCGGGGACAACGATCTGATCATCGGTTTCCTGATGGTGGAAGGTTTCTGGTCGGTGCTGACGGAGACACGGGCAGATCTGTTAAAGAGAGAGAACGGTTATCCGCCGAGGATGTTGAATGGCCTCTGCGCACTGCGCGAATTGGCCGGAGTAGAGCGCATTGCGCAAAGCGGGAAGGTTCTGGGGGATGAAGCGCTGCTTCGGATGGTTGGATTTCAGGCCGAGCAGATAGAGGCGGCGCGCTCGGATGGGCGCCTGCGTGTTGATCCGGAAATCTTATCCAATCATTTAATCACAATCCCCTATGGCCAGAAAGAGAATTATGAAGGTTCGGAGAAGCGCGGCGAGGGGGTAGGTTATAAACTTGTGGTGGTGTTAAATATCGACGAGGGGCATGAGCGCGTAGTTGGCTGGGCGCTGGGCGGGCTGGCGCGAAGCGAGAAGGCGATGTTGAAATAAATATTCAAGGGCCTGCGCAAGCAGTTCGGGCGGCTTGGGGATTGGATGGATGTTTTAGTGATGGATCGCGGCTATTGGGGCGCCGAATTTCTGGGTGAGCTGAAGCGTTGCGAGGGCGTTGACTATGTTACCCGGACAAGGGACGACGAGGTTGATGTGGCTCGTGAGGCGGATGGGCTGGAGCGGCTTGAAAGCACGATTTGGCATGAGCTACCGGAACAGCACAGTCGCCTGGGGTCCATGCTGGTGCGGATGCCCGGTTTTTCCGGCTTACCGCTTTACGACGGAGAAGGCAAAGATCATGGCCATGCCAGGTGGTAATCGCGGAAGAATATGATTTGAAAGGCCTAAGATTGCCGGAGCGGCCTAGGTTTCGCTATGTGACCAGCCTTGCCGTGGATCCCGCTGATGAGCGATCCGTGCAGCAGATCCGGACTTATTATCGCCGGCGTTGGTCTGTGGAGAACCAGGGCTTCTGGGTTTTGACAAAGAGATGGAACCTGGACGCATTGGCGGGGCGGAACCTTAACGCCATACGCGCCCGGCTGAATTTTGTGTTGCAGCTTTATAACGCGGAGAATTGCTGCGCCTGGAAACATCCCGGAAGTTTCCAGAAGGAATTGCCGCGGCTTAAACGGCCGCCCAAAGACGAGCGGCTTGGCAAACCATCCATTATGATTTATACACCGGATGGCAGGGTAGGTTCTTTTCAGGCTGTTAGCGGCGGCCCAAAAATGTACAGTTTCCGCCGGTCCAAAGTGTACAGCTTGAGCCATTTTTCGCGATTTGGGCAAGCGCCATCGGGCCTTCGCGGGTAGTCAAAAACAGCAGCCTCCGCTGCTCCCCTTAAAGCCTT
>CAIXBR010000060.1 GCA_903917735.1 uncultured Elusimicrobia bacterium | reverse complement strand
TCAGTCGCTTGACTATAAAACCCCACGGGAAGTATATCTGGAAGGACTGAAGAAGCGCGGCGTCAGCAGCAGGAAGAGTAAAGCAGTCCACCTTAAGAAGTGCCTGCAACTGGTCTAGTCTATCCCGACCACCTCATATAAGTACCGCCAGCGGAAGACTGGTCAGCCATTTAGGAATGTTCTTTATAACCGGCTTTGGCAGCAGCCTGGAGAAAAAGTCGTCGAGGCCGCCGAAAAAACAGATCCAGGAACACCAGCCGCGCCCCAGCACCAGCGAGGCCCCGAGCCAGACCAGCAGTATGGACGCTACCGAGGTGGTGACTCCGGAGATCACACCCGGCCAGATCAGCGTTCTTGTGAGGGCCGCGGGAATAATGGTATAGAATGCGGCTATGTGGCAGAGGGGCAGGCCTTCCCGGCACATGAAGTCGGCGTTGGCGCCCGGCAGCGAGCCGACGTCCGCCCTGTTGACCAGGTAGGAGGCCGCGAATAGTACCGCGTAAAGAAAAAATACAGGCGCGCGCCAGCGGTCGGTCTTGCCGGTCTGCGCCATAAGGACGAAGGCGGAATTGAAGATAGTCCAGAGCAGCGCCGCCGCCGCGAATTCCGAGCCGGAGGCCGGCCTGCCGGCCCGCAGGAATATCAGGGCCGTAATAGCCAGCAGCGGCAGCGCCAGCAGTGTGGTGGTCAGCGCTCTTGGCAGTTTCATTGAAATCATTGGTGAAATTAGTCCCGGCAAGCCTTATCCGGAAGCGGACAATTTATTATATCATTGTATAAATGAGGCGTCCCGAAGTGCTCCTTTTCAAGAGCCGCAGCATGGCTTCCAAAGTGACGGGCAGCACCCCGCCGCTGGGGCTGCTTTACATAGCCGCCTGCCTGCGGGAGCGCCTTAACGCCAATGTGCGCGTGATAGACGCGGGCCTTGCGGCCGACCCCTTGAACGCGCTGCTAGGCGCCGTACGCTCCGCCAAGCCCGATGTGGTGGGCATAAGCGCGCTGACCGCCGAGGCTTTCCTGGCGCACGCCGCCGCCGCCGCGTTGAAAGCCGCAGAGCCGGACCTACCCGTGGTGCTGGGTGGTCCGCACCCGTCTTCAGATCCTGAACTCGCGCTTAAAGACCCCAATATGGACGCCGCCGTCATAGGCGAAGGTGAGGATACTTTTACCGAGTTGGTCCGGCTTATAACCGGCCAAGGCCCCGGCTGGAACAAGCCGGAACTGCTGCGCGCCGTGGACGGCCTGGCTTTCATGGCCGACGGCAAGGCCGAACTTTCCCGGCCGCGCGCCCCGATAGCGGACCTGGACGCCCTGCCTTTCCCGGCCTGGGACCTGATAGATTACAAGCGTTTCTGGAAGCGCGGCAGCATGGCCAGCGTGGGCATAAGGCCCTACCTCACCATGTTCACCTCGCGCGGCTGCCCCTACCATTGTGTGTATTGCCATCAGCTCTTCGGCAAGTCCTTCCGGGCCCGTTCGCCCGGTAGCGTGGCGGAGGAAACCGCGCGGCTGGTGAAGATGGGGGCCGGGGACATAGAGATACTGGACGACATAGCCAATTTCAAGCAGGACCGTTTCGACCGCATGCTGGAGCTGATGCTGGAACGGGACCTGCACCCGGCGCTGAGCTTCCCGAACGCCATACGCGCCGACCTGATGCAGGAGCATTCCATAGACCTGCTCAAGAAGGTGGGCGTGGGCGAGGTGTCAGTGGCCGTGGAGACCGCTTCCGAGCGCCTGCAGACGCTGCTGGGGAAGAACCTCTCGCTCGAAAAAGTGAGCCGCACCATAAATATGCTGGCCGACAGGCGCATCTTCACGCGCGGCTTCTTCATGCTGGGTTTTCCCACGGAGACCGAGGCCGAAATGCGCTCCACCATACGCTTTGCGCACGCTTCCCGCCTGCACCTGGCGCTTTTCTTCACGCCGAACCCTTTCCGCAATACCGGGCTTTACGACATGTTTGCCAAAGCTGGCAAGCTGCCCAAGGACGCCAGCTCCATAGACTACGAGTATTACGGAGCGCCGTTCAACGGAAGCGTTGTTCCGGACAGCAAATACCGCTGGCTTTACCGCTGGGCCTATTACGGCTTCTATTTCAACCCGCTCAGGGCCTGGCGCATAGCGCGCGACCGGCCCACCGTGGCCGACATCCCCGTGCGCGCCTGGAAGCTGCTCACCAACGTGGTCTCCTTCCGCCGTCTTAAGGAAAAAGCCGCATGAAAGTCCTGATCCTCACGCCGCAGCCCCTTTACAGGCGCTGGCCCACCACGCCGGACACCACCAAGATGATGACCAACGCCGCGCCGGTCACCATGGCGCAGCTGGCCGGTGCGCTGCGGGGCCACGAGGTGCGCATTCTCGACGGCAACGTCTACGAGATCCCGCTGAAGGAGTACGCGGCGCACATACGCTGGGCCGATGTGGCCGGCATCAACGTGATGTGCTCTTATGCCGCGCTGAACACCGAGCTGAACCTGAAATTCATCAAGAAGCTGCGGCCCGGCCTGCCGGTGGTGATGGGCGGCCATCATCCCACCTTCCAGGACGCCGAATGGATAGAACGCGGCGCCGACGCCGTGGTGCGCCGAGAGGGCGAGATAACTTTCCCCGAGCTGGTGGACGCGCTGGCCGCCGGGCGGGACCTGGCGGGCGTGGCCGGCGTCACCTGGCGCGGGCCCCACGGTAAAGTTAACCGCAACCCCGACCGGCCTTTCATACAGGACCTGGACACGCTGCCCCTGCCGCGCTGGGACCTGGTGGATTTCTCCGGCTATTATCTTTACATGCGCAAACCCGGCAAGTCCGCCTGTGTGGAGACCGGCCGCGGCTGCGAGCAGTACTGCTCTTTCTGCCAGGTGGGGCCGATGTGGAACAACACCCACCGCTTCAAGAGCACGGAACGGGTGCTTGAGGAAATGCGGCTGCTCAAGCATAACGGCGTGACGCAGGTGTTCATAGTCGACGACAATTACGGCTCGAAGCTGGACACGTCCCGCCAGGCCGCGCTTTACGAGGGCATGCGCCGCGAGAATTTCGGCTTCGAATGGGGCGGCTTCTTCCGCCACGACTACATAAGGGCCAATCACGGCCTGATGAAGGAGGCCGCGGCCGCGGGGTTGAAGTTCGTCTGCATCGGCTTCGAGAGCGTGCAGGGGGCGGACCTGAAAGAATTCAACAAGGGCAACGCAGCTTTCGACGGCGGGGGGTCCTACGAGGAAGAGTACCGCTTCCTGAAAGCGGAGGGGATAACGGTTTTCGGCTTCATGGTGATAGGCTACCCCGGCCAGAGCCAGGCGGCGGCCATGCAGACCATAGAGAATGCGCACCGCTTCTGCGATTACCCGGTGGTGACGGTCTACAAGCCGCTGCCTGGGACGGCTGGCTACAGAAAGACCAAACAGGACGGCCTGCTGGCCAAAGAGATGTTCTACCACGACTCTTTCACGGTGGCCGTGCGCGGCACCAAGCCGATACTGGCGGCTTATAATAAATTTTTCCTGCGTTATGTGGGCAACCCGGTGCGGCTGGTCCGCAACCTGCTGGACCCGCGCCTGAAACGCGTGGAAATAGCGATAATACGCTGGTTCGCCCTGGGGCTTTTCAACGCCAACCCCGACAACGTTTTAGATTTTTTCTGGTTCCTCTTCAAAGGCCGCAAGCTGGGCGAGGAAGAAGTGATAGAACACCTGCGCAAAAAATACCTCTCGGAGGAGAACGTGGCGCGCCTGGCGCGCCGCGCCGGCAGATGAACCTGCTCCTCACTACCCCGCTGCGCCTGGTGTCGCGCTTCATGTCGGCCAACGACTTCCCGATGGTCTGGGGCCCCAACCCGCCCATCACGCTGCCTATGTTGGCGGCCATGGCCGGGCCGCAGTGGAACATAAAGATCTTCGACGCGATGGTGACTGACCTGGACCTTAAGGAGTTCGGGCGCTGGGTGAAGGAGGCGGACGCCATAGGCATCACCTGCTCCGCTTCCACGCTGGCCCTGAACGCTGAAATGACCCTCCGCCTTATACGCCGCCTGCGGCCCGACGTGCCGGTGCTCATGGGCGGGCATCACCCCACCTACTACCCCGCCGAGTGGCTGGCCCGCGGCGCCACCGCCATAGTGCACGGCGAGGGGGAACACACTTTCGCCGAGCTGCTGGACGGCATAGAACGCAAACAGGACTTTTCGAGCGTGAAGGGCGTTTCCTTCATGGACGGCGGCCAGATAGTGCGCAATCCCGACCGGGAGCTGATACAGGACCTGGACACGCTGCCTTTTCCGCGCTGGGACCTGATGGATATGCGCGGCTACGGGCAGTTCACGCGCCGCCCGGGCCTGACGGTCTCGGTGGAAAGTTCCCGCGGCTGCACCAACAGCTGCTCTTTCTGCCTGGCCAGCCGCATGTGGAAGAACAAGCAGCGCTACCAGTCCATATCGCGCGTCTTGGCCGACCTGAAGCGCCTGGCGGCGATGGGCGGCACGCAGATGGGGTTCGCCGGGGACGGCTTCGGCAACCCGCCGGACTACCACCTGGAACTGGCGAACGCCATGGTGAAAAGCGGCATAGACATGGACTGGGTCTCCTTCATGCGCGTGGACTCGCTGCTGAAGGAGCCGCGCCTGGCACCCGCCATGGCGCGCGCCGGCTGCAAGGCCGTATTCATCGGTTTCGAATCCCCGCGGCAGGACCTGCTGAAGAAATGGAACAAAGGCCCCTACGGCTGCGCTGAAGTTTCCACCTATCCCGAGGTCTACCGGATGCTGGATAAGGAAGGCATTTTGGTCTTCGGCTTCATGGTGGTCGGGCACCCCGACGAGAAGGTAGCGGAGCTCCGGGAGACCTTCAGGCTTTATTCGCAGTGGTGCGACGTGCCGCTGCCCAATATCATCCAGCCCATGAAGGGCACGCCCGACTACGACGACTATGAAAAGCGCGGCCTGCTGGCCAAGGATATGTTCTACCACGACGTGCGCATCCCCAGCCTGACGGTCTCACAGCGCAACGGCGAGGAAGCCATGCGCATCTATATGCGGGATACTCTTTTTAAATACCCGCGGCATCTTTTTTCGCTTAAGAAGACCAAGCGGCAGTTCTTCAGGCAACTCTATCGGTTCACCGCCGGGGAGATCCTGGCGGCCACAAGGGAAGGCTACAAAGATTACCTGGGTATGTTGAAATCCGGCGGCGCTAGCCCGGCCGAGATACAGAGCCGCTTCGTCAATAAATACCTGGAGCCGGAGCGCCTGGACGCTTTGGCGAAACAGGCGGGAGGCTCATAATGCGCGTCCTGCTGCTGACGCCTCAGCGCTTTGTGCGGCGCTTCCTGGCGGCGAACGAACTTACTAAGATAGGCGGCGACGTGCCGCCTATCGGCCTGCTGGTGATAGCGGCCGCGCTGGACCGGCGCCACCAGGTTACGGTCCTGGACGGTAACGTCCGTACCCAGTCGCCGCGCAACCTGCGGCGGCATATCGAGGCCGCCGACCTCATAGGTATCAACTGCACTTCTGCCGCCATAGCGCTGAACGCGGAACTTACGCTGCGCTTCATCAAAGCCGTGCGCCCCGAGGTCCCCGTGGTGATGGGCGGCCACCATCCTACCGGGCAATACGCGGGCTGGCTGGCTCGCGGCGCGGATTTTGTAATCCCTAACGAGGCCGAGCGGACATTCCCCGAACTGGTGAGCGCGCTGGAGGAAGGACGGGACCCGGCGGCGGTGCCGGGGCTGATACTATACCGGGACGGCGCGGCCGTACGAACTATGGCGCGGCCCCTGCTTGCCTGCCTGGACGACTCACCCATGCCCCGCTGGGACCTGGTGGACCTGCGGGACTATAATCTTTTCTACGGCCCGCGTGGAGCTACCGGGATGGTGGAGGAGTCCCGCGGCTGCAACGGACGCTGCTCGTTCTGTATGGCGAGCAAGATGTGGTCCTACACGCACCGCCACAAGTCCATCGGCCGCGTACTGCAGGAATTGGAGGCGCTTAAGCGGCTGGGGGTGAAAAAGCTGCAGTTCGCCGGGGACGGCTTCGGCAGCCCGCCGGATTACTATATAGAACTTTTCAAGGAGATGGTGAAGCGGGACCTGCGCTTCGCCTGGAGCGCCTTCATGCGCACCGACGCCGTGCTGGAGCGGCCGGAGCTGGCCGAATGGGCGGCGCGCAGCGGGTGCTGCATGGTAGCCGTCGGCTACGAGTCCCCGGACCCCGCCCTGATAGACGTCTGGAAAAAAAGCGAAAAGGTCCCTACGCCGATAGAGAAATACGACCAGGTGTACCAGGCGCTGGACCGGGCCGGGATCTTCGTGGCCGGGTTCTACATCTCGGGGCATCCGGACGAGGCCCCGGAGCGGGTTCCGGCCAACCTTAAGTTCCACTCGCGCTGGTGCGACATAACCCTGATAAATGAACTGCGCGTTATAAAAGGCACCCCGGATTACTATGCCTATAAAAAAGAAGGGCGCATCTCCAAGAGCACCTTCTACCACGACCCGCGCATAGTGTTCCTGGAGGAGGGCCGCGCCGCCGCGGACGCGGCCCGCGCTACCTTCAACGGCTGGATGCTCACGCGCTATCCTTTCCGCATGTTCTACGGGAAGGCCACCCGCCGCGCTTTCTTCCGCCACATGTACCGCTTCCTCGCCCGGGAGGCGCTGCGCACCAGCCTGGCCAGCGTAAAAGACTTCCTTCGGATGTCGTTCTCAAAGGCTCCGTCGGCGCAGATCCAGGGCGCGGTAGTAGACAAATATCTCACCGAAGAGTTCATCGGGCGGCTGGTCCGGAAGTCGGGCCTCGCTTCACCGCGGGGCCGCGCCTGGGGGCTGCGCCCGGTGCGGGACCTGGCCGCCGACAGCGAGTAGGCAAACCTGTCCTCCACAGGCGCCGCTTACGGCGCCAAAATAATAAACCTAAATTCGGCAGTTGCATTGCCTCGCACAATCAAAAAGTGTTGAAATTACAAGACAATGGAAGAGAAAAACGCAATAATTACAGTTCACCCAATGGGTGAGCTAAAAAAGCGGGCCGTTTCGAGAATTCCGCTG
>CAIXBR010000059.1 GCA_903917735.1 uncultured Elusimicrobia bacterium | reverse complement strand
TAGGAAAATGATCGCCAATTACTCCAAATCAAGAAAGATTCTAGAGCAACTCATCGAAGCTAATATTCGTATTTTCAGGAACGGCACTGGGAATTGATAGGTGGCATCATACTTGTGGGTAATAGAAAGGTGGTGTGGGAGAACGGCGGGTGAGCTAATCACCCGCCTCCTACCCGATTGGGGGAATGTTTCTGTCGGGAAATTGGGAACCTGCCCTGCACCGATTTCCCTATGGGTATTAATATGCTTTAGGCATTCTGTATAACTACGGGTTTTCTGTCGAAGAACGGGCTTTTGCCGGAGATGGATATGGGGATGGCGTAGGCTATCTTAACGTCCTGGCCTAGCAGGCCCAGCGCCAGCGCGGCGCAGCCGGCAGTGTACATAATGCGGGTGTCCACACGCCTGTCGGCGGCTATGGAGACGGCGGAGCCGACGGCTATGCCCAGGTCGCCTGTGTTGAATATGCAGGCGAAGGCGGGGTGCGCGGCTTTTTCTTGGCAGTCTTTAAAGCCACACAGGCCGCATTTCTTAAGCCCGTACGGGGAGAGTTTGGTGCCGAGCAGTACGAGGTAATCGCAGTTAAGAATGTTCTCCGCGTCGCGCGCCGAACTGGGTATCTCGTTGGTTACGGCGAGCTCTTTCATCTTGTCCGAAAGTGTTTTGATGGTTTCCGCGTCGGCCAGCGCTATGGTGAGGTTGTCTTTGCCGCCGCCCTTAGGCGCGGTCCGTGCCGCCGTCATCATGGCCAGCGAGCACTTGTAAGCTTCTTCTTTCCGCAGTTCGGTTTCGTTTTTAATCATATGAGGTATTATAATAATTCCGGGGGATAGTGACGCTGCTTCCTATCTTTCTAACTTTTTTGAAGAACGAAGCCGCCGGGGAAGCCCGGCGGTTTTGTTTCGCCCCCGGACTGGCGGTTGTTGGGAGCCTCTGCTATACTTATAAAGGCAGCGGGAGCCTTTTCCGCCGGATATTAGCGCTCTTAAACGGGGATCAAACAAATGAAGAACAGTGTATGTGTTAAATGCGGCAATAGCGATATTTTTGAGAACAAATATAAGACGTCGTATCGCGCCTGGACGAAGATTTCTATGCTCACGCGCGTCCGCATTATCGAACGCATTTGCTCCCAATGCGGTTATATCGAATCTTATGTGGAAGATGTTCAGAAGTTCAGAGAGCAACTGGCGGGGGTGATCAAAAAAGGGGGATAGGGGAAAAGGCAGCAGCTCTTTATGGGGGGGGAACGCTGATGACTAAATGACTAATTATTAACAAGTCATTTGAGACCGCAGGGGAAGCCCGGCGGTTTGTTTTCTGGGAACAAAGACTGGGGCGGGTTGGGTCCTTTTGCCCTTACGGGGGGCGGTTTTATCCGGCATAATCTGATAATGAGAAAATTGAAACTTCCATGGCTGCTCCCTGCGTTGTTCTTTGCAGGCTTGTCGCAGGCCGCTGCCGCGGTCGGCAAGGACTACGCCTATTTGCTCACCGGGGATCCCGCGGACGCTAAAGTGTTCCCGCAGGGCGGAGCGATACTGGAAGGCGGTGCGGACGATTCCGAGGAGGCTATCCGCTGGATGATACGCCGGGCGGTCGGCGGTGATATAGTGGTGCTGCGGGCGTCCGAGGACGAAGGGACTCAGGAAATGTTCGCCACACTCGGTAAGGTGGACTCCGTTGAGACCTTTAGTTTTACCTCCAGGGTTCCCGCATACGACCCGTTCATCCTGAGCAAGATCGACCAGGCTGACGGCATCTTTTTCGCCGGCGGGGATCAGGCCGAATACGTGAGTTTCTGGAAGCATACCCCGGTACAGGAAGCGGTCAACAGGGCCATAAAGCGGGGGGTCCCGGTGGGCGGGATCAGCGCCGGGCTCGCCATCCTGGGGCAATTTCAGTTCGAGGCGCTGCACGACACTGTTACCTCCGATGAGGCGCTTAAAGATCCTTACGCCTTGGCGGTCACGCTCGGAAAGGATTTTCTGGAGGTCCCCCAGCTGAAAGGGATAATTACCGATTCGCATTTTTCGCAGCGCGGCCGGCTCGGCCGTCTGCTGGTCTTTATGTCCCGGCTTGTGCAGGACGGCTGGACCGGCGAGGCTAAAGGCATAGGCGTTGACGAGGAGACCGCCGTGCTGGTGGACGACTTCGGCGCGGCGGTGGTGACGGGCAAGAACAACGCGGTGTTCGTCAGGCTTTCGCGCAAGCCCCTGGTCTGCCGGCCCGGAGAGCCTTTGACCGCCGGAGCTTTTGAGGTGGTTACCGCGGCTTCCGGCCAGCGCTTCAATGTAAAGACCTGGGAGGGCGAGGGACGCTCCGGACTTGTGGACGTAAAAAAAGGCGTGCTCACCGCGCGCTGACCGCAAGGGACGCTGTTCCCTGTCCATTTAGGAAAAGGTAGGCACCTTTTCTTTAGAAGATCGCCGGGGAAGCCCGGCGGTTTTGTTTTGATAGAATATCAGGGATGTTCTTTTGAATAAGGAGCTTTGCATGTCCAAGATCATTCTCTTCCTGCTGCTTCTGCTGCCGTGCAGCGTTTTTGCCGGTGAGAAGCTGGTTTTTGGCGTGGACGTCATCCGCCATGGCGACCGCATGCCGCTGCGCGACCTCTCAAAGGCGGCCGCGCAGTGGCCGCTTCCTTTAGGTCAGTTGTCGCCGCGCGGCATGCGCCAGGAGTTCGAGTTGGGCGCCGCCATGCGTGCGGACTACGTTGACCGTTATGGCCTACTGCCATCCAGTTATGCCGCCGGCACCGTATATGTGCGTTCCAGCGACATCGACCGCACGCTGATGAGCGCACAATGCGTGCTGGCCGGGCTGTACCCGCACGGCACCGGGCCAACCGCGGACGGCCAGGCGGCCCTGCCGGACCTGGCACAGCCGGTCCCGGTGCACACCGTGTCCTCCGCGGAAGAGACGCTGCTCTACCCCGACGGGCCGCTTTACCATTTTGCCGAGCTGCAGCCTAAATACGTGTATAATACACCGCAATGGAAGAGCCGGGAAGAGGCGCTGCGCCCTAACTTCTCGCGCTGGGGCGAGGCCACCGGTGAGAAGATAACCGATCTTTTACAGGTCAAATCGCTGGCTGATGTCCTCTATATACGCCGGCTTTATAACGTCGCGCCGCCGGCCGGGCTTACGGCCAAGGACGTGGACGAGATAGTGGACGCCGGGCAATGGGCTTTTGCCGCGTCGTTCGGGCCCGCCGAGATAGGCCGCGCCACCGGCTTGCCGCTGCTTAAGGAGATTGTCGGCCGCATGGAAGGCGCCGCGGGCGGCAAGGACGGCGTGAAGTACGTGCTGTATTCGGCGCATGACAGCACCATACTCAGCGAGCTTAGCGCGCTGGGCGCGCCGGCAGCAGAACCGCCGCATTACTCGTCGCGCCTAAGCTTCCTGCTTTTCTACGAGGGCGAGCGGAAGTTTGTGGTGAAGACCGTCTACAACGGCGCCACCGTGGCCGTTAAAGGCTGCGGCCCTGAGTTCTGCACGCTGGAACAGTTCCTGGCCTTGGGCCGAACGGAGATAAATTGAGCGGGGCTGTCCCCGGCAAAGGGGGGAAGGTCTTTGCTTCTAATTTAGTAGCCGGATAGGGGCGCTGATGATTAATCCTAAATTCGGCAGTTAGGACTGAAAAACCAGGGCCTGGGGCGTGGTTCCCATCGGCCTTCCACGCAGAAAACGCGCAAAAATCCTGCTCAAGATTATCCGCCACCGCTCTTCCCTGCTCAACTGCTCCGCAGTTGTCCGTATACCAATGAGAAACTCGGCTATCCCGGCCATAGTATCCCGGACAGTTTCTCC
>CAIXBR010000058.1 GCA_903917735.1 uncultured Elusimicrobia bacterium | reverse complement strand
TGCGTTCTTTGCGGTGAAGAAATCACCTGCTTTGCCGCTTTTTCACAATCCTTTCATTTGAACTTGTTTTTTCACCGTTTTGGTGAAAGTCCAACTGGCGCTTTCTCGACGCACGTTGAAATATTACGTGATCTTCTGGGATTATCTGCTGATGCTCTCTGTCGTTATCCCCGCTTTCAACAAAGAAAAATTGCTTGGCCGCTGCCTATGTGCCGTGCGGATGGCTTTTTGGCCGTGCGGGCGGGGAGTGGCTGCTTTTCCCGGACGCGGCGCTGGGGCTTCGGACGGGGCCTCGTATTTGCGATAATAACAGGTGCCCCGCACATGAGTTCCGGGACCAAGCTTAGGCTTTATGCTTTCGCCGAACTGATGGCCGCCAGCTTCCGGTTCATGCTGAGCCCTTTCAGTTCCGCCAGGAACCCGGAGCGCCTGTGAGTATTTTATAAAGGAAGACGCTGAAGATCCCAAGGAGAGACCATGAAAACCATAGCTATGTTCCTGCTGCTGACCCTGCCTGGTGGGCTTTACTCCGCCGGCGGTGAGAAAACTCTGAAAGGTGTAACCATGCCGCTTTCCATGGAGTTCGAGGGAAAAAAACTGGAACTTAACGGGCTGGGCCTGCGGACCAAGGTGGTGTTCAAGGTTTACGTCGCCGGTCTCTATCTGGAAAAGACCTCCGGTGACGGCATGCAGATAGCCGCCTCGGAACAGGTCAAGCGTATAGAACTGGTTTTCCTGCGCGCGGTGGGCGGCGCCGACGTGGCAAAGGCCATAACCGAGGGTTTTACCAACAACGCCGGTCCGGTCCTGCCGGCATTGAAAGACCGGATAGCCAAATTCGGAAAGCTCATTCCCGACGTGAAAAAAGGGGACAGGCTGCTTTTTGTCTACCGCCCCGGGACCGGGATTGAAGTGCTGGCCGGTGGCAAAGCCGCGGGGTCGGTAGAGGGCAAGGACTTCGCCGACGCGCTGTTCAGGGTGTGGCTGGGCCCGAAGCCTTCTGATAAAGCCCTGAAAGCCGGCCTGCTCGGGCTTTGACCGGCCACTGCCTTGAATTGCAGACTAAAAAATCATATTGTTAGGGCAGGACTGCCAGGCAAAGGCTGGCAGGGGCTCTTGTAGAACGGGGCGGTGAGTTCTTTCGGGTGAAAAAATGGAAAAGATCAAGGCTTCCGCCCTGGTGATAGACGACCAGGCGGAGATGTTGTTTCTCTGCTCCAGCTTGCTGGGGCAGGTGGTGACCGAGGTTGAAAGCGCGGGTTCCTGCAAGGAGGCGCGCGAAGCTTTTCACCGCAGGAATTTCGACCTGGTCCTGACCGATATAAATATCGACGCCGATGGGGACGGGATAGCTTTGGCGCGGGAAGTAAAGAATATTTCTCCTTCCACCATAGTGATCATAATGACCGCCGATCCCACTATCGAAACCGCCATCGGCGGGCTTAAGAGCGGTGCTTCGGAATATATAATAAAGCCGTTCTCGATGGAGTATCTCGAGAGCGTAGTGCGCAACGCTTTTGAGAAGGCCAAGCTTTCCTCAGACCTGGAAAGGGAGAAGGCGCTTAAGGCCGAGTTGCAGGCGGCCTATACCCAGCTTGAGGCCGCTGACCGCGCAAAGACCGCCTTCCTGTCGAGGGTTAACCACGAGCTCCGCACACCGCTGACCATTGCGCTTACCTCTTCGGAACTGCTGGGCAGGGAGCTGAAGGACGAAAAATCCGCCGGTGTCTGGGCGCGCAGCGACAGGGCTTTGCGAGGGCTGGAACTTGTTATTGAGGAGCTGTTGCTCTTCAGCGGGCTGCTGAAGGGCGAGCTGAAGCTGGAGAGGAAAGAAACTGATATGCAGACCCTGCTGAACGAGACCTCGAGCCGGCTTATGTTCCTTTACGAGGAGATGGGGCTGGGCGTTGTATTTTCCGTTGAGGGAACACCTTATCAGGTGAACTGTGACCCTTCGCTTATGCGGGAGGTCTTTGAGCACCTGCTGGTAAACGCCGTGAAATTCAACAAGCAGGGAGGGGGGATAACGGTAAGATCCTCCTATCTGCCGGACAGGGCCGTTTTTTCTTTCTCGGACACGGGTTCCGGGGTAGACCTTCCGGATATGCCGCGTCTTTTCGACAGTTTCTTCCAGGCGGCCGACTATCTTACCCGTGAAGTGGGCGGTGTGGGGCTGGGGCTCGCCACGGTCAAACGCATAGTGGAAACGCACGGCGGCGCGGCCGCCGCTAAAAAGAACGCCCCGGGGCCGGGTATGACATTTTCCATCTCGCTTCCCCGCCTGGCAAATACCGGGGCGTGACCCGCCTGTTTGTATAACTCCGCAGTAATTTATAGACTATATCGTGCTCTTAGATCTCGGGGCATAGTGAAATGGTTCTCACGCGTGCTTTGGGTGCATGAGTTCCGGGTCCGATTCCCGGTGCCCCGATAGAATTTACAGTTTGACCGAGAAAATTATATAATACTGTTTCAGTTTTATTCCGGGATGGTGTAACGGTAGCACAAGGGACTCTGAATCCCTTTGTCTAGGTTCAAATCCTAGTCCCGGAGCCAGCTTTAGATGGTTCGAAATAACGACGGTTAAGGTTAACCGTCGTTTTTCATTTCCCCGTCGGGGAATTCAGTAATTCCTTGATAAGATGCGATAACTCCATCATCTTACCCGCCAAATTGCCGCCCAATGCCCGCGCGGTAAGCATCAAAGCATCTGAATGTGAGTATTTCCCGCTTTCGCAGGTTAACCGCTTTTCGCGGTCTTTGGGGTATATGATGGCGGAAGTGGCAGATCTGCTACTTCCTGAGGCCGTCCAGCTTGACCCAATCTCCGGGGGCGCGCTCATGCAGCCAGACCGCCCAGCCATTGACGGCTTTGCCAGTGACAGCTTTCGCCGCTTCCGAGGGAGAATAAAATACTTTTTTGCGCAGGCCGGCACCACCGGCGCTTTCAGATGCGAATGCTATGGTTCCGGAATTTGTAGGAAACATGAGACCAGTTACCGCGTGTTCTTTCCCGATCTTAATCTTTTCACGCTTAAAAAAATTCGCGGAAATCTTCCCTTAACTCCATAATACAAAAACTCGGGGCGGTTTTCTGAAATTTTTATAACCTATCACGCGGTTTGAGAAAAAGTATCAGGCAGTTTGAGAAAAACGTAGGCCTTTAGACCTATATTTTGCAAAAACCGGCAGGGTGTTGATAACTTTTCCTTCCATACCCGGATCAGGGTAAAAAAAGACACCTTAATTTGTCAAAGAGCGAGCCTGCTTTCCTTAATATTTTATATACGCCGGCACTGCCATGTTTAACGGACGTGTTTCAGGTGAATTTCCCGTTGATGGGCCGCCAGTTGCTCCGGTATAGGGGATATTGCGCGCATAGCCATTTGAGCCGCCCCCGGTGCCTCCATCGTTTGCGGAAGTGGTCTGATTTGCCTGATGCGTATGAGTTGCAAGCGCGTCATCCTGAAAGCTGCCGAATAAGCGATTTGTATCCACGCCGCGGCCGCCATCCCAAATACGCAGGAAGTAGCCGCGGGGGTCCGGGATATTGAAGGTGGTTTCATCAGCGCCGGGGCTGCAGATAGACCAGCAGAAGAGAGTGTGAACTCCGTTCTGTGTGCCGCTGGTAACAATTGCCGCGCCGCCAAGGGTGGCGCTGATCTCGAACGTGTCAGCGGTATATCCCGCCGCGATCACGTAATAATCCTGCCCGACATTAAGGCCGGTCGGAAGGCCGCCGGTAGTGACGAAGCGCACCCTTTCGCCGACATATAATCCATGCGCGGCTTTCGGGATAACAAGTGGAGAACCGACGGGCAGGCTGACAGTAAATTGAGGGACAAGAGCGGAAAATAATTCCGCATATTGCGCTCTCAATAACGAGGCCGCTTTGAAGGGGATATAGCCGGGCGGAGTCTGGCGGGAAAGGCGGTAAAGGATACTCCCTACAGGAACGCCATTCGAGAAGGCCGGGGTCAGCAACTGGAAACAGTTGCCGTCATAGGTGGCGACAATTACCTGGCCAGAAACGATATCCCCGGCATCGAGCGCTAAATTGCCGCGCTTCTTTATGCTCACAGCACCGAGGCCATTAATGCTCAGCGTGGCGGCGCCGGTGTTGGTGTTGGCGGCGCAAAACAACACCGGCACTCCGGTGATATATCCAGCCAAAGCCGGGGTAAGATTCACGGCGTAAGCATTTGCGACACCGCCGTCTGCCGCATAATTTACGGTCCCATCCGATTGCTGCGCCAGGCCGCGGGTGATCAGCTGGAAACAGGCGCCGTCGTACACCGCGCAGATTACCTGCCCGGCGCGGATGTCTTCCGCCGCCAGGAGCTGCGTTCCGAATTTCTTTATCCCTGTCGGGCCAATACCGTTGATATTTAGCGTGGACGGGCCGGTATTGGCGGCGGATGCCTGGAACCAGACAGGCATGCCGGGAGTGTATGCGTCCAGCGCCGGAGTCAGGGCTATGACGTAAGCGTTGGCTGCGCCAGTGTCCAAGGCATAATCTATCGCGCCGTCGCCATTCTGATTAAGGCCACGGTGCCGGTGCGTGAAAATGCCGTTCAAGAAGGCGGCGAGAACGCGCGTCCCTAATCTGCCCTGACTTTTATCCGCGTCTACAAAGATAGTTTTAGCCATATGCTCCTTCCTATATAATAAGCCTGGTTATGCTGTAGGATTCACCGGTGGCTGAGGCGCGGACGACACGGCAGGTGTCGCCGGAGTCTGTGGAGCGGTAAGTACCTGCAACTGGGCCACGGCGGCCGCTATGATGGCCTCCTGGGGCGCGGAGACGCCCTTATCAATGGAATCCTTCCATACCGCCCAGAGCTGGTCTATAGCGCTGCTGACCGTCTCTTTGATGACCGGCGCAGTGGTGGCGAAGTAGGACATCACGTACTTTTTCTTTTCCTCACCGAGCGCTGCGGGCATCTTGCGCTTAGCCACATCCATGAGGATAAGCACTGTCAGGTTGAGGCGGCCGTCTATCTCGGGGTCGCCGGTCTTAATAGTCTCAGCCGCGACGATTTCTTTGCCCATCAGTTTACCGAGGGCTGCGCAGGCGGACGCGGTTATTTTGGGAGCCGCTAAGTGAAGTACAGTGGCCCCCAAGACCGAGCCGCCGGCGATAGAGAGACCGATGTGAGAAAGAATCCAGGACAGAATAGTTGTTTGCATGTTATTTGCCTCCGGGACCGAATTTTGAGAACAGCTGGCCATAGAATCCCCAAATGCCTTTGCTTATGGCGAATTTACGGAAATACCCCACTCCGAAGTTGCCGCCGCTGATTATTGGGGCGGCCTTGCCGACCGCGTCGGCCGCTGTCTTCACGGGCGGCACCTTATCATATAGCAGCTTTCCGGCCTGCAGCGCCGCGCCGCCGCCGGGTAGATAGGTGTTGGTTATGTCCATGGATTTCACGGCCAGGAAGTCGATATCAAGGTAGCTGTAGCTGTATACAGTGGTCGACAGACCGCTGTACCAGGTATGGCTCCCGAGATCCTTAAAGGTCAGAAGTCCGGCGTTATCTAGCGTGTGGAAGTTCTTCGAGGCTGATACCCCATTCCAGACATCAGACAATAACAGATCCAGGCTGCTGGCGTGCGCGGCCGCCGGGGCAAGAAACATCACCGCCGCTATTATTATTTTTTTCATAACTTTTTGTTCTCCTTATTCTTATAGCCTGTCCAGGAGAATCTCCAGGTCCAGGATAAACCGAATCTTTCCAGCAACCATCTCAGGGGAGTCATAGGGTATTTGTCGATACCTGGTAATAGTCTGTGGGCAAGGACATTAAATAGGAGGATATTGCTTCCTGAACTTTACCATGCGGCCCATAATCCACTGAAACCACGTCTATTGAAGAAAGCAACACTATGTACCCTTGTTTTTCCATGCTGTCTATGTGCCATTTCTCATCGTTATCGGCGTATGTAACAGTCCAGAGCGCGTATGCGCCAGAGTAATTTATCTCATAAGAAGTCAGTCGAAAAGGCTGGCCGCCCGCATCATCTATACTCTTTTTACCTGTGTCCGCGAACAACTTATACTCCTGTGGGGACACCATGTACAGGTACCTGTCTTGTGGGAAGTTGTCCTTCCGATAGACAAGGTATGTGCATGTTTCCGCGTAGGCCATTGAGGTTAGGAGCAGTAGTGGCAGTAGTGGCAGTAGTGGCAGTAATTTAACGCGCATTGGAGTACCTCCCTAATCCATTGACGTATAAACGTTTAACATATGCGCCAGAAAACGGTAATTGATTAGACGGCAAAACAAAAAGCGCCTGCTCATCCGAGGTTATTGCTGGGCCGTTATTTGAGAAAACGGGGGTGCCTATTATGAAATTATTAAAACTGGTTTGGGTTAAACTATAGCCAGTGGAGTAATGCCCCACCAACTTAGCGTTGATATAATAATCCCAGGCTCCGGGGGTAGTCCCTCCCCGTATAAAGTCATAGGCAGTCCAAGTATTATTACAAGCAGGTGCGGGGGCAGATACAAGCGAATTACCATTATTTTCTTGGAATGTGAAATTAGTTGCAGAATGATACCACCCGATACCTATCCACGGCACATTATTACTTGTATCCGAATACCAAATATCCGTACTATACAGATTGGGGCAAGACCCTAGTTTTAGCCAAAAGTGAACCCATATACCAGTGGCCAAAGACATTGCTGGATAAAAAGTTTGTTTCGTTTTCCATTGCGTTTGAACATTAGGCGGAGCATATACCCCAGAGCCATATAGACCTTGAGTCCAAGTGACCCCAGAGCCATAGCCGTTTAAGGTAGATATATCGTTATTTATGGCAGAGTAGGCGTATAGGCCCGTACCCTCGTTTGCATGAAAAAGATATAGGGGAGGCACAGGATAAATAGAAGATAGTTGTCCCGCCGTAGAGTTAACGGATAGAAACAAAAGCATGAGTAAGGTCTTCATTATAGTTTCCTCCAATATTTAATTATGCACCCGTACTCCGAGGGGAGCGTTCCTTTCGTAGGCACCTGTACTGTCTGTAACGAGATTATAGACGGGACGGATACCGCCGTGAAATATGGAGTTGCGTCTGGTGATGTCCACGGGGAATACATCGAGCGGTAGGTTGCATTATTTTGTACCGTGATAGATGAACTTGCGAGTAGGTAACTACCTACGCCCGTACTTCCCCCAACATCGGTAGACACCATAATGTTAAACGAGGTCGCGGACACGGATGATGAAAACTCCGTGTAGCACTGGATCCCCGTTATATTCATTGTCGAGTCAGTATTTATATAGGACATTCCGATATTGGCAATTATCGAACCGGAAGCTATAAAAACGTCTCCGCCGGAGTGAAGGTCTAGTGTGAAGGTGGATACACTTACTCCTCCGCCGCCTGCGGATATCCCTGTAAGTGCAGACCCGTCACCGTAGAATTTCGGAGCCGAAATAGAGGGAATAAAACTCAACGTACTACCGACGGTAGTATACCCGGTTATTGAATTATCTATATTGAGATAATGACTTCCGTTTGGGTCAATAACGTTGCTGTTGTAACCTATGGAGATATTATGATCTCCTCCGGTTACGTTACTGCCCGCCTGGAATCCAAGACTAACATTGTCAATCCCGGTCACGGCGTATCCCGCATAATACCCAACAGCAGTATTTCCTGTCCCGCCTGAAGCGTTCCCAGAGGCGTATTCACCTACACCCGTATTGTAATGGCCACCTGTGGCTAACTGTCCCGCATAACTACCGATATAGGTGTTACCGTAATCTCCGGTCGCCTGAAGATTATTAGCTAAATGCCCATAAGCCACATTATCAGCGCCATTCGGAGAACCTACAGATACACCAGTCAAGGTGTTATTTGCTGCGGTGACTACTGCTGTGGGTGTCCAGCATCCTTCAGCATTTCCCGACGCATCTACACCTAGTGCCGCTTGTCCACTGGAACAGTTTCCGCCGTTAGAGGCCAATGCTGACGCGGTTACAGCGGCGACATTAGTTAAGCCGATTCCGCTACCGTAATATCCGCCATCTACGGTCATAGAAGAAGAGAAGTATCCGCCACCATTGACGTCGAGTGTGTGCCCGTCAAACTCATTGATATTTTTATTTATTTGTACACTACTGTGCTCCCCCATCCCTGCCAGAGCCAATATAGGTCTGCCAGTACCATCAAAAAACAGGATACTCCTAAGTCTGCTTTGCCCGCCATGGTAACCTGAATAATTAATAAACCCCGTATTATGGTCAGAGTCCGCGTCATAACCCACCGACAAAAAACCATATTGGTCGGTATAAAAACTGCTTAAGTAATTCCCGAATATATTAACCCCTTGAAGACGGTTTAATCCAGTGAATGTCTGGTCTGTATTTAAATATGCCGCTGTAGCTATGGTAGCCTCGTCTGCTAAAAAGCGGGCTGTGACCGTGGAGAGATTAACAGCCGCCTGGGGAACGCTGGCTATCGTAGCCGTCACTGAGCCGGGGCCAGTGGCCGTCATATTTCCCGTCAACGCTGTTATATAGTTGCCTGTCGCTTGTTTCCCGTTCAGCGCGGAGGTTACAGTGGAGAGGTCTATCAACGTCGGTGAGACTGTCGCTGTAGCTGAAAGCTTGGCATTGAGCGCCGTGGTGACGGTGCTCAGGTCCACCTTGCCGGTAGAGAGGCTGGTTATCCAGGACGGATTGGCGTAAGAGCCGTTGGTGTAAACGCCATTGGCCACGCTGGCCGCCTGGGCGCCGGTATCGAGTTTCCCATTGAGCGCCGTCGTGACAGTACTCAGGTCGACCTTGCCGGTTGCTAGGCTGGTGATCCAGGACGGATTAGCGTAGGAGCCGTTGGTGTAAACGCCGTTGGCGACGCTGGCCGCCTGAGCGCCGGTGTCGAGTTTGCCGGTAAGCGCCGTGGTAACGGTGGAAAGATTTACGAGACCTTGGGGGACCGTACCCGATAACTGAGCGGACGGAATAGCGGTCAACCCCGTGGCCGGTCCATAGAAAGTTGAATAGACCCCCGTCGGAGTGATGCTGGTGACGTGGACGCGGTTGGCGTCGCTCACCGTCACACGGCGCAGGCGGCCGTTCATAATGATGGAGGGATCGCCCTTGCTGGTGGGATCCACAGCCGCTTCCACGCTGCCCACGATCGAGAGCAGCGCGCGGTTGGCGACGTTATCCTCGGTCACTCCATACAGGCTCACCAGGTCCTGGGCGGCGCGCGCCGGGGCGCAGAAAGCAAGCAGCATCAGCAGGAATATGTTTTTCATAATTAACCTCTCTCCACACCGAGATCTCCGACAGTGCCGGCGGCGGCACCGCCCAGGGCGATAAGGCCTATGGCCGCATCGCCGGGGTAAAGGTAGTAGGTCTTCTTGTC
Source organism: uncultured Elusimicrobia bacterium (assembly GCA_903917735.1). Lineage (GTDB taxonomy): Bacteria > Elusimicrobiota > Elusimicrobia > Elusimicrobiales > UBA9959 > UBA9959. The sequence goes on along the minus strand of CAIXBR010000058.1, from coordinate 33,237 downwards.
GGTAGACCAGCCCTGCCAGAGGGCAGCTCCCACGGCCAGCGCCTGTAGCTGCGCCAGCGTGCCGAACTTTATGGCGTTGGCACCGGAGCTGGCGCGCAGCGCGGACATGTCCGGGTTGAGCAGCTGGAAGTTCACCCCGTCGTATACCACGCAGAGGATCTGCCCCGTCAGGATGTCTCCGGCGGACAAGTCCGCGCCCACGCTGCGCTTCACTGCTTTTGCCCCAAGACCGTTGATATTCAGGGTCGCCGGCGCGCCGGTGTTGGCATTGGCGGACTTGAAGAAAATCGGCATACCCTCGATGTAGGCGGTGAGTGCGGGGGTGAGGGCTATAGCGTAAGCGTCGACCGCGCCAGTATCGGCCGCGTAGGGCAGCGCGCCATCGCCGTCAATGGCCAGGCCGCGGTGGTGATGGTTATTCGCGCCGTTCAGGAAGACAGCCAGGATGTCGGTTCCTTTTGTTCCTGCAGCCGGATTCTCGTCTACAAAGATTGTTTTCATAACTCTCCTAGCCGACGTACTCGAAATATACCAGGGTGTGCGCTGGTTTCAGTTCGTTGAAAATGGTCTCGATGTTGGCCGAGGATCCGCCCAGGCGCTCTCCGGAGCACAGCTCACCGGCGCGCGCGAACTCGTCGGTGTCCACCAGCCCGCTCACCAGCCATGCCCACTTAGCATCGGCCACGCTCAGCCTGGCCTTCCCGCACCTGGCCACGCCGCACCTGGGGCGCACATAATCGGTTATGGTGATGGTCTGTCCCATCAGCGCCGCCAGGCGGATAAAGAAGTCTTTGCTCAGGCCGCGGCCGAAGTATTTCACCATCACGTTCCGGCGGCGTTCCACCAGCGTCAACTCTGGGTTGGTGGTTATCCCGAAAAACCTTTCCCAGTCCGGAAGGGTTATACAGGCCAGGTCCGGAAGCACCTCCTGCAGGAGCTGGTCCGCCGAGGCTTCCACATTGTCAAGCGCTGCGCCTTCGATAAGATGCAGGTCCTCAACGACGCCTTCCAGGGGCACCGGCGGCATCAGCATTTTAAGGATCTCGGCTTGCTTCATATGTTAATCGCTATCGCTCCTGCGCGGATCACCTGGTAGTCGGTAGTCACCACGTTCGCTCCCGGAGCTGTCACCACGGCGTCCGTAGCACCCAGCGCAACCGCCAGGTTCACCAGCTGGGAAAGGATTAGTGTGTCCTTGCAGTGCAGACCGTCGCAATAGGCCAGGATGCTGGCGCTCAGGGCGGCGGTATTGATGCTGCCTGTCACGGTCATGGAAATATCGGGCTTTACTACCTGCACCGGCAACACGCTGAAGTCTCCGGAGGTCACGCAGCGTTTCGCCTCGATGTTCAGCGTAACTGCGTCGAGAAGGTCCTGGTCGGGAACGGGGGCGGCGTCTCCGGCCGCGGCCAGGACCACCACAGCCACGGTGCCGGCTCCCAGCGGAGTGGGGACGCAATGCGCGTCGGACACACCGGCCACTTCGCTAGCCCAGGCCTCGAAATCGTCCTTGTTGCCGCCGGCGGCCGGCTTGTTCTTTTCCGCCCATACACGTGCCGCAAGACTGGCATCGTTCTCTCCGGCGGCGCGGGTAAGGCCGGCGCAGTAGGCGTGCCGGTCCACCAACTGCGTAATGGCAGTGTCCACGAAGATTTGATTAACGATATTGCTCTGCTTCTTATGCAGCCCCCAGCAGACTGCGGCCAGCCGGGCGGCCAGCATGAACGTGGGGCTGCCGAAGCTCACGTCCGCGCCGGGATACTTGGTGAGCGTATCGGCTATAATCTCTTCCAGAATGGTGTCAAAGTCTATTTCGAAATCGGAATTCATAGGGTTATACTCCGACGGGAACGAATTTCTCGAACGTCACCGTCTCTCCGGAGGCAGTTGTAATTGAGACAGTAAGCACCAGGCCGCCCTTCACGCGCGAAGTGGCCGCGTCGACCGCGGTGGCGCGCTTGGTCTCCACCAGCCACTGCAGCGCCTCTTTGGCGTAGGTCACGGCCTTTAAGGCAGCACTGGGAACGTCCTTCTCCCGGTTCAGCTCGTCCAGCCTGCTGCCAAAGTCCTGATTGAACCACCAGCTGCCTTTCTGCATGTTCAGCGACATGTAAATGTTATTCAGCAGGTCGTTGGTGGTATCCAGCGTAAGCTTGCCCCGGCCGTCCTCGATGTTTATCTTAAGGTCCATCACATTGTCATGGTCGTAGCTGTGACCATGCCTCCCTGAGGATCCGCGTGGGTGTGTGAGTTGTAGGTGATGCGCATAGCGGACATCTTCCCGGCGGCGTCGGACACGTCACCGCTCACCACCAGGTTGCCGCTCATTTCCACCAGCGGGGTGATCATGCTCACCTTGGTCCCGGCGGTGATCTCAATAATGCGGCCGCGCTTCAGGTGGATCTTGTCGCCCTCGTCAGTGTACAGCGCCACCTCGCCCTGCTCTATCGCCAGGCGGTAGCGGCGGTCATCCTCGGCGATACTGATAAGGATGTTCCCGTTGCGCAGCACTATGGCCTCGGCGCCGGGCAGCGGCCGGGAGGTGAAACCATGATGCTGGAACAACTCCCGGCTGGCCAGCGCGCCATGCGCGGAAGTGCCGCTGAAGCGTTTTACGGCTCCTTCCCAGACGGATGTCAGAATAGCGCGGATCATCATAACAGGCCGGGGAGACCGAGCCGCAGCTCGGTGTATTTCCCTTCCTCCTTGTTCTGCACGAAACGCCGGCCGTAGATGAAATAAGTGCCGCGCAGATCGTTCTCCTCGTCGTCCACGGAGCACAGCTCATTGATGGACCAGTTGCGGCCGTTCTGTGTGAGCCCGTAGACCTTATAGGTCAGCTGGAAGCCCTGTCGGCGCTGCATGTCCATTATCATCCGCGCCTGGCGCTGCGGGGTCATAATGCCGCTGTTCTCAATGGTATAGAACGGTTTGTAGAACGGGAAGGAAGGATCCGCAACAGAAGCGGCGGTAGTGAGCTGGCTGGTGGGTTTCGCATCTATCCCTTGGCAGCTAGAGATCACGTTAACCACCGAGTAGCGCTTGCTTAGGTCGGGGTGGTAGTTGGAGTAGAAGCAGTTATTGCCCCGCCCATCAAATCGATTTACTATGTTAAAATTCTTTTCGTCTTTGTCTTTTTTGCTTTTTGGCTTTCCGAAGTAGAACTTCCCGTCGGGCATGGCGTAGAATACCAGGCCAAGCGCCTTGGCCTTCTCGGACAGCACGTCGAATATTCCCCGGCCGGGTTCGATATAAACAAATCCCCAATTGGGAACTGGCGTATCCTTGGGAAACTGATAAAACACATTGTTGCGCTGGATGAACGGCACCTTATTTATAAGTTTTTTAGTTATATACTCTAACGACGGATTCAATAAAGGTTGCCCATCAGGGCCCAGCATTTCTCCGAATCCATCCGTATGTGAGTCCACCAGCAACCCGGCCAGGTCCCGTCCGGAAATACTCAGGGACCGCTTGCCTTTCTCCAGGGTGCGGGAAGGGCAGTCTATGATCCCGTCTAGTTCTGTGACGCCGTTCACCTGCAGCTTCACGCGCTGGCCTTCTTTTATCCCGTCCACGCTGCCAGCCACGTCCACCTGGAAGGCGTCGGCCGCCAGGTAGAAGTCGGCGTCCACGGAGTAGGAGTTGAACTTCGTCAGCTCAACGTTATTCACCAGCAGGGAGATCTGGTCAGCCATAAATGAAGATCTCCCCGGACACCCGGTTGGGGTCCATGATCTGCGGGTTCAGCGCCAGCACGCGCGGCGCGGCGGTATAGGGCAGCCCGTAGCGCAGACAGATCAGATGTAGCGGCATGGGGCTATCTATGCGCACCGTTATCACGTTCTCGGCCGACTTCTTCAACTGCGCGGCCGCCAGGTATAGGTCCGCCGCCATGCGCTTCAGCGCCGTATTGCCGCGGTCGCCCTCCAGGGCGGTCTGAATGGCGGTGTCGGTCAGCGCCAGTACGGTCTCGATCTCGGCCGAGTTCAGGCTGTCGTCGGTGCTTACTGAAACGCGGTTGCCTTCCACGTCGAACCCGCCCGCGGTGTCGGCGGTCTTGTTCCTGGCGCGCAGCTGCTGATCCGCGGAGTAGATCCCCGCGGTCTCCACCGACAGCCTGGAAGCGGAGACCGCGTCCACCTGGGGCCCGAAATGTTCGAACTGCGCCTTCAACTCTCCCAGGGAGGACGACAGGGAGGTCATAAACGCTGCCGGCGAGTTGCGCAGCGTGTTGTAGGCGATGGCGTAGCGTTCCACGGCCAGGGACGCCGCCTGGACGAACTGGCCGGGCAGGTCCGTGCCGTAGTCCACCAGGGAGGTGAGGGTGTTGGCCGGGTTGGCCACATCGGTCATCAGCGCGCCGAACTTCCCCAGCTCGGCCTGGCAGTACGCCTCGCCCTTCTTGCCCAGGGCGGCTATCTTCTCCAGGACGGATTGTTTATGCTCGGCCACGGCGTTGACGTATTCCTTCTCCACCTGGTCGTTGATGTCCTGGAAGGGCTTCACCTGCACCTGCGGGGTGCCGTCCTCCAACAGGCTGATATCGATTATCGCTTCCTGCGCCTCGTCGTCGTGGCGCGCCACCAGGCGTTCTATGCGCACTTTCTTCAGCCCGTAGATGGGATGGATCAGCTCCAGCAGATCGAACACCTTCCCCAGCTCTATCAGCTTCAGGTGGTTGGGGTAGTTCGCGTTGAAGAAGGAACAGCGCAGGGTGATGGTGGGGATCTTCTGCCCGAGGTCGTCGGTGTTCCCGCCGTTGACGTAGGGGAACTCCTGCTTGGAGATAGCCTTCTCGAAGCCGTCCTCAGTGCTCTGGCACTGCAGCGGGATCCCGTTCAGGGATGCGTTCTGGTAGATCTTAGTGGCCATGAGAGAAATTCCCCCGGTTCACGGTCAGATCTCCGTTGTCGGTAGTCGCCGTCAGGCGGCCGTCCCGGTCCACGTTAAAATTGATGTTTATCTTCGGCGCGGTATCATGCAACTGCATGGCTCCGGCTCCAGACATCTTGTCCCAATTGATGCGGCGCACGTGTTCGCTGATGGCCTCTCCGGTTTTATAGCCGCCATAAGCCGCTAAAGGGGCGGACAGCGCCGCAAGAGTGGGGATTATCGAGGGCGCGGCGAGGGCGGCTGCACCGACTCCGGGAATTGCTCCCCCCAGTATCTTTTCAGCTCCGGTGGAGAACGCGCCGCCGGAGGAGCCCGGCCAGTTTGTAACAAAGACCGGGGTGATGCCGGCGGTCTTCTCCAGGGCTTTGCCGGCGGCTATGCCGACGCCGGTGCTGGCCAGCCCCGAAGTGATAGAGGAAAAACCGCCGAGTGCCTGCCCCATTTTTAAAAGACCATACAGCGCGCCGCCGGCGGCCACAGCACCTCCGACGCCAGCCAAGCCTTTAGCCATCTTGGGATGATCCTCCGCCAGCTGGCCGAGCCAGGTGAAAGCGTTGCGGCCGCCGCGGGAGGCTGCGGAAAGCATTCCGGTTATTGGCGCGAACACGGAGCCGCCGGAGTTGCGCATGGACTGGATCATCTCCTGATAGGAGTTGGCCAGGCCGTTGTTGAGGCTTTTCACCTTCTCCTGCAGCTTCAGGTTGCGCTCGTTTTGGTTATTGATCTCGGTGAGGTTATCCGCTTTGATCAAACCTTCGGCCGCGATCGCGCCTTCACCGAAGATGGACTCCAGCATCTTCATTCGGTCGCCCTGCACACCGCCGAACTTGCCCTTCAGCATCTTCTGCGTGGCTTCCATTCCGATGAAGTTGCCCTTGCCGTCGTAGAAGTTCAGCCCCGAGTCGCGCATGCGCACGGCCTGGCTGCTGGTGGCATCCGGCCGGGTGCTCTTCAGGAACGCGCCTATGGCCCCGCCGGAGCGCCTGGCCACGTGTTCCAGCATGCTTATGGTGGTTATGGCGTCCTTCACGGGAATCTTCATGGCGGCCGCCCTGGTGCCCATGCTGGCCAGTCCCGTGGCCAGCTCCGGCAGCTTATCCTCCATTCCGCTCTGGGAGATCCAGTCAAACGCGCCGCCTATCCCGCCGGCGCCGCCGCCGAACTGCTGGCTTACTATCTCGGTCATCTCGCGCACGGCTTCCATGCTCTGGCCGCTCAGCTGGCTCATGCCGGCCACCTGCGCCGCCAGGCCATTGCCGCCGGCTATCTCGCCGGGTTTAAAGCCGCTGTCCAGCAGCAGTTTCTCGGCGCGCATGATGTCCGGCGCCGCGAACGGGGAATGCGCGCTCAGGTAAAGAGCGGTGGACCGCATACTGCGGAACTCGGCGGCCATGGTATTCACGGCTTTGCCGCTGGCCGTAAGGGAGTTCTTAACGCTTAGCCCCGAGGACTCCAGCATGGCCGCGGCCTCGATACCGGGTTTCATGAACTGCATGGTGGTGAACGCCACGCCGAAGCCCTTCAGCCCCTCGGCGAAGTTGCCGCGCATCTGGTCGTACTCCGTGCGCAGCTTCTTGCCGGCTTCGCCCAGGGAGTCGATGCGGCGCTCCAGCCCGGCCAAATAGCCGGATGCCGCGTCCACCGCGGTGAACGTCATTGCCAATTTCATCGTTTCGCCGGACATAGGTTAGGGCTTATCTCCGTACTGTCGTTACAGTGTCAGGGCTGGTCAGGTCTTCCCAGGCTTCCAGGAACAAGTCGGCCTCTTCGTCCTGCAGGCCGCGCGCTTCAGGGTAGCTAAACCCTATTCTCATCAGCGCCAGGATCAGTTGGCGCGTCCCCTGCGCTATCCGGCCCCGGCCGGGGCGCCCCCCTGTCTGCCAGCTGCAACGCCGTCATATCCTCGGCGCGCATGGTCAGCAGCAGGTCGGGGGTAATGCTGGCCCTGGGGATATCGCCCAGCTTTTCCAGGCGGCGGGCTATAATGCAGACCCCGGCGAAGTAGGGGTTCTTCTCTGCGCGGGAGGCGTTCGCCTTATCCTCGTAGACCGCGCAACTGTCCGACACGAACTGTGGGCGCAGTTCGAACTCGCGGTGGACCTTGCCGGCGAACTCTACGCCGACGGGAAGAACCCCCTTCATTCTTCCCTCCGGCCGGTGGCCATGAAGTCTATGGTCTTGGTGATCTCGTTCTCGCCGTCGTGGTCGGCCTCGCCTTCCTCCAACATGGTGACGCCGGTGTAAATGACCTTGGCGCCGGATTCGTAGGTGATGGTGGCGGTGCCGTTCTCCACGTCCGGGAAGGGGAACCTGGTGGAGGCGTCCGGGATGACGTAGTCCAAGGAAAAGCCGAAACGCGAAGTGACGTTGGCGGCGCCGGTGGTGCCCATCAGGTCCACCTGCTTGCGGTGCTTGATGGGTTTTTCTTTAAATTTCTTGAAGTCTTCCAGCTTCTGGCCGTTCACTTCCAGAACTATCGTGCTTGCGTATTTTCTCATGATTTTCTCCTTTGTTATGGCCGGGGCAGCCAGCCGCACGCTGGCCGCCCCGGCACCGCATTAAAGTATCAGGTCTATGCGGGCGGCGAATACGTGCAGGCCGGGCACCACGGCGGCGGGGATAACGCAGTCCAGACGACCGGGGGTTCCCTCCCTGGGTTCCACCTTAAGCTCGTCGGCGTGCGCGTCCACGTCCTGAATTATCTCCAGCGCCTCGGCGTCCTTCAGCATCGAGTACAACTCGGTGCGTACGGAATCTTTCGCCGTCATCTTCGCGCGGGGAAAGCGCAGCGCCATTCTGTTGACAGCGGCGTCGCGCAGCCAGTCCAGGGTGTCCACGGTGGTGACGTCCAGCAGAGCGATGTCGGCCACGCCGGCGGCGTTCTTGGTGTAGGTGGTGATGGCGCGCACTATCGTTACGTTCCCCGCGGCGTCCACCTCGTGGGGGGTCAGGCCGGAAGCCAGGCAGGCCTCCTGCTCGGTGCGCGTAAGGCGGTCGGATATCTCGGGGGCGTCCGTGCCGGCCAGCACCAGGCCGTTCAGGGGCCGCGCGGGATCGCTCTCGCTTATATGCACAGCGCCTTCTTTGGCCGCGAACTCCCAGGAGAGCTCTTTAATGCCGCGGTTGTACGCTATGAACATGCGTCCGGTGGTGGTGTAATTCGCCGCCAGCGTCTGGCCATCATCCAGATCGCCGATGAACGCCACTATGCCTATGCCGGGGCGCTCTTCCATCGGGCCGCTCACTAGCTCCATATGGTCCTTCAGCTTGCCGGCTGCGGTGGAGGAGTTGACTGAGGAGACTATGCGGTTGTAGCGCATGGCGCGCACGGCAACCAGGGCGTCCGTAATGTCGGGGTCCACCAGGCCGCCGGCCAGCGCGGTGGCCACGGCGGTTACTCCGGGAGCGTCCACCTCGGCCGAGACTATTATGGTATTGCCCAAGGTGCCCTTGTTCTTGGCGGTAAGGGTGACCACGCCGTCGGCCTTGGTGGCCTTCACCGGCAGCGCCGGGTTGTTGTCCAGCAGAGCTTTCAGCGCGGTGGCGATACCCGCAGCCGTGTCAGCGGACGCTATGGCGAGTTCCAGGGTGACATTGCCTATCCGCACCGTCAGCAGGCCGGAGCTGGTGGCGGGGCCGGTCAGCGTTATGGTACCGGCGGCGGCTGCGGATCCTTCCGCTTCGGCCGGGGCTATCACGGAGATGTTGGCGTAGGGGTTGGCCTTTAGAGCGGCCTTCACCATCAGGTGGGCCACGGAGCCGGCGCCGAAGTAGGCTATGGCATCGCTCTCAGAGTAAACGGGCACCGGTATCTTAACGGCTTTGCTGCCGTCGTCCGTCTTCTGCCCTATCAGCAGAAGGTTCCTGTCCCCGGAGGGCAGTCCCGACGCGGCCAGCCGCGTGTTGAACTCTATGTACCTGCCCGGCTTGCGGATGCTGCCGGATATCTGGTCAAATGCTATGATCATTTTTTACTGTCCTCCTGTTTGGTTTTGCAGTGTCACCACGTCCTGCACGGCGGGGATATCGCTCCCGTTCAGCAGGTAACTAAGTCCTACCGACAACAGATCTTCCACGTCTTCCTCTTCCAACTGGCTCACCGTATACGAGGTCTTGAAGTCCAGCTGGTATACCGCCATGGACTCCGCGCGCTCTGGTTCGTCGGTCACGTCGGTGAATCCGGTGTACTTTATCTTCTTGATGTCCAGCCCCAGCTTTTGGTTATACAGCAGCTGTGCCATGGCTTCCACTATGGGGTATGCCCCCTGCCGGCGCGCCTGATCGTTTTTAAGATTCTTAAAGGCCAGCCAGATGTTCAGCTCCACGTATTGCTTCAGGGTCTCGTCGGTGATATTCTCGATGGAGCCTTTGGTGATAGCCAGCGTATATGCCGGCTTTGAAGGAAGCACTTCCTGGCTCCTGGCCGTTTCCAGGGATATGATCTGCGGCGCTTTCTCGCGCAGCCTGGCTATTACGGCGGTCTCTATCTCGGCGAGCATGATCTCCTTAAGCCACCCTGTAGGATTTCCCGTTAAATATCAACGCCTGCCGACATAAGTCGTGCTGGCGGTATGGCTCTCCCAGGGAAATGTGTATCCAGCCGGGCTCCAGGATCACCTGGCCAAAATTCAGGGTGGAGGTCCGGATCCAATCGAACACGTCCTGCAGCTCGCGGCCGGGCACAATGAAATCCGCCGCCTCGGCTTTGGCGTGCTGGCTGGTCTCCACCCCGCCGACGGCGGCGTTAAGCGCCGGGCAGCGGTAGCCGCTTGTCACCACCACGGGGCCGAACTGCGCGCGCACCGGCTCCAGCAGCCCGGAACAGAGTTCGCTCAGTTTAAGAGTGAATGTGGCCGCTTCCAGACGGTTCTTGTCCGCCAGATCGGGGTGCTTTTCGCACACTATAAGTTCGTCAAAACTGAAATGCTCGCTCAGCATGGCTTTCTTCATTTAAAATTCCTCCAGGCGATGCTTGTTGAACAGGCGGTCGCTGGGTTTCTTGTTGCTCTTGATCAGGGTCCGCGGGGGCATCGCTTGCTTATCCGCGGTCTGCAGCTGGATGATGCCCGCCTGGATGTCCTTCAGCTGGCTCACGGCCTGCTTATACATCAGCTCGCGTGCGTCGTTCACCGACAGCTGGTTGCGGCGCTTGAACAGCTTGTAGGCCGTCAGGTCCAGCGCCATGTTCTTCACTATGCCGGGTACGGATACCAGGGGCACCGTGTAGCGCCCCCGGAGATACCCGTCTATGGTATCCTGCGCCGCGGCGATGGCCGCAGAGATAATGTCCTGGTTGGGGACGCCGGCGTCGGCGTCGTCAGTGAGCTGAATGAGCTCTTTATTAGACATTCTCTCGGTCAGATCAGCCGCGGTGCAGTAAGCCATTATTCAGTTCCTTTAAGCCAGCCAGGGCACGACAAGCAGCTCGGCGGTGCCTTTCCAGGGGTTGCTCGCCCCGTTGGCCAGGTGTTCCGAGTAGCAGATCACGCGGCCGGCGGCCTCGTTGGAGGGGCCGACCACCAGCAGGGTCCCTTTCATGCCCAGGGGCGTGCCTTCCTCGTTCGTGAAGCTGCCGATGGCGGCGCGGGCCGCGGCGTACTTAACGTCTGTCAGCGCCTGCTTCGAACCGAAGGCCATCTGCCAGAGGCCGAAGCCCACGTTGTCGCGCGTGTCCACGCCGAACAGGAATTTCTTCTTCTTGAACACTTCCTCCGAGTCGGGGTTGGTCTGCGCCGTGAACTCCGCCTTCTTGCGGGACTGGTAGATCAGCGGCTTTATAGCGCGGCTGGTATCCAGCAGGAACCACGGATTGCCGGGGTTGCTCTGCGGCACGTCCATGTTGGAGACGTTATTCTTGCCGACCTTATGGGCAGCGGAGAAGAACGGCAGGCCGTCGTAGCACTTCTGGACGAAACCGGCGGCCAGCAGGCCGTAGACCAGTTTGTCCGGATGCGCGGCGACCACGCGGCCCTGTTCCGCGAACATGGGCTTGAAGATGCCGATCTTGTCGTCCTCGATGGAGTTGCGCGGGATCCCCACGGTGGACTCCCAGTCCCGGTTCAGGATGGCGTACTTGCAGGCGCTGAGGTCCTTAATGGTCCTCTCGCCCAGCCATTCGTGCATCTCGGGCCATGCTTCCAGCCAGGCGTACGTTTCCGATTCGCTGGTGGACTCCACGTCCATGGCCACCTGCTTGTAGGTGGGCACGTACGCGGCGAAGGCGTTCTGGAAGATCAGACTGACGGCCGTGAACAGCGCGGCCAGGTTTATGCTGTTTATTTTCATTACTCATTCCCTCCTCTGGGATTTTCTGCTTAGTTCGCCATCAGGCCGGCGGCCTTCAGGGCGGCAAGAGCCGCGTTGAGCTGCGTCTTCAGCTCGTTGAGCAGCGTTACCGAGCTCTGGGCAACGACCTGGTCGTAGGCAACGCCTGCGGCGGTAGCGTCGGGAGAAGCCGCGGCAGCCACTACTACGGCCACGGGGGTCGCGGGGATAGCGTCCACCAGCGCCTGCGTCTCGGCCGCGGTCAGCACTTTTTTGCCGCCCAGCCCCTGTTTCACCCACACCGCGGTGGGGGAAACCACTTCCGCTATGACGCCCGCGTAGACCTTGTTGGTCCCGCCGACCAGGTTCACGGTCGCTTCGTCTTCGACGAAGCAGTCCTTGCCGTTGTCGGCATCGGTCAGCCCGGCGGCGTCGTACAGGAAAAAGCCCTGGTTGATCTCAACCTTGGCGTCTCCGTCCTGGCCGCCGGTGTTGTCCACCGTTTTTTCGGCGCAACCTTCAACCACCAGCCCCGCGGCATCAGCCGCGGGCAGCGCAAAGCCGGCGGCATTGCGCGCCACTATGGTGCCGGCGTCTATCTTCACTCCGCCTTTCACGCCGCGTACTAATATCTTGCCCTCGCGGGCGTCGGTCCTTCTTTCTGTCATGTGATCCTCCCTGTGTATCCGAAAATCTCCCCGGCCTTGGCCTGGAGACCGTTCAGGCTTAGGCCTTTTTGGTTTTCTTGAAATCCGCTTCGGCGATCCCCAGCTGCTTGCAGACCATCAGTTCGGCGGGGGTCAGGTCCGCGGCTGCGGAGTCGGCGGGGGCGGCGGGCTGCTTGCCTTTATCGCCCATCTGCACTACTGTGGCCGCTTTCGCCACGAACACCTTGAACCCCTCGGGATCCGTGGTGGCGTAGTTCTTTGCCCAGTCGTTCTGCGCGGGGGTGATCTTGCCGGCCGTCATGGCCATCTGCACCAGCTCGGTCGCTTCGCGCTCGGCCAGTTTGGTGCTCAGGGTTTTAACCTGGGCGGCCAGGCCGCTGGTCTGGTCGGAGCCGCTCTTCATGGCCATGATGGTGCCCACAACTTCGGGCTCCTTGGCGCCTTCGTTCAGCCCCAGGGCGGTGAGAACGCCTTTGCAGGCGACCGTCACTTTTCCCGCGGCCGTCTTCAGGGCGGTTATCGCGCCCATCACTTCCGTTTCCGTCGCCGTGGCGGCAAGCCCCAGCGCTTCAGCTATGTTCTTCATTGTTATGAGTTCCTCCTTGCTGTGTTCGGCGTTGCCGCCGGTTTCCGATTTGTTCACTATGGGTGTCATTCCGTCGATGCAGGGCGTGTTGGTGAGTGCGGCGTGCAGTATGTATTTCACGCGGTTGGTGACGGGGTCCTTCATAAAGACGGGGGAAAGATAGCGGTACTCCCCGCTCTCCACCATCCCCTTGGCGCGTGGGCACCAGCGCACTGGACTCCAGATGCCGGCGGCGCCCCTGCTCTCCATACCCTTTATCCAGGCGGCGGCCGGGGCTTCCTTCCCGGTCAGGGTCTGGTGCTCGTAGTCGATCACAGGATCTACTTCCCGGCTTGAGTAGTAGGCCAGGATGTCCACCACCGCTTCCTCGTCCACCAGGAAATCCCCTTTCTCGGTTTTGTGATAGCCGTACGGCAGCAACTGCACGAACGGCGGGGCCACCGTGACCTCCCCGTCCATCACCATCAACACCACCTGCATTTTTACCAGCTCGCCCTGATTTTTCATTTGTCCTCTCGGCCACGTGAACTTTATACCAGATGCTCCGGTGGGTGCGTTATTAAACGGTTTAATAACGGAAACTCATTAGACCGAGTAAGATATTCCCGGTAAAACAATCTTTTTCTTCGGAGGCGTAATGGGCGATTTCACTTTTTGGCTGGAAGTGGGCAAGATCTGGGGACCGTTCGTAGGCGTGCTGGCCGCCTGGTACTACCACAACCGGGAGCAGAACAAACTCTGGGGGCAGATGCTGGAGAACAACAAAATCCAGACAGCCGAGATGATGAAGAATAACGCCTCCCAATTCAAAGAGACGTGGGATAGCAACAAAAGTCAAACAGCCGAGATGATGAAGATGATCGCCAGCCAGGCTACCCAGACCCTGGAAAACAACAACAAGATCTGGAGCAACGTTTTCGACATGTACCGCCAGCAGCAACTGCAGCAGAACGAAGTCCTGAAGGAAATGCTGGAAACATCCCAGTACCAGGGCTCGCAACTCTCCCGTATGGAAACCAAGATAGAGACCAACCAATATTGCCCGATGGTAAGAAAGGAGCCTTAATGAACCCCGAGATCGTAGAAATGCGCAATGCCCTGTCCGGGGCGCGGAAGAAAGTTACCAAGTTACGCGAGGAAACCTTCGGCGCGCTGCTTATCGTCCGCCAGAACCTCCCCGTTTACGGTGACGACGCCATCCTGCGCGCCGACACCAACAAAGCCCTGGAATACTGCAAGCGGTTGCACGAGCTCAAATCCGACCTGGTCAAAACTCTGGCCACGATCAAGCAGCTCGAAGAAGCACTGGGTGAATCCAATGAGTAAAAAACAACTCCTGTTCTTCGAGGCCGAACGGATGTACACCATCGACCAGCAGTCGCCCGAAGTCATAGCCGCGCAGCTGCGCACCTGCGAGAAAACCATCCGCCTGTGGAAGGAAGAGGGCGGCTGGGCCGAGAAGCGCGCCGCCTACCGAAAAAGCCGCAACAGCACGCACGAGGAGCTTTACGAGTTGCTGCGCCTGTTGACGAAAGGCATTAAAGAAGATATCGTCGCCGGGAGAAAAACCGACATGGGACGGTGCATCCTCTTCAAAACCATTACCGATAAAATCGGCAAGGTTAAAGGCTACGAAGACGCCACTGTTCCTAAAACCACCAACTCCGGGAAGAACGTGGAAAAGGACGTTATTAGACTCATCGAGGAACAACTCATGGGCGGCCCGGCGGAGCCGCCGGCCGCGCCCGCCCCGGCCGGGGAGCCGGCTCCCCAGGAACCCGCCGCTGGAGATAACAATAAATGAACGCCGCGGCGCATTTTCTCCGCTACCAGATCGACTGGCTTAACGATAAGTCCAAGATCAAGGTCTGGGAAAAATCACGCCGCATTGGTGCCACCTACGTCCAGGCTTATGAGGACGTGCGTGACTGCATAGAGGGGATTGTTCCCTGTGTCTGGTTCTCTTCAGCCGACGACACCGCCGGCAAAGAGTATATCCTGTACTGCGTAATGTGGGCGGAGCTTTTTAAAGCCGGGGCTAAATTACTTGAAGCCGAAGATGTTATTCTGGACGACAAGAGCAAAGTCACCGCTAACGTCCTGCAGTTCAAGAACGGCCGCCGCATCACCGCCCTGACCTCCAACCCTAAAGCATTCCGGTCGAAGGGCGGCAAGGTGGTCTGGGACGAAGCCGCCCACCACACCAAAGACGACGAACTCTGGAAAGCGGCCATGCCGTGCGCCACCTGGGGTTTCCCGATCAGGATCCTCTCCACGCACAACGGCCCGGCCACCCGCTTCAACCGCTTCATCAAAAGCATAAAAGCCGGCAAGCTCCCCAAGTGGAGCCTGCACACCACGTCCATCCAGACCGCCGTGGCCGACGGCCTGGCCGACAAGATCCTGAAGCGCAATCTCACCGAGGCCGAACGCCTGGCCTGGATAGAAGAGCTGCACCAGGACTGCGAAGACGAGGATACCTGGCAGCAGGAATACTGCGTAGTCCCCACCGACAGCGCGTCCTCGTTCCTCACCTACGACCTGATCCGCCCCTGCGAGATACAAGACTGCCTGCTGACCGACAAGCGGGACCTGATCAACCTACCCGGCAACCTCTACCTCGGCTTCGACGTGGCGCGCAGAAAGCACCTGGCGGTGATCTCCATCCTGCAGAAGTACGGCGGCATGCTGTGGCTGCGTTGGATGGACGTGATGGAAAAACAGCAGTTCCGCGTCATGAAGGCCACGCTTTACTGGCACCTGAAGAACCTGCCGCTCCTGCGCCGGGCGTGCATAGACGAAACCGGCATCGGCATGAACATAGCGGAAGACGCCCAGTTGGATTTCGGCAAGTTCCGCGTGGAGCCTATCACCTTTACCGAAGCCGTAAAAGAGGAGCTCGCCGTAGGACTGCACCCCTACTTCGAGGATATGGCCATCCGGATCCCCATCCTGGACAACCTGCGTGAGGACCTGCACTCCATCAAGAAGATCACCACCAAGGCCAACCACGTCCGCTACGACGCCGCCGCCAGCGAGAACGGCCACGGCGACCGCTTCTGGGCTACAGCCCTGGCCGCTCACGCCATTTCCAAGCACGCGGACGGGCCGCCAAAGGGTGCCTCAGCATCCACCAGTCCGACCTCCAAGATTTTGAAGGGTTACGAGGACTTTGAAAAGGCCGAAAACGGGCTGTATTTGCGGCGTTCGGACCAGAAAAGGCGAAAACGGTCAGTTTTTAGCGGTTATTGATGTGCCCTAAAACGCACAGAAAGGCCCCAAGAGCGTTTTAGGCGTCCCCATACTGGCAAGGCGGGGTGAAAATGCGAATGCAACGCTATATAGCGCGAATGCAACAGGGTACAGGGGTGCGATAACACCCCGTTTCAAGAGGTCCCGAAAGCCGCAATCTTTTTATTTTTAATTAACTTTGACTGGCCGGACCCCAAAAACCCGGCTTAAAACGGAGAAAAACATGTCCCATAAAAAGACCACCAGGATTATCCGGCCGCACCACTACCAGCGCCTGGCCTGCAAATCCTCCCCAGGTATCATCCCCGGCTTTATTGCCGGCGAAATAGCATCCAGGGAGCGCAGCCTGGGGTTCTACCTGCCGAACGGCATGCCGCTGCCCAACCCCGACCCGGTGCTTAAGCGCATGGGCAAAGACATCACCGTCTACCAGGACCTGCTTTCCGACGCGCACATCGGCGGCTGCGCGGACAGCCGGGCCGCCGGCGTGCTGTCCCTGAACTGGGCGGTAGACCAGGGCAAGGATCCCACGCCGGCCACCGACTTCTGCTCCGACATGCTCAAAGCCCTGGACATGAATAAGCTGATCACCGAGATCCTCAGCGCGCCTCTGTTCGGCTACACCCCCCTGGAGATCACCTGGCAGTTGGGCGCCGACAACAAGGTCCGCGTCGTTAAGGTGGAGATGAAGCCGCGCAGATGGTTCGTATACGACGGCACCGGCAGCCTGATGTTCCGCAGCAAAGAGAACCCGATGGGCGAGCAACTGCCGCCGCGCAAATTCCTGCAGGCCCGGCACAAGGCGGGTTATGAAAACCCTTACGGCGAGGCCGTAATGGGCCGCGTGTTCTGGCCCGGCGCGTTCAAGAAAGGCGGGTTCAAGTTCTGGGCGGTATTCACCGAGAAGTTCGGCATGCCGCGCATCACCGGCAAAGTCCCCCGTGGCACCGGCCCCGACGAAATTAACGAGCTACTCTCCCAACTGGAAAACATGGTGCAGGACGCCATCGCCGTTATCCCCGACGACTGCTCCATCGAGATCAACACCCCCGCGGCGTCCAGCGGCTCCGTTGACGTATTCGACCGCTTCCTAGACCGGTGCGACAATTACTGCTCCATCGCGCTCCTCGGCCAGACGCTCACCACCAGTGTGGGGGACAAAGGCAGCTACGCGGCCGCCAAAACCCACATGCAGGTGCGCGGCGACATCGTCGCCGGCGACAAGAAGATAGTGGAGCAGACCATCCAGCAGATCCTCAACTGGACCTGCGAACTCAACTTCCCTGGCGAGCCGGCGCCGATATACTCCATGTTCGAACCCGAAGACGTGGACATGGAGCAGGCCAGCCGCGACGTGGAGTTGGGCAAGGTGGGCGTGCGTTTCAAAAAAACCTACTTCCAGCGCGAATACGGCCTGAAGGAAAACGACTTCGACCTGGTGGACCCGGAAAAGACCAGCGCGCCCGCCGTCCCGTTCGCCGGTAAAGCTCCGGCGCCGGCAGTCGCCACTGCCACAGTGCCCGATCCCGTAATCGCCGCGGTAGACAAACTCGATCCCGCGCAGCTGCAGGCGCAGATGGAAGACACGCTCTCCCCGGTTATGGAGGCCATTAAAATAGGCAGTTACGCTGACATCGAGGCCGGCCTGATCGCCGCCTACCCGGAGATGGATACCAAGAATTTCCAGGAAATGCTCGCCCGTGCCATCTACGTTTCAGAACTCTGGGGCCGCCTGAGCGCCAACAAGGCTTGATATGCCCGCTACTCCCGATCTGCACTATGCCTTCGGCCTGGAGCCGGAAGAAGCGCTCCGCTACCTGGCGGGGAAAGAGAACGTCACTTCCTTCAACTGGTACGACATTTGGCAGGACGCCCACGCCAAAGCCTTCACTGTGGCCAAGGCCATGCAGGCTGACGTACTGAACGATATCCACACCGCCGTGCAGGACGGCATGAAGAAAGGCCTTACGGTTGCGCAGTTCCGCAAGACCCTGGAACCCACCCTGCAGGCCAAGGGCTGGTGGGGCAAGAAGAAAATGACCGACCCGCAGACCGGGGTCGAGAAAGTAGTGCAGCTCGGCAGCCCGCGCCGCCTGGAGCTGATCTACCGCACCAACATATCCGTCGCCGAGAGCGCCGCCCGCTACCAGGACTTCGTCGAGTCCGCTCCGGAGCGTCCCTATTGGCAATTCGTGTGCGTGCTGGACGCGAACACCCGCCCGTCGCACCGCCGGCTCAACGGCAAAGTTTTCCGCTGGGACGATCCTTTTTGGAATACCTTCTGGCCGCCTCTGGACTGGGGTTGCCGCTGCGGCGTGCGCAAGCTCACCGCCGAGCAGGTACACAGGCTAGGGCTGAAAGTTGAATCTTCCTCGAGGGACATCGAATACAACAAACCCGGCGGCGGCCTGCAGAAGATAGGCGCGCAGCGCTCAACCTATACCGACCCGGTTTCAAAAGAAAGCGTATCCACCGGCGCCGGCTGGGACTACAATCCCGGCCAGGCCTGGCATCTGGACGCTGACGCCTGGGAAAAAGCCTCGTCTCTCCCGGATCCATTACATCGCCAGTGGCTGGCCGACATGGCCAAGAACAACCTGGCCGGGAAAGTCTGGCCGGCCTGGGTGGACGGGATCCTGGCGCGCAAGCATGCCACCGGTTTCAGCGCGGTCGTAGGCTGGATGAAACCTGAGCTTTTCGATAAGCTGTCCGCTTTTGACCTTAAACCGCAAAGCCCGCTGATCATCGCCAACGACAAACAGATCATCCACATGCAGCGTCCGGTAAAACAGAAGACCGCCCAGGCGCTAAGCCTGGAGGAGATCAAGAACCTGCCCCGGCTGCTCTCCAACTACGAGGCCGTGTATTACGACACCGAAAAAAAGAACCTGCTTTACGTTATCCGCAAGTGGGAGAAAGGCGCGTCTAAGGTGGTGGTGGAGGTGGACTACAACCTGCGGGGTTACGCGGATCCGGTCAACCTGGTCAAGACGGCGTCCAATATCGACGCCATCCACTTCGGGAATAAGCAATACATCCTGGTAGACGGGTCATTAAAATGAGCGCGCCTCTTGCGAGAACGCGCTCTATTAAAGAAGACGGAGGGACGGCTCTTCCCCTCATATCGCTGCCGGCGGACCACTCCGCCGTAAACGCCGTAGGCAACGCCGCTTTTCCTACTGTCGTCTCCTGGTTATATTATAGCCCCCGGCCGGACGTTTTTCAAGGCCTATTTTCATGATCCGCGTAAACATCGACCTCACTGAAGTTCAAAAGCGCCTGATGACGCTGCGCCACCGCCTGATCAATACCCGGCCGCTCATGCGCGAGATCGGCGACATCATGCTGGACTCCACCCTGCAGAACTTCCAGGCCGGCGGCCGGCCGAAGTGGGTTCCGTCGCGCGCCGCCGAAGCGCGCCAGGGCCAGACCCTGATCCGGAAAGGCTTCAACGGTGGCCTGCTCGGCTCCATCCATAAAGCCTACGGCGACAACTACGCCCAGGTCGGCACCAACAAAGTCTACGCCGCCATCCACCAGTTCGGCGGCGACATTAAACGCCGCCAGGTGGCGGCCACTTCGGACTTCCGTCCCTTTGACGGCCGCCCCACAAAGCTGCGCAAATATTCAGTTGGCCGCCTGCAGGCGCGGCCGTTCTTCAATCTCCAGCCGCAAGACCTGGCTAACATCAACACCACCGTAATTAAACACCTCGGAGACAAGAAATGACCAAACCCCTTTCCCGCACCCCGCGCGCCTTGGCACTCCGGCTCAAGACCCCCATCTGCAAAACCTGCGGCCAGCCTATGATCGCCGAGACTACGCACGTCCCCGGCCAGCGCCAGCGCTTCCGCTTCGCCTGCTGGACGCAAGGCTGCACCGAAGGCGCCTGGAAAGTCTGGGCGGAGCTGAAAGCTTTGGAAGTGAAACCTTAAGGAGGTGTATATGCCGACAGGGGAATAACCGACGCCACTAATTAATAGCAAGCCCGGCGGAAAGCCGCCGGGTTTTTTAAACCACTCTTTGACAATTTAAAAACACAGTTCCCCGTCGGTATGGGCCGTCGGGGGAACTACTCTATAGCGCCAGCTTTAGAAAGCATTTCCGAGACGGAATAATCTTTCTCTCCTAATGCATGTTCTAATTGCCATAACGCCCAGCCTAAAGCAGTCCTTCCGTTTTTATCGCGTTTGTTCAGGTCCGCCTTTTTAGAGATAAGAAGTTTTACGATTTTGTTTCCTTCCTCACTTTTAACCGCCAAAATTAAAGGAGAATTTCCAAAATCATCAGTGACGTTTACATCAACATTATTACTGATTAATAATTCAGCATTCTCCATATCATGATCTCTTCTTTTTAAAGCAATTAAAAGGGGCGTGTCTCCGCTGGCAGTCTTTACCTCTAAATCCGCTTTGGCTTTTATCAGCGTGGCAAGAACAGCTGTCCCACATTGTGCGGCCATAATAACAGGGATATCTTCTGAATCTTTATTCTTTCGATTCACAGATGCCCCATATTTAATTAATACAGAAACTATTTTATCTGAATCCCTTCCGTTACATGCACCTAAAGAGATTGGGGAAACAACTCCTATTTTTTTGCTTTCCACTTGTGCGCCATTCTCTAGTAAAATATTTACAATCTCATAACTCCCATTCATAGCTGCTGTCGCGACAAGACCATCTGTGTCCGCTAAGGGAGTGTTGTTAGACGAATTCTTTTTGGAAAGAATAATTTTAATTGTTTTTGACAATCTTTTCCCTATATCATCATCTGCTGATGCACGTGCAACCACAGCTTCTAAGGCAGTTCCGCCATAGGTTTTCTTGGCATTAATATCCACGCCGTTGTCTAATAAAACACTCAAAACTCCAGTAGATTCATTTATCGCAGCTAAATAAAAAACAGGGGTTCCGTCCTCTTCCCTCGTGTCCACATTAAT
Source organism: uncultured Elusimicrobia bacterium (assembly GCA_903917735.1). Classification (GTDB taxonomy): domain Bacteria; phylum Elusimicrobiota; class Elusimicrobia; order Elusimicrobiales; family UBA9959; genus UBA9959. The sequence continues at coordinate 12,629 of CAIXBR010000058.1, read as the reverse complement.
CCCATTTCTTAAAAGATTTCTAACCTCTGCTGCATTATTACTCTTTATCGCGGCGACGAATTGCGCGGTATCTTTCATTGCTTGTATTTTTTGATCCAGAGTGCTCTCAAGAGAATATGTTGGCAATGCAAACGCGACGATATTTAAGAACAATAATGTTGTTTGTCTCATAATTGATGTTTAGCTGTGTTTCTGTTCCCATGATGCCTGACTAGGTCAAGAACATGCTTCTGCAACCATGCGTCTTTCTTCACCGCCTGGATTATTTCAGTGAACTCTTTGCTCTCGGCAAATTCACCACCGTGTCCGGTTATTAGCCACGTAGGATTGAGGTTGTATTGCTGTGATATTTTCGCAATAAACTCCGCGTCTGGGGTGTACTCGCCTCTTTGCATGGCATGTATCCGGACCGGGTCAACATTTACAACCGGAGCTAATTTCTCCCGCTTGATGCGTAGACGCTTACATATATATTTCAGCCGCCACCCCAATTGATGAGCGTATGTTTCCGGACTTTTCATTGTGATTGCCCCCTATTCTTCGCTACGCCGGTTTATGTTTAGGCTGCTGATGAAGCTGCTTAAACTTTCTAAAAGCTTCCTGGCTCCCTTTCGCTCCGCGAATATATCCAAGGATAAGTTTTCTTTCCTTCTGATGCTCCAAGAAATAACTGGCGATTTCCTGTATATCCTCGTCAGGGGGAAGACGTTTTTTAATCTCGGCAAATTTCTCATCGGCGATTTCTGCAATATCTACTTTTAAGGCTTTGGCTAGTGCATGCGCCATATCACTAGATAGTCCATATTTGCCTTTTTCGATGTTCGCGATAGTGACGTAATGAATCCCGACGCTTTCCGCAAATATGCGCTGTGAAGGAGCGTTGGGTAATGCCTGGCGAAGTTCTTTGATTCTTTTTCCTTTCGGAATAAAATGTTTCACAAAAAGGCCCTTGACAGCCGCTAGTGATAGTGTTACACTAGCATAGAGGTTTAAAGCGAACTATGACAACAATCCATATCATACCAACAAACGAGCGCAAGATAAAAGCGCAGATGATGCTTAGAGGTGTACGCCAAATTGATGTCGCGCGGAAACTAAAATGCAGCTCCACCGCGGTCCGGAAAGTAATATCCGGTGTGCCCTGTAGCAACAGGATTAAGGCAGAGATTGCCATCCGCCTCGGCACCACCCCCGCCAAGCTTTGGCCGAACAAGACCAAAAGAAACCGCACACCGCACATATAAGGAGAGAATCATGTCTACCGCACAAAAAAGCAATCCCATCCCAAAAGACAGAATAGAGAAGACAGCCATCATGTTATATGCAATGGCTCTGTTATCTTGCGAAGGTGGAAGAGACGCCGCATATTCCTGCACACAGTTTGCACTGCAACTTATGGGGCTGCCTATGGCCCCGAAACAAATGTTCACGAAATTATGGGATACAGTGGCCCCGCTAATGGGTTTGTGTATATGGGCGCATAAGTATGGCGCTACGCCCACCATTGAAGAACAAGAGGAGCAGAAAAAACGTACCGCTTTCTGTTTGCATACTAAAAAACGCCGCCGCGCCGCCCGCGCTTAATATAAGGAAGGGACTATGATCACGAAACTCCCAGGTCAGGAACACTTAAACCTTCTCCCTCTATTGCTGGAGGGAAGTCCCTGCAAACATGGGAAACACTGGTGCATCATGTTCAACGGAGAGCTCTATGTTTTCCGGGATCACTCACAGTTCCACAAGGACGCCTGGGTCGCGGAGGCGCGCTGCCAGATAGGCCTGGCCGCTACGATGGCCATGCTCCGCCATTTCTGCCCCGTCTGCCACACACTGCATATATAAGGAAGAGATTATGTCTAAACTTCATCCAGTAGTTTTTAAATACACCTGCGGCCACGAAGCCCACAGCTTCAGCAATGTAGGAAAACTTGTCCAGCACATGGATCACCCGTGTGACGTCTGCTCCGGCCGCCTCCGCAGGATCCTGCGCGAGCACACCGACAAGGAAGCGAGGAAATTTTAACATGCCCCACACCTGGACAAAACCTGACCTCATCGTCTGGCTTCGCCGCAAAGCGCGTCGCCTTGGCCGTCTGCCAAACAACGACGATATAGAACTCTCAAAACGCCCTCATCCTACGGCATGGACGTTTTATAAAAAATTCGGCAGCCTGGCCGACGCTTACCGCGCCGCCGGCTTACTTAAAGGAGAAAAATAATATGGACCCTATCCCCGCACAGGTACTGGTCAATAATATCCACGCCCAGGGTATAGAAGCCGGCATTCACCATCTGCGCATGGTGGAAAGCAACCGCGGAATAAACATCGACCGCAAAGAAGCTCTTTACCAGATCATCCTGGCCGCGCAGGAAGCCGACTGTTCCAATCTCGCCGCCGCCGCCATCGTTATATACGAAGGCACGCAGAATTAATTTACCGGGGGAACCATGTACTCGCTAAAACAAATCAGTTGCATGTCTCAATTACCGGTCTCTTTGCTGCGCAAGCGCGCTCAGCGCGAAAACTGGGCGCACGCCGAGACCACCACCATTAACCACGCCAGCACCAAGTTGTTCGCCCTGGAGCATCTGCCCGCGGATCTGCGCGGCCAGCTTTCCTTAACCACCCCCGCCGGCAATACCATGCCGGTGCCCGTGTGCGCGGCCAGCATCCCGGAGAAAACCAAGCGCTTGGCCCTTGCCCGCATGGACCTGCTAAAGCACTGGGAGAACTGGCGCGACGAGCACGCCGACCAGCCGAAGAAGCAGGCAGACCAGGGCTTTATCTTGGCCTATAACACCGGCGCGGTGTTTAAGCCGGTGCATGAGTTGGTCGGCGAAGTTTCTATAAAAACCCTCTACCGCTGGCAGTCTTCCCTGGAACATTCCCTGGACTGGACGCGCCTGGTGCCCGCCTACACCTGCGGCTCCCAGGAACCTGAACTGTACCCCTACGAAAAAGAATCATTTGAGAACCTGCTACTTAACCCCAACCGTTCTTCCGTCGGCCACGCCACTACCATGTTACGCACCGTATTTAAAGGCAAGGGGCTGGAAACCCACAGCCCCATAACTTACCGCCGCTACGCCGCCTGGCTGCGCTCCAAGAAGAACGATGTTTGGATTTTCACCCGCGAGGGACAAAAAGCCCTGGTGGATAAAGTGGCCCCGTTCATCCGCCGTGACGCTTCACTGCTGGAAGTAGGCCAGGTACTGGTCTCCGACGGGCATGACCTTAACTTCCTGATGATCAACCCCTACACCGGAAAACCCTGTCGCTGCACCATGGTGGGCTACCTGGACTGGAAGAGCTACTACATGGCCGGCTACGAGATTATGCCCGAGGAAAATACCCAGTGCATAGCCTCCGCGCTCCGGAACGCCATCATCAACCTGGGCAAGATCCCCCAGGTCTGCTACCAGGACAACGGCAGCGCCTTCCGTAGTAAGTTCTTTACCGCCACTGAAAGCCTGGAGAATTGCGGCCTCTACGGCCTGCTCGGCCGCCTGGGCATTGCCGCGGTGTTCGCGCAGCCCTACAATGCCCGCGCCAAGGTAATAGAGGGCTGGTGGCGCAAGTTCAGCGAGACCTTTGAGCGCCTGCTCCCCAGCTACACCGGTGCCAGCATAGCGGACAAGCCGGCCTGGATGATGCGCAACGAGAAATTTCACCGCAAGATGCACAACAACTACGTGTTCAACGTAGAAGAGATTAAGGAATACATCGGCATGTGGATGGCCTTTTCAGGCGCGCAGCCTAATCCCTACGTGAAAGGCAAGACCTGTAAACAGGTTTTCGACGAAGGCCGCGGCCCCGGCGTGAACGTTGCCGACCTGGACGAGCTGATGCTCAGCATGAAAAGAACAAAGCTGGGCCGCAACGGCGTAACCCTCTTCGGGCAGGAATATTTCAACGAGGCGCTTTATGGCCTTATAACTGAAGTGGTGATAAAGTACAGCTTGTCCGATCTGACCAAGATTAAGATCTACGACCTCAAAGGCAAGTTCCTTTGCGAGGCGCCCCGCGTGGCAAAGCTGCAACCCATGGCCACACTCTTCGAAAACGCCAATGACAAGACTGCTCTGGCTATCGCGCAGCGCGAGCATCGCCGCCTTATCGCCGATACCAGGGAACGCTCCATGGAACGCCTTGCCCCGGTGCCGGAGATCGGCTGGAGCTCAGCACCGATACTGTCCGCGACGCCCTTGCCTTCACCCGCGGCGTCCATCCCGGCCTCCGCCGTCTCCATCACCGCCGCTAAACCGGATAAGCCCGGCGAGCGGCCGCTGTTTATGGAGCTGTACGAGCGCTACGACTGGCTGCTTAAGCACGGCTCTTACAGCGAAGAGGATAAAACATTTATGACCGAGTACATAAAGAGCGAGGAATACATCCTGCTCTACCGGTCATTCAACTGCTAAAAACCGCACAGGAGAATAAAAATGAACCATAACTACGTACAAACCGCAAACGTGAAAAGCCTGGTGACTTCGCTCAACCGGCTGCACACCATGGACAGGAAGACCAACCGCATGGCGCTTGTCTACGGCGAGCACGGCCTGGGTAAAACAGAGGGCGTGGTCCAGTTCGGAGCCAACAACTCAGCCGCGATCTATCTGCGCGCCAAGGCGCTTACCAGCCCGCGCTGGTTCCTGGAGGACCTGGTGAAGGAGCTGGGCGAGCAGCCGTTGTACCGCTCCTCGGCTCTGTTCACCCAGGCTAAGGAGCAGCTTGAACGCTACCCCCGCATGTTGCTGGTAGACGAAGCCGACTACCTGCTGCATGATACCCGCGCCATGGAAACCCTGCGCGACCTGCACGACACCACGCCATGTTCCATCTGCATCGTAGGGATGGAAGGGATAAAGAACAAGCTGGCGCGGTTCCGCCATCTCTTCGACCGCTTCGCGGAAGTGGTGGAGTTCACGCATCTCACGCTCAACGATATTAAGAACGTGACCGTCCAGAACTGCGAGGTGAAGATGGCTGAAGACGCCTGCGCTTTTATCCACCGCAACACGCCGCGCTTCCGCCAGCTTAACAACTGGATGCGCAAAGCCGAGCACCTGGCCAGAACCAACAACCTGAAAGAAATAACCGCGGCGCACCTGGAAGGACGGAGATAATGAACAACAACCATCCCTTGCACCCCGGCGAACGCCTGTGGCGCGCGATACGTTCCTTGCGCTGCTTCACCATTAGCGACCTGCGCATGATGGTGGAGATAGAGCGGCAGCCGGCTATAAACTTCTGCCGCGCGCTTGTCCGCGCCGGCTACGTAGTGCGCGAGTCGGTCTCCCGCACCTACGCGCGCGGCCGCATGCCTCACTATCGCCTGGCTAAAGACCCCGGTCCTAACCTGCCGGTGGAAATAGGGAGGGCATAATGGACCCTTCGGAAGCTCTCGCCAGGGTAAAGAAATACGCCGAGCAGTACGGTGTCCGCGCCGCGGGGCGGGTTTTGAAGATCCATAGAAATATCGTGTCCGAGATCATAAACGGAAAATATCCGGGCAGCGGGAAGCGCATGGCGGTAAGATTTACCGCCGCGGATGCGGCAAAGGGAGAGCAGGCAATGAATGCTCTCCCTTTGAACCCGAACGAGCGCCTGTGGCGCGCTATGCGTTCCCTGCGCAGTTTCACCATCCCCGAGCTGGTGCAGATGTCGGGCGCCACCCGTCAGGAGACCAAGAACCTGGTTGTACCCCTCACGCATGCCGGGATCATGATGCGCGAGGCTATCACGCGCACGGACAAGCGCGGCAAGCTGCCTAACTACCGGCTGGTCCGGGATCAGGGCCCTAACTTCATCCATGCCTCCTACGAGGTCGGCTTACCATGACCCCTGAAACTGCTATCGCCCTGGTTAAGAAATACGCCGGACAGCACGGAGTACGCGCCACGGCGAGGATTTTTAATATCAACGCGAGCACCGTTTCACGCATCAGTAACAACAAAGGTTCAATAAGTGGCTTTCGCATCGTCGCCAAAGTAGCCGCCGCCGGGACCTTCACCTGCCCCTGTTGGGACGTCCTGATGTTCCCCGAGATCTGCCGGGAGAACCAAATTAAAGTGCGTAAACTTGATTATCACGGCCTGCCCAGGGAACAGCGCAGGCTATACGGCTGGTGCCCTAGCTGCAAAACAGGAAAGGAATTATGCCAGGCGAAATAACCCCCGCGCAGATCAAGCGGATCCACACCATCAAGGGCGCCTTGGGGCTGACCGACGCGCAGTACCGCGCCGCCCTGGAGTTCTACCACGTGTTCTCCTGTAAGCAACTCACGGAGGAGCAGGCGGATCTCCTGATCTGCGAGCTGGAGAACCTGGCCGTCAGCCAGGGCAAGTGGAGTCGCTCGTATCGGAAGTACCAGCACCTGGACGGCCGTAAGGGCATGGCCAGCGCGCGCCAGCTGCGCATGCTGGAGGCCATGTGGGGAGACGTAAGCCGCGCTGACACCGCCGCCGGCCGGGAAGCGGCGTTCAAGGTCTTCCTGTGCCGCTGGAACATCCAGCGCATAGAAGAGATAGCGGCGTGGCAGGTGGGTAAACTGGTGAAAGCTTTAAACGCCATGCGCGGGGAGGCGAAGTGAAATTCAATATGCACAAAACCATTCAGAACTCCGTGTGTTTTAATTTCGGCCGCCGCGCCGGTGACGGGGACGACGAGCACATAACGCTGCGCGATGTGCTTTTCGTGGTGGTTCTGTTCGCTGATATGTACGCGCTGGACGCTGCGGCGCACGAACTGGCGGTGCATTTCCTGGCGCCGTTCTTCGGAATACACGGATAGGAGGAATTATGCTGAAAGTTGAATCTTACAGAATGTTCCTGACCGGAGACACCTGGCACCAGGTGGTGGACGAGACCGGTGCCATCTTGGGCGGCCTGGGCACCCCGGAGCAGGCGGCCAACTACAAGGCCAAGCTGGAGCGCGCCGGTATCACCACGGCCGAGATCATGCTGTCCGGGATTAAGAACCCGGCCACCCGCGCGGTCACGAGGAATTTGATGTGTCCGACAATATAGTTTTCCTGATCTGGCTGGCGGGCATGTCCTGCGTCTATGGGTTGATCACCATTTCGGTAGTCATGTTCCTGGCGCTGGTGATTTGGCTGCTCTGGCCGTTCGGCCGAAAGGATGAACGTCATGGCTGAGAAAGAATTAATTTACTGCAAGCACTGCCTTAAGGAAACTGAGCACACGCGCATCACCCCTGCGATGGCTGTCTGCTCTGTATTTGGCTGCGGGCAGGAAAACAAGAAAGGCAGAAAACCAAAGGAGACCGCACAAATGAAATACAAGAAACTGGATGAACGCGAAACCGCCGAGCTGGTTGGTATCTGGACCGCACTTACTCAGGAGGAGAAGACCCCGGTGAAAATACTGGAACTCGCCAGCAGATATGAAGTGAGCAAGAGCACCATCATCCGCAAAGTGACTCCCGGAGCCGCCGCGGCCAAAAGCGCACCCGGAAAGAAAAAAAAACCGCAGGCCAAGACTGCGAAGCAGAAGCCCGCCGGCGGCGTGTTTCAGCAGGCGGTCGGACGCATAGTGGACGAAAGGATGATCTTTGTGGGCACAAAAATAGATGAACTCCAAGAAGAGATCTCCGCGCTGCGCGATTCTCTGCCCGAGCTGATCGAGGCCGCGTTGAAGAAGATAATTAACGCCTGACGGCGCACCAAGGAGCGACGTGATGAACACCACCAAGAAGATAACCAATGAGCTGAGCACCACCGGGCTGGTGATCTGTCCGGTTTGTAACCGGCCGCCGAGCTGGATAGAAGGCGGCCGGGTTCACACGTCGCCTATGGTGCGCATAGTAATGGCCAACCTGAATGCGCTGATCCACCACTGCTGCCTCTCCCAGCTCTATACCGACATCAATGGCCAGATCCGGATCCTGCGCCGCAAGATGTTGATCCTGAAATTCGTCCCCGCCTGCTGGAAGTTCCTGTCCGGTTGCGCGCACCTGATCAGCCTGATATGCCGCCGCGGCCTAAAAGACGGCCTGGCGCAGTTCAACCAGGATCAGCTCCGCCGCAAAGACGTTGGACAGTTCTTCAAAAGGACAAAGAAATGAGCTTCTATGGCGTATACAGATTAAAACCTGGCTATACAGACCCAGCCACTTCTTGGCATGAAGAGCATGCCGTCCCCTGGGTGTTAATGTTAATACTATTCGCAGCTCTTGTTTACGCAGCGATTTTAAAGGCGAAGCATTTTGGTTTTGACGCGGTAGCACAGTGGCAGTGCGCCGAGAGCGGCCGCTACTCGGAACCGAAGGTTCGATTCCTTCCCGCGTCTATAAGTCACTGCCCGTTACCGGCGCGGGAGGAGGGTTCCCTGAGCGCACAGGCGCAAGAGCGGGATAAGTCTCTGCTAGGCACAGAGGCAAGCCGGTAGGTTATGTAAAACACAAAAAGCCGGGCCGTCCGTTATATGCCGGAAATGGCCCGGCCGATTTAAAGGAGAAATTATGGACACCACAACCCCCACAGAAGAAAAAGAAACCGCACCCGAATACCTGAACCGCGCCTTCTCGTCGCGTCCCGGCCGCTGGCTCACCATGGAAGAGATAAAGATAGAATCCTTCACCAACTACGGAGTCCGCACGCTCTGCTCCCGCGGCGCCGAGGCCGTGAAGTCCGGCCGCATGATCAACCGCTTCCGCGCTGGCAAGGAATACAAAGAGTGGAGCTGGCTCGGTTCCAATAAACCCGAGTTCTTCTTCTTCGGGCTGCAGGGCCAGTTCAGCCCCGTCTACGACAACTACAGTGACGTGGACTCGCACGTGAAGAAACTGCTCTATACCTCGCGGGACACGGTGGAGATCTACCGCGGCTCTCACGAGCAGCCGGTCCTTATGACCACGCTGCGCCTATCCCCCCAGGATCTCCTGGACAGAGGTTACGCCATCTGTCCGGAATGCCACGGCAAAGGTAACCTGGTCCCCGGCATCACCAGAGATGTCTGCATCTTCTGTTCCGGCACCGGCTGGAACAAGCAGGCGGTGGCGAAATGATCACCTTTAAATCCTACCAGCACGCGTCGACAAAAGTTAACGCCGCCTGCTTCGACGGCAGTCTGAAGGATGCCGAGGACCTAGAGGCGATATATAAAGGCAAGGTGCGCCTGGAATTCCGCGGCATCTTCACCGGCAATATGATAGTGGAGGACCTCGGCCGACAGCGCCAACTCCTGAAACCAGGCGACTATCTGGTGGACTCCGAGCACTTCGGCCTTTTCTGCCTGGAGCCGGACCTGTTCAAGAAATACTACGAGGCTTTGAAGTAAAAATCCAACCGCACAAGGAGAATAACATGACCGGACTGAAACTTGCAGATATCGAGGTTTACACCAACGAGTATGCCAAGAAGCGCCAGTTGGTGGTGGAGCTGGCCGACACCATGCGCCAGGAGATAGAGGACGTGAAGCGCAAGCACATCACCGAGCTGAAGACCCGCGTGGCCTGCGCCGCCGAAAAGAAACAGGCGCTGATAAACGTCCTGGACGCCAATAAGGCGCTCTTCGACAAACCCCGCGCGCACATCTTCAACGGCATCAAGGTCGGATTCCAGAAACAAAAGGGGACCATCACCTGGGACGACACCGATAAGGTGGTGGAGTTGGTCAAGAAGAACTTCCCCGACATGGTGGACACCATGCTCAAGACCGATACCAGTCCGGTAAAGGCCGCCCTGGAGCAACTCAGCGTGAGCGACCTCAAAGGCATAGCCTGCACCCTGGAAGGATCTGGAGACAAGATCCTAATCAAGCCTACGGACGCCAATGTGGACAAACTCGTCGAAGCCCTCCTCAAAGACGAGACCAAGGATTAAGCCATGAAGATAATTATCGAAGACAAGAACGCGAAGCTTTCCTTAGAATGCAACGATAATGTCTCTAACCTGGAATTTGTCCTCCTGCTCCAACGGCTGTTAGCGGCCTCGGGGCTAACTCCGGCAGGTTTTGACTTTATAGCTCACTATCCTGGCAAAATTAACTGATGAATCCGCTTATAAGGTAATCATATGCAAGATCCTGATCTTAAACTCGGCTGGTTCAAAGACCTGGACCGGGAAGAAATCCTAAAGCACCTTAGTAACGACGCCCGGCTGATCTATGAATACTGCGGCTTGGAAGTCTTGATCGCGCTTTGGGAGAAACTTTCCTCCATCAACCTATACCTCTCTGATAAACCGCTGATGGACCTGCGCCGCGTCTACGTCCGCAAACACTACAAAGAGACCGCCGCCGGGAATAACTCAAAACAGCTGGCCGTGACCCTCGGCGTCTCGGAGCAGTTCGTCTACGTGGCGCGCACCGAAAAGAACGGCGCGCGTCCCGATGACCCCACCCTCTTCCCACTATAAGGAGATCATGGACGAAATAAATATCACCGCACCTGCTAAACCGGAAACGGTCGTCGCTGTTTCCACCTGCCCCAAGTGTGGCCAGTCCACCAAGTTCTGCCCGCACTGCGGCGGCCGCTTCTGCGACAATTCGGACTGCACCAACACCGACCCCTACCACCGCACCGAGTGCCGCGACAGCGTCAACGTGGGGGACTAAAATGGACAGTACGATAATAATCACGATCACTAACTTTCCTACCCTGGTCAAATCCATAGAGGACGCAGCGGTAGGGTGGTTGATCGGAGTTTTGCTTGTTTACTGCTGGTACAAAACATCAGGGAGACCGATATGAGCAAAATATCTAAACCGCGCCACTGTTACTTTTGCAAGCACCGCACCCACGGCCAGGATCGCCAGGACCTGACTAAAAAACCCTGCAACAAATGCAAATCATGGAGTAAATTCCGTCGCGACACTAAACGAAATTATTAACCAGGAGACTATTATGCAAACCGGACTTCAAAAACTCGCCGCCTATACCTTAACCTTCCCCGACTTCCCGAGCCGGGACAAGGTGCAGGCGAAGATGGATGAGTTGCTCGGCAAGGATAACTTCAAGCAGAGCCGCAACATCTGCCCATCCTGCGACCGCCCTTTGGGAGCCAACGATCCACGGATAGAGGCAATACGGCAGGCTGTGGCTAAGCATGAAATCATGCGCATGCACCAGCCTATCCTGGAGGAGCTGCGCGAGATTCTTTCCCGCCCGCAAGAACCCAATCCGGTAGAACATTTATGATAAGAAACGAGCGTGTTGACTGCCCCGAATGTGGCTCCAAAATGACCTGTATTATGGGCCGCCGCTACCGTTGCCGCTACCGTTGCTCTAAATGCTGCATGACCATACCTATAACACGCGCAGAGGCCGCTTCCCGGCTCAAAAAAAAAGCCGCTAAAGCGACCATAAATCCGGCTCGGAAACCGCCCCCGGAGGGCTCCTTTTTTGACCCTCGGGGAGCCTGTTGATAACTATGCTTAAATCGCTTAAAACCATCAAAAACAGGACCTAGAGGACCTAGGCCCTACCCCTAAGACAGACCCCTAGGACAAACCACCTACCCCTAGGACAACTTTAGAATTACCGTTTTTCTCCAAAACCGCCATTTCCCCTATGAGCGCGGCCCCCGGAAAGAACCGCGCCGGCCGGAAAAATTCTCAAACCAAAGATACTTTCCGGTAAGAATCTGGTAAATTTCTCAAACCGCTCCCGGCAGAGTAAAAACCTCATTCCCCCAATGAGAACTTGCCAAAATAGCCCTTAAATCCAATTCTCAAACTACCAGATAACTCCTAATTTTTTAAAAAAAACCCGCGCCCGGCTGTTGCCGGGCGTGTCAGGAGTCGGGGGGGGGGTGGTGGTTGCTTCAATCGTCAGCCGGGGCGGGTTCTACAGCTTCGTAATCAACCCGTGGGTCCAGCTGGCAGTCTTCATCCGGCGGACCGCAGGCGTGTTCATATAGTGACGCCTGAGGGGCTGGCTTAAACTTCGGGAATTCCGCAGGCAGGCCCAGGTGGGTTAAGAGCCGCACAAGTTCTTTGTCGTTGAGTATGACCGCCACCGGCTTCATTTCCAGGTTGCATTTGCTCCGGCTGCTCGCCGGCGAACAGCATAAGGTGCTTCCGGGCGGCACCGTCCTTTTTCATGGCCGATGCGGAATTGATCAGGTCTTGTGTTGTGATATTTTTCATGCAGGGATATTCTAATATTCGCCGGCAGCTTTGGCAAGCGGCAACAAGAATCAACAGAAATCCGGCGCCAACACCCCGTCACACCTATGTCGGGTTCGCCTGCTATGCTATTTATACGGTAAGGGGGGCTTATGAAATTTAGAGAAAGCCAAACTCTGGAGCTAAAGAAATCCACTTCCGAACTTAAGGAAGCCATAATTTCCATTGGAGCTATACTTAACAAGCATGGCAGGGGCCGGGTCTATTTCGGTATTGCCGACGATGGCAGCGTTGCGGGGCAGCATATTGGCCGGACCACTCTGAAGGATATTTCACAGGCGATCTCCACCCACATTGACCCCAGGATATATCCTGATATTGATGCCCGGGAGATCGATGCCCGCGGGCTACCGGCTATTGCAACCTTTCTAACACCAAGTAAGTTGTACGGCAAGTTGTGTTCTTCGTGTATCATAACACGAGGGAACAACAATGGATTACAAACGGGTGACTGCGGAAGAACGGGGGCTCATTTATCG
>CAIXBR010000057.1 GCA_903917735.1 uncultured Elusimicrobia bacterium | reverse complement strand
ATAATGAACGGTGTGGACACCGGTAGCCAGCGAGAACGGCAGGGTATACGTAGTTGCCGTTTGCGTGGAGAACACGGCGTCAACGGTATAAAGAGTATTTCCCATGCCGGCAGAAACGCCGTTGGAGAGCGGGTCAACCGCTGTCAGCGTAACAGAATCCAGACCTCCTGACATAAGGTATAGCTCTTCCGTCGATAACACCGTTTTATAGACAGTTCTCCCCTCGGACCCAAACCTGTCCGCTTTTTTCCCGGACGCCGATTTGCCATCGTCTATAGATGGCAACACCAGACAACCCACCGGAACTCTTCCCTTTGGCGGTCAGTCAGCCCGGTTCCATGCACATCAACTGGCGTTGCCAGGTACAAACCTTCTGTGGGCACCGCGTTGTCAGCGTGTCCGGAATTATCCTTGCGCAATACGCAACCAGCGACCTTATGTCCGAGGCTTACGCCATGGTAAGCCTTGTGGAACAGGGGCATGCCGAACAAAACGAAGTAGCACGGGCATTCGACTGTTCCACACGCACTGTCAGACGCTATCAGCAACGATTTGCCGCCGGCGGCCTTCCCGCCCTGGCGCGAACTAACGGTTATCCCAAAGGCCGGCCCCGGCTGCCGCAGGCACGCGACCGGACTGTCTCCCGACTTAAGGCTGAGGGCCGGCCAAATGGCGAAATTGCACGCCGCTTCGGTATAACTGAAAAGGCAATCCGCAAACAACTTAAACGCCTCGGGTGGCAGGAACAAGGGCCTGTTCAGCCGCTTCTTTTATTAGAGGGCGGCTCGGACCCAAACCTGTCCGCTTCGCAGAATGCGCCCCTGCGCGCCGCTATAGCGCCGGCAGCTCCGGCCTCGGACCCAAACTTGTCCGCTTTCATTGAGCGGCCATCACGCGACCATAACCCCGCTGACCGCTCCATCGATCGGTTCCTGGCAAGGTCAGGGCTGCTGCATGACGCCGCACCGGTATTCCGCAGCAGCGCCGCGGTGCCGCGCGCCGGTGTGCTGTTGGCTATCCCCGTCCTGCTTAAAACCGGCGTCTTTGATTGCGCCAGTGCTGTTTACGGCGATATCGGCCCGGCATTCTATGGCCTGCGCACCACCGTGCTGACCATGCTCCTTATGGCGCTTCTGCGCATCAAGCGCCCGGAAGCGCTTAAAGAACACGCCCCTGCGGAACTCGGCCGCCTGCTCGGGCTCGACCGGGCGCCTGAGGTTAAAACGCTGCGCCGTAAACTTACCTTGCTGGCCGCCTTCAATCGCGCCGTCCCTTTCGGACGGGAACTGGCCCGGCAGCGCGTTCGGACGCACAGCGGGGCTATGGGGTTCCTTTATCTGGACGGCCACGTCCGCGTCTACCACGGCAAACACCAGATACCGAAGGCACATGTTACACGTATGCGGATATCTATGCCGGCGACTTCGGATTACTGGGTAAACGACCAAGGCGGCGAACCGTTATTCGTGGTTACTGCCGAGGCGAACGAAGGGTTGGCGCATATGCTGCCCCCTGTGCTTGCTGAATTGCGCGGCCTTGTGGGCGAGCGGCGCGTGACGGTGGTTTTTGACCGCGGCGGTTGGAGCCCTAAACTGTTCATAGCTATCATTGCGCAGGGGTTCGACATTCTCACTTACCGCAAGGGAAGGTGCCGCCGCATCCCGCCCGGGCATTTCCGCGATTGCGCCGCAGTTATTGATAATCGCGAGGTCGCCTACCGTCTGGCTGATCAGGGCGTGTGGCTACTCGGCGGCAGGCTGCGGCTGCGCCAGGTTACGCGCCTGGGTGACGACGGACACCAGACACATGTGATCACTTCACGCCGGGACCTTCCGACTATCGAGGTTGCCTACCGCATGTTCGAGCGCTGGCGCCAGGAGAATTTCTTCAAGTACCTGCGCGAAGAATACGCCCTCGACGCCCTAACTGATTATCAACTGGACCCGGCTAACCCGGAGCGCACTGTCCCCAACCCCTTACGGAAGAATATGGACCGCAAGCTGCTGGAGGCAAAGCTGGAATTGCAGGAGCTTGCTTCCAAATACGGCCTGGACGCCTTTACCAGCGTCGAAGCTAAACGCCGTACTATGCGGGGTTTTAAGATCGCCGCCTCTGAAACGGGCCGGGCTATCGCGGCCGCTGAATTGCGCGTCGCCCGGCTGAAGCGCCGCTGCGCACGGTTGCCGCTTCGTGTCCCGGTAACGCAGGTGGTAAACGGGGTTGTGGTCCGGTTATCCACGGAGCGCAAACACCTGACCAATTGCCTGAAGATGGTGGCCTATCAGGCGGAAAGCGAGTTGGCCGGCCTTATCGCCAGACATTACCGCCGGGCGGGCGACGAAGGTCGGACACTTATGCAAAGCGCGCTTGCTTCAACAGCCGACCTGATTGTGACGGATACGGAAATGGTGGTTGTGCTGGCGCCAATGAGCTCGGCGCACCGCACCAGGGCGGTATCGGCCCTTTGCGCGGAACTTACCGCCCAGGCCGCGGTTTTTCCGGGAACCAAATTGAAGCTGCGTTATAAGGTTGCAGACCCGGTTTGAAGGAAAAAGCGGACAAATTACAGGAGGGCTATGTCAGGAGGTCTGGATTCTGTCGGACTGTTCGTGGGCACTACGGACCCCGCGCAAAAATTCGGCATAAATTACGGCAGGCTGCTGGCCGGGCTCAACGCGCAGCCGGACCTTTCCCAGAAGGCGCTCGCCGCCGGCATCGGCAACTGGGTCAATCCCCTCCTCACTCTCTCCGCGGTGGACGGTGCGGCGCTTAAGGAGCTGCCGGGTTACATAAACAACTTCGTAACCGCGGCGATGCGCGCCAACGAACGCAAAGCCGCGGGCGATGCGGTCTCGGGAGTAAGGCCT
>CAIXBR010000056.1 GCA_903917735.1 uncultured Elusimicrobia bacterium | reverse complement strand
GTATTACATGTATGCTGACGGAGCCACTTTTATTCTTCTTTCTTCTAATAAACATGACTCTATTTTAGCAACGAGGCACCCAAATCTCAAGAGGCTCTCGTCGTGAGAGCCTCGGATTTAAGAGGGGCTGCGGAAGTCAGGGGTAAATTTGTTTTACTATGAGGGACTGCTCTTAGCGGAGGATTTGGGATTATAGATAAAACAGCCGGCGGGGACGGCGTTTTTCAGATTTTAAGCGAAGGAAAAAGGGATCAACTCCCAGAAAAAACTGGCGATAACTGCTCTTAGGTTTACTACAGATCAATGGAAGAAGGCTTTCTTCACCCCGTCAATAATGAACTGGACGGCTGTGGCGGCCAGCATCAGGCCCATAAGGCGGGTGGTGATGTTCATGGCTATGGGGTTTATCTTGGGGGCCTTTTTTATCGCCACGCGGAAGATAAGGTAGCAGGCCAGGCCTATTACCAGGAAAAGAACGAAGAGCACTCCGTCGTAAACAAAGTTCTTCGCCTTTGATTCCAGCAGTATGGCCGTAGTGATGGCGCCGGGGCCGGACAGCATGGGTATGGCCAGCGGGGTTATGGAGATGTCGGCCTTGGCCATGCCTTCCAGCTTTTCCTCCTCGGTCTCCTGCACGCCGGAGCGCTTGGCGCGCAGGTTGTCCAGCGACACCAGCAGCAGCAGCAGGCCGCCGGCCATCTGGAAGGCGGCTATGGTTATGCCGAAGACGGAGAAGAGCGTGTTGCCGGTGGCGGCGAAGAGGATCAGTACCCCGGTGGCGGTGATGCAGGCTGTGCGGGCCATCCGGATGCGTTCGGCCTCCGTGTTCTCCGGGGTCATGGCGAAAAAGGTGGGGACGGCCGCCAGCGGATTGATGATGGCGAACAGCGACCCGGCGCTCATCAGCGCGAAATTAATTATCTCCATAAGGCTCAAAGTATATAAATTTTCCGGGCACCGGCGTCAGCGGGTTATTTTGAAGAGGCAGGAGTAGTCCAGCGAGAAACCGGTGGTAAGGTTTACCCCCGAGCCGGGGAGCTTTTTACCGGTGACGCGGAAGTAGTTCACGAAAGGGCTTATCATGATGTCTCCGTACAGGCGGGTGCTTACCTTCAGGTTCAGCTCCAGCCGGTCTTTCAGGTCGTAGACGGTGTCGAAGCGGCTGCGCGCAAAGTTGCGGTAGGTGCCGTCCGCGCTCAACTGCAGCGCGGTGCCGGGAAGAGGCGTGGACAGCCTGAAGCCCGTTTCGAGCGCGAACTTGGTGCGGACCGGCGAATAGGTGTAGATCTGCTCCGTGGTGAGCCCGGCGTAAAGCTCCTGCAGCACCGCCCCCTCGAAAAGCTTTATTCCGCCGCCGCCGCGGAGCACTTTCCGGAGCGGCACTCCGTCGTTCCTTGAAAACTCGGTGTCGTAGGCGGCCGAGGCGTAAGGCCCCATTACCAGCCTGCCCAGTTTTCCGTTATAGTTCTTCACTTTGTAGACCAGTTCGTTCTGATAGAGCAGTTCATCCACGCTTTCGCTGGTTATACGAGGCTGGCCCCTCGGGCGCAGCACGGTCTTGCCGTAATCGGCGGCGATGCCGGAGTCGAACCTGAACCTGCCCGAGTAGTACTCCGAAAAAAGCCTGGCCGAGCCCTGCCCACGCGTCTGGCTGTCCGCGCTCAGCAGGGACTCGCTAACTCCGGAGTAGGCGGCCGGCCCGCTGACGCTGGTATCCACCATCTCCAGTGAAAGGTTGCGGAGGTTTATATGCCAGATGTCGCGCGGGGCCGTGATGTTCTTCGTTTCGCACCAAGCCGCGGTTTCCCAGTCCGAATGGGACGGGTATCTTTCCTTCAACGCCTTAAGTCCCGCCACTACAGTCTCGTATATCGTCCCGGGCGCCCCTGCCGGGGCTTTGAGCCTGCGGATGAAAGGTTTGCCCTTTATAAGGCTTTCAGGAAGTGCGGCCAGGTAAAGTTCCGTGCGGTTCACCGGCAGGCCGGATATCATGCCGTTCGAGTCCAGTCCGGAGACGGCGTAATACTCGGCCTCCTCGTAGGCCTGGGGCGAATAGTACGCGGACGGGTCTCTGGCCGGCACGGCTTTGTTTATAAAATCGCTCAGGAAGAATCCCGGGGCCAGCACCAGCGCCACCGGCTCGTCGGGCCCCAGCCAGGTCTTAACCATGGCCGACGGGATGTCGCCCGGAACGCTACTGGAGAATGGGCTGACTTTCAGCACCGAGATCTCGGCCGAGAAGGCCTTCCGGACGAGGCCAGCGGCCATGTTGAAAAAATCCGGTATGCCGTACATGGCGTCCGCGCCCAGGCTGCCGAGGCCGGGCAGCAGCGCGTCGCCGGAACCGAGCAGCTGGCGGATTATCCGTTCCTTCATGGAGATCTGTTCGCGGTAGTAAAAAGACTCACGCTCGTCCTGCGGCGGCGGAAGCGATTCCAGGGCCGTAAGCGCGCCGCGCGGCCCGAACTCGGCCCGCAGTTCACCGGAGCCGCGCGAGTCCGGGAAAACGGTCAGCGCGGGGCCGGTGTGTGTTTCCTTTTCCCATTTGCGCAGCTCCACCCTGGTGCGCCTGCCGGATTCGTTGTCCCAGGTCTTGGGGCCTATCAGCGCGTCTATGCCGCGCGCCTCCATCAGCCGGCCCAGTTCCTCATGGCTGAGAAAAGAGACCGCTACCACCAGCTTCGCTTTTTTTACGCCGCGCAACTCGTTTATCACCGAATAGAGGGCTTTTTCGTCCTTCGGGTCGGTTATTTCGAACGGCGTCCCCTGCAGGTCGGCCTGGACGGCGGCGTTGAACGGCGCCAGCGAGATAAAGGCTACCGTAACGCCGCCTATCGTGCGCAGGGCGTACGGTTTAATTATCTTCGCCAGTTCCGGTTCTGAGATCTTTATGTTGGTGCAGATGAATTCCGGGGCGGCGGAGGAAAGTTTTATGCCGCCGTCCTCGCGCGACCAGCGCCAGAAGTTCTTAAGGTCCTGCGGCTCCACGGCGGCTATGTCCGTGCCTGCGGCCGCGAGGTAGCCGAGCGTTCTGCCCGGCCCGGAGTTCAGCGCCGAACCCGCCAGTTTTCCGCCGGTACCCAGGCTGAGCAGCACGGCCGAGCGCTTGTCCGAGGCCTGCTCTATCATTTTTCTGTTCAGGCCGCTAAGCCCCATAGGTACGGAAATAGTGTTAAAGACCAGTTCCCTGCCGTCCATAGAAGCGTAGTGACGCAGCTGCAGCGTGGGCTCCCAGAGCGGCTTGGCGGCCAGTTGCGGCAGAGCGATCAGCTTGAATTTTATCCCGGAGGGGGAGGTCCCTTCCATCAGGCGGGCCGGCTGCCGTTCCACGCTGAAATAGGCGCTCATCTTCTCTTCTACCGCCGGAGCGAAGGTCTCCATCATATCCTGGGGCGGCAGCAGCACCGAGTGCCCGCCTTGCAGCACTTCGGCGGGGCCTGTGTCGGCGTAGTCCGTGGTGCGGTTCAGTTCGTCCGCCGTAAGGTCTTCGGGGCGGTCTATCACGAACCTCGCCCCGTCGGTATAGGTGATCCCGCTGGAGGTGCGCTCCAGCTTGATGGAGGAGGTGGATCTTATGATCTCCTCAACGGCCAGGGCCAGGTCGAATCTGAGGCTGTATTCGTGGTCGAAATAGTAGACGGAAGCGGCACTGCTCACGGCGAAAGCCGGGCGGGCCTGCAGCAGGACGGACGCGAGCAGGGTCACGAGGAGCTTCATAGCAGTAAAGGCTAGCATTTTGCCCGTTGCCCTTTCACTTTTTAGAGGTTGATTAAAGCGGTATAATGTAAAAAACGGCGTGGCGCTGTTTCTAAGGAGATAAAATTTATGAAAGCTCTTGTGAAAGCTAAAGCGGAAAAAGGCCTTTGGATGCAGGATGTCCCGGAACCGGAAGTCGGGGACAACGACGTCCTTATCAAGATCAACAAGACCGCCATCTGCGGAACAGACATACACATTTACCAGTGGGACGAGTGGTCGCAGAAGACCATTCCGGTGCCGATGCACGTGGGCCACGAATTCGCCGGGGTGGTGGCGGGGCTCGGTAAGAACGTAAAAGGGCATACCATAGGCGAGCGGGTCTCGGGCGAGGGGCACATAGTCTGCGGCCATTGCCGCAACTGCAAGGCCGGCCACCGCCACCTCTGCATAAACACCAGGGGCGTGGGCGTCAACCGCCCGGGCTGCTTCGCCGAATACCTGAGCATTCCGGCCGAGAACGTGTTTCCGCTGCCGGACGGCGTTTCCGACGATGAGGCCGCGATACTCGACCCGCTGGGCAACGCTGTGCACACGTCCCTTTCTTTCGACCTGATAGGCGAGGACGTGCTGATAACCGGCGCGGGGCCGATAGGCATTATGGCCGGCGCGATAGCCAATCACGTGGGTGCGCGCCACACAGTGATCACCGACGTGAACGAGTACCGCATGGACCTGGCGCGCAAGTTGGGGATAAAGAACGTGGTGGACTCGCGCAGGGAGGGTCTGCCGGACGTGATGAAGGCGCTGGGCATGACCGAGGGTTTCGACGTGGGGCTTGAAATGAGCGGCAATCCGCAGGCTTTCAACGACATGATAGCCAACGTGAAGATGGGCGCGAAACTGGCGCTGCTGGGTATTCTGCCGCCCAATACCACTATTCCATGGGGCAATGTGATCTTCAAGGCGCTGACGCTGAAGTGCATCTACGGCAGGGAGATCTTCGAGACCTGGTACAAGATGTGCGCTATGCTGACGAGCGGCCTGGACATAAAGCCTATAATCACGCACCGCTTCCCGGTGAAGGATTTCAAGGAAGGGTTCGAAATAATGTCCTCCGGCAAGTCCGGCAAAATTATATTAGACTGGACGAAGTAGGGCTTGGCTAAAAAGCGGCTCGCCGGGCCCATACCCTTGCCGCCCCGACTGGGCATCTCGACGTGAGTTATGCGAGCCGCTGTTTAGCTCCGGGCGAGGAAGGAAACAAGGAATTTATGAAGTACACCGAGAATTTTGACGGGCTGTGCGAGGCGCTGGAGGGGGCGGGGGCTTTCCTTGTGGTGGAGGATAAGCACGGGCGCGTAAACACCATGACCATAGGCTGGGCGCAGGTCGGCTTCATCTGGGGCCAGCCCATAATGACCGTTCTCGTGCGCCCCTCGCGCTACACCCATACTTCCCTTAAAAACGCCACCCATTTCTCGGTCTGCGTGCCGAAGCGCGGCGAGCTCAAAAAAGAGCTCGCCTTCTGCGGCTCCAAGTCCGGCCGCGACTACGACAAAATACGGGCCTGCGCTATGACGCTTAAGGAAGGCGCCGAAAAGGGGCTTAAATACCTGGACGGCTGCGCCCTGGTCTACCAGTGCGGGATCTACGGCAAAACGGAACTAAAACGGGAAACCATGCCTGCCCCCGCGCTTGCGGCCTACTACCCCGGCCATGACGCCCCGCACACCCTCTACTTCGGTAAAATAATAAAGGCGGAAAAATTTCAATGAAAACCAGGGAACTATGCGCGCTAGCGCTTGCGGCCGCGCTGCTGTCGGGCTGCGGTATCCTTAAGCAGAAAGCCGCTGAACATTACTTGCGAAAGGCGGCCAGGACCGCGGCGGCGCAGAACCCGCCGCCGGCCGAAGTGGAGGCCGCCTTCGCAAGCATAGATAAAGCCCTTTCCTATGCGCCGGCCTCGGAGAGGGCGGTGGAGTTGCTGGAGCAGCTGGCCGAAGCCTCCGAAAAGAACGGTTTCGCTAAAGCGCAGGACCTTGAAGCGGACTCGCTTAAAAAGGCACTGGCCATGACCCCGGCCAACTGGTATGCCCGCGCGTCCATGATAAATTTCCTTTCGGCCCGGGGGGACACCGGCGGCCTTGAGGCCCAGGCCGCGCAGTCACAGGACCTGGCCGCGGCCGGCGATCCGAAAACCCGCTACTGCGCCCTTCTTGCCGCTCTGGCCGCGCGCTCCTCCGCGCTGCCCTGGCTGGAATCGGAAGGCTACCTGGCCCTTAACAAATCCCCCGACGTCCTGTTCGAAAAAGCCGGCGCCTATGCTGAGACCGCCGGCAAGATACAGGACCTCAGAACGGAAACGCAGAAACTGTCCGCCTCGGACCCGACCTTGAAGAATTCGGCGCCGGCAGCGCTGGTTTCCGCCGCTGAAGTGGCCTCTGCCGACGCTTTGCATGACCCCCGGGCTATGCAGCGAGTGCTGGATTTCAACGCGAAAGTCCGCGCCGAAGAACCCTTCCGTAAAGCCGTGGAGATGGAGGTACAGGGCAACGCCGAGCTTATCAAGAAGGAGTATTCCAAGGCCCGGGCTTTTTACCAGGGGGCGCTTAACCAGTACCCTGGCCTGACGGATGCCAGGCGCCAGCTGGCCGAAACGGATTTCCAGGAGGGCGCGGCCATTGCAGCGGCCGGCGAGAACCATAAGGCGGCCGCCCAGCTGCTGTACAAGGCTTACGGGGGCGCGCGCGACGTCATAAATTCCGTCTCCGGCAGCGCTCTTCCTTTCATCAAGCCCGATAGATTCCTGGGCGAGGTCTACGCGCTTAAGGCGGCGGACCTCTCCGCGCTGCGCGCCGTGGAAGGGAAGCGTCTTAAAAATACGGCCAAACTGGAGGCCGAGTTCAAGGCCGCGCTGGACGAGGCTCTCAAGCTGAACCCGGAAGGCCGGCTGGCGGGTGAAATGCTGGACAGGTATAACAGGGAAGGCTTTTGAAAACAATTTTTTTGATACTTTTTATTTTTCCGCCGGTGGCCCGGGCGCAGGCGCCCCGGGTCTCCACCTCCGCCCCGGTTGCCGAACAGCGGCCGCTGCTCCTGGATATCAGTAAAGATTCTTATTCCTCGCGCGTCGGGTTTGACTATTCCCTGCGCTGGGATTTTTCAGACCTTCTCTCGTTTCGGCCCGGTCTTGGCGCCATAGCTTCAGGGGTCAGGGCTATCACTTCCTGGGATATAACCGAAAACACCCGTGTAAGCTATTACGGCTTCAGGACTAACCCCTGGCGGCTGATCATAACCAAAGAGAAGAGGATCGCGGCTGCCGGCGAAAGCGTCCGCGTCTCTTCCTGCGGCGTAGTTGCGCCCGAAGCATCCGGATATCACAACAGGCTTCGCCTTTCCATTTCTCCGCTGGTGGACGATATTAAGAGGAATCTGGACGCCAGCCTGGGAGAGTTCCTGTTGCGCGCCTCGCTGCAAAAGGCTTCGCCTGAATGGAATAAGATGGGGGACGTCAACAGGAAATCTATGGTCAGGGATATTCTGGCCCTGCCGGTCTGGGACACGCCTCTGCCCCTGGTAGGGGAAACCAGGGAAGGGCTGGAATATCTCAGCAGGCCCGGGACACAATCGACCAGCAGCGTCCGGCAGTTGTTGAACTTCAGCACTCAGCCGGCACCCACCGGCCATTAACGGGAAGGCCTTATGGCGGTGCTTACAACGACGCCGCGCCTTTGCCTGCGGAGCCGTCTATCCGTATGTCCAGCGGACGGTCGAACCGCACATGGCGTATATAGGCGGCCTCGCTAACCGGCTTGACCGCTTTTATCCGGTCCCAGTTTATGTAAGACTCGGGGCCGGTCTCGTTTATCGTCAGGTAGCCCAGTCCCAGCGAGGTTACGTTGTGGAAGAAATGGGTGCCGTATGAAGGGTCCACCACGAAATCCCCGTAAGCCGCTTCCACTATTATCCTCGAGCCGGAGATATGGTTCCATTTCACCGGTATGCCCAGCATGGGGTCGCTGGAACCCCAGCGCCCCGGTCCTATTATAATGTAGGAGCGTCCTTCCGCGCGCAGGCGCGCGTTCAGGTCGTTTATCTCGGCGGCTATTTCGCGGGTCTTCAGGGCGTCGAAATTTTCCGGTATCACGTAGACAAGGTCCGAAATGTCCCTGTGGGAGCCGTTGCCCAGCGCCTGGGCGCTGAGCAGCAGCAGGTTCTCGGGCTTCAGGTCCCTGAGCGTCACCTTTTTTACGGGGCTGCGCGAGACCATCGGCCGCATCTGCAGGATGTTGAAGGCGGCAGCTCCCGACTCAGGGTCGTAGTCGCAGGCGAATTCCATCTCAATGTTGCAGCCCATGGCCTCTTTGCCTAGGGTAGAGACCGCGGAGAGTATTTCCGAGAGCGGCAGCGCCTCGTTCTTGAGTATCGGCGCGAAAGTGATCAGCTTGCGGCCCGGCGTGGAGATCCCGTCGTAGACCCGGTCTTCGTCCGCCGAATAACTGGAGCCTACCAGTTCAAGCGACCCGTCGGCGTCGGCTTCCTCCACCCCTACCGTCACCAGGGCCGGTTCTTCTTCGTAGCGCAGCGGCGCGTCCCCGGCGTCTGCGCGCAGCGCGATGAATTTCTTCTGCGAATTGGCCAGGAAATCCCCGAGCGTGGAGAACTGGTGCAGGTTCTGAGGATGCGCCGGAGAGAAGCGCAGCGCTGTGTAGCCCTCCACTATGGTTTTGCCCAGCCCCAGCGCTATATGTGCGATCGGGTCCTCGGCCTCCAGCGGCGGCACCGGGTAATAGTTGTAGGACTGCATTACGCCGGCGAAAGCCGGGTAGAAGCGGCCGCTTTCATGGCGGCGCCCCACCACGCACTGTATCACCACGGCCATTTTTTCCTCGTCTATGATGAGCGGGTTCAGCTTGCGGTAGGCCCGCGCCTCGGCTGAAAACACCGAGGCGTAGACGAATTTTATAGCCCTTTCCAGCTCTTCCAGGCGGCGGGCGGGGTCGGGATGGTTGTTGGCCAGCATGTAGGTCTTGTAGATGCCGGCGAAGGGCTGGGTCTTGGAATCCTCCAGCAGCGAGGAGGAACGGACCGCCAGCGGCCCTTCCAGCTTCGCTATCACCGCTTCAAGGTCGCGGGTCACGTAGTCCGGCAGCTTCGCTTTTTCGAAGGCCGCGGACACCTGCTCGCTGGTGTGGCCGTCGCCGGTCAGCTGGTCCAGCGCGTTCTGCTCCATGAAGAAATCGAACACGTCCGTGGCTATCACTATGGTGTTGGGCACGTTCACCGTTACTCCGGGCCAGCGGGTCTCCAGGTCGGTCTTGCCCAGCAGGAAATCCACAAAGGCGAGCCCCCTAGCCTTGCCGCCTATGGAGCCGGAGCCTATCTTCACCAGCGGGGTGGAATTGTCGAAGAGCTTTCGGTCGAATTTCAGCACGGTGCCCAGCTGCGTCCTGTAGATGAACTGGTGCAGCGTCTCTATCAGGTACTTGCGCAGGCTTTCCCCGTTGCCGAATTCCGATATCTTCTTCGGGCGGATATTATAGGCCGCCTCGAACTCCGTGCGGGCCAGCAGCCACTTAGAGAAATGGTTGCGGCCGGCGTGGTAGAGGATAGAGTCCACCGGCACCATCTTCAGCAGCTTCAGCATGGTATGCAGGTCGGCCGCGCGGGCCAGCTCCATGTTGTGCGTGTCGGTGAACACGAAGTCGCCGAAGCCGAAATAGCGCAGTATGAAGGCGCGCAGCTGCTTGGACAGGTCGGAAGCGGCCTTGTGCACGAAAGAGGCGCCCAGTTCCACGGCCTGGCGGGCGAACCTGGGGTTGGAGGACTGCAACAGCACCGGCATGTCGGGCTTGTCGGCCTTTATGCGCCGCGTCAGTATAAGGCCGGCCTCCGGGTGGCAGGAGTTCCCCATAGGGTACTCTATGTCGCTTATCACGCCAAGCAGGTTCTCCTTGTATTTCTCGTAGAGCGCCCAGGCTTCCTCGTAGGTGCTGCAGAAAAGTATCTTGGGGCGCGCGCGCAGGCGCAGCGTCTTCTTTACAGGGTTCAGCTCCTCGGCCATCACTATCTGTGTCTGCTTCAGCAGCTCGGTGTAGATGATGGGCAGGTAGGAGGAGTAGAACTTTATGTTGTCCTCCACCAGCAGCACGGCCTGCACGCCCACCTTGGAGTCGTGGTCGAAATTCCTGGCGTCCTCTATGATGTTTATGATGGCGGAGAAGATGCGCGTGTCGCCGCTCCACAGGCAGATGCCGTCGGCCAGGTGCTTGGTCTCTTCCGACATGTTCTTGATGTCCTGCACGTTGAAGGAGAGCAGCACCACCGGCAGCTCCGGGCGCCCGGCCTTAATGCCGCGGAAAAAATCGGCCATGTCCGTTTCGCCCACCTGTATCATAGCTATCACCAGGTCGTAGGAGCCCTTCTTTACCTTCTCCAGGGCCTGCTCGGCGGTGGCGACGCGGGTTATCTTCGGGGTGCTCCTGCCCGCGGTATCGGAGAGCTCGCCGAAAAGAGCCTCGTTGAGGCGGTCGTCGTCGGCCAGCAGGAAGGAGTCGTAAAGGGAGGCCACCATCAGGACGTTCTTTATCCTGTGCGGCATCAGCTTGTCGAAGCCGCCGAATTCTATTTCGTAGTCGCTGGGTTTCTTGGTTGAGCTCATATCCAATATTTTACAAAACCTATGGTAGTGCCGTAACGGGAGCTATGCTCATCGGACGGCCAAAACCTCTGGTGGTGCTGTGACTGAGCTAAATCCACGTATGGAGAACAGCCCATACCGGCCTATCCTAATATTTTTGCGAAATGCCTGTTGGCCATGGCGCGGAACTCTTCGGCGCCGCCCTCTACCAGGCTGCGCTGCAGCTTTATTTCGGTCTCGGGCCGCAGCGCCCCCTCGCGCACTACCTCCGCCCCGGCGGCGCGCAGGTCCGTGTAGTAGCCGGCCAGGCGCGGCTGCATTTCCTCCGCACGCAGCAATTCCCCCATAGGGCGCAGCACTTCTCCGGCCCACTTAAGCCCGGTCATCTGGGCATAGGCCTTGAACCAGTCGCTGTAAGGCTTGAAATGCCTGACCTCTGGAAAACCGCAGGGAGAGACCAGCATTACTGAATTGATAGTTTTTCCGCGCGGCGGATGCTTTGAGATGCCTCCGCGGCTCTGGTCGGGAACCATCCAGGGTTCGGCCATAGTTATGGTGCGGTCCAGGAAATTCTTCATCAGGCCCGGCATGTGATAATGGTACAGGGGCCCTGCGAAAACGATGAGCTCCGCGACGGCGATAGAGGCCAGCGCCTCGTTATAGCCGTCGTCGATAACGCATTTTTCCGGAGTCCGGAACCAGCACGAAAAACAGCCGCGGCAGGGCAGCGGTTTAAGTTCGGCCAGATGCAGCACGTTCACCTGCGCCCCGGCATCCGTCATGCCCTGCGAAAGCGGAACCGCCATCCGCATAGTGCAGGAATCCTTTCCCCGCGGCGAGCCGTTTATTATGGCTATCCTCATTTTTGACCCTCCCTAGTATCCTTTAGCGCACCTTTAGCGCAGCGCTTCCATCCTCCGGAACGCTAATACTATAATACGATAATGATAGGACTTCATGAAAAAAGTCGTTTCAACTCTTAAATACGCGTTCACGAATTTCGGGCCGCTGATAGTGTTCTATCTGGCCAATCATTTCTGGGGGCTTAAACCAGCCATCCTCGTTTCGCTCGCGTTCTCGATAGCGGAACTGTCCTACAAATTCGCGAAGAAAGAAGCGATAACGCCCTTCTTCAAGTTCTCCGCCGGGGTCACGCTTGTTTTCGGCTGCGCGGACCTCTACATGAAAGGCCCGGTTTTCTTCAGGTTCGAGCTGGCCGTCACCAATATTATCACCGGCGCCTTCTTCGCTTTAAGTCTGCGCGGCGGTTCGTCCGTGATACAGGACTTCGCGAAGCAGCAGATAGGAGACAAACCGGTAACGCCGGACCTCGCCTGGTATTTCCGCATGTTAACCTGGGTATGGGTGGCCTATTTCCTGCTAAAGGCGGGCTTCTACGCGTGGGTGGGCGCGCGCTACAGCATAGAAAAGGCCATGCTCATACGCGGCCTAGTCGGCAACGCTACACTGTATCCGCTGATGGCGGTCTCGATCCTCGGCGGCAGGCCGATCTTCCTGGCCCTGAAAAAATTGCGGCTGCTGCCGTCCTGCCGAATTACGCCGTCCACCGCCTAGAACCCGCGGTTTTAACGACTTCCGCAAATATGTAACTACGCAGAACGTACCGCGCCGCTCTGGGACCCCTTCAGGAACCTGGGCGAGCCGTTCCTGGCCGACCCGTAGACATCGGTCTTTTATCCCCTGACCTGGCTGACTTTCCTCGGCGGCTGCCCTCAACGGAATCTATCGCGGTTGCTAAAGAAACCTTATATATTTATAATATACCCAAGCGGTGAATATAAACAGGAGAATCCTTAAAAATGGAAAAACCCACGCTGAAAACCAAATGCCCCAACTTTTCTTCCGGCCCCTGCGCCAAGCGCCCCGGCTGGACCGTCGACGCGCTCAAGAACGCGCTGGTAGGCCGCTCGCACCGTTCCAAGGAAGGCAAAGCCCGCCTGCAGGAAGTTTCCGACCGCATGAAGAAGGTGCTGAACCTGCCCGCCGACTACCGCATAGGTGTGGTGGCCGGCTCCGACACCGGTGCGGTGGAACTGGCGATGTGGACCATGCTCGGTTCCCGCCCCGTAGACATCTTCGGCTGGGAATCCTTCGGCAAAGGCTGGATGACCGACGCCAAGAAATACCTCAAGCTTCCCCAGGTCAACGAATACAAGGCCGACTACGGCCAGCTCCCCGACCTGAAGAAGGCCAACCCGAAGAACGACATTATCTTCACCTGGAACGGCACCACTTCCGGAGTTAAAGTGCCCAACCTGGACTGGCTGCCCGCAAACCACGAGGGCATCGTGATCTGCGACGCCACCTCCGGCGTGTTCGCCATGGAGATGGACTTCACCAAGCTGGACGTGGTCACTTTCTCCTGGCAGAAAGTGCTGGGCGGAGAAGCGGCTCACGGCGTCATCATCCTGTCGCCCAAGGCCGCCAAGCGCATGGAAGAGCAGAACCCTAAGATCACCTGGCCCGTGCCCAAGATCTTCCGCCTGGTGGACGAGAAGAAGCTTCTCCCCGGCGAGCTGGAATATAATACCGTCAACACTCCTTCCATGCTGTGTGTCGAGGACGCGGTAGACGCGCTGAAGTGGGCCGAGAGCCTTGGCGGCTCCCCGGCGCTGGTGAAGCGCTCCAACGCCAACCTGGCCGCGTTCGAAAAGTGGGTCGCCAAATCCAAATGGATAGACTTCCTGGCCGCCAGCAAGGAGATCCGTTCAAATACTTCCGTCTGCTTTAAGATAAAGGCGGAGTGGTTCCTGAAGCTTCCCGACGAGGACAAGACCAAGGCCGCCAAGAAGATCACCTCCATGCTGGACAAAGAAGGCGTGGCCTACGACATCAATTCCTATGGCAAGGCCCCCGCCGGCATCCGCGTGTGGTGCGGCGCCACCGTGGAGACCTCGGACATAGAAGCCCTGACGCCGTGGCTCGACTGGGCCTACGAGGCCGTGGCCAAAGAATACACCAAGGAGACCGTAAAATGATGAAAGTCCTTATTGCCGACAAGGCCGATTCCCTCTGCGAGAAGGTGCTGAAAGAAAAGGGGCTTGAGCCCGTAGTAAAGACGGGTATGAAGCCGGAAGAGCTGAAGGCCTGCATAGCCCAGTTCGACGCCATAATAGTGCGCTCGGCCACCACCCTCACCCGCGACCTGATAGAGGCCGCCAGCGCCCTTAAGGCCGTGGCCCGCGCCGGTTCCGGAGTGGACAACATCGATGTTATAGCCGCCAGCGAGAAGAAGGTGCTGGTTATGAACACGCCTTTCGGCAACACCGTGTCCACCGGCGAGCACGCCGTGGCCATGATGCTGGCGCTCGCGCGCATGATTCCGCAGGCCAACGCGTCTACACACGCGGGCAAATGGGAGAAGAAAAAATTCGAGGGCGTGGAAATAACCGGCAAGACGCTGGGGGTAGTGGGCTGCGGCAACATAGGTTCCGTGGTGGCCGACCGCGCCAAGGGCCTCAGGATGAACGTGATTGTGTTCGACCCGATGATGACCCCGGCCCGAGCCAAGGAACTGGGCGTGACCACAGTTACCCTGGACGAACTGTACGCGAAGTCCGACTTCATCACCTACCACGTGACCATCAACCCGGCCACCAAAGGCATGATCAATAAGGACACCATCGCCAAGATGAAGAAAGGTGTGCGCCTTATAAACTGTGCCCGCGGCGGCATCATGGTGGAAGAGGATATCAAAGCTGGCATAGAGAGTGGTCAGATAGCCGGCTTCGCAACCGACGTTTACGCCAAGGAACCTGCCACCGAGCACATCTTCTTCGGAAACGATAAGATCATCTGCACGCCGCACATAGCGGCCTCCACTAAGGACGCGCAGGTGACCGTGGCTAGGCAGGCCGCCGAGCAGATAGCCGACTACCTGCTCAACGGTGTCCGCAAACACGCGGTCAACGGCGACAAGATATAAGCTGACAACGCGGCCCGGGTTTCCCAAAGGAAGCCCGGGCTGTTTTACTTGGAACGCGGTCTTGTTCTCTCACGGCGAGATGTAAAGTCGGGGCGGTAAGGGTATGGGCCCGGCGGGCACGCGTCGCGCACACCGTGCGCGCGCTCATACTCTCGGGCTCGGCGCTGCGCAAGCCGAGCCCTCCGAGAAGTCCCGCCGAACCCATACCCTTGCCGCCCCTCCGACAAGACCGCGGAGAACCTTTCAGATAATTAACTTCAAGGATAATACAAATGGCAAAACTACCGCTCTTCTCACCCATATTCGGTATCAGGCCCGCAAAGGGCCGTGCGCAGGAGATTATCGCCCCTCCCTACGACGTGATGGACTCCGACGAGGCCCGCGAGATGGCCAAGGGCAAGCCCAACAGCTTCCTGCACGTCTCCAAGGCCGAAATAGACCTGCCGCCCGGCACGGACGTGCACGATGAGAGTGTCTATAAGAAAGCCGCCGATAATTTCCAGGACATGCTCGACAAGGGCCTGCTGATCCGCGAAGGTAAGCCCTGCTTCTACGTCTACCGCCTGCAGATGGGCTCTCATATCCAGACCGGCCTGATGGTGGGCGCGTGTGTGGAAGATTACGACAATAACCGCATCCGCAAGCACGAGTTCACCCGCCCCGTAAAAGAGGACGACCGCGTGAACCAGATAAAGTACGTGAAAGCGCAGACCGGGCCCGGCATCATCGCCTTTAAGCCGATCCCCGCGATAGACGCCGTAATAAGGAAGACCACGAAGAACGCCCCTGAGTTTTCGGCCACCGGCCAGGGCGGTGTGATCCACACGCTGTGGGTGATAACCGACGACGCCGACATTCAGACTATCTCCGACGCTTCCGAAGGTCAGAAGACCGTCTATATAGCCGACGGCCATCACCGCTCCGCCGCCGCCAGCCGCATAAAAAAATTCATGATGGAGCAGCGCGGCACGGCCCATACCGGGACAGAGCCCTACAATGTCTACCTGGCCGCGGCCTTCCCGGTGAACGAGATGAAGATCTGGGACTACAACCGCGTGGTGAAGGACCTCAATGGCCTTACCCCCGAAGCCTTTATGGCCAAGGTAAAGGAAAGTTTCGAGGTTAAGGAAGTTAACGGGCAGGCCAAGCCCGCCGCCCGCCGCGAATTCGGCATGTATTTGGGCGGGAAATGGTACCTGCTCAAGCCCACCGTTAAGACCCCCACCATGAAAGAGGACCCGGTTAAGGCGCTGGATGTAAGCGTGCTGTCCGACTTGGTGCTGGACCGCGTGCTCGGTATAAAGGACCTGCGTAAATCCGACCGCGTGGATTTCGTAGGAGGCATACGGGGCCTGGGCGAGCTTGAGAAGCGCGTTAATTCCGGGGAAATGGCCGCGGGCTTCGCGCTGTTTGCCACTTCGCTGGAGGAGCTGATCTCCGTGGCCGACGATAACCAGGTGATGCCGCCTAAATCCACCTGGTTCGAGCCCAAGCTGGCCGACGGCGTGGTCTCTAACCCGCTGCTCTAACGGCCGCGGTCACGCTATGTAAGCCCGATTTGCCGCGCAACATTTTATTGGCCGGTGAAACGGAGTAAAAAGATAGAATATCCTTCAGGGAGATGTGAATATATATTGGAAAAGATAAAACATCTGCTTGTCGGGACCAAGTTCCGCGCTATAATTACCGGGATAGCTGTTTTTGTGCTGGTTTCCTTGCTGGACCTGTACACCCGCAACGAGATCTCGGTGGACATTTTTTACTTTATACCGCTCTTTGTCCTTACGTGGAGCGTGGGCTGGCGCTGGGGAGTAGCCGCTGCGCTGGGCGCCACGGTGGACTGGCTGCTGGATGAGAGGCTCTTTTCCGCTTCATATCCCTGGTCTTTGAACATATTGATCTGGAACGCCGTGGTCCGGCTTGCGTTCTTCCTGCTTGTGGTCTTGCTTGTGGACCAGGTGAGGACTCTCCTGCTCAAAGAACGGAGCGTCTCCAAACTGAAATCAATGATGATCCACACTGTCAGCCACGAATTCAATAACGCGCTCACCGGGCTTTCGGCCGGGCTGTTCCTGCTTAGGGAAACTGACCCGGAGGCCGTAGATGAGACCCGCTCCAGACTGTATACCTCCATGGACGGCTCACAGCATAAACTTGCGCTTTACGTAAAGAACATCCTCAACGAGGCGCGCATGGAGGAAGGCCGTTTTAAGGTGGAGAGGCGGGTGGTGGTAATGAGGGACCTGGCGGTCAGCGCGGCGGAATCGGTGCAGCAGCTGTTCCTTCAGAAAGAGATAAAGTTTTCCATCGAGGCCCCGAAAAAACCCGTGCTGGTCAGCGCCGATGGCGAGGCGCTGGCCCTAGTGATAAGCAACCTGCTGGGCAACGCCGTGAAATACACCAGGCAGGGCGGCAAAATAACCGTGCGGATAGACGCATCCATGAGTCCGCCCGGGCTCATGATCTTCTCTGTTGAGGATTCCGGCATAGGAATCTCGCTGGCCGACCTGAAGAAGATCACCGCCGGGTTCTACCGGACGGAGGAAGGGAAGAGCGAAGCGGAGGGCTTCGGCCTGGGGCTTAAGGTTTCCAACGAGCTGCTGGCGCTGCACGGCAGCCGCCTGGAGATCTCGAGCGAGAAGGGGAAAGGCTCCCGTTTTTATTTTGAACTGCCGGCGCTGCCGCCGTCCATGAAAAAGGCTGACGGCCGCCCGTAAAGCCCCGGAGAAAGATATGGCAAGAAAAATACTTATAGTTGACGACGAACCAAACGTGCTTTTTGTGCTGACCCAGGCTTTCAGGTCCGTTCATACGGTCTTAACGGCCCCGGACGGGACGAAAGCGCTGGAAATAATCCAGGCGGAAAAGCCGGATTTAGTTTTTCTGGACATAAAAATGCCGGGCATATCCGGCATGGAGGTGCTGGAGCGGATAGCCGGCACCGGAGTTTCGCCCATAGTCTGGATGCTGACCGGCGACGAGGACATGGATACGGCCCTGAAAGCCCTCAAAGGCGGAGCGAGCGGCTACCTTACCAAGCCTTTCGACATAGATAAAGTGCGGGGAATAGTCGCCATCACCTTTGAGGACCAGGAGAAGAAAGAGGTACATGACAGGTCGGGGGACAAGCCGTGGCGAGTGGAAAAGAAAAAATAAACCCCGTCTTCGCCCTGTTCCCGCGGGCGCAGCTGGACCAACTGAAGCGCCTGGATACCCCGCGCAAAGTCCAGGATTTCCTCGATTTCGAAATAAACTACAACGACGGTAAACCAGATACCTGCCTTTCGGCGCTTGAGGCGCTGAAGCAGGGCAGGGCTCACTGCATAGAAGGGGCAATGCTGGCCGCGGCCGCTTTCCTGCTCCATGGCCGCCGGTCCCTGCTGCTGGACCTGCGCGCCAACCCGCACGACGACGACCACGTGATAGCCCCGTTCACCGAAGGCGGGCGCTGGGGCGCGGTGGCCCAGTCCCATTTCTGCGGTCTGCGCTACAGGGAACCGGTCTATGGCTCTTTCGCCGAGCTGGCCCGCAGCTACTTCGAGTTCTACTACAACGACGCCGGGGAAAAGACGCTTCGGGAATTTTCCTCCCCGCTCAGCACTTCCGCGCTGCGGCCGGACTGGCTTTATTCCGACAAAAACGTGTTTTTTGTAAGCCGGAAGCTGGATGCGCAGCGGCATTTCCGCATAGTCTCCTTCCGCCAGGAGGGCGGGCTGAGACCGGCGGACTCTCTGCTGCGCGAGGCCGAGGTACTGGGCGGCTCCCGCGCCCCGCTTATACGCCGAAGGCCTAAGCCATATTCAAGAACAAAAAAAAAGGCGGACCATGGCAGACACTGTTGAGCTTTTGAACGCGTCAGCGCAGTGTCCCTGCTGGTCCTGCGGGGCTATGATAGGAGGCGCAGACAGCTATTGCAGGAACTGCGGCAAAGGGCAGGGCGCGCGTGTGCCCTGGCAGTACAAGCACTGGGGCGTCATAGTTATCACCCTTTTCGGGCTGGGCCCGTTCAGCCTTTTCTTCCTCTGGCGTTCGCCGGTAATATCGAGAACGGCCAAGTTCGTGTATACCGCGCTTATCATGGCGCTGACGTTCTGGGTGCTGGGCAGTCTTCGTCAGCTTTGGCTGCTCTACCAAGCCGCGCTGAGCGGCGCAGGTATATTAGGGAGTTAAATATGAATCTGGTCTTGCAGACTATAAGGAACCGCAGGAGTATACGCAAATACCTGCCGGAGCAGATAAAGGAAGCCGAGCTGCAGGCAATACTGGAGGCGGGCCTCTACGCGCCCAGCGCGCACAACGACCAGTCCTGGCATTTCACCGTGATCCGGAATAAAGAACTGCTGGACCGCATCAGCGACAAGGCCAAGGAGAAGATGGCCGGGCAGGACGCCGGATGGGTGCGCACCATGGGGCAGAACAAGCTTTTTCACCTCTTCTACCGCGCGCCGGCCGTAATAGTGGTCTCCATGCGCAAAGACGCCATGTCGCCGTTGGTGGACTGCAGCGCCGCCATTGAGAACATGCTGATAGCGGCGGAGAGCCTGGATATAGGCTCCTGCTGGATAGGCCTGGCCCGCTATTATTTTTCCATCACGGAAGAGCTGCCGCGCCTGAAACTGCCAGAGGGCTACGAACCCTGCTACGCCGTGACGCTGGGCTACAAAGACCAGCGCCCCGCCCGCGCGCTGCCCCGCAAGGAAGACGTGGTCAGCTATATAGACTAACATGAAACATCTTCTTTTGCCGCGCTTTTACTGATCTGCGGCACCAGCGCCTGCTCCGGGAAAGGCGGCGTTCAGGCTTTCGAACTTAATTCCGGCGGCAGCTCGGTGGATTTTGTTAAGGTGGTGGGCGGGGGACATACCTGGCCGGCAGCATGCCGTATCTGCCCGAGTTCGTAATAGGCAGAACCTCCGATGAAATGGCCGCCAGCTACGAGATCTGGGATTTCTTCTACTGGTCCTTCCTGTCCTTGTGATAAGTTTATCCGCCGCAGGAGCAACCCCACTCCGGGCAAGGTTAGCCCTCTTTTTCTAAAAGACCTATGTGAATATAGGCCTTTTAGACCTTGAAATCCGGGGCCAATGAACTAAAATATTACTGTTGGCCATAATGGTATATGTGAAAAGCGGCGCTGTTAATTGCTTCCTATGAAAATTAAAGAACCGACAAGCGCGACAGTGAACCTGAAGACGTTCTTTACCGCCGCGATTCTTTCTTCGGGGCTCCTCCTTACTTCGCTGGGGGCGAACCTTTTTGCCGGTGAAGCTATTGACTATCTCTCAAAACTCGCGCCCTTGGACAACGTGGCCGTACAGGAGCCTTCCTCGCCGGCACCCGCCGCCGCCCCTCTTAGGTCCGTACCAGCCCTGAACGCTTATTTCATCAGCGTGGGTCAGGGCGATTCCGAGTACATAGAGCTGCCCAACGGCAAGAACGTGCTTATAGACGGCGGCCCCAATCCTACGGCCCCGCTGACGCAGTTCCTGACCCAGCACAACGTTACACATATCGATTATGTGGTGCTGACCCATCCGCACCTGGACCATTACAGCGGGCTTGGTTATGTTTTCAGTCACCTGAAGGTGGACAATTTTTATGATACGCGCGAGGACAACACCGGCGCTTCCAGCGCGAAAGTCCTGCGCGACAAGATAGCTTCCCTTGGCGTCAATGTTGTTTATCCCGCGGCCGGCGAGAACCTGGACTGGGACCCGGGCGAAGTACAGGTTAAAGTGCTGAACGCCTGTTCAACCCCGGGCGGCAGCGATTCCGGGTCCGTGCTCAACAACTGTTCTATTGTTCTGAAGGTCACCTACCAGAACACCTCCATCCTTTATACCGGGGATATGCAGTCGGATGTGGAGGCCAGCCTGGTGTCCACCTACGGTAGCCAGTTGCAGTCGGATGTCCTCAAGGTGGGCCACCACGGCAGCAACACGGCGTCCAGCCTCGCTTTCCTTAATATGGTCAAGCCGAAATACGCTTATATAGAGGTCGGTGCGGGCAATACCTTCGGCTTCCCCGCCGCTGTGACCTTAACCAATCTGCAGGCAGTCGGCGCTACTGTGTTCCGGACCGATATGGGCGGCACGCAGCAGTACAGAATAGGCGGACAATAGCTTTACAAAGTCCGCAAAGTTTGCTATACTGGTAGTACAGCAATGTCAGTCTGCAGAGTAGTTTCCGTATCTTACAAGCTGCACAGGTATCCTTTAAACACCTAAGACTACCTTTCGCAGTGATGTCTCTCCGAGTTAGAGAGCGCGTTAAGTTTCTCCCACCTAAAACGAAACTTAGCACAAAGTATCGGGAATATAATAAAAATTATATTTCGGAGGCTTCGTGCTATATGAAAAAGTACATAAAGTTCGTTTCTATTGTTTCCTTGATATCCGTGTCCGGCTCCGCTTTCGCGAAGACGGGGCCTGTCAATTACGCGCTTGAAAACGCGATATCCAACACCGACGCGCAACTCGCGCCGTCGGCCCACACCGCCCTGGACCAGTTCCAGGCCGCCCAGGTGCCGGCTCCCTCCATGGAGCGGGTCTCGGCCAGCGTGCAGCTTCAGGATATAACCGAAAAATGCACCAAGGACGGCGATGTAGTTTCGGCGTTCCCCGTCATCTACAAGTTGATCCAGAAGGAAGAGAATTCCAGAATAATAAAGGTGTTCGCTTTCACGGACGCTAACGGGACCGAGCGCAGGGTGGAAGTCCTTTTCACCGGCGGTGACTGGATGCAGTACGGGCTGACCTATATAGCGACTAACGCCGGACAGAATAAAGACCAGGTCAAAGCATATTTTATTACTGACCTTTCCTCCCCCGACCGCGAGGACGGCAGCATAGCGCCCAAGGTGGACCCTTTTAATACGGAAAAACTGGCCGACTTCATTGCAGCCGATTTTCTGACAGCGAACGGCGGCGTTAAGAACGTGTTCGGCAGCGTGGCCGAGGCTGCTGTCCCCGTAAACTGACTTCAGGTGGAAATGGCGAAAAACAACCGGCCGGCAAGCCGGTTGTTTTTTGTTGTGCCGCTGGCGGGCTAAGCGCGCTGCCGCGCCGGGGAGTCCTGACGTGGATTTGCGTTAAAACCGCTATTGTCGCATAATATCACTAATTGGGTTTGCCGGCGTACCATGTTATGAAAAAGAGAGTTATCCTTCTTTATTTTATTCTCGCGGCCGGGCTTCTGCTGCTGTCGCCTCCTCATTCTTCCGGCGCTTTGTTCGGCTGGAGAACCGACGACCTGCTGGAGGAAGGGACTGCCTTCATGCAGGGCGGCAACTACGGTGAGGCGCTGAAGAAGTTCTCCGAGGCGCTTAAACTCTCCCCTGAGGACAAGAAATGCCTGTACAACGCGGGGCTTGCGGCTTACATGGCCGGGAATTTTAATATGGCGGCCCGGTCCTGGGAGGAGCTGCTCGGTCTTGAACCGGGTGACTGGAAGGTACGCGCGAAGCTTATACAGACGTACCAGTCTCTTGGGGACCTGAAGGCCAGGGATAAGAACCGGGATATCCTGCTGGCCATGCGCGGAAAAGGCGGGGACAAAGAACTGGCCAGGGCGGAGGAATACTGTCGGGACCAGTTCAGCGCCGGCGGCAGAAAGGTAATGGCCTATGAAAGGTTCGAATTCGCGGTGGAGCAGGCCGTTCTTTACAAATTTTTCATCTTTAAGCCTAACACCCAGGCGGTGGACTACACTATCTCGCTCGGGTCGTATGAGTCTGCCACCAAGGCGGCCCGTGGAAGGAAGGAGATAGGTCCGAAAGAGCGCATATATCATGTCGACGCGTATTATCAGAACGGTCGGCATGAGGCGTTCGCCTTCTATAAAAAGCCGCCTTCCTACGACTACGTGCGCAAGGTGGTGGGGCTTATACTGGATAAGAGAATGAAGCCCGTTGACGATTTAGACCAGGAGGAGTAGCCACCCGGTAATGCGTTGCCTCGCGGGCGCGTGGGCAAATTCGCCGGCGCCGCGATGTGCCGCTTGGGAAAGCCGGCGGACTTAGGGATTTGTCGCATAATGTTTAAGTGACGGGCCGGCTGCAGGCTGGAACATGTAAATTAACGGCCGCAGCCGTATCCAGGGAGCTGTGCATATGAAAACACTACTCGCTTTAGTCCTGCTCTTTACCCCGGCGTTCGCCGGCGCGAAGGAGGAAAGCGGATCGAACGCCTATAAGAACCTCGTGAACGAGCTGTTGAAAAACTGCGAGGGGGCGGATAAAAAAATAGGCGTGGCGAATTTCAGCTACCTGGACGAAAGGGAGTCCGGGGACGGGAATATTGTTTCCGAAAGAATAACCACCGAGTTGGTCAGGCTGAAGAAATTCAAGGTAACGGAGCGCAAAGAGATAGAAAAAGTCCTTGGGGAGCTGAAGCTGCAGCGTTCCGGCGCTATAGACGCCGACTCGGTCAAGAGTCTGGGCAAAATGCTCGGCGCGGATTGGCTGGTGCTCGGGACGCTGACGAAACTCGCCGGCAGACAGGTGGAGGTAAACGCCCGCCTGGTGGGGGTCGAGTCCGGAGAGATAATCAGCGCCTGCAGCGTAAAGATAAAAAAGGACTGGCGCGACAAGGTCAAGAAAGAACCCGCGGACGAGAACGAACTGCGCGACAAGGACGAACTGCTGGAGTACGACAAGGCCATCTTCAAATACATGGACGAGAAGACGGGCAAAAAAAATCAGACGGTCAAGGAACCGCCCTCGTTTTAGCCGAATTGTTTCCTTACCATGACTGAGGCCGGTGGTCACAAATAGTCCGCTTAGCTCCCTGGGCCAAAATACAATAGCGGGCTGGGTCCTTTGGGCCTATCGGTATCGGCGGCATTATCATAAGATATCGTTAACGGGGTTTGGAAGCGAGGATAGCTATGGCGATTACCTGTAACTTTGACAAAGACGATTGCGGCAACCGTAAGGATGACAAAGTGATAGTGCGTATCCCTCCCGGGCAGAACATAGGTAACGATAGCCCTGCTCCCAGCACGGCTAAAAACGGAGCATATCTTTGGGTCATGGGCCCCCGCCCCCGCTCCGGCAAGAGCTGGAGGGACCCCTCCTCAGTAAATTGATATCCCCAAAAGGTGCCTGGCACCTTTTTGATGTTTTAAGACCTAAAAACCCTCAAAAGGTGCCAGCCTCCTTTTGAGGGTGTCTTTTTTTTGCGGACAGGGCTTGGCGGGGCATCCGATTTGTCGCATAATATTCAAACAGCACGGCTTAACGGACGCACCGGTATTTCGGGGACAGCGTCCAGGATCAGCGGAGGGAGAGCTCATGGGGTATTTTGACGCGGCGATGAACAGGAATTTCAAGAAGGACGGCTCCGGGCGCACGGTCTATTTCCCGAACAGCGTCTTCGGCCGGGGCCGCGTCCTGGCCGATGCGGACGCGGAGCAAAAACTGCGCCGCTTCCTGAAGTTCTGCCAAATGTGCGTGCTCCTTTTCGTGCTCTCTATCCGTTACTGGCCCTGGAAGCATGTCTGGTATTTCCTGGCTGCGTATTACGCCATGTTCCACAGCGGGGTTCTTTACCTGCTTTCCGGCAGCCCGGTAAGCCCGGAGCGGCTTACGCTGAGAGAATACGCCGCGAATACCGCCAGGGAGTTCGGCTCGTTCAGCCTTTGGTTCATAACGATATGGGGCAGCCTGCTGGTCCTGATGTGCGCGTACATCCTGCTGGCCAGTCCCGAGATCTCAAATAAACTGCTCGGCCTTCTCTGCGGCCTGCTCTTCGGCTATTTTACCCTGATCTCCTCCTGGGCGCTGAAAATAAAATCCGGCCACGGATATTAATGGGCCTTAGTGCCTATCCGCGCATAGGCCTAATTTCCCTTTTAAAACCGGGGAAAGCCGTATAGAATATTCCCAAGAGGCATTATTATGAAGCAGATAATAATTATCGCGATGTCGGTCATCATCACTTCCGGCCCGCTCATGGCGCAGAGCATGGAGGGTATGCGGAAGTCCTCCGAGAACATAGGCATAGATACCGGGAGCCTCAAAAAGAACGCGGCCACCACGCAGTACGAGATCACGCCCACCCCGGTTTTTGCGCAGTTTATAGTCAATATACTGAAGCTGCTGTTCGGTTCGAACGGCGACATAGAGATAGCTAACCCTCCCGCTGAAGTGCCGCAGGTGGAAGGAACCCTGGAGGATGACCAGACAGAAGAGCGGTACGATGCGGGGGCCGTCTATACCCCTATAGATCCGGCCGAGTTGCAGGAGGGCCAGGGCGCCCAGCAGCCCCAGCAGAGCCAGCAGCCCCAAGGCCAGCAACCACAGGCACAGCCGTTCCAGGAATTCCATCCCCAGCAGGCGGCGCCCGGCGGCGCTGTCGGCAGCGGCCTGATCCCGGAGGATCTGAAAAGGAAGGCCCTTGAATATTTCAACGCCAATGGGGACAAGATAAAGAACAAGAGGTATATAGGCATAGTGGATTTTGCCGCGCATTCAAGCAAACAAAGATTTTTCATACTGGATATGCAGAGCGGAGCGGTGCACGCCATACACGTAGCGCACGGCAAAGGCTCGGACCCGGATGGCGACGGTTATGCCACCAGATTCAGCAATGTACCGGACTCCAAGGCTTCCTCGCTGGGTTTCTATATCACCGGGGCACTGTATAACGGCAGCCATGGCAAGTCCATGCGTCTGAACGGCATGTCTTCCACCAATTCGAACGTGCTGGCGAGGGCCGTGGTTATAC
This sequence comes from uncultured Elusimicrobia bacterium, assembly GCA_903917735.1. Lineage (GTDB taxonomy): Bacteria > Elusimicrobiota > Elusimicrobia > Elusimicrobiales > UBA9959 > UBA9959. The sequence continues at coordinate 14,615 of CAIXBR010000056.1, read as the reverse complement.
ACGAGTCTGCTTACGTGAAGGAAGCGAATATGATCCAGGGCCGGTCTTTCGGCTGCCTGGCCGTGTCCACCACTGAGATCAGGAACGTGCTGGCCTCTCTGAACGGCGGCGCGTTGATCTACACCGGGCTGAGCAATAGCGAGTTCTAATCTACAGAACACAATGGAAAAGCCGCGCGGCCGGCGCGGTTTTACTGCGCTGTTCCGGCTCTGCCTGCCGGGCGGTCCGCCAGCGCGGCGGTATCTCCCGGCATCAGGAGCAGCGGCACCAGGATGCCGAGATTCACGGCGTTGGGGGCGGAAATAAAGCCATAGCGGATATTCGCCGCAAACATGCCGCCCAGCGCCAGGATGGTAAGCAGGGCCTGCATGTGCGTAAGCTGCGCGGAGTCGCTGTACCGGCCGGTCATCAGGTCCGTCCAGCCGTGCCAGCGGCGCATGCACTCTTCCTCGCTTTCATGTTTGCCCCTGAGGGGCAGCATGTGGTAAATGTACGTCAGGTTTACCACCATGTAAAAGAACCCCATGCCGGACAGGACGGCGCCAAGAGGCGTGCCGCCCGCCGGTTCCTTGCCGCTGAAAAAAACCGTCAGGTAGGTAAAAGCGAACTGAAAACCGACCATAAGCACTACCATGATCAGATACCAGGCGTAAAAGAACAGTTTGAGCTTGAACGAGAGCCGGCTCTCGGTGAAGGAAAGCACGAGCGTGGCGGCGGTAGGGACCAGCAGAAGCCCCGCGATGAGGTAGGACAACCAGCCCGGGCTGTACAGAAAAGATAAAAAAGCGTACCACAGCGTGACGCAATAGGCCAGCAGTATCTTCTCGCTGACGCGCGGCAGCAGGGCCGTGCGGAAATTGATGGCGATAAAGCAGGCAAAGGTCACGAAGCACAACAGCAGGTGGAAAGTAAGGCTGTAGTGATGCTCGTTCTTTCCCGGCAGCAGCCCGAAGAAGGCGATGCCGAGGCTGTACAGGAAGCCTTTCCACTCCCAGCTGCCCCGGATAAGCATCACCGCCTGGGCCGCCACGCCCAGTCCGAAGAACATTATCAGCCTGTAAGCCCCGGTCATATATACGTATTTCTTAACGCATGCCTTGAACTGGTAGATTATTTTATCAAAAACGGGAGGAGAGTCTTGGAATTTATAAGGTGCGACGGGGCGCGGTTAAGACAGTTTAAGAAGGTCTTTGACCGCCCCGACAAGGTCCCCGGGGGTAAGGGGCTTCTTAAGGACCAGCACATTAAAGTTCTTTGCCAGGTCTTCCACCGCTGCCGGCGAAGCGGTGGAGAACAGGATTGGGGTGGAGGCCGCCAGCTGCATACGCAGGCGCTCAAAAACCTTCTTCCCGCCGCCCGCGGGCATATCCACGTCCAGGATTATAAGAGCGGGCTTGAAAGACTGGAATTTTGTTACCGCCCCTATCGCGTCTTCCGCGGTCTGTATCTCGAACCCGGCCTTGGAAAGGATCTCCGTGTATAGTTCCAGGATAGTTGGGTCGTCGTCCACCACCAGTATTTTATGCCTGACAGCCGGCTGCACGTTCGGGGGGGGTGGGGGATTCTGGTCTATGGACTGGCTGAAAAATCTGGGGAGGAGCCGCTTCACCTCGGCCATAAGTTCTTCCGGGTTCGTGGGCTTTTTCACTACGGTTACATTATGAAGCTTTGACAGGTTGGGAAGCTGTTCAGATTTTCCCGTGGAGAAGATGATGGGCACGGGGTCATGCATGCGGGTTCGAAGGGTTTCGAAGACCAGCATACCGCCGCCGGCGGGGATGTTCAGGTCGAGCACTATCAGGTCGGATTTGAACTGCTGGTGCAGGGTCAGGGCGGACAAAGCGTCCTCGGCGGTCTTTACTTCAAAGCCCGCTTCCGTAAAGAAGTCCCTGTAGAAGTCCAATATGGCGGGATTGTCTTCTACCGCCAGAATTTTAACCATCTCTTTTCTCCCAAACCTGCTCTAACTCATAAATAATACAAAACAAATAGGTATTTCGGAGGCTTTTAGCCGCTATGTGCTCCCTCACAACCCCGCTCCTTCCTTACGACAACGGCTATGTAAAAGTTAAATAAGGCCAAAATTATGCAGGAAAAACTTGGCGAGCCGCCCGATTTGTCGCATAATATTTGAAGAATATACTTTTTAGGGGAGAGGTTTAAACTATGCGATATATATGCGTGATCCTTGGTTTCCTGACCGGTAAGACTAAAGTTAAATGCGATGAGTGCGCCAAGTTGGACGCGGAAGGGAAATGCTACGGCCACAAAATGCCTGAAGATATGATCCATAAATCGATAGCATGTGGCTTCTGGAAGCAGAAATGATCCCGAAGAGAATGCCGGTCTTCCGATAATGATGACAATAACCTTGCTGCTGTGTTTCTGCGCGGCCGCTTTCGTGGATACGGGTGCTCCGGGCACGCAAAAAACAATAGGCCTTTTGGCTCTTGCGGTTTTGTCGCACGCCTTATAAAATATCACTACTGTATGCAGTGCAGAGTTCTTTAACGGAGGCAAAATGCAGCATCGTCAGTCCAACTTTACCGTTATTCTCCGCAAGTCAATCATCGCTTTAATGCTGGCCGCCGGCCTGTTGCCTGTGGTTTATGCGGGCGAAGCTTTCTATGCCCTGCAGCCGCAGGCCGTAAGCATTTTGGTTCCGGAAGCGCCCGCGCCGATGGAAGTAAAGAGCGGTTCCGCCGCAGGCTACCTTTCGCAGGCCGAGCTGCAGTTCCCCGGCTTCCCCGCCCCGCCGGCTGCCGGCTCAGCCGAGGACAAGGCGGACATGGCGGCGGTGCTGCAATGGCAGAAGGACCGCACGGACGCGCAGTGCTCCGCGGCTATGGCGCAGTCCGACGAGAGCTTTATCTCCTTCTTTGGTTCGGTCAATCCCTTCAAGAACCCGCTGCCGTCCGAGGCCGGGGCCTTCTTCAAGCGCGTGGATGCCGACGCCGGCGACGCCAGCCGCTACGTTAAGAAGATCTACAGCCGCGAGCGTCCTTTCGTGGCTTCATCCGAAGTGGATCCCTGCCTGGGACGCCTGCAGGGTTTTTCCTATCCCAGCGGGCACGCTACCGTGTCGCGCGTGTTCGGGCTTATCCTTTCAGACCTGCTGCCGCGCCAGGGCGCTATTTTTATGCGCGCGGCCGACCAGGCCGCGCTTAACCGCGTGATAGGCGGCGTGCATTATCCTTCCGATGTGGAAGCGGGCAAAAAGCTGGGGGATATGCTGTACAAGAAGCTGCGGCAGAACCCGGCCTTCGTCTCCGACATGGGCGCCCTTTCCAAATACCTCCGCTGAACTCCGCCCCACCGGTTAAGTGAAAATTGCTTGGCCGGCATTCTGAATTATTTATCATGTCGCCTGAAGAACTTATAAAACGATGCTCAAATATGGCCTATGCCCTGGCATTGCGCCTGACCGGCAACGCCACCGAGGCCGAGGACCTGGCCGAGGAAGCCCTTATCAAGGCCGTTAAAGGCCTGCCCGGCTTTCGCGGCGGGGCGGACGCGGGCGTCTGGGTGTACAGGATAGTGGTGAACTGCTGGAAGAACCAGTTGCGCTCACCGCGCTTCGCTTTCTGGCGCAAGTTGCGCGGCTTTTACTCTAAGGACGGGGAAGAGCTGGTCGTAGACCCGTCCGACCCGGCGCCGGGGCCGGAGCCGCAGCTTGAGGCGCTTGCGCGCACCGAGGCTTTTGAAAAGGCTATGGGCAGCCTTGAGCCGCAGGACCGGGCGATACTTATACTGCGCGAGCTGGACGGGCGCAGCTATGCGGAGATAGCCGAGATATTTTCCATACCCGACGGCACGGTGCGCTCGAGGCTTTCCCGGGCCCGTGAGAAGATGCGCGCGCTGCTGCGCGGCCTACTGGAGGAGCAATGACGCACGAGGAAATCAAGGAATCGCTTTCGGCTTATTTCGACGGGCAACTCGGTCCTGAAAAGACGGTGGAGATCACCGCCCACATCCAGGCCTGCAAGGAGTGCCGCACCGCGCTGGATGAGTTCGGCGCGCTTTCCGCGGGAGTAAAAAAGACTCTTCCCGTACAGGCGCCGGCGGCCATGAAGGATCGCGTGTTGGCCGGGGCTCAAGCGAAAAAACGTCTGATCCGCCCGGCAACGGTGCTTATTGCGGCGTTTGCCGCTATAATCCTTGTCCTTATGGCCGGTGTGGTGGCGAAGCACTATCTGCCGGCGATGTTCTCACAGGTGCAGGGTATGATAAACGCCGCGGCGTCCTCGCTGGGGTCTTCTTCAGGGAACCAATAACAGCGGAGGGAACTTTTAAGGGATTTCAGTGTCTCTGTATGTGAAGCACACATAAGGAGGCTATATGAAATCCCTTGCTTTTCGTATGCGCGCGGGTCAGAACACGGTGGAGTACCTGCTGATGCTGGCGGTGGTGGTGGGAGTGGTCCTTATAGCCGGCGTTAGCCTTAAGCGCTACATGCCCACGCTTTTCGACCAGGTGGCCGACAAAATAAGCCACGCTGCCGACCAAATGGGCCGCAGCAGTGGAAATATGGACTGAGTGCCCTGAAACCCAAGTCGGGGCGGCAAGTGTATGGGGTCGGCGGGACTTCTCGGGGTGGAGCGAAGCGACACTTACTCGCCCGACGCTTGCGTAAGCGCGGAGGCCGAGAGTATGAGGCGCGCGCACGGTGTGCGCGACGCCGGTCCCGACGGGCCCATACCCTTGCCACCCCGTAAGCCTGGCTAGGCTAAACCGAATTTTTGCTAGAATAAATGCATCCTTCGCAAAGGAGGCGACAAATTATGAACGAAATAATCATAGCCCACAACGATAATGCAGCCGCGGACGCCGCCTCCTTTTCTTGCCTTAATTAACTTTAACCTTTGAAACAGAAACGGCTCCGTCACGGAGGCCGCCGCGCTTTTGCGCGCCCCCCCGCCTACATAACGGAGACTAAATGAATTATAACGAAGAGACATGTCCCGGCGGCGACGTCGCCTGCCCGGAAGCGTTGCGGCAGTATTTTGACAATGGGACCATCGACACTTACGAACGTGTCCTCAGCGAAGGCAAGGAGGCGGTGGTCCATATCGTCTCAAAAGACGGACCCGGCGGCAGACAGTACTACGCCGCCAAGGTCTACAAAAAAAGGGAGGAACGCGGATTCAGGAACAGGGCGGATTACTTCGTAACGCAGAACCTCTTCCAAAGGAGACAGCTGCTGGCCATCGGCAAAAAGACCCGCTTCGGCAAGTGGCTGGAGGAAGCCGTATGGCAGAGCCGCGAAACCGTCTACCTGCGCGAACTTAGAGCCGCCGGGGCCGATGTGCCGGCGCTGATCAGCGCCGGGGCGGACTCCTTCATAATGGAGTATTTCGGGGACGGCCAGGAGCGCGCCCTTAAACTGGTGGAAGCCAGGAACGAAATAAAGGACCCGCGCGGCGCATTCATGAACGTTATGCGCAATGTGGAACTGTTCCTGAGATGTGACATCGTGCACGGTGATCTGTCGCCGTACAACGTGCTGTATTACAGGGGCAGGGTGGTGGTGATAGACTTCCCCCAGGCGTCGGACCCCAGAAGGAACCCCAACGCCCAGGCGCTGCTGCTGCGGGACATCCGCAATATCTGCGCCTTCTTCGCGAAATGGTGGAACCCCGACCCGGAAGCCATCTTCGCCGACATGTGGGCCAGGTACCAGATGAATGAAATGTGAACCGGGCAGAGTTCTCAGCCTCCGCCCGGGTTTCAAGTTCCGCTCGCCTCGTATTTACTGCGGGCGGCCGGGGGGGAATCTGGGCGGGGGCGGCGGGACAGGGTTCATCGGGCGCTCTGCTGGCTTGGCCGCCAGGCGTTTGCGAACCTCGACCATGAGCAATTCCGGGTCGGTGGGCTTTTTCAGCATCGACACATTGACCATGGCCGCGATGTTGGTCAGGGCTTCCGGCTTGCCGGTGGAGAAAATTATAGGCACCATGTCTTGGTGTGTGCGCAGGGTCTCGTAAACCAGAATGCCGCCGCCGTCGGGGATGTTCAGGTCCAGCAGGATAACGTCCGCTTTGAACTGCTGCTGGGTCGCTAAAGCGCCGGGGGCCGTGTCGGCCGTCCGCACTTCGAAGCCGGCATCCTCGAAAAACTCCTTGGAAAAATCCACAATCGCCGGAATATCATCCACCACAAGTATTTTTGGCATATCGATCCCTCTGGCTGCGTACCTGGTCCGCTAAGTAAATAATACAAAAACAGGAGCACGCTTTGTTTAGGAAACCTGTAAATAAAACGGGCGGAGCTTTTAAGCTCCGCCCGTTCTTTAAGACTCGGTCTGGAGACTGCTTAGACCAGGCCCTGGGCCATCATGGCGTCGGCAACTTTCTTGAAGCCGGCGATGTTGGCGCCCGCCACGTAGTTGCCGGGTATGCCCGCCTCTTTGGCGGCGGTCACGCAGGCGCTGTGGATGCTGATCATGATGTTGTGCAGGTGCTTGTCCACCTCTTCGGAGGACCAGCTCATGCGCATGCTGTTCTGGCTCATTTCCAGGCCGGAAGTGGCAACGCCGCCGGCGTTAGAAGCCTTGCCGGGGGCGAACAGAATGCCGGCGCTCTGGAAAGCCTCTACGGCCTCCGGGGTGCAGGGCATGTTGGCGCCTTCGGTAACGCAGATAACGCCGTTCTTTATCAGGGTCTTGGCGTCGGTCTCGTTCAGTTCGTTCTGGGTGGCGCAGGGCAGAGCCACGTCTACCTTCACTTCCCAGGGCTTACGGCCGGCGCGGAACTCGGCGCCGAATTTCTTGGCGTAAGGCTCAACAATGTCCTGGCCGGAAGCGCGCAGGTTAAGCATGTACTCCCACTTGTCGCCGCTGATGCCGGCTTTGTCGTAAATACAGCCGTCCGGGCCGGAGATCGTAACGACTTTGCCGCCAAGGTCGTTCACTTTCTTCACGGCGCCCCAGGCTACGTTGCCGAAGCCGGATACGGCCACGGTTTTGCCCTTAAGGCTGGTGCCCTTGGTCTTAAGCTGCTCTTCGCAGAAATAGACCACGCCGTAGCCGGTGGCTTCGGGCCGTATCAGGGAGCCGCCCCAGGAAATGCCTTTGCCGGTCAGCACGCCGGTGAATTCGTTCTTCAGGCGCTTGTACTGGCCGAACATATAGCCTATTTCGCGGCCGCCCACGCCGATGTCGCCGGCGGGCACGTCGGTGTCCGGGCCGATATGGCGGAACAGCTCGGTCATGAAGCTCTGGCAGAAGCGCATAACTTCGGCGTCGGACTTGCCTTTGGGGTCGAAGTCGGAGCCGCCCTTGCCGCCGCCCATGGGGAGGGTGGTCAGGGAGTTCTTGAAGATCTGCTCGAAGCCCAGGAATTTGAGGATGCTGGCGTTCACCGAGGGGTGGAAGCGCAGGCCGCCCTTATAAGGGCCGATGGCGCTGTTGAACTCGAAGCGGAAGCCGCGGTTGATGTGGTATTCGCCGCTGTCGTCTATCCACGGTACGCGGAAAGTTATAGAGCGTTCCGGTTCGACGATTCTGTCGAGGATCTTGGCCTTCACGTATTCGGGGTGCTTGTCCAGCACCGGGGTGAGGGTCTCTAGCACTTCTTTAACCGCCTGGTGGAATTCTTTCTCGCCGGGGTTCTTCGCGATCACGTTGGCCAGAACGCCGTTGACGTAGTCGTGAACGGACTTCTTGCCTTTTTCCGCTACTGCTGAGGTTTTAGACATAAGTTCCTTCCTTAGGTTTGATTTTTTGGGTAGACTGGAAACAGAACAAAGACTGAAAAGCTATAAACTTATATTACAAACCTAAATTTGGGTTGTCAACACACACGCGGACCGGGGCGCGTTATGCGCATTACGGCGCCATCCATGGCCTAAATTTGTAGAATTTATTTATGAATTATGTTTTTGCCCTGGCCGCCGCCCTGCTTTTCGCCGTCTCCGTGCCTGCCGGAAAAATATTGCTGACCCATTTGAAGCCGATGGAACTTTCCGCCCTGTGCTACTTCGGCAGCGGGCTGGGCCTGGCGCTTTGGCGCGCCTTTGTGCCGGGCAGGTCCGGCTCGGAGGCCCCGCTCGGCAAACGCGACCTGCCTTATACTGCGGGCTTTATACTGTCCGGCGGTGTGCTGGCGCCGGTGCTGCTGTTCACCGGTCTCAGCCTCACCTCTTCTTCTTGCGCCGCTATGCTGCTCAACTTCGAGCTGGTATTCACCTCTCTGATAGCCGTCATTATATTCAGAGAGTACGGGGGCTGGCGCTTATGGGCCGCGGCCGCGCTGATAACCGCGGGCGGCCTGGCGCTTTCCCGGGGGGGTGGGACCCTTAATTTAGGCTGGGGCGCGGCGCTGGTGCTGTGTGCAAGCCTTATGTGGGGATTGGACAATAACCTTACGGCGCGCGTTTCCATGAAAGATCCGGTAGCGCTGGCCGCTATAAAAGGCCTGGCCGGCGGTTTTATAAACGGCCTGCTGGCTTTTCACGCTTACCGATCTCTGCCTGAAGCTAAATGGGTGTTTTTGGCCATGGCACTCGGCTTTTTCAGCTACGGGGTGAGCCTGGTCCTGCTGATACTTGCGATGCGGGGCCTGGGGGCTTCCCGCGCCGGGGCCTTCTTCGGTTCCTATCCCTTTATCGGCGCGGCGCTCAGCGTGGCGCTGCTGGGCGATCCGGCCTCGGCCGGGCTGCTGTGCGCCGGGGCGCTGATGCTGGCGGCCCTGCTGCTGCTGGCAGCCGAGGAGCACGGGCACCGCCACCGCCACGACCCCGTTGAGCACGAGCACGCCCACGGCCACGGCGACCCCCACCACGGCCACAGCCACTGCGGGGCGGAGGCCGGGGAACACTCCCACCCGCACCTGCACGATCCCGTGGAGCATGACCACCCCCACCTGCCGGACGCCCATCACAGACACCGTCACGGATGACTGCCCCATGCCGGGAGGGTACTGTTCCACGGACGTTTTCTTGAGAAAAAATTGAGCCGCCTGTGGCTTTAAAAGTGTGACTTTAGGTTACAATAATTTTCTATACTTGATAATATAACGTTATTATTTGACGTTGCGTGTTCGCGTTTAATATGAAAAAAACAGTTTTCCACGCGGCCCTGCTCCTTGCTCTGCCCCTCTGCGCTTTTGCCGGAGAATTCAAGGATAAGGGCGAAATCATCGCTGTGGATTTCCCATCCGGCTGGGAAGCCGGCCATAGCGACGACCCCACCGTAACCCTCAAGCTTGAGAAGGGCAAATCTTCCGTTGAGTTCTCAAAACAGGATTCCGAACTGGGCGACTATTACCTAAAGGCCCGCGTAAAAGAGCAGGTGGATTCGCTGCGCTCGAAGGGCACCAGCCTCAACGGCGAAGTGAACCAGGTAAGCCTGCATGGCGTCTCGACGGCCTACTATACCGCCTACGAGTCCATGGGGACCGAAATCTACATAGCTTTCTTCACCTATAACGGCGCCTCCTACGCCATTTCGGCGCGCGGGCTCTCCGACGGGGATTTCCGCGGGGCGATAGCCAGCGTACGCAAACCGGGCGAAAAAATAGAACTGCCCAAACCCAAGAAAATAAAAGTAGTGCGCCGCAAGAAGGAAAAAGAAACGGAAGAGGATTTTACCACGCAGGTCTTTAAGGACGGTTCCGCCGACGTCTCCACGGCCGCAGTCGCCCTCTCCACCGAGTCCGTGCTGAACGCTTTCGTGCAGTCTTCCGCGGTGGTGGTAGAGGTGGAACCTTCCACGCAGCCCTCCGCCGGAGCGGAGGCGCGGAGTTTCTTTGCTGACCTGTCAAGAAAAGAAGAGTCCGGCCTGCCGCCCTACCTGCCGCGCTACCCGCTGCCGCTAATGTTATGGGTGGGGATCATAGGCCTCTGGGTGGCCGGGTCCTTCGTGGCCCGCTCTATTGCCGCGGGCTATACCAATCCCAAGCTTCCGCCTCCTCCGGCCGAGGTACCCCCGGACTTTTTCTTCCCTTTCGTGGCCTCCTCCGTTACAACGCTAAGGGACGTGACGTATAACGTCCTGACCAGGCAGAGACAGCTGCTGCTGGCCGGGTTCCCTTATGAGCATGAGATGTATCTGGCCGGCTCCATTTACGGCTGTTTTTTCTTTCATGTCGTCTGGAGCCTGCTGGCCTTTGCCGGCCGGGGCGACGCGGTGGTCAATGTCCTGCTGCGGCTGCCGTTCGGCAGAGCTTTCGCTTCGCTGCCGGAAGTGTTTTTTATCGTTCCGTTTATAGCGGGGCTTGTGCTTTATTTCACTAAAAAACCGGTCCTGCAGATATTCGACGCGCAGTCCACACTGGTGCTGGAGGTAAAGCCGGAAATAGCTTACGGCCTTATCAAGGACGGCGCCGGCAAAGAGGTGGCCCGCCTGGTGCGAAAGGGCGGCATGATGAACCGCTATTGGGAATTCGTGGATACTGATAATCTGGTGGTGTTCACTATACGCGACGACTTCCCGAGTGGCCACCTGTTGTGCAAGATCTTCGGGAACCTCGGCGGAACCCTGCGGTCGCATTACGGTATTTTCGCCCAGGACCGCCGTGCCGGATTCATCTTCCTGGACCCGTCCTCGGCGTCGCGCTTCCAGATACATATGGACTACTCCTTCGCCCGCCTGGGCCACCCGGCGCAGATACTGGCCGCTGTGCTCTATATTATCTCTAAAGAAAAAGCCCCGATATACCCGTCGCCGTTCTAGCTTACTTCTCCAAATTGGAGTCATTTATGAAAATAGGAATTCTTACCGGCGGCGGGGACTGCCCCGGGCTTAACGCCGTAGTGCGGGGCGTGACGAAGTCCGCGCTGCAGCACGGCTGGGAGGTTATAGGCTTCCGGGACGGCTACCGCGGCCTGGTGGAGAAGGATTTCATCCAACTGCACGACCACGACGTTTCGGGCATAATAATACGCGGCGGCACCATCCTGGGCACCTCTAATACCGCCAACCCTTTCGCCTATACCCTGGAGCCGCTCGGTTCCGCCGACAAGCCGAAGGACCTGTCTAAACTGGCTTTCAAAAATTTCAAAGAGTTGGAACTGGACGCCCTGGTGGCCATAGGCGGCGACGGCACGCTTACCATGGCGCAGCAGCTTTATAAAAGGGGCATGCCGGTGGTGGGCGTGCCTAAAACCATAGACAACGACCTGTCCGCCACCGACGTCACCTTCGGCTTCGACTCGGCGCTGCACGTGGCAACCGAAGCCGTGGACAGGGTGCACACCACGGCGGAGTCCCATAACCGCGTGATTATAGTGGAAACCATGGGCCGCTACGCCGGCTGGATAGCCCTGCGCTCGGGCATAGCCGGCGGCGGGGATATTATACTGCTGCCCGAGATCCCCTACCGAGCGGAGGACATAGTCCGGGCCGTGTTGGACCGCAAGCGGCGCGGCAAAAAGTTTTCCATTATCGTGGTAGCCGAGGGCGCCAGGCCCGAGAAAGGCGGGATGACGGTGGGCAAGGTCGTAAAGGGGTCACCAGACCCGCTGCGGCTTGGCGGCGTCTCCTATAAGATCGCCGAACTGCTGGACGGGAAGATCGGCCTTGAGAGCCGGGTAGTGGTGCTGGGTCACGTGCAGCGCGGCGGCGAGCCCACGGCTTTTGACCGCTGGCTGGCCACGGGTTTCGGCGTGAAGGCCGCGGAACTGCTGGCTGGTAAGAAATTCGGGCAGATGGTCTCTTTCCGCGATTACGGCTTCACCGGGGTAAGTATAGCGGCTGCCGTGGGTAAGCTGCGGCTGGTGTCGCCTTCCGCGCAGGAAGTGAGGACTGCCCTGGCAGTGGGCACAAGTTTCGGGAATTCGAGGATAGCTAAATAATGGCAACTGAAATTTTATACGGCATAAACACGGCTGAAGAGATAATAAGGGCCGGCCGGCGTACGGTGGTGCGGCTGTTCATCTCCCGCAACGAAAAGAGCCAGCGCGTGAACGACCTGGCGGCGCTGGCCCGCAGGAACGGCGTGAAGGTGGAGTTCTGCGACGTCCGCACGCTGGAGAAACTGGCAGCGGGGGGGAACCACCAGGGCGTGCTGCTGGAGGCCGAGCCTCCCAGGAAGATGGACGTGGACGGCGCTTTAGGGAGGGAAAAAGATCTGAAGAAGGCGGTGTGGGCGGGGTTGGACGGCATTACGGACCCGATGAACCTGGGTGCTATTATAAGGTCGGCGGCCTGCCTGGGGGTTTCCACCGTGATACTGCCGGAGCGCCGCTCGGCTGCCATGAACGCGGCGGCCCAAAAGACGGCTTCCGGCGCGGCCGAGCGCATCAACATTATCGAAGTGGTGAACCTGAACCAGACTATTATAAAGCTGAAAGAAAAGGGCTTCTGGATCTATGGTATGGACATGGGCGGCAAGGCGCTGCCCAAGGTGGAATTCACGCTGCCGGCTTTTATCATTATCGGTTCCGAGGGCGAGGGCCTTCACCAGAAGACGCGAGAGCATTGCGACATGATAGTTTCCATCCCGCAGAAGGGCGGAGTAGAAAGCCTGAACGCCGGCAACGCCGCCGCCATAGCCTTCTACGAACTTTCCAAGAAACTATAAAACGACAACGCGGGCACTTGCCCGCGCTGTCTCCCTCAAAGTAACGGAGCGGAAGGCAACCGTCGATAAGGTGTTCCGCTCCAAAAATAGTATAGCAGATATTCCGCGTTTGTCAAGGGGGCATGGCTTGACATGTCAACGGTGTGTCAAGCGGCGAATGCGCCGCCGGACATAAACCATAGGCTGAGGGCGGAAAATAATAAGGCCCGGGAAATCCCCCGGGCCTTTGCTATGGCTGAAATCTTACGCTTAGCGGAGAATGAATAGATACAGTTCGCCGGGGGCCTTCATCGAGGAGGCTTCGGTCTCCGCCGTATCACCCGCACCCCAGAACAGGTCCACTCGGCCGGGCCCGCGTATAGCCGAGCCCGTGTCGTGAGTGGAAATAAAGCGGTTGAAATCCTTGAAGCCCAGCCCGTTCCCCTGCGCCACCGGCCGTGTGGACTTGAGCAGACCGAACAGCCCCAGCGGAATATACTTCGGGTCTATAGCAATGGAGCGGCCCGGGGTAAGGGGCTTGCCTATCGCCCCGTAGGCCGCGCTGTCCTTGGCGCGCGGCGTGAAATAGATATAGCGCGGGTTCAGGTCCGCCAGGCGCTCCTCGCGCGGCCCCTGCGCCGACAAGTACTTTATAAAATCCTTGAAAGACATCGACGGCGTTTCGCCGCAGTCTATCAGCAGCTTCTGCACGCTGCGGTAAGGCCAGCCGTTGGCCCCGTCGAACCCGGCGCGCATATAGTCCCCGTCGGGAAAGCGCAGTACGCCCGAGCCCTGTATCTGCAGCAGCATTATCTGCGAAGGGTGGGCCGACCAGACCATTTCCAGCCCCTGGCCGTTAAGTTTGCCGGCGTGAATTTCCTGCGTGGCGTAATGGCGCACCAGATGGCCGGTCTCGTCGTAGCGGCCGTAGTCGAAATCCACGCCCATGTCCGCCGTGGTCTTCACCAGGTCCGCCGGTTTTAAAAGCACCGGGTACTTATGTTCCGCGTCCGGGGTCTTCGTAACCTTTATCTCCGCCTCGTAATAGCCGGTTATGACCGTCTTGCCGGTCCCGTCGTCCGCCGAGGCGCGGTATACCTTAAAGCGGTCCCTCAGGATTTTAAGCAGCTCCTCAGCGGGCACGGCCGATGAAAAGACATCAAGCAGCGCCTTTACCGTGGCGCGCATTCGCGGCGCCTCATATAAATCCTGCCCCAGCTGTATCTTCGCGGTGTCGGGGCGGGAATTCCAATAGTCCAAGTCCGTCTTAAGGACCTCTGTTATTCCAGCCCGGTTAAGATCGTCCGCGGGCAGCGGCAGGGCCGCTCCGTCAACCAGGGCCACTTCCTTCACAGCAGGAGCGTCGGCATATCCCTCAGCCACGCCAAGTCTGCTAATCTTAGGGCAGGCGTCCAAAGTATCCGCCGGCCGAGCCGGGGCGGGAATAACAACATCAGCGCGCTGGGGAGCGTACCAGGGAACCTGGCAAAAAGCCGCCGCGGGCAGGATAAACAATATAAGAGCGGCAGCCTTCATAAGAAAAATACTACATAAGAAAGTTGAGGAAAATCAATACGTTTGGGATATTAGGAATAAAATCAACGGAGCTATTATTCTGAAATCCGGCAGTTGGTGGCTTGGAAACCCCATCTTTTTTAAGGCCCTGCAGGAGCCCTGGCTCACTGTCGGCACGCGTCAGGAGCGGCTGAGCCCGAGAGACTACTCCCGGCTCTTAAAATCCAGTTAAAATCCAGAAATGTCCCTGTAACAGAGAATATGCTAAAATCTCTTGCGGGGTTTATAGCGCGTTTTCCCTCTGTAAATTTCTTTGTTTGGATTTGTAATACTCGCCATTGGATTATTGATATGCCAAGGCTTTTACTAGACAGACAGGCAGACAGGCATAATCCCCTTTTACAGGAAAATCAATACGGAAAAAATATGGGTCGCAAAAAGCTCCTGGAGCTTTTTATGCGTACCTTAAACTCTTCCTTGGCCGTTGTCCGCTGTTTCCTGTTCACTATCCTTTCCCTATCGGCTATTCACTGTTCACTAATCAATCCCCTCTACGCCCAAGGCCAGACCGAGCTTGGCGTAAAAGACGACCTTACGGTT
>CAIXBR010000055.1 GCA_903917735.1 uncultured Elusimicrobia bacterium | reverse complement strand
GCAACGCTTGGGTATCGATGTGCCTAAACGAATGAAGATTCCAGAGTTGTTATCAAAATGTAGTGGCGACTTTTGACCTGTTTTAGGATAAAACGCTGGGAAAATAAGCACTTTTTATTTTTCACTGCGGAAGTTGGGTTAACCCATCTTGGGCTGCCCGCTGATTTCCCGAAGTTCACGGCTGCCGCAAAAGCGCCGCAAACCTGCGGCCCGCCGGACGAACAAAGCCAGCCGGACCCGAAAGGCGACTTATACGAAGTAATAGAACCCGCCCGGGCTGACGACTGACCCGACCAACCACCGCCCCGCACGCCCGGCCAACCGCCGGGCGAGGGGAAACTCGGCAAAATTTCAAGAAAAAGCCCAGCTTTTTGTTATTATAGCGGTAAGAGAAGTTTTCGGCAAATTTCAGGCGAGGAAAAAGGTGCGGCTCTCCGAAAAAGCAGAGAATAACAGGCGATAACCGTGCTTATGTTTCCTACAGATATAACCTCCGTTGCTCGTACAATACTCGAACTCTTCGGCCTGCCTGAGGGCGGGCTTGAAGCCGGGGCGGTGCCTGCGGATAAACGCGTTCTGGCCTGCGCGCCGAAGGGCGGCATTAAAAAACTGCTGATCTACGCGCCGGACGCCATAGGCCGCCTGATGGTGGAGAAACTGCCTGCGGAATTCCTAAGGCTCGAGTTGGCGGGCTTTCTAAAGGTGCCGCTGAGGAGCGTATTTCCGTCCAAAACTCCGGTCTGCTTCGCTTCCATGTTCTCGGGGCTTACGCCCGAAGGGCACGGCATACGCAGGTACGAGAAGCCTGTGCTGACCCATAAAACCATTTTCGACGCGCTGCCGGAACACGGTGTGCGCACGGCCATAGCGGCCGTAAAGGATTCCAGTATAGACCTGATCTTCAGGGGCCGCGGCGTGGATTATTTTTCCGAGCCCGACGACCGCGGAGTTACCGTCCGGGCGCTGGAGCTGATAAAAACCGGAGCCCATGACTGCATAATGGCGTACCACCAGGAGTACGACGACCTGCTGCACGCCGGCGACCCATGGAACAGCGCCGCCCTCGAGGCCGCAAAGCGCCACGTATTGGCCTTTAAGGCTTTGACCGGTGCTTTCGATAAAAAATGGAGCGGTCTGCCGCGTGGTGCGGCCTTCGCCCCGGACCACGGCGCGCACGCCGGCCCGGACGGCCGCGGCACGCACGGGGATAATATTCCGGACGATATGGAGATCTTCCATTACTGGGGTTTGCGCCCCGGTAAATAACCGGTTGCGGGAAGGCCGCGTTCATGTGTAGCGCTTGTTGCCTTGAGTTGTGGGCTGAAAAGGGATATAGTTATTAGACCAGATATCTGGATTGGGCCCGGTATCGCAGTCGCAGCAGTTTAGGGGAAAACAAAAATTCATCGTGTTTTTGTTCGGCCAAGGCGGCCGGTTAATATGTTTTTTTCGGTGGTATAAATATGAAAAATGAAAACCCGGGTTATTTTGACGAAGCCGAAAAGGATAGCGGAGCGCAGTTGACGGCGGTGTCGTACGACAGGACCCAGACGGCTCTGGTTACGGCCGGCCGGGCCACCGTGGGGGGCAAGGCGGTGACCGCCGAGATCTCGGGCATAGCCACCGGCCGGAAAGAAGACGGCGCGGTGAATATCTGGCTTTCCGCTTTCAACTTTAGGGGGCGCAACGGGGCGATGAAGAAGGCGCCTGGGCTTAACGCGGTAGCTACCCTGGCCCCGCGCCAGGGCGCCATAGTAACCGCCAAGGCCATAGCGGCTTATGTTAACGCCGCTAAATCACCCTACAAGGCCACCACCAGCGGCAGCCGCCTGAAAGCGATAATAACCATAGCCTTCACCGGTAAATACTGTCTGCCCGCTTAGGACGAACAGAGCGCGGCTCAGAGCGTGGAATAAAGGGCCCCGGGGAGATCCCGCGGGGCCCTTTATATTTACTGCGCACAGTCGGCTTTACGCGCCGCTTTACTTATACTTTAATTGTACTGGCGGTACGCTGCTTCGGAGGCTGTATGGAGGCAATATGAAAAAAAACACTAACACGGCCATCGCCGGCGCCCTTTCGCCGGAACTCCTGAGCCGGATAGACGCCTACTGGCGCGCCGCGAATTATCTTTCTGTCGGGCAGATCTACCTTTACGACAACCCGCTGCTGAGGGAGCCGCTTACGCTGGCACACGTGAAGCCGCGGCTGCTCGGCCACTGGGGCACCACGCCTGGACAGAACTTCATCTACGTGCACCTGAACCGCGCCATAAAGGCTTATGGCCTGAATATGATCTATATCGCCGGGCCCGGGCACGGCGGCCCCGCGCTGACGGCGAACACCTACCTGGAAGGCTCCTACAGCGAGATCTATCCCAACGTAAGCCGCGACGAGGCGGGCATAAAAAAACTTTTCAAGCAGTTCTCGTTCCCCGGCGGCGTGCCCAGCCACGTGGGAGCGGAAACCCCCGGTTCCTTACACGAGGGCGGCGAGCTGGGCTATTCGCTCAGCCACGCTTTCGGCGCGGCCTTCGACAACCCCGACCTGATAGTGGCCTGCGTGGTGGGCGACGGCGAGGCGGAGACAGGGCCGCTGGCCACTTCCTGGCATTCCAACAAGTTCCTGGCCGCGGCCTCGGACGGCGCGGTGCTGCCGATACTGCATTTGAACGGCTACAAGATAGCCAACCCCACTATCTTCGCGCGCATCAGCCACGAAGAGCTGGAGCAGTTCTTCAAAGGCTGCGGCTGGGAGCCGATATTCGTGGAAGGCAGCGACCCGGAGCCGATGCATAAGGCCATGGCCGCCGCTATAGATAAGGCCGTGACCGCGATTAAAAACATACAGAAGGCCGCCCGCGAAGGGGGCGTCACGGAACGCCCCCGCTGGCCGATGATAGTGCTGAAAACCCCCAAGGGCTGGACGGGGCCGAAAGTGGTGGACGGACAGCAGGTGGAGGGTACGCACCGCGCGCACCAGGTGCCGCTCTCCGAACTGGCCTCTAAGCCGGAGCATCTTAAGATGCTGGAAGACTGGATGAAGAGCTACAAGCCGCAGGAGCTTTTCGATAAAGAAGGGCGCCTTATCCCCGAGCTGGCCGAACTGGCGCCGGAGGGCGCGCGCCGCATGGGCTCCAACCCGCACGCCAACGGCGGCGTACTGCTGCGCGACCTGCGCATGCCGGATTTCCGCGATTACTCCGTGAAGGTGCCGTTCCCAGGTTCCGTTGAGGCCGAAGACACGCGCGAGCTGGGCAAGTTCCTGCGCGACGTGATCAAAATGAACGACGACGCAAGGAATTTCCGCGTGTTCGGCCCGGACGAGACCGCCTCCAACAGGCTGACGGCAATTTTCGACGCTACGGACAGGCAGTGGGAGTGCGGCATACTTAACACGGACGAGCACCAGGCTGGCTATGGACGCGTGATGGAGGTGCTGAGCGAGCACCAGTGCGAGGGCTGGCTGGAGGGCTACCTGCTGACCGGCCGCCACGGACTGCTGAACAGCTACGAGGCATTCATCCATATCGTGGATTCCATGTTCAACCAGCACGCCAAGTGGCTGAAGGTTACGCTGGGCCTGCCCTGGCGCGCCAAGATCTCCTCGCTGAACTACCTGCTGGCCTCGCACGTGTGGCGGCAGGACCAGAACGGCTTCACGCACCAGGACCCCGGCTTTATCGACCATGTGGTGAACAAGAAAGCCTCCATAGTGCGCGTGTACCTGCCGCCCGACGCTAACTGCCTGCTGTCGGTGATGGACCATTGCCTGAAGAGCCGCCATTACGTGAACGTGGTGGTGGCGGGCAAGCATCCCGCCCCGCAATGGCTGGACATGGACGCCGCGGTGCGGCACTGCACGTCCGGCATAGGCATCTGGCCCTGGGCCGGCAACGACGACGGGGCCGAGCCGGACCTGGTGATGGCCTGCGCGGGCGACGTGCCCACGCTGGAGACCCTGGCCGCGGTCTCGCTACTGCGAGCGCGCCTGCCGGAGCTGAAGATACGCGTGGTGAACGTGGTGGACCTGATGAAGCTGCAGCCGTCGGGCGAGCATCCGCACGGCCTCAGCGAGGACGACTTCGACACGCTGTTCACCAGGAACAAGCCGGTGATCTTCGCTTTCCACGGCTATCCCACGCTGATACACCGTCTCACCTACCGCCGGGCCAACCACGACAACATCCATGTGCGCGGTTACAAGGAAGAGGGGGCCATAACCACGCCTTTCGACATGGCCGTCCTCAACGACATGGACCGGTTCCACCTGGTAGTAGACGCCATAGACAGGCTGCCGCAGCTGGCGGGGCGGGGCGACCACCTTAAACAGGAAATGCGCGACAAGCTGGTGGACCACAAGGAATACATCTACAAACACGGCGAGGATATGCCCGAGATACTGGAATGGAAGTGGAAAACTCCGGGGGGCAGACCTTGAAACTGAGCGTTATCGGCGCCGAAGAGAGCCTGGTAGAGAAAGCGGGGGATATCCTGCTTTCCGCCGGCTCTTTGGCCGCTAATATAGTGGTTTTTCCGGGCAAGAGGCCGGCGCATTTCCTGCGGAAGTACCTGGCGGAGAAGTCCGGAGGGGCCCTGCGGGCGCCGGTAATAACCTCCATGGACGGTTTTATAGACCTGGCCGCGCAGGAGCTGGGGATAAAAGGCAGCGAGGCCTCGGCGCTGGACCTGGCCGAAGTGCTTTACGCGCGGCTGAAAAAAGAACTCTGCAGCATAATAGCGCGCGAGCCGGAAGAACTTACGCTCGATTCCTTCCTGCCCTGGGCGCTCAAGCTCACCGGAGATTTTGAAGAATTGAAGATAGAGCTGAAAACCCAGAAAGACCTGTCCGGTTATGATTCCATCCTGCCGGAAGACCTGCGCTCCGCCTCTTTTATAAAGAAGCTGGAGAGCTTCAGCCGCCTCTACGGGGATTTCTACAGGGAACTGGAAGCGGAAAAACTGATCACCCGCTCGGTGAAATACGCCCGTGTGGCCGGGGAAATAGAAAAACTTGGGTCTGGAAAATATGAGAATGTGATATTCGCGGGCTTCTTCGCCCTGACCGGCGCAGAGAGGGTCATACTGAAACACCTGGCCGCCCGCGGAGCGCATATAATACTAGAGCCCGGCCCTGGCCTGGAAGAGCAGTTCGCCTTTCTCGGCGGACTGCCGCCGGCGGCCATCGGCCGGCAGCCGGCTGCGGAACTTCATTTTTATAAAGCGCCGGATACCCACGGGGAAATTTTCAAGCTGGCGCAGGTCCTGAAAGACCCGGCCGCCGGCGACGTGATAGTGCTGCCCGAGGCGCAAACTCTTTTCCCGCTTATAGAAAACGTCCTGCCGCAGGCGGGGGATTACAATATCTCCATGGGCTACCCGCTGGCCGCCACGCCGGTTTACGCCCTGCTGGACGCGCTGGGTGATCTGCTGGACAAAAAAAGCGAAGCGGGCTACTTCGTGCCCGATTATTTAAAGTTCGTCTTCCATCCCTACGTCAAAAATCTCTATCTGAACGGCTCGGCCGAACCCGGCCGTGTGATCTTCCAGACCATGGAGGAGCGTCTCTCCAACCGTGTGAACAAATATATAACGCTGAAAGAGGTGGAGGACGACGTTCTGCTGCTGAAAGAGGCCGCGGCGAAGCTGAAGGATTACGGCGAAAAACTCGGGCCGGCGGATATTAAGGCGCACATCAGGGAGATGCACAATAAACTGCTGCGGCCTTTCGAGGAGATAAGGGACGCGGGGGATTTTGCCGGGAAGCTTCTGGCTTTTATCAGCCACATCTCCGAGAACAGCACCGCCCAACTGCACCCTTACTGGGCGCCGTTCGTGGAAAAAGCCATAGAGCGCATAATCGAGCTTAAGAATTCCCGGCTGGCCGGGGAAAGTTTCGGCGGCGCGGCCGGCTATTTTAAATTCCTGAAAACCTTTATTCAGGGCGTCAATTACCCTTTTCCGGGCACTCCGCTGAAGGGCCTGCAGGTGCTTGGCTTCCTGGAGACCCGCGGGCTGAAGTTCGACCGGGTGTATTTCCTGGACGCCAACGCGGACATATTGCCCGCGTCGCGCAAAGAGGACACCATCCTTTCGCATTTTGTGCGCGAAAGCCTGGGGCTGTCCACGTACAAGACGCGCGAGCGGCTGTCCCGCTATTACTTCAGCGCGCTGGTTTCGGGCGCCAAGGAAGCACATATCTTTTACAAGGACAGCGCCGACAAAGAGCGCAGCCCCTTTGTTGAAAAGCTCGTCTGGGACCTGGAGCGGGGGGATAAGAAGCCGGAAGAAAACGAGGTCCACCTGCGCATCAATTTCTCGCAGGCCGAGCCGAAGGCCATAGCCAAGCCGCCGGAACTGCTAGCCGCGCTGAAGGCCCGGGAATTTTCGCCGTCGGCCATAGACACCTATTTAAGCTGCGGGCTGCAGTTCTATTACCATTATGCCCTGCGCCTTAGCGAGAGGGACGAGCTTTCCGAAGATATAGAACAGCGCGACATAGGCACTATCGTGCACGAAGTGCTGGAGGGTTTCTTCATGGCCCGCAAGGGCCGGCCGCTGAACATAATGGAGAAGGATTATGGAGAGATAATAGAGGAGGCCGGAAAGGTCTTCGACGCGCGGCTGAAAGGCCATAACGCCGGCTTCGAATATCTGATAAAGCGCCAAGTGGAGCGGCGGCTGCGCGACATACTGGACTATCACCGCGACAATTTGGCCGGCATCACCATTTTAGACTGCGAAACCCTGCTAGCCGCGGAACTGCCGACGAAATACGGCACAATAAAGCTGAAGGGGCGGGCCGACCGTGTTGACCAGCGCGGCGGCACTATACACATACTGGACTATAAGACCGGGGTCCGCGCGGCCGTGCCCAACTGGGCCAGGTTCGACCTGGGCATGCGCGGGGATTGGCTGGTTACTTTAAAATCCACCCAGCTGCCGTTCTATATACTTGCCTACATGGCCGGGCACAATATAGAAAGCGCCTCCGGCATGGACGCCTCGCTGATGCTGCTGGGCGCGGAAAATATTTCCGAAGAAACACTGTACAAGGAACGCTACAAGAAAGCCCCGGACAAGGCTGCCATCTTCGGGACCTACAAGGAAGCGATAACGGTCTTGATAGAGGAGATCCTGGACAGGGACCTGCCGTTCTACCCTCCTCCCGACGAGAAACCCTGCGCCGTCTGTCCGTTCAAGAACCTCTGCGGCCGCCAGTGGGTGTAATAATTCCGCCGCCGCGCGCTGTTTTTTTGTCTGGGTCTTGACAAGTCAAGGAATGCCTGTTATACTCAAAGTGCAGTCATGATCTTTCTAGTGCGCCGGTCGGTGTAGCGCGGGCCCCGCGGTTGCAGTATGGAAGCTGTTGTCGTGGTCGGCCGTCTGATGGGCATAGCCCCTTACGGCATTTACGCAGGTAATGGGCCCGGTCTTAGTGGCAGTGTGCGGT
Organism: uncultured Elusimicrobia bacterium; assembly: GCA_903917735.1. GTDB lineage: Bacteria > Elusimicrobiota > Elusimicrobia > Elusimicrobiales > UBA9959 > UBA9959. The sequence continues at coordinate 12,744 of CAIXBR010000055.1, read as the reverse complement.
CGAGCTGGTCTCAGTGTGGTGTAGTTGGTTCCCGGCGCGGTTTCCCCGGTACGCTGGTCTGCTTTCGGCAGGGCGGTTACTCCGGGGTGTCCGGTCCGGCTCCGCGTTTTGCGGCGCCCCCGGCTGGGTGTTCCGGCCCTTAGGTTGCGCTTCGTGCGCCGCAGGTCCCCCGGTTCCCCCTGAGGTAGTTGCGGTTCTGGCCTGTGCGCCAGGTGAAGGGCCCCCGTAAGCGGGGGCTCTCGCTTTTGCAGCTTCTCCGGGGCCGATCCGGAAGATATAAAAAGCCGCCGGCCGGAGGCGGCTGACGGCGGGGAATTTTGACTGTGCGGTTAAAAAGTGTAGTATACAAGTAATCCCGATTTTACCTGGAGTTTAAAAATGCCTCACACGAAAAAGCGGCCTTATAAAATATCTCTCATTTCTACGCACGGCACCGGCAAGACCACCCTCTGCTACGAAGTCGCCGCGGAACTTAAGAAGCGCGGCCTCAAGGTCAAGGTCTTTTCCGAGATAGCCGCCTCCGCTTTCGAGCAGGGCATTCCCATAAACGAGACCACCACGCTGCCGGCCCAGATGTACATCATGATGCAGCATATCACCGAGGAGCTGCGCGGCGCGCTGCGCGGTTACCAGGTGGTGATCTGCGACAGGAGCGTGTTCGACAACCTGGCCTACCTGGAACGCCGTTGCGGCGAGCAGACTTTTCTGCGGGACTTCCTGCGCAACTACGCCGAGAAATTCCCCTACGCCGCCATCTACAAGCTGCCGATGGTCGGCGAGCTTATGGACGACGGCATACGCAACGCCCAGAGCGTGGAGTTCCAAGCCGACATCTACAACCGCCTTAACACGCTGCTTTCCGATATGAAAATAGAGCATCGCACGCTTCCCACCCCCACCACCGAGTTGCGCAGAGAGTGGGCGGACCTGATAGTGCGCGAAACCATGGAAGCCCTCGGCCTTGCGGTCCCCCTGGCAAAAGAAAAAGCCGTCGTCTGACCAGGCGCGCTATGGATAAAAAGACAGGCTATCTGCTGCTGGCGCTGGGCGCCGCTTTTATCATAGGCGCTTCCGGGCTGCTGCTCGCCACTTTCTACGGCGGGGTGGCGCTGCCGCAGCCGTTCGACATGACCGGCGACATAAATATCACCCTCTCCAACAACGCGACGATGAGCATCCCCATGCCGCCGCAGATAAACAAGGCCGCCAACCTGTCGGTCTTTTTCCTGCTGGTTTTCGTGCTGGTGGGCGCCGGCGCGCGGCTGGGCGGGCTGGGCGTGAAACTGATAAACAAAGAGCAGCCGGACAAAGCGGACACCCCTGTTAAGCCGGGAGCCTGAACGCGGCGGGGATATCTTTATGGACCTGAAACTTAAAGAAAAATTCATGGCCGGGTGGAAGAAATATTTCAAAGAAGCTGAACTGCCGCTGGCCTTCTATTACACCGACAAGGAAGACTCGGCGCCGCTGCCGCCCCCGCCCGCCCATCAGTGCCTGATAGGCGTGCTGGCGCGCGCCAAAAAAGGCGAGACGCTGCGGTTTTCAGCGGAGTCCATAGGCTGCTTCGGCGGCAAGCGTTTCACCGGTTTAAGCCAGGAGGCAAGGCCCGGTTTCGAATATTTTCTCTCCTGCGGCATCCCCGGCAAGATGGAGGGTGAGCGGTACAAAAAGACCCCGGAACTTGTGAAAGAGATGACGGCACGCGAAGCGAAGTTCGCCGCGCCCGGCCGTTACCTTGTTTTCAAGCGCTTTGACGCGCTCACTCAGGAGGAGGAGCCGGCCGCCGTGGTCTTCTTCGCGCCTCCGGACGTGCTCAGCGGGCTGTTCACCCTGGCCAATTTCGAAGAGGCGGAGCCCAATGGGGTTATCTGCCCGTTCTGCGCCGGCTGCAGGGCCATTATACAGTATCCCATGCAGGAAAAAGGCTCCGCCAGGCCGCGCGCCGTGCTGGGCATGTTCGATGTTTCCGCCCGGCCTTTCGTGCCGAAAGAAACGCTGTCTTTCTCCGTGCCGATGGATAAATTCGCCCGCATGACGGACAACATGGACGAGAGCTTCCTCATCACCCCCGCCTGGGAGAAGGTGAAATCTCGCTTGTCCTAGCGCGGGCGTTGTATATTATTGGAATTCCGCGGGAATAACAGATCTTACATCAGCGTCTTCAGCCATGTCCACAGCGCGGCCATCGCGGCGCGCCAGCTGTCTACAGCTACAGCCAAGTTCTCGGCCACCGCCGCCATAACGCGGCGGCCGCCGGCTATTACCGCGGCTATTGCCCGGCTGCCGCCGCAGCGCGGAGAGCCGAAGGCGGCATAAGTAGCGGGCTGGGCGTGGCCATCGCCGTCGTTAAGGCTGTCCCTGAAGGGCGGCGGATGTCCGGCAGCATTATGCCAGCCGCGGGAACCTCCGAACCATATTTGCTTGATAGTATTCGCCCCGGTGGGGCTTTTCTGTTGCTGCGAGGCCGGCTGCTGGCCGTATTTATTGTTGCCGGTGGCCGGTTTCTTCTGCCCGCCGCCGGCTTTGCTCGTCATCGGCCTGGGACTGAAAGCCCCTACTCCGCCATTTTGCTCAGGGGTTTGTGTGCCGCCGTTCTTCCTGACGGAGTACGAGGGCTTCCTGCCAGCTCCGGAGCAGCCGCCGCCAAGGCCGGCGCCCGCCGTTTTTTGACGCCCGGCTCCAGAGGAGGGAGCCGCTTTTCGCGGACGTACGGCGCCGCTGCTCCTGTCGTTGTTCCTGCCGCCATTTTTGCCGCCATTCCCGCCGGCTGACGATCTTTGCCTGCCGCCGCCACGCCCGTCGCTGTTGCCGTCATCGTAAGCCGATCCCTGTTGGCCGCGGCCGCCCCGCCTGCCCGCGCCGCCGCCCTTACCTCCGCCTCCGTTCCCGCCTTTGCCGGAAGATTTGCCGTGTCTGCCTCCGCCTCCGCCGCCTCCGCCACCTCCGCCGCCCCCGCCGCTTCCTCCTCCGCCTTTGGCTGCGCCGGGAGATTTTCTGCTGTTCTGGCCTGCTCCGCCGCCGGTATCGGTCCCGCCGCCGCCGGAATTATTAGCCTTTTTCGCATACCACGGGTTGTTGCTGTTCGGCCCCGGCGGATAAGGGAGATGTATCCAGGGCCCCGGCACGTACGGCGCCCAGGAAGGGTCCGGGGCAGACAAACTGTCGGCGTGCATCGCCATTCCCAGGGCTATCAGGCAGGCCGCGTCGGCCTTGGAGAACAAGCTGGTGTCTATCTTGCCAGCTACGCGGTCCGCGCGCAGCGTGAGCTTGTAACCATTCTCCTCTGCGCCCAAGGTTCTGTCCGCATTAAGATTGAGCCTGAATTTAATGGTGTCTCCGGCGGGAGTGGGGATATCGCCTGAAACGTCGTAATAGGCCCCTGAGGCCCCAGGCGCCGCGGTGAGGTTTACGTCCCCGCTGCGAACAAGATAGCTTCCGGAGCTGATACGGAGCACCTTGAACGTGGCGGTTCCGCCGGAGATCTCCATCTCGGCTTCATAGCTGCCGTAGCCTCTTCTCACTACGGTTACGGCCAGGTCCCGGGCTTTGTCGACGGCTTTTATGGGGGATTGCAGGCCGGCGGGGTTCTCCACAGGCAGGTCGAAAGTGTAATCTGAGGCCGCCGACGCTGATATGCAAGCCCGGAGTTCCGGGTTGCCGGGGAGTCCGGGCGCCGGCACTGCTATATCCGCGGCGGCGGCGGCGCCGATATCCGAAAACGCGGGCCACCCTTCCGCCGTGGAAATAGCGGAAAGCGGACCGGCGTTAATGACCAGAACCGCGGCTGAGATCAGGATGAATTCTGCTGCTCGTAACATACCAGATGACATTCTGTAATATTCCCCCATCCACAATAAGTAAATAGCAAGTAAAGTTTAATCCATTGTGTCTAGACCGCAAGACCCATAGGGCCCGTGCCGGACTTCGCGGCTGCCCGTCGCTGGTTCGGCCGTCGCTTTTAATTTTGGTATCATAAGACTGTAGCCGCGGAAAACCTTAGGGAGTTAATTCGCAGCCTATGAAAAACACCATTCTTGTAGTCGGTTCTGTCGCGCTCGATTCGGTGGAGACCATACACGGGCGCACCAACCGCGCGCTCGGCGGCTCGGCTGTGCATTTTTCCCTTTCGGCCTCGCAGTTCACCCCGGTGAGGGTGGTCGGCGTGGTGGGCGAGGATTTTCCCGCCCCGTTCCGCAAGTTTCTGACCCGCCGCAATATCTGCCTGGAGGGCCTTGAGGTCCTGCCCGGCAAGACCTTCCACTGGAAGGGCAAGTACGACCAGGATTTCAAGAACGCCACCACCATAGCCACCGAGCTCAACGTTTTTGAACAGTTCAAACCAAAGCTGAAGGGCACGCACAACAAGTGCGGCGTGCTGTTCCTCGCTAATATCGATCCCGACCTGCAGTACGACGTTCTCAACCAGATGGGCCGGCCGCGCCTGGTGGCCTGCGACACGATGAATTACTGGATCAGCCTCAAGAAGAAGTCGCTGATGAAGCTGCTGGGTAAGGTGGACCTGCTTTTCGTTAACGAAGAAGAAGCGCGCCAGCTGACCGGCGAGTACAACCTTATAAAAGCCGCCAAGCTGGTGATGAAGATGGGCCCGAAAGCCCTGGTGGTGAAGCGCGGCGATTCCGGAGCCATCCTGTTCTACGGCAGCCAGGTGCTGTCCGTGCCCGCCCAGCCGATAGAGAAAGTGATAGATCCCACCGGCGCAGGGGACACTTTCGCCGGCGGTTTCATGGGCTACCTGGCCGCCGCCCCCGCGTGGCGCAATTTCGACGTGCTCAAGCGCGCCATGTCCTACGGCACAGTGATGTCCTCCTTCAGTGTGGAAGATTTCAGCGTGAAGCGTGTCGCCCGGCTGTCCAAGGCCGAGATCAGCTCCCGCTACAACAAGTACGTGGATGCGCTCCATATAAAATAAATCCATTTCCTGAGGGCTTTTTTGAACTTCCGGGGTTATGACCAACGAAGAGACCATAAAAGCCATGCCCAAGGCGGAGCTACACCGCCATATCGAGGGCTGCGTGCGGGTCGGCACCGTTATCGACCTGGCCCGCCGACACGGGCTTAAGCTGCCCACCTTCGATCCCGCCGGCCTTGAAAAAGCCTACAAACTGCGCGCTCCGGGGGCTTCACTGGATGAGGTGCTGGGCATGTTCGGCCTGGCCCAGGCCTCTTTCGCCTCGTACGAAGCTGTTGAGCGGATAACCTACGAGGCCCTGGAAGACGCCTACCTCAAAGAGAACATACGCCTGCTGGAACTGCGCTACAGCCCGGATTTCATGCTGGGTGCCAGGAAACTGGACTGGCGGCAGACACAGAGCATTATTTATGCCACGCTGGACAAGTTCGAGCGGGCCCACCCGGTGGTGTGCGGCGTCATCGTGATAGCTTCGCGCAGCTACGGCTTGGAGTCCGCGCTTAAGACCATGGACTTCGCTGTGCAGAACAAGCGGACGGTCATCGGTTTCGACCTGGCCGACAGTGAGGCCGCTTACCCGTCCTCCCTTTATAAGGAGGCGGTCAGGAAACTGCATGACGCGGGCCTGCCGCTCACCGTCCATTCGGGCGAAGAGGGGCATTTTTCGCAGATATTGGAGACCATAAACGCGCTGGCGCCGCGGCGCATCGGGCACGGGGTGAAGGCCGCGGAAGACGCCTCCGGCGGGACCATGGAGCTGATACGCAAGGTCGGCATCACCGTGGAGACCAACCCCTGGAGCAATTACCTTACGCGGGCGGTATCTTCCATAGAGGCGCACCCACTGAAAAAATTTATCGGCGCGGGCCTGCGCTGCACCATAGGGGCGGACGACCCCGAGATTTTGGACACGCAACTGAACAAGGAATACGGGCTGGCAGTTGAGAAGATGGGACTTTCCTTCGACGACATTCGTTATACCCTGCGCTGCGCAGTTGAAGGCTCATTCCTGCCGGCCGACAAACGCCAACAGGCAGCCAAGTGGCTTCTGGATTAAGGCAACAATGAAATATCACTTCCAATTCTTCGGGCTCGGCCTGGCGCTGTTCAACGTGGCGTTCAACGCTTATACCGCCTGCTGGCTTTTGCGCAGGCTCAAGCTTGGGCCGCTGGGCCGGCTGGCTATTATCGAAGCGGCCCTGGCGCTGTCGGCTTTCTACCCGGCGGCCCGGACCTTTATTTCAGCGCATTCCGGGGGGATATCTGACGCGCTGCTGTGGCTGTCCTATTTTTCTTTCGGGGCTTCGTTCATCATAGTCTGGGTGCTGCTGGTCTGCGACCTGGGGCTGGCGGCGCTGAAGGCGCGCGGGGCAGACTGGGCGGGAAGGCGGGGCGCGGCTTTATCCGCTCTGGCGCTGGCTGCTGGGCTGGTGTGCCTTGCGGCCTGGTACGGCTCTGAAAATCCGCCAGTCAAGCGTATTGAAATAGCCGTAAAAGGCCTGCCGAAAGCGCTGGACGGCTTCACCATAGTGCAGATCTCGGACCTGCACCTGGGCCGGCTGATAAAGGCGGACCGGCTGGCGAAAATAGCCGGGACTATTAACGGCCTTAAGCCTGACCTTGTGGTCCTGACCGGGGATTTCTCTGAAAGCCGCGAGCCCATGCCCGAAGACACTTGCGCCATACTTAAAGGGATGTATTCCCGCTACGGTAAAGACGCGGTGCTCGGCAACCACGACATGTTCACCGGCGGTGCGGGCGAGACGGCTTTTTTTGAGGCCTGCGGGGTAAAAGTGCTGCGCGGCCAGTCCTATGAGCCCGTGCCCGGCCTGGTAGTGGCCGGGGTGGACGACCTGCGCCATGGCAACAGGGAACAGGTAAAAGCCCTGGCCGCTGCCCTGGACCGGTCCAAGCCGCTGGTTTTTCTTTCCCACCAGCCGCAGGGTTTTGACGAGATAACCGCCGAAGGCAGCGGCTTGGTGCTGGGTGGCCATACGCATAAAGGCCAGATCTTCCCTTTTGGCCCGCTGGAGCGGCACCTGTTTAAGTATTTTTACGGTCTGTACCATGAAAACGGCTTCAGCATCTACATAACCTCCGGCGCCGGCACCTGGGGGCCACCGCTGCGCCTTTTTGCCGACCCGGAGCTGCCGCTGTTCGTGCTGCGCGCAGTGGATTAACCGCCCTGGGTTGACTTTTGCGGTTGACATTTGACAAGTCCCGGCCGCATACAGTAGAATTTGGCTTGCAGTCCAGAGAGTGGAGGATAAATGAAAAAAAATAAGGGTTTATTCATGTTGGCGGCGGGCTTCCTGGCCCTGGCGGCATCTCCCGTTTTTAGCCAGCAGTCGCTGAGCGGCAGCGTTAAAGACCAGATAAAAGCAGTGCAGGACGCCATTAAGGCGAAAGGCGCCAGGTGGACAGCCGGCGAGACCAACATTTCCGCCTTCCCCGAGGACTGGAAATACCTGGTCGGCCTCAATTTCGAACCGGTGAAAGCCCCGGCCATAGAAATGGTGTCGGCGGCCTCTCTGCCGGCCGCGCTGGACTGGCGCGCTTCGGGCGGCAGCTTCGTGACCGCTCCCCGCAACCAGAAAAAATGCGGTTCCTGCTGGGCCTTCTCAATGACCGGCGCACTGGAATCCTACACCCTTCTTAAACATAACACCCCCGATACTGACATAGATCTGTCCGAGCAGGTGCTGATCTCCTGCAGCGGCATCGGCTCCTGCAACGGCGGCAGGCTTTCCGCCGGCTACCTGCAGACTACCGGGCTTCCGCTGGAATCGGCCTACCCTTATACCGCTACGGACGGCTCCTGCGACACCGCCGCCGCTGGCTGGCAGGATGGCGCTTACAAAATAGGCGCGTGGGGTTCCGTAAAACAGGACCTGACAACCATTAAAACCGCGCTGGTGAAATACGGTCCGCTTCCTATCGCCATGATGGTGTATGAAGACTTCATGCATTACAAGAACGGCGTTTATTCCTATACCACCGGCAAAAAGCTGGGCGGCCACGCCGTGCTGCTGGTTGGCTACAACGACGACGGGCAGTACTTCATAGTGAAGAACAGCTGGGACACAGGCTGGGGCGAAGGCGGCTTCTTCCGCATAGCCTATTCCGAGCTGAACAGCTCCGTCAGCTTCGGTCTTAGCACCATCGCTTACAGGTCCGCCAAGGACGTGGTACCGGCCGGAGAAGCCGTACTGCAGGGGACTATGAAAAAGGTAGCCCCGATGTTCGAACCGGCTTCCTCTTGGAAATAGGCCGGATCTGGCACTTAAGAACGGCGCGGGCATTTAGCCCGCGCCGTTCTTTTTGCGCCGGGTGCAATGAACTCTCTTTTATGGTTTTGTATACTATTACCCTGAAACCATGAGAACCATTTTCGCTCTATTGCTGGCTTTCTCCGTCCCTGCAGGGGCCCAGACGGCCCAGTCCCTTGAGGCTTTCAGAAAAGCGCTGGCCGGCAACGAACGGGATCCCAACGACATAATGCTGCTGCATTTTACGCAGGACACTCTGACCGGCGCGCCCGGCAGGGTTTACGCGCACGTCTCCCCGGTGGGCGCCTATGACGAGAAGACGCACCGCGTCCTCATTATGGACGTGGACCGGGAGTGGTACGAGCCGTACTGGGCCGCCGACACCCAGGTCTTCAGCGCGATGGCCGTAAAAACAAAAGCTTTCGGCCAGGGCGGCTACGTTTTGCTGAAGACAGAAAAATAAGGATAGAAGCTTTCAAACACTAACTGCGATCTATAGGACAATACAATGGCTGAAAAAAAAGACGACAAAAAAGTTATTTTCTCGATGGTCAACGTCAGCAAGCTGTACGACAAGAAAGCCGTCCTGAAAGACATTTACCTCTCCTACTATTACGGCGCCAAGATAGGCGTGCTGGGCCTAAACGGCTCCGGAAAGAGTTCCCTGCTGCGCATCCTCGCCGGCCTGGACACCGATTTCCGCGGCGAAACCGTCCTTTCGCCGGGACATACCGTGGGCCTGCTGGAACAGGAGCCCAAGCTGGACGAGAACAAGACCGTGAAGCAGATAGCGGAAGAGGGCCTGCCCGAGGCCATGGCCGCGCTGAAGGAATACAACGACATCAGCGACAAACTGGCCGAGCCCATGGACGAAGCCAAGATGAACGCGCTGATAGACCGCCAGTCCAAGGTGCAGGAGAAGATAGACGCGCTGAACGCCTGGGACATAGATTCCCGCCTGGAGCTGGCGATGGACGCGCTGGGCTGCCCGCCGCCTGACACCCTGATCAAGAATATTTCCGGCGGAGAGAAGCGCCGCGTGGCGCTGTGCCGGCTGCTGCTGCAGGAGCCGGACATTCTGCTGCTGGACGAACCCACTAACCATTTGGACGCCGAGGCCGTGGCCTGGCTGGAGCACCACCTTAAGGAATACAAGGGCACCATTATAGCCGTCACGCACGACCGCTACTTCCTGGACAACGTGGCCGGCTGGATACTGGAGCTGGACCGCGGTCAGGGTATCCCCTGGAAAGGCAATTACACCTCGTGGCTGGAACAGAAAGGCGAGCGCCTGCGCCAGGAAGAAAAGTCCGAGAGCGACCGCCAGAAAACGCTGAAGCGCGAATTGGAATGGGTGCGCATGTCACCCAAGGCCCGCCAGGCCAAATCCAAGGCCCGTATAACCGCCTACGAAACCATGCTGGGCGAGAGCGGCGAGAAGCTCGCCCGCGACCTGGAGATATTCATTCCGCCCGGGCAGCGCCTGGGGAACCTGGTAGTGGAGGCGAAGAACGTCACCAAGGCCTACGGGGACAAAGTGCTGGTTGAGAACCTGAATTTCTCGCTGCCCCCGGGCGGCATAGTGGGCATAATCGGCCCTAACGGCGCCGGCAAGACCACGCTGTTCAAGATGATAACCGGAGAGGAAAAACCCGACTCCGGCGAGTTCAGGGTCGGCGACACCGTGCAGCTGTCCTATTCCGACCAGCACCGCTCCACGCTGGCGGCCGGCAAGAACGTCTGGGAAGTCATTTCGAACGGGTTGGACCTGGTGAAGCTGGGCAAGATGGAAGTGAATTCCCGCGCCTACGTGGCCCGCTTCAATTTCAGCGGGCAGGACCAGCAGAAGAAGGTGGAGAACCTTTCCGGCGGAGAGCGCAACCGCGTGCACCTGGCCGTAATGCTGAAGGAAGGCGGCAACGTGCTGCTGCTTGACGAGCCCACCAACGACCTGGACGTGAACACCATGCGGGCGCTGGAAGAGGCGCTGGAGAACTTCGGCGGCTGCGCCGTCATCATCAGCCACGACCGCTGGTTCCTGGACCGGGTAGCCACGCACATCATGGCTTTCGAAGGCGACAGCAAGGTGGCCTGGTTCGAGGGCAACTTCAGCGAATACGAGGCCGACCGCCACGCCCGCCTGGGCAACGCCGCCGACACCCCGCACCGCATAAGATACAAGAAACTGACCAGGCCGTAGGCTGGGGATGAAAAGCCGTTACCATGCGCATTCCGCTGTGCTTTGTATGCGGCCACAAGGGGATCTATGAATAAACTCATCATTGCGGGCATTTTTGCGGCCAGCCTTTGCGCGGCGGCCGAGGCCGAGGCGCCTCTTAAATTCCCGGCGGACGGCATCAGCCGCATCACCACCGATATAGATATGGGCAGCATGCGCATTACCGGCGCTTCCGTGAACGAGGTCACCGTGGAGATAACGGATAACGACCCCGCCAGGTGCGTCGTGACCGCCAAGGTGCAGAACGGCGCGTTGAACATAAAATCCGAAAGCATCGAAGTGCAGCCTAAGAAGACCTGGAGCAACCTCTTCGGCCTGTTCGGTTCCGGAAAGGACAAGAAGGACTGCAAGATCGCGTTCAACGTTACGGCGCCAGCCACGCTGCCGCTGGACCTGCGCAGCGACATGGGCGCTAACACGGTGGCGTCTTTCTCTTCTACTGTTCAGGTTAACGACAGCATGGGCTCCATAGCAGTGAGCGGCCTTACCGGGGACCTGGTGGACCTGCGTGACGACATGGGTGAGATATCCGGCTCAGCCTGCGCCCGGGACCTGAAGGTTAAGTCCAGCATGGGAGACGTGAACCTTACCGGCCTGTGCGGCCGGGCCGCAGTGAACAGCAGTATGGGTGCGGTAAAGATGGAATGGGCACGCGTCCCCGATACCGGAGAAGCCGCCATAAACGCCGACATGGGCGCCATCCGGCTTACGTTCCCGGCCGACGCGAAACTGGACGTTTCCTTTCCAGGCGACATGATGAGCAAGGTAACCAACGAATTCGACGAACACTCCGGGGCCTTTAAGGTGCACGGCAAAGCCGCCATGGGCTCCGTCTCCATACTCAAAGCCGCGAAGAAATAGTGCCAGCTCTGTTATTTCAGTTCCAGGGAGGTTCTTTACCAGCGACTTTAAGCCAAGGCAGATGGGAAAATGCACCGGCCGGGTGGCCAGTTTCAAGATGGAGGTAGAAAAAGCCTTTTTCTTTCAGATCTTTGGCGAAATCTTCCCCTCTGATCCCGATCCCAAGGTCGGAATCCAGATATATGGCCGTTGAAATAGGAAGCCCCTCCGCCGCAGCGAGGAAATCAGCGGGACCACTGAATATTTTAAGGTTTATCCCCTTCGTTAGGGCTACCATCTTCCAGTTCATTCGCACCAGCGCGTCGTCGTCAATCAGTACCACCAGGCGGTCAGGGGACTGCGGTGCAGGCATTTCTATAACCACAGTAGTGCCTTTTTCCGGTTCAGAGCGGATAATCAGTTCCCCACCCCAGCTCTGTATGGAGGTTTTGGCATGGTAGAGTCCAAGGCCCGTCCCTCCGGCTTTGCCGTGGGTCTCTCCTTTTTTGCCCCAGTTTTTTCAGCGTGGCAGGCGGAATGCCTTTGCCGTTGTCGGAAACCTGCAGCAGAACGCGTCCCGAGCGCCCGGAAAGTTCAACAATAACCTGCCCTTCGCTTTCAAAAGATTCTACCGCGTTGTTTATCAGGTTGGAAATTATCCGCTGAAATTCTACAGGGTTCACGTTTGCCTTCGCCTCTTTCGCCAAATTAACGAACTCTAGAACTATTCCCGGCCTGGAGCAGTACTGCGCACGTTTCTCTGCTAATATGGATTCTATCAGCTGTACTAAATTATGAGGCATGGCCTGGATTTCGGAGATGCCGTCCTTCCCCGCCGGTTTCTTGTAGTTTTCAAGCAACCCCCTGGCGATGTCGCCGATGCGCACTACGGCCCCTCGCGCCAGTTCCTGTTTTCCCAGAGCCATAAACAAGCTGTTAAGGTTATCAGATATTTTAAAAGCAAGCATGTTTGACAGCGTCCAGAGCGCATATAGAATGAACAGCAGGGATGTGAGTTGAGCGGCATTTTGCAGGTAAAATATTTTTGTCGCGTATAACAAGCCAATAAGCGCGACATTGGACGCAAAAATGATCCATACGAGTTTTACACGTATGTCGGACCATTTAGCCATGGATTGATCTTCAGCATCGTCAAAAGTCCTGGAGGTCAGTATGAACAGTATTCCCCATAGCCAGCCGTATTCATAAAATGGGACGGTTGTAGCAAGCAGGACGCCCTCATTGTAGGCAAGAACAATGGACGCCACTGCCAATAAAATTAGGCCCTGCGTAACGCATAACCAATATTTTGAATATGTTTTGATCCCCCGCGGGCTACCGGCTATTGCAACCTTTCTAACACCAAGTAAGTTGTACGGCAAGTTGTGTTCTTCGTGTATCATAACACGAGGGAACAACAATGGATTACAAACGGGTGACTGCGGAAGAACGGGGGCTCATTTATC
>CAIXBR010000054.1 GCA_903917735.1 uncultured Elusimicrobia bacterium | reverse complement strand
GCAACGCTTGGGTATCGATGTGCCTAAACGAATGAAGATTCCAGAGTTGTTATCAAAATGTAGTGGCGACTTTTGACCTGTTTTAGGATAAAACGCTGGGAAAATAAGCACTTTTTATTTTTCACTGCGGAAGTTGGGTTAGGCTTCGGAAATTTGGAGCGGGCGACATGCGAGCGTCAGCGAGCTTTCCCCATAAGGAAGATTCCCATCGCCACGGATTAATAAGGAAAAGGCCATCCCGGAGGGATGGCCTATACTAAAATGGAGCGGGCGATGGGAATCGGACCCACGTCTCAACCTTGGCAAGGTCGCGTTCTACCATTGAACCACGCCCGCTTAATGCCAGTACTGCTTACCTTACACTTCAAGCTACCCTGATATTTTACCAAAAGAGCGGCATTTTTGGAATACCGCTCTTTTTAAATCCTAATAATGCTCCGCCGCGTGCCCTTCCCGGCTCTCCTTGGAGAAGGAAAGCGCGAACAGCAGCAGCGCCAGCACCACGTAGCCGGCCGTGAACTGGTACGGGATCTGCCGGGCCATGTCGCCCAGCGTCCACGGCAGATACATGTTCCCGTCGGGGATGGCGGAGTGGATGATGCCGAAGAAGGTGAGCGCGGCGCAGCACAGGATGTAGACCGCAGCCGTCCGCACCTGCCGGTCTATCAGCTTGGCCATGAAGGCGCCCCACAACATGCCGGTAAGGATGAAGCCGTTGCCCAGCGCCACTATCACCAGCAGTTCGGGCAGCGCCTTGCCCGGCAGCGTCAGCATCTTGCTGAACACTTCCGGCGGCACCATGTCCGGGTTGGACAGCTTTATCTGCAGCAGGCGCGCCACCGTGGGGAAGTAGGCCAGCGCTACGGCCGGGGCGTGGCGGATGGGGCAGGCATGGAAAGCCTGGCACATAATGTCCAGGCCGACGAAGATCAGGATGGGAGCTATCACGCAGCGCGGGATCAGTTCCACTATGAACCCGGCGTAGCCGAGGAAGCCGCCGAGGCCTATGAAGATGCCGGTGAGCAGCGTGTAGCCCGCGCGGCTGCCCATGGCCTTGTAGGCGGGCTGCCCTATATAAGGAGTGGACTGCGCCACGCCGCCGCAGACGCCGGCCACCAAAGTGGCAATGGCCTCGGTCAGCAGGATGTCGCGGGTTTTGAAGTCGTCGCCGGCCACGCGCGCGCTTTCGGTGACGTTGATGCCGCCCACCACGGTGAGGATGGCGAAGGGGATGGCTATGGGCAGGTACTTAATGGCTTCCCTCATACCTTTCAGGAAATCAAGTGTAGGGATGGGCAGGCCGAAGTGCAGCTGCGCGGAGAAAGGCTGGTAGCTCCCGCCCGCCAGGCCGTGCGGCGCCAGCAGATAATAAAGCAGGGTGCCTATGACGACTGCGCCCAGCACGCCGGGGAAATTCTTGGGGAGCTTTATGCCTGCTATCAGCGTGTAGATTATCAGGCCGAAAGCTATCATGCCGATAATGGGCATACCGAACACTTCCAGCATGGGGCCGAAGCCGATAAGGGCGAGACCGATACCGGCCAGCGAACCGAGCAGGCCGGCCTGCGGGATTATTTTCTGCAGCCAGCCGCCGAAGAACGAGAAGACGACCTTGAAGACGCCGATCATGACCATGGTGGCCATGCCGAGGTACCAGGTCATCATGGCGGCGTCGTGCTCTAGCATGCCTTTCGCCTTAAAGGAGAGGAAGGCCGGGCCAAGCACGGCGAGGGCGATGCCGATGGTGGACGGGGTGTCCAGGCCGAGGGGCATGGCGGTCACCCTGGGGTTGTTGGTGCGCTTGGCCAGACGGAAGGCCATTATGGTGTAGATGACGTCGCCGAAAAGCACGCCGAAGGCTGTGCCGGGGAACATTTTGGTGTAGACGATGTCGGCGGGGAACTTGAAAGCGAAGATCATTATGCCCGCCAGGAAGGACAGGACGGTCATATTGTCGAACATCAGGCCGAAGAAGCCGTTGATGTCGCCGAGCGTGAACCACTCGTACTTAAAAGGCACGGTGCTATTTTTGTCAGCCATTTATTTTCTCCTTCCCGTCAAACCACAAAAATAAGTTTACAAAATTGCGTTTATCAAAACCTATACGCCAGCCTGGCGCCGGTGGCGCCTTCGGGGGTGAAGTACGGCGAGAAACTTAAAGCGGAAGGAGCCGGGGCGGTGCGCACCGCTGAGGTGCGGCCGTGTCCAGCGATAACTTTGCCCAGCCCGTAGCCCACGGCGAAGCCCAGCGGGTAGTCTCCCGCCCAGTGCACGCCGTTGTTGATCATCTGGAAGCAGAGCCCGCCCAGCAGCGTGTAGCCGATAGGCTTTATGTAGGCGTTGTCCGGGTAGTTCTCGGTAAGCACGGCAAGCGCCATGGCGCTGGTGGCCAGGTGGCCTGATGGGAAAGCGTCGTAGGTGGGCCGGCGTTTTATGTAATTGCCGAGGCCGGGGAACATCCGCCACACGCCGCCCTTGCCCGAAGAGCGCTCGGGGGTTTCGCGGCCGGCTATATTTTTCATCAGCTCGGTAATGACGCCAGTGGCTATAAGCCCTTCGCCCAGCTGGTTGCCGGTCTGCGCGGCGCGCCAGTCGCCGGTGAGCCAGCCCGCGGCCTTGAGATAGCCGAACAGGCCGATGGTCACCCAGCCGTCGCCTATAAAATAAAGCGTGGAGCCAAGGTCGGCGGGGCCGCGAAAAAGAGCCACGCCGCCTACGGTCAGGTAGGTGCGGGTCTTGTCCGTCTGCGAGATGCGCAGCTTCCTGCCGGTGCGGCGTACGCCGTCGTAGATGGTCTGGTCGTAATGGATCAAAATAACCGAGGAAGCGCCGATGGCGGCCAGCCACGGCAGATTGTCACGGGAGAAACTGTCCTTAGTGAAGGTGAGCATGTCTGAAGGTGTGGCGCCCAGCGTACGCAAAAGGCCGGGCCGGGCGTAAGTCAGCGCGGAACCATCCTTAAGCACATATGTCCGGGAGGACGCCTCCTGGGCGCTGAGGCCGGAAGCGCAGAAACCGAGCAGGAGCAGCAGTGATGCTATGGTGTTTTTCATCCGCGGGCCAATTTCCATTTGGTGCCTTTCGAGGTGTCTTCTATCAGCACGCCCTTGTCGGAAAGGGCTTTACGGAGCTCGTCGGAACGCTTAAAATCCTTTGCCTTGCGGGCGGCTTCGCGCTCCTTAACTAAAGCCATCAGTTCCGGGGGCAGGGCTTCCACAGCCGGGGCCCGGTCCAGGTCCAGCGCCAGCACCTTGTCCGCCTCCAGCGCGAAACCGAGTTTTTCAGCCGCCGGGAGAGAGCTGCGCAGCGCTCCCCACAGTACCGCCACCGCCTGCGGCATGTTAAAGTCGTCAGCCAGCGCTTCGGAGAACTGTTTGTAAAAGTCCGAAGCTTTATTCAGGGAGGGGCTCGGCGCTTCTTCCTTCAGCTTGGCCACCATGCCGCGCAGGGCCTCCAGGGTTTTGGCCGAGGTATCCATGGATTCCCAGCTGAACTCCAGCTGCTTGCGGTAATGGGCCGAAAAACAGAAGTAGCGGTAGGCCAGCGGGTCGTAGCCTTTTTCCACCAGGGTCTGCACGGTGAGGAAACCGCCGGCGGATTTGGACATTTTGCCGGTCTCACCCATTATCAGGAATCTGGGGTGCAGCCAATAGTGCACGAAGGGTTTGCCCGTGGCGGCCTCGGACTGGGCTATCTCGTTGGTATGATGCACGGCCACCGCGTCCTCGGCGCCGCAATGCATATCCATGGTCTCGCCCAAATGCTTCATGGCCATAGCCGAGCACTCAAGGTGCCAGCCGGGGAAACCTTTGCCCCAGGGGGAGTCCCATTCCATCTGGCGCTGCTCTCCGGGCGCGGAGAATTTCCAGACTGAGAAATCCACGGGGTTGCGTTTCTCGGCGTTCACCTCCACCCGCGCCCCTTCCTGTATTCCCTCTATATGGCTTTTGCCGGCCAGCTTGCCGTAATCCGGCAGTTTGGCCGTGTCGAAATAAATGCCGTCACCTATGCGGTAGGTGAAGCCCTTACGCTCCAGCACCAGCACCAGGTCTATCATTTCTTTTATATAGTCAGTGGCGGGGCAGAGCACGTCGGGCATAAGGCAGTTGGCCGCCTTGTAATCCCTGAAAAAAGCCTCGGTGAAGAACTTGGCCACGTCCCAGGCGGACTTGCCCTCGCGGCGCGCCCCCACCTCCATTTTGTCCTCGCCGGTGTCGCCGTCGGAGGTAAGGTGCCCCACGTCGGTGATGTTCATAACGCGCTTAACCCTGAAGCCGAAGAATTTCAGCGTGCGGACCAGCACATCCTCGAAAATATAGGTGCGTATGTTGCCGATATGCGCGTAGTGGTAGACCGTGGGGCCGCAGGTGTAGATGCCGGCCTCGCCCTCTTTAATAGGTTTGAAAATTTCTTTCTGCCTGGTGAGCGTATTGTAAAGCTGGAAGTCCATACGGTGTTCCTTTGGGTCTTACTGGCGGCCTGCGACCGCTTTTTTTATCCTCCCGTCGAGCTCTGTGAAGAAATCGCCGCAGAGTTCGGGGCCGCGCTTGCGCGCGTATTTTTCCTGCAGGATGCAGGAGACCTCTATCTCGGAAAACGGATAAACCGCCCCTTTGGGGGCCAGCGAATAGGTGAAGCCCGCTTCCATGGGATTGTCGCCGACCAGGTTTTTCACGGCCTTATCATAGCTGGCCGACAGCAGCCCCTCCAGCGCGGCCTCAAGGTCGGGGTCCGGGGTCTTTACCAGCTTGAAGGTGCGCTTCTCGAAGACTATCGCCGCGCCCGGACCGGAAGGCGGCGGTTGCTCAGACTGCCCTGCGGGACGGCTGGTTGAACAGCCCGAAAAGACAGCCGGAAAAGTCAAAAACAGGCAAAAAAAGCCTTTGTTTAGCCTCATCTGAGCACGCTTACGGCGGCATAGCACACTATCGCTTCCCCGTGGCCTATGTCACCCAAGCCCTCGCGGCTCTTGGCCTTTATACTGACATCGCCGCGGTCGAGCTTCAATATTTTAGCCACTGAGTTTTGTATGGCCTCGTAATACGGCTTCAGCTTGGGCTCTTCCGCCAGTATGGTGGCGTCCACGTTTATTATTCTGGCCTTTTTGGAGGTCAGCACCTCCAGAGTTTTTTCGGCTATGGCCATACTGGAGATCCCCATTATGGTCAGATCGGTAGGCGGAAAATATACGCCTATCTCACCGGCGGAGATGGCGCCGAGCAGCGCGTCGCAGACGGCGTGAAGCACTACGTCCCCGTCGGAATGGCCCAGCAGGCCTTTGGGGTGTTCTATCTTAACCCCGCCCAGTATAAGCGGGCGTCCCTCCACAAGGCGGTGGATGTCGTACCCGAAACCCGCGCGCGGCAGCGGAATTTTTGAGCGCGCGGTAACACTTTTTTCATCTTTCATTAAAGCCTCCGCTATGATAAGGTCTTCGGGCGTGGTTACTTTGATGTTGCGGTAGTTTGAAGGCACCACCGCGGCCTTTATCCCCAGTTTTTCCAGCACCTGCGATTCGTCGCTGTAATCTTTCCCGCGCCCCGCCGCGTCCAGTATGGCGGCCAGAACTTCGCGCCGGTAGCACTGCGGCGTCTGCACCGCCAGCATGCCCGAACGGTCCGGGGTGCTTTCAAATTCCCCGCCGCCCGCGGAAACTTTTTTAACGGTATCTTTAAGAGGTACCGCCGGGACCGCGGCACCGTACTGCGCCGACTTCTCCAGGCAGGCTTTTATAAGGGCCGCGTCCGTCAGGGGCCGGGCCCCGTCCTGCACCGCCACCAGCGCGGCGCCGGGGCTGACCAGTTGGAATGCACTGCGCAGCGACTCGGTGCGAGTGGCGCCAGCCGCTGCCGTTTTAACGCCGGCTTTTTCCCAGGCCGGCCCGTATTTTTTAAGGTTCTCCGGAGCAAGCGCCAGTATAATATTGGAGAATAACCCGCTGGAAACGAAGGCCTCCACCGTCCATTCTATCATCGGCCGGCCGGCCAGAAGCAGATACTGCTTCTCCGCGCCCATGCGCGCGCCGGAACCGCCGGCCAGTATTATGGCTTCGGCCCCGCCGGGAGTTTTCTTCCTGTTAGGCACCGTTTGATTCCCTCTGGCCGTTACGGCTGCTTAGGCCCCTGCTGCACGGCCTTACCCTTGACCCGGGTGAAAATTATGCGGCCCTGCGAGGTCTGCAGGATGGACTGCACCACCGCGTCCACCTTTTTGCCTATAAAGTCCCGGCCGTCCTCTATCACTATCATGGTGCCGTCGTCCAGGTAGCCCACGCCCTGCTCTTTTTCCTTGCCGTCCTTCATGACGAACACGGACATGTCTTCCCCGGGCAGCACCACAGGCTTGAGCGCTATGGTGAGGTCGTTGATGTTGAGCACCGTAAGGTTCTCAAGCGCGGCCAGCTTGTTTATATTGAAGTCGGTGGTGATGATGGCGGCGCCCAGCTCCTTGGCTATGGTCACAAGCTTCATCTGGTTGTCGGAGGCTCCCTTTATGTCCCGGTCTATCACGCGGAACGGAATGTCGCGCGACTCCTGCAGGCGGGCCAGTATGTCCAGGCCGCGGCGTCCCTTGGCGCGGGAGATGGGATCGTTGGACTCGGCCAGCGCGTGCAGTTCCTGCACCACGAAGCGCGGGGTTATCACGCCGCCGGTGATGAAGTGCGTGTCGCAGATATCCAACACGCGCCCGTCCACTATGGCGGAGAGGTCCAGCACCTTCATATTCTTGCCGCCGCGCTTTCCGAGCGAAAGGATGTTCTTGTCCAGGTCGTCCAGCTCGGGTATCTTTTTCACGCTTATCATCATGCCCAGCAGCGCCAGCGCGTAGCGGATGATGACATTATATTTCAGCCACATGTCGTTGAAGTCCGCGTTGCCTATCTGGAAGACGGTGTAGTCCAGCAGCTTCGACAGAATGATGCCGACCACCGCGCCTATAATGCCGATGATGAGCGAGAACAGGTTGACGCTCTCGAACACGTATTCCACGCCTATTATCACAAGACCGACGAGGGCGCCGAAAGCCAGCCCCTTAATGTCCTTCGATACGGTGAACCAGGAAAGCGCCGGCGTTACTATTAGGGCTACGGCCCTGAAGATCCAGACTATCATGTTAGCTCCTTATTCCTTCTGTTTGCCCGCTTTCGCGGGAGTTAATTTTACTAGCCTATGGCCGTGCCGTAACAGGGGCTATGCCCTTCAGACGGCCCAGGGCGGCGTAAAGCCCGCCCATATCCCTTACCACCTCAAGGCGCAGGGCTTTAAAACGTCCCTCGTCCTTCTTAGGCAGTCTGGGCACAAAAGCTGTTTTGAAACCGAGGCGCTCCGCCTCGGCCAGGCGCCGGTCCATGAAGCCGGGGCTGGACGTAACTCCCAGTATCCCCACCTCGCCCAGGAAAACGCAGTCGGGCGGCAGCGGGATGTCCTTGGCCGAACTTATCAGGGCCGCGCAGAAGGCCAAGTCTATGGCCGGGTCCTTCAGCTTGATGCCGCCCGCCAGCGAGGCGAACACATCCATCTCGTCGAAGCGCAGGCCCACGTTCTTTTCCAGCGCGGCTATCAGCATCTGCGCGCGGTTCAGATCTATGCCTGTAACCGTGCGGCGCGGGTAAGGCAGATAGGACTTGGCCGCCAGCGCCTGTATCTCGGCCAGCATGGGCCGCGCGCCTTCGAAGGCCACGGCGAAAGCCCGGCCGGCCAGCGAACGGTCGCGGTCCGTCTCGGCCAGCAGCAGCCCGGCGTCGTCCACTGGGCGCAGCCCTTTAGAGGTCATCTCGAATATCCCCGTCTCGTCCACCGGGCCGAAGCGGTTCTTGTGCGGGCGCAGCACGCGGAAGGCGTTGTTCTTCTCCGCGTCGAAATAGAGAACGGTGTCCACTATGTGCTCCAGCACCTTGGGCCCCGCCAGCGACCCTTCCTTAGTGACGTGCCCCAGCAGGAACAGCGGGGCGCCGGCGGCCTTAACCATCTTGAGCAGCTCGGAAGCGCACTCCCTGATCTGCCCCACGGAGCCGGGGCTGCCCACGAAATCCGGATGGTAGACGGTCTGTATGGAGTCTATCACCAGGAAAGCGGGCTTCAAATTGCGGAACTCCTCTATGATGCGGGCCAGGTTGGTCTCCGACATGAGGTAGACGTTGTCGGGCTTGGCGCCCAGCCGCTCGGCGCGCGAGCCCACCTGGGCCAGCGATTCCTCGCCTGAAACATAAAGAACTTTCTTGCCGGCGTAGGCGCCGGAGGCCAGCGCGGTGCAGCTCTCCAGCGTCAGCGTGCTTTTGCCTATGCCCGGGGGCCCCGCCAGCAGCACCACCTGGCCGTTCACCAGCCCGCCGCCAAGAGCCCGGTCCAGCTCGGAAATGCCGGTAGAGGCGTGCTCGGCCTTCATGGCGCGGGCCTCGGAAAGCTTCACCGGCGGCTCGGAAAAATCGGTGAGACCGCGCGCTTTGGCGGCCGCCTTGGTAAGCACCTCTTCGGCTTCTTCCACCAGGGTGTTCCAGCCGCCGCAGGCGGAGCATTGCCCCGCCCACTTGGGGGAGGACTGGCCGCACTGCTGGCAACGGTATATCGTTCTGAGTTTCATGACTATAAACCGCGTTACTTCTTAAGCGCGCCCAACGAGGCGAAACCGAAAAGATAGGAGATGTCCTTGTCTTCGAAGATTATCCGGGTGGTGAGATCCACCCTCTTCACTTCCACCATGTCGTCAAACCGCACTCCGGCGGAAAGATATTTATTAGCCGACACATCCACGCCCACATCAAAGCGCGGGGCATCGAAACGACGCCCCTTTATGGTGCGGTTGCGGGTAAACTCCGACCCCTCGGCCAGCAGCGTAATATTGTCCCACTTGGAGTTGAGGAAAGGCTTCCAGCGCACGCCGGAGCCGCCGGAACCGTGCAGAATGCCGGCGTAGAGGTCAAAGGGCCCGAGGTCCCAGCCCATCTGGGCGTCCACGGTGTTCAGCGTATCGTAATCCGTGCCGGACGACTTGTCCTTTATATTTATCATGTTGGCCGCGCCCAGGTAATAATAGCGCCCTTCACGCGGGTAGATCTTTACGCCGAAATTATTCTTGGAGGAATTTACGGCCGGCTCGTACTTGTAATCCCACTTGAGGTACGTATGGAAACCGTTTATCCGCCCGAGAGCGGTCTTCACGGAGACGCTCGCGTCCTTAAGGTTGGTCAGGGCCTCGCTCACGTCGCTCTTCATCTTGGGATCCGATACCAGCGCCCCGGCTACGCCGTCGCCGCGGTTCACCTTGTCCACTATCGCGCCGGTCTTATCCAGCATGGCGTCCAACTTGGCGGTTATGGTATCCAGCCGCTCCATCACTTTCTCGGCGTGGGGCTGGCTGTTGGAGACCAGCTCGTTGACGTTGCCGGTCACCTCGCGCAAATTCTCCAGGATCTCGTTGAGATCGCGGCCCAGGCTGCCTTCGCCGCGGATATCGCCCACCAGGGCCTGAAGGCTGTCCACCGCTTTGGCGATAGCGCGGTCCAGCGGAAGGGTCTGCGCCCCCTTCACGGTTTCTCCGGCCTTGAGCACCCCGGCGGCGGGAGAGCCCTGGTCTATCTCCAGGAACTTAGAACCTATCATGCTGGTGGAGCCCACCAGGAATTTAGCGTCCCTGTATATCTTCACCCCATCGCGGATGGCCAGCTGGACTATAACCTTGTCGTCCTTAATGGAGATCCTCTTGATCTTGCCGGCCTCCACTCCGGAAAGTTTGACCGCAGCTTTGTCCGGCAGACCGGCCACGTCGGAAAATTCCACGTAAACGGGGTAATAGCTCTGAAATGAATAGTCGCCAAGCAGGAAAATGGCGGTCCCGAAAAGCACGGAACCCACCAAAACAAATAGGCCTACTTTCATCTCGCCGTTCATAAATCCCTATAAACCCGGAAGCGAATGATATCTATATTATGCACCAGCATATAAAATAGCAATTTTAACGCCCATTTTACAGAAAAAAAAAGAAGGCTGACACGGGCTCAAAACCGAAGTTTATTATTTTCGGGACAGGTCGGAAATTTCCATGAACTCTTTTACGGCTTTGTTCTCGGACCGGCGGAATTTGGCGGGCTCGCCCACTTCCACGAATTCCCCGCCGAAAAGCATGGCGACCCGGGTGGAGATCTCAAGGGCGAGCTTCAGGTCATGCGTAACTACCACTGAAGTGATATTGAGCTTGTCCCGCATATCCGTGATCAGGTCCTTGACCATGCCCGTGGTCACAGGGTCCAGACCCGTGGTCGGCTCGTCGTAAAGCATGTATTTCGGCTCCGCCGCCACGGAGCGCGCCAGCGATACGCGCTTCTTCATGCCCACCGAAAGCTCGGAAGGCTTCAACTGCTCTACGTCTTTAAGCCCCACCAGCGCCAGCTTTTCCTTGACTATGCGCGGGTATTCGCTTTTCGGGATGTCGGTAAGGTACTTCAGGCCGAAAGCGATATTTTCCATCACGGTCAGCGAGTCGAACAGCGCGCCCTCCTGGAACAGGTAGCCGAAACTGCGCCGCACTTTCGCCAGCGTAAATTCATTATTAGTGGAGGCTATATCCTGCCCATCCACAAGTATCTGCCCGCTCTCAGGTTTAAGCAGGCGTATCAGACATTTAATGAACGTGCTCTTGCCTATGCCCGACGGGCCGATAACGCTGAACAGCTCCCCTTCTTTAATATCCACGGAGATGTCCCTAAGGATGACCTTCTCCCCGAAGGCTTTGTTTAGTTTTCGTATTTCGATCATACCTTTCCACCGCCCTTAAGGTCCGGGCGCGGGGTCGCCCTGCAGCCGCTTTGGGGAAGGGGGGCCCCGCTTCGGGGGGGAACCGCGCAACGGTTCCCTGCGCGGCGGAAGGGCGACCCCGTGAACGGACCCATCATATGCCCACCGCCACCAGCATCGCGCTGATAAAGTAGTCCAGCACCATTACGAGCACCATGCTGGCAACCACGGCTTCGGTGGTAGCCTTGCCCACGCCCTCTGCCCCGCCCTTGGTGTTAAGGCCCTTATAGCAGGAAACCGTGGCGATCATGAAAGCGAAGAAAAAAGTTTTAAGGAAACCATGCATGAAGTCCGTTATCTCAAGATAGGTGTAAATATCGCCCATATACACCGAAGCCGGCACACCGAGCTTGACCACCGCAACAAGGCAGCCGCCCATGATGCCGAGGAAATCGGCGAAGACCGTAAGCAGCGGCAGTGTGATCATGAAGGCTATATAGCGGGGCACCAGCAGGTAGCGCGTGGGATTTGTGCCCAACGTGTAAAGCGCGTCTATCTGCTCCGTCACCTTCATGGTGCCTATCTCCGCGGTGACCACGGCGCCGGCGCGGCCGGCTACCACCACGGAGGTCAGCACCGGGCCCAATTCCTTAAGCATGGAAAAAGCCACCATGGTGCCTACATAAAGCGGTTCGTTGAAAAGGTTCTTCGAGGACTGGCCGGTCTGCAGCGAGAGGACCATGCCGGTAAAAAAACTGGTCAGCGCGGTTACGGTAAGCGAGTCCACGCCTAAGGTCACCGACTGCTTAATGGTCTCCCGCCATTCAAACCTGGACCGGAACAACCAGAAGATCACGGACTTGAACATCAGCGTAGCCGCGCCGAGCATCTCAGTCAGGCTCATGAACTCACGCCCGATATATTCGGTTAATGGATGTTTCATTCGACGTAAACCCGCGGCACCCTGGCGGAGATAAGCGTGACTATCTCGTAGGTGATGGTGTCGGCCATGGCCGCCAGTTCAGCCGCCGTTATCTCTTCGGCGCCCTGGCGGCCCAGCAGCACAGCCTCCGACCCTACGGCGGCGTCCTTCACGGCGGTCACGTCCACCATGGTCATGTCCATCGTGACGTTGCCCAGCACGCGGCAGCGGCGGCCGCCTATCAGCACGTCGGCCTTGTTGGAGAACCGGCGGATGTAGCCGTCGCCGTAGCCCACCGGGATGGTGGCTATCTTCATCGGCTTGTCGGCCCGGAAAGAGTTGTTGTAGCTGATGAACGCACCTTCGCGCATGTTCTTCACAAAGACTATGCGCGTTTTAAGCGTCATGGCCGGCTCGAAACCGTCGGCCAGGCCGTAGGCGGCTATGCCGCAGCGCACCATATCCATCCGGCTGACCGGGTAGTTGACCGTGGCGTATGAATTGGCGGTGTGCAGGGTCAGACCGGCGGCGCCGCGGGTTTCCAGTTCGGCCGCGGTCTCGCTGAAGATGGTAAGCTGCAGGCCGGTGTAATCCGGATCCGAGTCCGCGCTGGACAGGTGTGTATACAGGCCGGCCACGGAAACGGCGCCGGAAGCCGAAAGCTCGTCGTAGATCTTAAGCAGGGACGGCTTGCGCGCACCTATGCGCCCCATGCCGGTCTCCAGCTTCATATGGCAGACCGCCTTTTTGCCCAGGCGTCTGGCGGCTTCCGTCACCAGCCGCGCGGCATCCAGGCTGGCGATGGTCACCATCAGGTCCGCGTTTATGGCCTCCACAAAACTCTCGAAAGGGTAAAGGCTGCCCAGCACCAGCACCGGGCTTTTGATGCCGGCCCCGCGCAGGGCCAGCCCCTCCTCCACCGAGGAGACGCCTAAACCCCAGGCCAGGCTCTCGCGCTCGGCCAGGCGCGCGAGCTCCGCGGCGCCGTGGCCGTAGGCGTTGGCCTTCACCACGAAAAGCAGCCGCGCGGGCGCGGCTGTTTTCTTGAGCTTCTGCAGGTTCTTGCGTACGGCTGAAAGCCGTATCTCGGCGCAGGTAGGCCGCAGGATAGTAGCGGCCATATGGTTCTAGAACACGGCCTCTTCGGGCACGCCGGCTTCTATGCCGGGCATGGCCGGGTTCTCGAATTTGGTGTACTCGTGGAAGAAAGCCAGTTCAACGTCTCCCACCGGGCCGTTGCGCTGCTTGGCTATTATAAGGGTGGCCTTGTTCTGCAGGGTCGGGTCGGTGCGGTTGTAATACTCGGGGCGGTGTATCAGACCCACCACGTCGGCGTCCTGCTCTATGGAGCCGGAATCGCGCAGGTCCGAAAGCTGGGGGCGGTTGCCCTCGCGGGCCTTGTCCTCGCTGCGGCGGTTCAGCTGCGAGAGCGCCATTACCGGCACTTCCAGGCTGCGGGCCAGGTCCTTGAGCAGGCGCGAGATCTCGGCAACTTCCTGCTGGCGGCTCTCTGTCTTGCCGGCGCCGCGTATGAGCTGCAGGTAGTCTATTATAACAAGGCCGAGCTGCTTGTTCTCGGACTTGAGCTGCGTCACGAGTTTGCGCGTGCGGTTGCGGATCTCCAGTATATTCAGACTGGAGGAATCGTCAATATAAAGAGGGGCTTGGGAAACCTCGCCGGTATAGCGGGTAAGCTGGGGCCAGAATTCCCTCCCTAGGCGCCCGTCGCGCACTTTCTTCAGGTTCGCGCGGGAGGCGGAACAGATCATACGCTGCATGATGGAATATTTGTTCATCTCCAGCGAGAAGAAAGCGGTGGGGATGTTCTTTTCCACGCAGGCGTGGAAGGCCATGTTCAGCGCCATGGCGGTTTTGCCTTGGCTGGGGCGCGCCGCCAGTATTATCAGGTCCGATTTTTGCAGCCCGCCCGTCATGCTGTCCAGCTGGGTGAAGCCAGTTGGCACCCCGCTGATGGCATTCTGGTTGGAGTAATATTTCTCCATCCGTCCCAGCACTTCAGTGGCCAGTTCCGAGGCCGAGGCGAAGCCGTGGGTGGTGTGGCGCTGCGCCACGGCCAGCACCTGCTCCTCGGCGAAATCCATTATCTTTTCCACGTCCTCCGAGCCCTCGAAGGATTTTTCCACTATGCTGGTGGACACGCGTATCAGCTCGCGCAGCAGGGCCTTTTCCTTCACTATCTGGGCGTAAGCCTGCGTGTGGGCCGAAGTAGAGACCTTATCCATCAGGTCCGCAAGATATTTCTGACCGCCCAGTTCTTCCAGACGGCCGGTTTTTTTGAGTTCCTCGGAAAGGGTTACCACGTCCACCGGCAGGTTGCGGGAACGGAGTTCGAGGATGGCTTCGTAGATCTTGCGGTGGATGTCGCTGTAGAAGTGCTTGGGGAGGAGTACCTCGGTAATGTTCTCAATGACGTCTTTCTCTATGAGCATGGCCCCGAGGACGGCCATTTCCGCCTCTAAAGAATTTGGAGGAACCTTGCTGTAGGTCATATTACCAGCGCCCCTGCCGAAGTTATAGATTTTAAGCCCGGGCCACGGCGTGAAAGCCAGGGCCCGGGCATGTAAGGGATGTTTTTTACTTGCTCTGCGCCGAAACCGCCACCTTTACCTTGGCCGTGATGTCAGCCTTAAGGGCTATCTCTACCTCGAAGGTGCCGACGGCCTTGATGGAGGCGGGCAGACGTATCATCTCTTTGTTTATCTCGATGTCGGCGGCGGCCAGGTTCTTTATGATATCGCTCTTGGCCACCGAACCGAACATCACACCGTCGTCGGAGACGGGGCGCGAGAAGGAAAGGGTGATGGCGCTGAGCCGCTTGGCGAGTCCCCCCAGGGCCTCGTTCTCGGCGGAAACGCGCTTGGTGCGCTTGGCGGCGCTGTTCTTCCAGGCGCGCATCGCGCCTTCGGTGGCGAGTTCCGCCATGCCGCGCGGCATAAGGAAGTTGCGGGCGTAGCCGTCTTTAACGGTCTTTATCTCGCCGGAGCGGCCCACATTGTGTACGTCTTTTTTTAATATGACTTTCATTTTATTGCTCCCGGGGCTTAGCCGTTGTAGGACATGAGGGACAAATTGCGGTTGATCTTTACCGCCCTCATTATCTGGCGCTGGTGTTTAGCGCAGGCGCCGGTGATGCGCCGTGAAAGTATTTTACCGGTGTCGGTGCAGAAGGTCTTTATGATCTGCGCCTGCTTGTAGTCCACCAGGTCGATGTGCTCGGCGCAGAGCCTGCACACCTTGCGGCGCGGGGCGAACCTGCGGCCGCCGGGACGGCGGGGGCCGGCCGACTCGCGGTGCATGGGCGGCGCGCCCATGGGGCGTGCGGCCGAGGCCGCGGTGGGGGCGGCGGGCTGACTGACGGGGGCGGTTTCTTTGTTCTCCATAAATGTTTGCTCCTGCTTTAAGTTAAAACGGCACTTCTTCTATTCCGGAAACATCGCCTTTCGGCTCCGTTTCGGTATGCGGCTCTTCCGCCTCGTGGGCGGTCGCTTCGCCGCCTTCCGCCGCGTCGTGGGCCATCAGCTGCACCCTGCGGGCGGTAACCTTCATCTCTTTGCGCTTCTGGCCGGTCTTATCGGTATACTCGGAAGCGGTAAGGCGCCCTTCTATCACTACCGGGCTGCCCTTCTTCAGCTTTTCCTTGCAGCGCTCGGCGGCGGGGCCCCAAACGGTGACCGGCACAAAAACCACATCGTCTTTCCAGTCGCCGGTGGCGGGGTCCTTTAAGCGGCGGTTAACTGCTATGGACAACGGACACACGCCCTGACCTTTCTGGGTGAAACGCAGCTCCGGATCGCGCGTAAGACGGCCGGCTATCAAAACCTGATTCAGCTCCGGGACCCGTATATCCATATAGCGCCCGCGTGGATTTTTTAGGCTTTTTTAACCGGCTGTTCCGCTGTCGCTTTCATCAGCATGGCGCGCAGCATGGTCTCCTGCAGCTTGAGGTTATGGTTTATAACCTTCACGCTCTCGGGAGCGGCCTTGACCTTCATATAGACGTAAAAACCGTCGCGGTGTTTTCCCACATTGTGTGAGAACTTCTTGCGGCCCAGCCGGTCTTCGGCGAGCACTTCGGCTTTTTCATCGGTGAGGATCTTTTTGGCCTTGTCCACCGCTTCCGCTATTTCAGCGTCGGAAAGCTGGGGGTTGATGATCAACATTAACTCATAAGTGTTCATAGTAGGTTTAGGATAGCAAATTAAGGGCGTCTTTTCAACATTCACGGGGAGGGGACGCAGACCAGAACCTGCTTCGTCTGAGTTCCCCTGAAAGGACGTCCCAGGAAGTCCCCGTAGCGTTTTACCACCCTGAAACCATTATAATGGACCAGCGCCAGCAGTTCTTCCGGAAAAAAACAACGCAGATTAAGGCTTTTTTTGAGCGTTTTGCCTGTTTTTTCACTCCTGTAATGCCAGGTTATGCGCGAAACCTGCGCGGCCTTATCATAGGAATAGGTCTCGTTCACCAGGACCATGCCTTGGCCCGCCGGGTCCTTATAATAGGCCACCGGCAGCATTTCTTCCGGATCGCGCACCAGGCAGAGAGGATTGGGGTTGAAAACGTCGAAGATGAAGCGGCCGCCCGGGGCCAGGTGGCCGGCCACCGAGGAGAAAAGGCCTTCCACCTCCTCCCGGCGGCCCAGATGCTGCATGGAGTTGAAAGCCATGAAAATGAGCTTGAACTTCCGGTCCAGTTTGAAACGGCGGGCGTCGCCGCGCACAAAGCGTATCTTAACGCCGGCTTCGTCCGCCTTCTCCGCGGCGCGCTCCAGCATGGGGGCCGCGTAGTCCAAGCCGGTTATATCCACCCCCTTCTTTTTAAGGGGGATGGTCAGCCGGCCGGTGCCGCAGCCCAGCTCCAGCACGGGCCCGCGCGCTTTCTTCGCCTCGCCCAGGTAGAATTTAAGATCATCCTGATAGGGCTGGTTGAAGGCGTCGTAATGCAGGCCGTCCCAGTAAACCTCGGAGCCGTCGGCTGTCTTGGTCATATGGACATTTTACCTTTTTCGGACTTGCTATAATCCCTTACGATGCTGAAAGACCTGAACCTGAAGGCCGCGGCGGCTCCTGCCGTAATTCTTCTGGCCGCCCTGCTGGCGTTCGGCTTTACCTTTAAAATGGGGTTCATCTGGGATGACCACCGCCTGATAGAGGAAAACCCCCGCCTGGCCATCAGCGCCTCCAACCTGGCCGCCGCTTTTAAGGGAGACCCCTTCAGCCAGGGACTCAATTATTATCGCCCGCTGCTGACCGTCAGCCACATAGCCGACTTCGCCATCTGGGGCTACAGGCCTTTAGGCTACCGCCTGGTGAATTTTATTTTTTTCTCGGGGACGGCCGTATTGTTCCTCTACCTGGCCCTGGCGCTCGGGTTCAGCAGCGCCGCGGCCTTCTGGGCGGCCGTCCTGCTGGCCGTTCACCCCGCGGTGACAGAGCAGTTGCTGGTGATCGCTGGCAGGGCGGAGCTGGCCTCAAGCGCCTGCATGCTGGCGTCGCTGCTGCTCTTCCTTAAGAATAGGTCCGCCCTTTCCTTCGTTTTCTTCCTGGCGGCGGCAGGCTTCAAGGAGAATGGCATAATAACCCCGGCGCTGGCGGCGCTCTGCCTGTGGTATCTGGAGCGCGGAAAAAAAGACTATCTGAAGTTGCTGCCTTTCTTCGCCTTCATCCCGGTCTATTTTTTTCTCCGGCACCAGGCGCTGGGGATGGACGCGCTTTCCAAAGGCCTGGGACCGGTCATGGCCGGCCTGTTCCTGAAAGTGCCGCAGAGCGTACTGGCCTACTTAAAGGAAGCGGCGCTGCCTTTCGATATGCATTCACACCGGATGCAGCCAGACTTGGCCATACTGCGCTGGCTGAGCCTGCCAGCGCTGGCCGCGGCAGCCTTTTTACTGATAAGAAAAGGCGGCAGAACGGCGCTTTTCTGCGCCGGCTGGTACCTGTTGAACCTGGCGCCCAAACTGCCGATCCTGGCATCCAACGACCTGATGCTGGACCACTGGGTTTACCTGTCCAACGCCGGCATCTTCCTGTGGGCGGCCTGGAGGCTGGAGTCCGCCGGAACCTGGCGCCGCTTCGCGCTGCCGGCGGCGGCCGCTGTCCTGGTCTGCGCCTCCGCGTTCAACACAACTTGCCGGGATACCGACCTGAAAAATTACGAACACGCCGCGCGGAGTTCCGTCTCCAAGCCTATGCTCTATAACTTGGCCCGCGAATATTACCTGCTGGGCAGGACGCCGGAAAGCCGCGCGCTGCTGGAGCGCCTCTGCGCGGCCGAACCGGGCAATGTTATGTACCTGAACGGCCTGGCGCTGGCGCGCTGGAAAAGCGGCGACACGCCGGGCGCGCTGGCCGCGCTGGAGCCGGCCCTGGCGGCGCAGCCGGGCGCGGCGGAAACGCTCTTCAATAAATATTGCGTTCTGGTGGCAGCCGACAGGGGGCGGGAAGCCGAGGCCTGTCTGGACGCGGCGCTAAAGACCGACCCGGACTACGCGCCGGCCCTGCTGGCCCTGGCGCGCGGCCGCGCCTCGGCCGGGTGGTCCGCCGAAGCGGCGGCATTCTACGCGCGGATCCTCAAAGCCAGCCCCTATAACCTGGAAGCCCTGAACGATTACGGGATATTGCTGGCGCGCTCGGGCGATCACTCCGGGGCGGAAGAACTTTTCCGGAAAGCGCTAAAGGTTTCCCCGGGCCTGGAAAGCGCGCGGAAGAACCTGACCCGCCTCGAAAAACTGACAAATAAATAGCGCCCCGGCTTGCTGCCCGGAGCGCGTTTGCCCGCACGTGCCTTACGGCCTAGGGTTGCTTCAGCTTCTCCTGTAGTTTTTTAATGGCCGCCAGGGTGCGGCGCTCGGCGGAGGCCATCTCCCCTACTTCATCCTTGAATTCCGGCTTATGAAGCTGCTTCAGCAGATCCACGTAAAGCGACACGCTTCTGGCGGCGCGGGTAGCGTGCAAACGGAAGGACGCTTCCACTGAACGCGCGGTCTCCGTCTTGCGCTGGCGGAAGCCGGTGCCCTCTTTGGAAAGGTGTTTAAGGATCTTAAGGCGGGCCCGCTTTTCTTCGGCAAGGCGCAGAAAAAGGGCGGCGAGTTCCGCGCCGCACCTGGGATCGGAGCGGAACGCCACTGCCTCCACTTCAAAAACGGAAATGTCTTCCATCTCGCTGTTTATCAGCACCCGCATGAGTTCTTTCAGTTTCATATATACATTCTAGCACTTCAGCCTGACACGGACTTTAACAACTATCTTCACCACGGCGGAGGGCACGCCGGCCGCCAGCCTGGGGGCGTGGGCATCTTCCGGATAAAGCACGGCCAGCTGGCCGGCCTCAACGCGCACCGGGGCCCAGCCGCCTGGCGGCACGGAGCCGCAGCAGACATCTTTTTCCCCGTCGTAAGCTTCAGAAACCCCCAGCCTCTCGAGCGGGGCCCAGCCTATAACTTCGGCGCCCGCGGCTATATACTGCACGTCGGCGTATTTCCGGTGCGCCTCGAATTTAGGGTCGAACTGGATCTCGGTCGTGTACCTCTGGACAATGGCGAAGACGAGTTCCCCGTCTATTTCATATTTCCCGTCCGGCAGGTCTTTTACTCCCGGGGCGCGCAGGAACTCCAGCGCCTTGGTAAGGCCGGGCATCAGAAAGGCCTGCCGTTCAGTGTTTTTAAGGTCTGAGAGTATCATGTTTCTCCCCGGCGGCCTGGAAGCGTACCGCCTCAAGCCGCTCCATATCCCCTATGTCGCTCCAGAACCCGGACCTGTCCTCGAAACCTTTTATTCTTTCTCCGGACGCGGCCAGCCGCAGATATACGCCTATTATAGAGAATACTCCTGTCTCAGTTATTTTAGAAAATATCTCCGGCGAAATTACCTGTATGCCGCTGAAGGCCCCCGGCTTCAGGCCCGGCAGGTTTATTTCGCCTTCGCGGCCCTTCAGGTTCATCCCGACGTCGAACAGCAGGCGGCGCCTGGACGGCCTCTCCCGGACGGCCAGCGTGGCCAGCGCTCCGGAGGCGAGGTGCGCGGAGTAAAGCGCCTCAAGATCCAGCTCGGAATAGACGTCGGAATTATAGGCGAAGAATGGTTTCCCGTAGTTGAAAAAGGCGGCGGCCTTCTTAAGCCCCCCGCCGGTTTCCAGCGGGAAGGCCTCCTCGCGCGACAGCTCTATTTTAAACCCCAAATTATTTTTGGCCTTCAGCCAGCCCGCTATCTTCTCGTGAAAATGATGCGTGTTGACCACGAACTCCGTGACCCCGGCGGCGGACAGCCGGCGCAGCACCAGTTCCAGCATCGGGACCCCGTTAACTTCGACCAGGGCCTTGGGGATATCGTCCGTGAGCGGCCGCAGGCGCGTGCCCAGCCCGGCCGCGAAGATCATCGCCTTCATTTCAGGGCTCCGCCGGAGAACTCCCGGTGCGTCAGCTCCACGCGCGCGCCGTATTTCTGCTTCACCCGCGCGGCCAGCGCCTCCGCGCAGTAAACGGAACGATGCCGCCCGCCGGTGCAGCCGAAGTTCACCATCAGCGAGGTAAAATTGCGGGAGAGGTAATTTTCCACGCTCATATCGGTCAGGGCGAAAACATTCTCCAGGAATTTCTCCACTTCGGGCTCTTTCTTCAGGAACTCGGCCACCGGCTTATCCCTGCCGGTGAGCTGCGCGTAAGCCTCGTAGCGGCCCGGGTTCGGGAGGGCGCGGCAGTCGAACACGAAACCGCCGCCATGCCCTTTGTCGTCCAGCGGGAGCCCGTTCTTAAAGGAAAAGCTGGTTATGCGCACGGTCAGGCCCAGCTTTGTCTTGCCGAACTGGCGCAGGTAGGAGGAGGCGGCTATGCGCTTGAAGGCTGCCGTCAACTCCGGCACCTTCACCTCCAGCTCCGCATTCCTGAGCAGCCATTCAATGTTGCGCACCGCGTAAGGCACGCTGTTGAGGAAATGGGTTTTCCCCTCGTAAAAACCGCGCAGGCCATAGGCGCCCATGGCCTGCATGATGCGTATGTAGACGAAGGCGTGGTAATGCTTCATGAAGGCTTTCGGGTTGAAGCCGGCGGCAGCCAGGTAATGTTTCCTCAGCTCCCCGCGCGCCTCCGGGGACAGGCCGGCCTTGGCGTCGTATAGCAGGGACGCCAGGTCGTAATGCGGCGCGCCTTTCCGCCCGCCCTGGTAGTCTATGAACCACGGTTCACCGCCGCGCAGCATAATGTTGCGGCTCTGGAAATCGCGGTAGAGGAAATAATCGGCCGGCGCTTCCAGCAGGAAATCCGTAAAGCGGACGAAATCGTCCTCCAGCTTCTGCTCGTTGAACGGGATCTTGGCCAGTTTAAGAAAATAGTATTTGAAATAGTTCAGGTCCCACATTATGGACTGCCGGTCGAAGCTCGCGCGCGGGTAGCAGCACTTCAGGTCGAGGCCGCGGCCGGCCTGCGCCTGGAAGCGTGGCAGCCAGTCAAGGACTTTTTTATAGGCGGCCGTGACCTGCGGGGTGAGCTCCGCGCCTTTGCGCTCCGCGCCCAGGTATTCAAAAAGCGTAGTGCTGCCGAGGTCCTCTTCCAGGTATATGCCCTGGGCCTGGTCCTCGGCGTAGATCTCGGGCACCGGCAGTTTTTCGGCGCGGAAATGGCGGGAGAATTCCAGGAAGGCCCGGTTCTCCAGCTTGTCCGGGCCGAAAGCCCCGATTACGGAACGGGAAGCGTCCTTCAGCCGGAACAGCCGCCGCGCCGAACCGTCGGCCTTCAGCGGCTCGAAAACTTCGGGCTCTCGGCCAAAAGTTTTTTTATACAAGCCCCTCAGCGGCGCCTCCGGCTGGGGCTTAAGTTCGGCGGCTTCTTTTTCTTTGTTCCTAAGGGGCATGGTCTCTCCGGCTTACATTCTTACATTAAGCACCGCTTCAATTTTTTTCATTTTCCGGCCCGGAGTTATTCTAGAAATTACTGAGCTGCGCGTAAATGAACAATTAAGCGGTGAACAATTAAGCGGTTTGGGGCGGATCAGGGCAGGCGGAATAAATAAAGGCCTGTGAGTTCAGGGGAGGAGCGGTTTGAACGAGGCCAGGACGGACTCGTAGGCCTGTTTATTGGCCTTGGCTATATCCAGCGGGGAGTAATAGCGCAGCACGAAAAAACCTTTCTTGGCCGGCACTACGGCGTAGCTCTCGTAGATGTCCATCTTCTTCGGGTTCATCGAATTTTTGGGGAAATACTCGAAGATCCTGCGCTCGAAAACTTTGGCGTAGTAATTCCCGGCCTTGCCATCCTTCACTTCGCCGTAGACATTGCCATCCGGGTTGGCGCCAAGCGCCGGCTTGGAATGCAGTTTGATGAATTTCCTGTAAGTCTTTTGAACCAGGTTGCCGGGCGCGTAATAATGCACGCTTATGCTGGAGGATAATTCGCCGGAGGCCGGCCCCAGGAACTCCGCGCCGTAGACCTTCTTTTCCTCGGCGGAAAGCCCCAGTGCGGCGTCATGCCTGGCCCAGCCGGACGGGATGACCACGGAGAAATATTTTTTCTCGGTGTAGGTCTGGCCGCCGGGGCCGGAGGCAAAGGCGGGGACAGCCGCCAATGAAATGACCGCGGCGAAAAGGAAGCTGCGCATCAGAAGTCACCTCTTATTTGAGCAGGGGCTTGAAGGAGGAAACAAAAGCCTCGAACAACGGGAACCCGGCCTCGTACTTATCCGGGGCCGCGGAATATCTCAGCACATAATAGCCGCGCTTGGCCGGGATAACCGCGAAGCTTTCCCAGAGCTCAGTCCTTTTGGCGTCCAGTGAGTGGGCGGTGTTGCGCCCGGAGGAGACGCTGCTGAACAGTTTGGCCGGCAGGCCGCCCACCTTGTCCCCTTCGGCCTTAAGGGCGCGGGGAAAGGCGGCGCCGCTTTTGGGCACAGGGGAAGAATGCACGCGTATGAACTTCGCGGAGGTCTTATCCATCACGTTATCGTGAGCGTAATAGTACGCCTCCAGCTTCGCGGCGGGGCCGGCTCCCGCGGAGGGCCCCCTGAGCGTTATGCCGTAGATCTTTTTCTCGTCGCTGGAAAGCCCCGTGTATTCCTCCTGCGGGGTCCAGCCGGAGGGGAGGGCTATCTCGAAATAGTCCTTCTCCCTGTGCACCTTGACTCCGGGCCCGCCTTCGGAACTGCAGGCGAAAGGGGTTAGGGCGCAGAACAGCGCGGTAAAGAAAGCGGCTTTGGGCATCATTTTTCTCCTCCGGAAGGCGCCAGGGAATAGATCTTTATGGCGCTGAGGACGTCCCCGTCCGGGTCCATCTGGCCGCGCCAGTCCTGCAGTTTCAGCTCGTCGTCTTTGGATTTCTTCAGCACCTGCCTGTACCAGCTGAACCGCGTATCCAGTTCCTCTTTGCACTTTTTAAGTTCCGCGCGGTCCTTCGCCGTCATCTCACCGGGGGTGGTCTTCAGTTTGTTCTCAAGGTAGACCACCCGCCGGGCGCTGTAAGTGGCGGCCTGCAGCTCCTTGGAAGCCGCGCCGGGAATGGAATCGGTATGTTTGGCGTAGTAGTCGTACGTATGTTTCTCGGTCCTTATGCCTTCCACGCCGTCCTCAAGGTACCGTTCCGCGTCCGCCCTGTCCCACCACGCGATCTTGTTCAAGTACCCGGCCCCGCCTTTCTGGGTCTTCTCCGCCACGAAAGCCGCATCCATGCCGAACGCCTCGGTCTCCATCTCCATCTGGTAGGGGGCGGATTTTTTTCCCTTGTACGTGTTATAGTCCAGGCCGTTCTCCGCGATCCACGCTCCCTGGCGCTGATGCGTGCTCTCGTGGACGAAGACCGGGGCCACATACGTGGTAAAGTCCTTAAGCAGCTGCGGGTCCTTCAGCAGCTGCGCCGGGGTTATCCCCCTCTCCCTAGTATAGGCGTTCACAACGTCGCTGTTTATCCTAAGCTCCTGCGCGGAGCCGGACCACCAGCCTATTGCCCCTTTCAGTTCGTCTTTCCCCTTGGTAAAACCGAGACTCATCTTATTGGTGCCGCTCTTGGCGTATTTCGGGTTTTCGTAGAAAGCGATTATCTCATCCCCGGCTTTTGTGCCCTTAAGTTCGGACGCCAGGAGGCCCTGCATTTTTCCGTCCTTTACGGACGCCAGCCTGGAGGCCAGTTGCGCGGCCTGCCCCTTGGTTATAGGTACGCCCTTAAAATCCTTTGTCTTGGAAGGGGCTGCCGCGGCGGCGGCGCCCGCTACGACCGGGGCGTTGTCGAAACCGTGGTCCAGATAGCCCTTACCCCCGCCGGCGGCCATGGAGGCGGCCAGGTTGCTGGCGGACGCCGTCATCTCACCCGCTTTCTGGTCGGCGGCGGACGGCTTGACCGGCTTTAAGGCGGAAGCCTTGCCGGAAAGGTCCTTCAGCATATCGTCCAGTTTTTTAATGGTGGCCCTGTCGTTCAACGGCTCAAGATCTATCTTGAGATTATCCGCCGAAGCCTTGAAATCAGTGGCCGCGGACTTCTCTCCGCCGGCCAAGGCAGCCGAAGCCGCCAGGCGGTCCGTTTCCTTTTTGGCCCAATCGTGAAGATTATCGTAGCGCTTCAGCAGAGTGAGGGCGCCCCAGGACTCGGGGGTATATTTGTAATCAGGACCGGACATGGCGCCGGCGCGCATATTGCCTATGGCGCTCCAGGAGCGCACCGACCAGTTGTACCAGCCGTAAAGGTCGGAGGAGAAATGCGACTGCACCCAGGGGGAAAGTTTCTCGGGCGCAGGCCCCAGCCCCATTTTGCAGGGTACGCAGTCAGGGTTCTCTATCACGCGGGAAAGTGACTTGGCGAGGTTTATCCCGTCATATTTGGTGATCATGGACTGCAGGTCTAGCAGCGCGTTATTCCTGGCCACCACTTCCACCACCAGCACCGGGAAATCCGTCTTGAGCTTCTCCATCAGCGCGCCGCCGTTGGCATTGAACTTGTCCACACACTGCGCCGCTTTCACCGGGGAAAGTTCTCCCGCGGGCGGGGTGATGTTCTTTCTGCAGTCCACTACTATCTGCGATTCCGGCTCCGTGAGAACCCCGGCAGGGGACATGGGCGCCAGCAGGAGCGCGGCCAGAGCCGCGCCCAGCATAGCCGGGAGAACCGCTTTGATCTTCAGCTTCATGAATTAGTCCCCGCTTTCCGGAAAACCTCTATTTAAAGTTTACAGGCAGGTCCGGCCTTTGTCAAGGGCCGCCGGGGCCGCTAGATCACCCCTACGGCTTTTATGGCATCGCGCAGCAGCCCGGAGAATTTCGTCTCTTCCAAGTCCTCTTTCTCGCTGTTCCAGGAGGCGGCGACGCAGAACCATTCCCCCCCGCCGTTCTTTAAAAGCCAGGCCGCCGAAAGTACGCCCGGCTCGGAGCCGCCTTTGTAGCCGGCGTAGGTTATTTTCCCTTCAGGCAAGCTGATGCCGGGGTTCAAAGCTAGTATTTTCAGCGCCTCCGCACTCCCGGAATCGGCGAAATAGCCCATAAGACCGCAGATATCCGCAGGGGACGCCACCCAATCGGCCTTATCCACGCCGAAAGGACTGCGTTTGAGCAGTTCCGGGGAGAGCGGCGCCCTGCCAAGACCGGATAAAAAAATATATTTTTCTTCCGCCGGAAGGTTAAGATATTTCAGGGAAGCTCCCGTGTCGGACCTGAGGCGGAGCATCTCCGAAGTTTTCAGGAACGGACGCAGCAGCGCGGGGCTGGAATAGCGCAGCCCCGGCAGGGCCGCTTCTAACCTCCGGCGCCCCAGAGCGGAAATAAGCGTATCGGCTGCGATATTGTCGCTCTCGGAGATCATCATGGCGGCCAGCTCCCGGACGGTAACCGTGGACCCGGCGGGCCAATCCCGCAGACGGCCCGGCGGCAGGGACCGGTCCTCCTCCCTGATCCTTAGAACCTTGTTCCAGAACATCCCCTTTTCGAGCATGCCGCCGAGCACGTACAGGTTTGCCACGGGCCCTACGGCAAAATATTCTTTTTCGTTCAGGGCGGCCAATGTCACCGGCTCACTGCCCAGCCGCACAACGAACAGGCCGGTCTTGCCCGGCAGGGCGGACAGGCCGGCGGCCGCCTGCGCGAGAGCCGCGCTCTTTTTACGGGCCGCCTTAAAGAACAGCCCGATTATTCTGCCGCTTTCGGGGTCCAGGGACAGGGCCGCCGGGATTTCGAAGCCCTTATCCGTGCAGTAGATGAAATGCCCGGTCAGGCCCGGCCCGGCGCTCTCAAGCCGCACTTCGGTAACCCGCCCGTTGTCGCGGTAAATGCCCGAGAGCATACCCCTGAACCTTTCAATAGAGATATTGCCGAAGAAACTTCTGTCAAAAAGGCTTTCCAGCCCCTCCGGTTTCCCGGTCACCTTAAGCGAAAGTTCGCGGGCCGCCTTCTCTACCTGCGCGTCCGCCTGCGCAAAAACCGGCGCCGCGTAGATCAAAAAGCAGAATAAAGCGGTCAAAATCTTCATCTCAAAATTATACAATTAGTCCAGACCGCAAACTGCGCAGCCCCGGAGACGAACATGACCCTTATATTGAAAGACATTAAGGACGGGATCGGCGTGCTCACGCTGAACAACCCCGCCCGCCGCAACGCCCTCAGCCTCGAACTCTGCGCCGAAATATCCGCGGCGCTGGAAGACTTCAAAACAAAAAGAGTCCCGGTCATCATACTCCGCGCCGAGAAGAACGCCAAGGTCTGGTCCGCCGGCCACGACATAACGCAGCTTCCTAAAGTCCACCACGACCCGCTAGCCTATGACAGCCCCATGGAAACCGCCTTCCGCGCCATACAGAACTACCCCGGCCCCGTCATAGCCATGATACAGGGCAGCGTGTGGGGCGGCGCCACGGACCTGGCCGTCACCTGCGACATGGCCGTGGGCGACGAGACCTCGGCCTTCGCCATCACGCCGGTAAAGATGGGCCTGCCTTACAACGCTTCAGGCATAATGCACTTCATAAACCGCGTGGGCAGCAACATCGCCAAGGAGATGTTCTTTACCGCGGCGCCGGTAAAAGCCGAGCGCGCCTACCACTTCGGGATACTGAACCATCTTGTGAGCTCCGGCGAGATAGAGCAGTTCACCCTGGAGCTGGCAAAATCCATAGCCGCCAATTCCCCGCTGGCCGTCTCCGTTATAAAGGAGCAGTTCCGGATACTTTCGGACGCGCACCCCATCAGCCCGGAAGCTTTCGAGCGCATTCAGGCGCTGCGCCGCAAGGTGTACAACAGCGGCGACTACGAGGAAGGCATCAAAGCCTTCACCGAAAAGCGCAAGCCCAAGTTCCAGGGCGATTAACGCCTCGCCTGACAAAAGAGGACAGCGGCCGACCCCGCTGTCTTTTTTTTTGCCGCCCTCGCCCGGCCCGGCCGCGCTATTTTGTAAGATATAAGTTCCGGTCCCCGCAATTCCCGCGTTTTTATGCTGAAACTCTTCAGATTTTTAAGGCCCCATTCCGGCAAGATCCTGGCCATCCTGCTGCTGCTCTTCCTGCAGGCGATGGCGGACCTGTCGCTGCCCACCCTGCTGGCGGACATCGTGAACAAGGGCATAGTCTCCGGCGATATCTCGTACATCGTTCGCGTCGGCGGGGTGATGCTGGCTATCGCCCTCTTCGGCATCAGCTGCTCCGCCGCCGGCAACTACCTCTCTTCCGGAGTGGCGCTGAACTTCAGCCGCACCCTGCGCAGTAAAATATTCTCGAAAGTCGAAAGTTTCTCCCTGCACGAATTCGACACGGCCGGCACCTCTTCGCTGATCACCAGGACCACCAACGACGTAACGCAGGTGCAGCAGTCGGTGGTGATGATGCTGAGCATCATGGTGCGGGCCCCCATTATGTGCGTCGGCGGGATAATCATGGCGGTGACCAGGGACGCGCACCTGTCTGTGGTCTTCGCCGTGGCGATACCAGTGCTCGCCGTCATAATAGCCGGCATCGCGGCCATGGGCGTGCCGCTCTTCAGGGAAATGCAGAAACGGGTGGACAGGCTGAACATGGTGGTGCGGGAGAAGCTGTCCGGCATAAGGGTAGTGCGCGCTTTCGGCCGCGAGGCCCACGAGGCCGAGCGCTTCGAAAAGACCAGCCGCGGCCTGACGGAAACTTCGCTCAAGGTGGCGGTGCTGATGAACGCGCTGATGCCGGCTATGATGATCGTCATGAATTTCACGCTGCTCGCCATCATCTGGTTCGGCGGGCTGCGCGTGGACGCCGGGCGCATGCAGGTGGGCGACATCATGGCCTTCACGCAGTACGTGCTGCAGATCCTTTTCTCCCTGATGATGCTGTCGATGCTCCTCATCATGATCCCCAGGTCGCAGGCGTCGGCGGTAAGGATAAACGAGGTGCTGGATACCGAGCCCGGCATAAAAGACCCGGAGAAGCCGGAGGCCGCGGCGGCCTCGCGCGGGCACGTCGAGTTCAGGGACGTTTCGTTCCGGTACCACGGCGCGGAGCAGGACGCGGTAAGCGGGGTCTCGTTCGCGGCCGGGCCCGGCGAGGTCACCGCGATAATAGGCGGCACGGGCTCGGGCAAGTCCACGCTGATGGGCCTGATCCCGAGGTTCTACGACGCCGGCAGCGGCAGCGTGCTGGTGGACGGCGCGGACGTGCGCGGGCTGACCCAGCAGGACCTGCGCTCCAGGATCGGCTTCGTACCCCAGAAGGCCGTGCTCTTCACGGGCACCGTGAGGGAGAATATCCGGTTCGGGAGCGCGAACCTGGACGACGCCGCCGTGCGGAAAGCCGCCGACATAGCGCAGGCGGGCGAGTTCATCGCCGGCATGAAGGACGGCCTGGATTCGCTGATCTCCCAGGGCGGCGTCAACCTGTCGGGCGGGCAGAAACAAAGGCTGTCCATCGCGCGGGCGGTGGCCAGGAAGCCGGATATCTATATTTTCGACGACAGTTTTTCAGCGCTGGATTTCAAGACCGAAGCCGCGGCCAGGGCGGCCCTGAAAACAGAGACCGCGGGCGCGACGGTGCTGATCGTGGCGCAGCGCGTGACGTCGGTGATGAGCGCGGACAGGATAGTGGTGCTGGACGAGGGCCGCGTAGCCGGCGTGGGCCCGCATAAAGACCTGATGCGGGACTGCGAAGTATACCGGGAAATAGTCTACTCCCAGCTTTCCAGGGAGGAGCTGTCATGAGCGGCAGCCAACCTAAGCCGGCCGCGGGCCCGCGCCCCATGTTCGGCGCCAGGGGCATGATGGGCGGCCCCGTGGAAAAAGCCAGGGATTTCAAAGGCACGGTGAAGCGGCTGGCGGCGCGGCTGAAGCTCTACCGCGCCCGGCTCATACTGATGTTCGTCCTTACATCCGTAGGCGCCGTGCTTACCACTATCGCCCCGAAAGTCATCGGCGCGGTGATCACCAGGCTGTACGAGGGAGCGGCGGCGAAACTGGCCCACGCTCCGGGCGCGGCCATAGATTTCACCTTCATTATGCACGCGCTGCTGGGGCTCGCGGGATTGTACCTCACCAGCGCGGCCTTCATCTACATAGTGCAGCGCGCGCTCTCCGTCATGGCCCTTGAGACCATGTTCCGCCTGCGGCAGGACGTGGACGCCAAGTTCTCAAGGCTGCCGCTGAAGTACTTCGACTCGCGCACGCACGGCGAGATCATGAGCCGCGTCGCCAACGATATCGACAATATCGGCACCGGCATGTCGCAGGGGCTGCCGCAGCTCCTCTCGTCGGCCATCGGCATAGTCGGCGCGGTCGTCATGATGCTGGTGATCAGCCCGGTGCTTACCCTTATCACCATCTTCACACTGCCGCTTTCCTTCGCGGTGACGATAACGATAGCGAAAAGGTCGCAGAGGTATTTCAAGGACCAGCAGCGGGAGCTCGGCCGGCTGAACGGACACGTGGAGGAGATGTACTCCGGCCACAAAACGGTGAAGGCGTTCGGCTACGAGAAAAAGGCCATCGAGACTTTCGAGGAGATAAACGAAAAACTCTACGTTTCGGGACGCATGTCCCAGTTCATCTCAGGTTTCATCTTCCCGATGATGAACTTCATAAACAACCTTGGCTACGTGGTGGTCTGCGTGGCGGGCGGCATCCTGGTGGCGAAAAACAGGCTGCCACTGGGCGACGTGCAGGCGTTCATCCAGTACATCAGGATGTTCACCCAGCCGGTGGCCCAGAGCGCCGGCTTCATCAACATGCTGCAGTCGACCGCCGCTTCGGCCGAGCGCGTGTTCGAGATGCTGGACGAGGCCGAGGAGGTCCCGGACGGGCGGGACCTGAAGCCGCTGGAAAAGCCGGAAGGGGCCGTAGTTTTCGACAGGGTCAAGTTCGGCTACCGGGAAGACCGGGCGGTGTTCGAGGACCTGAGCATAGCGGTGGGCTCCGGCCAGACGGCGGCCATTGTGGGCCCGACCGGGGCAGGCAAGACGACGATGGTGAACCTGCTGATGCGCTTCTACGAGCTGCAGGGTGGCAGGATCACGGTGGACGGCACGGACATCAAGGACCTGAAGCGCGCGGACCTGCGCCGCATGTTCGGCATGGTGCTGCAGGATACATGGCTGTTCAACGGGACCATAAAGGAAAATATCGCCTACGGGCGGGAGGACGCGGCGGACGCGCAGATTTATGAGGCGACGAAGGCGGCGCACGCGGACCATTTTATAAGAGCGCTGCCGGACGGTTACAATACCATCCTGAACGAAGAAGCTTCGAACCTGTCGCAGGGCGAGAAGCAGCTTCTCACGATAGCGCGCGCCATCCTGGCCGACCCGGCCATTCTTATTCTCGACGAGGCCACCAGCAGCGTGGACACGCGGACCGAGGTCATCGTGCAGAAGGCGATGAAGGCTTTGATGAAGGGCCGCACTTCCTTCGTTATCGCGCACCGGCTTTCGACTATCCGCGACGCGGGGCTTATCCTGGTGATGAGCAACGGCAGGATAGTGGAAACCGGCAGCCACGACTCCCTGATGGCCGCCAACGGCTTTTATTCCGAAATGTACCGCATGCAGTTCACCGGCGCGATGGTATAGGTCTTTGTCCTTGGGGTAGTTTATCGCTTTCCCGACGTGTTATTCTTCCGCGGTTGATATTCATCAATAGGTATTCCGGGGTACGGCGCCTGGGCCGCTTTCTCAAAGAAAGGCGGACCTTCGGCTCATTCATTGTTTCGCCGCGGATGGTACACTATGTATGCAGCAGTTAATTCCGGGGAGGAGATACTGAATGAAAAAAGCAAATCTTATCGCGGTGATGTCTGTTCTGGCGCTTACATGCTATGCGCGCTCGGCTTTTGCCGTAGCGGCCGTTTCTTTCGATGACCAGATCAGCGAGGTTCAAACCCTTATAGATGAATCTAAAGCCCCTGGTATGCAGGGGCATGGCCCTCAGGACCACGGCTTCCCCGGCCAGAATGGCCCCGGCAACCACAACGGCCCCGGCTTCAACAATCATCCTAATCCGCCGATGCCCAATCCTCCCCAGCAGATACATCCGCAGCCCGGACCCCAGCCCCAGCCCTGGCATCCGCAACCCGGTCCTCAGCCAGGTCCGTGGCACCCGCAGCCCCCGATGCCCCCCCAGCCTTTCCCTCCGCAGCCTTATCCGCCCCAGCCCTGGCATCCGCAGCCCCCGATGCCCCCGCAGCCAGTACAGGGCGGCGACCTGCGCGGCTACTGCCAGGACTTCGACCACTCCCAGTTCACGGCGGCCAAGAACTTCGCCTACTCCGGCAACGGCATAAACTATAACGACGGCCAGGCCACCGACTGGGCGCTGAACTACAACCAGACCCACGCTTGCGGCACTATCCGTGAATATTCGGCCCGCTATACCGCGCTCAACACTTACGCCTACAGCGGCTCTTACATGAACATGAACGCCAATGACGCCAGGGACTACGCCCTGCAGTACGCGGAGCGTATGACGGTGCCCCAGATAGAGAACTGGAAAACTGCCTATCAGGCAGTTTACACGCTCTTCTACTCCGGCAGCTATATGAACGACAACGCCAACGACGCGGTGAGCGGCGCGCGGGCCTGGAATGAGCGCGGCTACTGCGGCGATATCCCGGTGATAGAGAACATCAAAGCCGAGTACGCGCGGCAGTACAGCTTCGCCTACAGCGGCAGCGGCCTTAACTACAATGCCCAGCAGGCCAAGGACTACGCCCTGAACGCGGTCC
This sequence comes from uncultured Elusimicrobia bacterium, assembly GCA_903917735.1. Classification (GTDB taxonomy): domain Bacteria; phylum Elusimicrobiota; class Elusimicrobia; order Elusimicrobiales; family UBA9959; genus UBA9959. The sequence goes on along the minus strand of CAIXBR010000054.1, from coordinate 15,132 downwards.
GCAGCATGACCTCCTGCGGCGACTTGCTGAAGTAAACAGGAAAGCCGGCGCAGTTATCCCGGCCGTGAACAAAAGCCCCGCGGCCTTCCGCGGGGCTTTTTCACGCCTTCACGCTGTATAATTTTACCGCCTAACCTCCATACAAAGCAGAACCGCCGGGTTTCCCCGGCGGTCCTCTTCGGCGGGAAGCGCCCTAATCGTTACGCGCGTAATTCGGGGTTTCTTTGGTCACCTTCACGTCGTGGACGTGGCTTTCCTTCAGGCCGGCGTTGGAGATGCGCACGAAGCGCGCTTTCCTGCGCAGCTCGGCCAGGTCCTTGCAGCCGCAGTAGCCCAGCCCGGAGCGCAGGCCGCCGGTAAGCTGGTGCACGATGTCGGCGACGGAGCCCTTGTATGGCACCTGGCCTTCAATGCCTTCCGGGACCAGTTTATCTTTTTCCACGCCGGCCTGGCCGTAGCGGTCCTTGGAGCCGGCTTCCATGGCGCCGACAGAACCCATGCCGCGGTAAGCCTTATAGCTGCGGCCCTGGTAAAGGATGATATCGCCGGGCGCCTCTTCGGTGCCGGCCAGCAGCGTGCCAAGCATGACACAGTCGGCGCCGGCGGCTATGGCCTTGGTAATATCACCCGAGAACTTTATGCCGCCGTCGGCTATCACAGGGATGCGGCGTCTTGAGGCCGCGCGGCAGCATTCTTTTATCGCGGTCAGCTGGGGCACGCCCACGCCGGAGATTATGCGAGTGGTGCAGATGGAGCCGGGGCCAATGCCCACCTTTATAGCGTCGGCGCCGGCCTTTATAAGGTCCAGCGCGCCTTCGTAAGTGGCCACGTTGCCGGCTATCACTTCAACGCCGTAGCGGCGCTTCACTTCCCTGAGGGTTTTCAGCACGTTGGCGGAATGGCCGTGAGCTGAATCCAGGGAGATCACGTCGGCCCCGGCCGCCACCAGTTCGCCCGCGCGCTCTATAGCCGCGTCGCCGGCGCCTATGGCCGCCCCTACCCGTAGCCGCCCGGCGCGGTCTTTGCAGGCGTCGGGGTAATCCTTGGTGTTCATCATGTCCCTGGTCGTTATCAGGCCCTTCAACTGGCCGTTCCTGTCGACAAGGGGCAGCTTCTCTATGCGATGTTCGTGCAGTATCTTCTCGGCCTGCTCAAGGGTGATGCCCACCTTGGCGGTGACGACTTTTTTTGTCATCACGGCGGCCACCTTCTTGTCCAGGTCTTTTTCAAACCGCACATCCCTGTTGGTAAGGATGCCGGCCAGCTTGCCCTGCGAAACCACCACCAGGCCGGAGATCCCGTGCTTGCGCATCAACTCCAGCGCGTCCTTCAAGGTCTCACCGGAAGAGATCGTTACCGGGTTGGTTATTACGCCGCTTTCGTGCTTTTTCACTTTGGCTACTTCCAGCGCCTGCTGGTGCGCCGGCATGGCGCGGTGTATTATGCCGAGGCCGCCTTCGCGCGCCATCGCTATGGCGAGGGCTGACTCGGTAACGGTGTCCATAGCGGCGGAGATCAGCGGTATATTGAGGGTTATTTTCGCGGTCAGGCGGGTGTGGATGCCGGTCTGCTTCGGCATGACGTCCGACTTGGCCGGCAGCAGCAGCACATCGTCGAACGTAAGGCCCAGCTGTATATTATCCTGAAGCATTGCCTACCTCCTAATATGAGATCCGGAAATCCTTATTCGTTACCCCACCTCTCTTGCCGCGCCAGCGGCACGGAGGGCTGGCCGGGGTATTGCCCTGAGAACCCGTTGCGGAAGGGGGCCCCGCCATAATTTCCCAAGGCGGGGGGAACCGACGCAAGGGTTCCCTCGGTCCGGGTTCGCAGGGCAATACCCCGGCCAACCCGACTGCGCATCTCGCGGCTCCCCTTCTACTCCCACTCTATGGTGGCGGGCGGCTTGGAGGTGATGTCGTAGACCACGCGGTTGACGCCGCGCACCTCGCTGACTATCCTGGAAGAAATTTTATGCATCAGGTCGTGGGGCAGCTTGGACCAGTCCGCGGTCATCCCGTCCACGGAACTGACGCAGCGCAGGGCGATGGTGTACTCGTATGACCGTTCGTCGCCCATCACGCCCACGGAGCGTACCGGCAGCAGCACGCAGAAAGCCTGCCAGATCTTCGGGTACCAGCCGGCGGCCTGTATCTCCTCACGCATAAGCCGGTCGGCTTCGCGGAGAATTTTTAATCTGTCGGGGGTAACTTCGCCCAGCACGCGGATGGCGAGGCCTGGCCCTGGGAAGGGATGCTGCATCAGCACTGGCTCCGGGATCTTCAGGCTGCGTCCCAGTTCGCGCACTTCGTCTTTGAAGAAGTAGCGCAGCGGCTCTATCAGGCCCAGCTTCATTTTGGCGGGCAGGCCACCCACGTTGTGATGGCTCTTGATGACGGCCGAGGGACCTTTCACGGAGACGGATTCTATAACGTCGGGATAAAGCGTCCCCTGGAGGAGAAAAGCGGCATCGCGGACTTTTTTCGCTTCTTTGTCGAATACTTCTATAAAGGTATGTCCGATTATCTTGCGCTTTCTCTCGGGGGAGGTTACGCCTTTCAGGCGGCCAAGGAACAACGCGGAGGCGTCCACTATCCGCAGGCTGTAGCCGAACTTATCCTGGAAGACTTCTTTCATGCGCTCTCGGTCGCCGTGGCGCAGCAGGCCGGTGTCCACGAAGATGCAGCTGAGCTTTTTGCCGATGGCTTTGTGTGCGAGCACGGCGGCCACGGAGGAGTCCACGCCGCCGGACAGGCCGCAGATTACGGTTTTGCCGCCGGCAGTCTTCTTTATTTCGGCGATGCTCTCGGAAAGGAAGGAGGACGGGGTCCAGTGTTCTTTGTAGCCGCAGATGCCGCGCGCGAAGTTCTCGAGCATTTTGGTGCCGTGCTCGGTATGGTGCACTTCGGGATGGAACTGGAGGGCGTAGAGGTTCAGGTCCGGGTTCTCCATGGCGGAGATATCGGAACCGCCGGCGCGGGCGGTTACGTGGAAGCCGGCGGGGGCTTTCTTTACTTCGTCGCCGTGGCTCATCCAGACACTGACAGCGCCGTTTATGCCTTTGAAGAGGCGCGATCCCTTGAGTATTTTGAGTTTGCTGAGGCCGTATTCGCGCTTGGCGGCTTTTGAGACGGTGCCGCCGTATTCGCGAGCTATGAGCTGCATGCCGTAGCAGACACCGAGGATGGGCACTCCGAGGTTGAGGATTGCGAGGTCGGGTTTTGGGGCGTCGGCGTCGTAGACGCTGGACGGGCCCCCGGAGAGGATGATGCCGCGGGGCGAGCGGGACAGGATGTCCTCGGCGGTGGCGCTGAATGGTAGTATTTCGCAATAAACCCGCAGGCTGCGCAGTCTGCGGGCGATAAGCTGAGTGTACTGGCTGCCAAAGTCCAAGATAAGGATTTGATCCATAGATGGTTCCCTTGCCGCCTGCTCAATTTGGAGTATTGCACAGAAATTCTAACAAATAAAGAGCAACCGCGCCTTTCTCCCGACGAAGTAGTGGCTTTGGGTAACGAACCGCGGGTGGAGCGAAGCGACACAATTCAACTGTATCCAACAGGATGCCCAGTCGGGAGACTGGCGGGGGTATGGGCCAGTCGGGACCGGCGTCGCGCAGTCACGGATAAGCCGCATAGCGGTTTTCCGCGACCCCGCCTCGGCAATTTCGCTTACGCAGGAAATTGCCTGCGGCCTTGCGGACCGAACGCGAAACATAATTATGTTTCGCTCTTCGCCGGTCCTCACCGTGCGCGCGCCTCATACTCACTGCGGTGTCCGTAGCAAAGCGAGAAGTAAAGTCCACCCGGTTTCGGCGCTGCGCAAGCCTCGGGCGGGAAGGTGTCGCTTTGCTCCACCCCGAGAAGTCCCGCCGAACCCATCCCCCCACCAGTCCCCCTCCCAAAACTTTGCCGGTCTATTTATCCCCCACCAAAAACAAACCGCCGGGCTTCCTCGGCGGTAAAGAGATTTTTATTCACCCACAATTTAATGTTTAGAGTGTTTTTTTGAAGCAACGGATAGTACCGACTTCCTCGAACCCGACAGCGTGATGTGCATTTACACTCATGTTATTATCAGCTTCGGTGTCGGAGGCAAACTCCGTACAACCTTTAGTTCTTGCCCATGCCTCCGCCGCCCGGACCAGTGCGGCACCGATTCCGGACCGGCGAACCTCTGGTTTAACATACCAGCCTTCAACATATGCAACACGGTCCGTATCACAGCCCTCCGCATAGGCCCGAATAGAAAGTTCGATAAAACCCACGGCCTTTCCTTGCCCGTCCAAAGCAATTAGTGCTTCAAGCGGCTCTTTCCGTTTGCCGGCAAAGAAATCAGCGATCTGCCCGGCATGCCTTCCCGGCCCTGCCGGCCAAAGGGCCTCTCTCATCTGCGCCCAATCAGCACAGTCATTCTCTTTTACAAGCCGTATACTCATAAAGGCACATCACCCCTAATTTAAAACGGGCGTCCCCCCTTGTCCCAACTATTCTACCAAAGCGAACGGCAGGTATTTTATATTTTACCCCCGCTTCAAGGTCACGAATTGCGACCTTGAAAGTTCCCCGGTAGGACAGATGGTAACCGGAGAGGGCCTGGGCATCTCGTGGATCATCCCTTCCGTTTTTATTGTGAGTACTTGGAGAGGAAGACGTCCTGGGCGCCGGCGTTGGTGTTGCCGGCAAGGTCGCCTTCGGTTTGGCCTACGGTGTAAACGTTGCCAGAAGGGTCAGTGGCTACACCGAAATTCATGTCGGAGGAGGCAGTGCCCAGCTGTTTCGTCCATTGTTTGACGCCCGAGGGGTCGAACTTGACCAGGAAGGCGTCGTAACCACCGGAGTTCACATTGCCATCAAGACCTCCAGCCGTGGACCCGGAAACATAAACGTTACCGGAAGGATCCACGGCCACGCCGCGGGCCTCATCGTAGCCGGACGTCCCGAACTCCCTCGTCCATAACCTCACGCCGGCCGTACTATACTTCACTAGGAACGCGTCGTAATCCCCGGCGTTAGTATTTCCCCCAATACCGCCGTTAGTGTACCCCGCAACATAGACATTCCCGGAGGTGTCCGCCGCCACGCCAGAACCGAAATCCGAGCCGATCGTCCCAAGCTGCCGCGTCCACAACTTCGCGCCGGCAGTACTATACTTCACCACGAACATATCGTAACCGCCAGAGTTCGCATTCCCGTCCAGCCCGCCGTTAGTATACCCCGTGACATAAACATTCCCGGAAAGGTCCGTGGCCGCGCCCGAACCGAAATCAGCCGAAGGCGTCCCGAATTCCTTGGCCCATTTCTTTAAGCCGTAGGCATCATATTTGACCAGGAAGATATCGCTCCCGCCCGCGTTCGTGTTCCCATCAAACCCGCCGACCGTGTTCCCGGTCACATAAATATTTCCCAAAGGATCCGTCGCCACGCCCCGTCCCTCATCATAGGCCGTCGTCCCCAGCTGCTTAGTCCACAACTTGGCTCCCGAAGTGCTGTACTTCACCAGGAACATGTCGGAATCCCCAGCGTTCGTGTTCCCGTCCAGTCCGCCGGCCGTGCGCCCGGCAATATAAATATTCCCGGAAGCGTCCGCTGCCACGCCCCGGCCTTCCTCGTACGCGGCTGTCCCTAACTGTTTGGTCCATTGCCTGACTCCGGAGGAGTCATAGCCTGCCACGAAGATATCATAATCGCCGGCATTCGTATTCACATCAAGCCCGCCGTTGGTACGCCCGGCGACGAAGATATTGCCATGAGAGTCCGCCGCTACGCCGTAGCCATTATCCGCTGAGTTAGAGCCAAGCTGTCGGGTCCACAGCCTGTCGCCGCTGATAATGCCGGGCGTGCCTGAAACTTCCGCGCTAAGGCCGGATTCGCCGGCAGCGTTCTGCGCCGATATGCGGTAGTAATACGCCTGCCCGTTCGTCAGCCCGGCATGCGCATGGGGGCTGGCGGCGCCGCCAATCTTTGCGGAAGACGTTGTTATCCCCGCCGAAACGGCCCAGTAGATATTATAAGACGCGGCATCCGTAACGGCATCCCAGGAAACCGTGTTCCGCCCGTTGCTTGACGTTACTGCCGCGTTCAGCGGCGCGTCCGGCATCAGCAGCACCTTGGGCGTACCCGACATCTCTGCGCCCAAGGCCGACTCACCCGCCGCGTTCGCTGCCGTCAGCCGGTAGTAATATGTCTTCCCGTTCGTCAGGCCCGTATGTTCGCAAGGGCTGAACACGCCTAAGACCCTGGCCGAGGCTTTGCTCACGCCCGTCGCGGTGCTCCAATAGAGGTTATAAGACAAGGCGCCCACAGCGCTGTCCCAGGAGATCGTGTTCTGCCCGTCGCCTGCCACGACAGCCGCGTTATGCGGCGCGTCCGGCGCCGTCAGCGCTGACACTTCCGCGCTCAGGCCGGATTCCTCCGCAGCATTAACAGCCGCCACACGGTAGTAATACGCCTGCCCGTTAGTCAGCCCGGTTTGCACATAAGGGCCGGCCACGCCTGGGATCTTAGCCGAAGTTTTAGTTATGCCCGCCGAGGTTCCCCAATAGATATTGTACGCCGCGGCACCGCTTACCGCGGTCCAGGAAATGGTGTTCTGCGAGTTGCCGGTGGAAACGGCGACATTCAGCGGCAAAGCCAGCAGCGGAGCGGCGGATATTTCCCCGCTAAGTAGCGACTCGCCAGCCGCGTTCTGCGCGGACACGCGGTAATAGTATCTCTGCCCGTACGCCAGGGCGGTATGCGCGTACGGACTGACTGCGCCGAGGACCTTAGCTGAAGCTTTTGTTACTCCCGGCGCGCAACCCCAATAAATATTATAAGAGGCGGCTCCAGGGATAGTGCCCCAGGTCAGGGTTATTTGCCCGGAGCCGCCCGCGCCCGAAACGCCTTCCGGGCGCAGGGGCAGCGAAACCGAGGGGGCCAGCTGTGATACAGGCGTCAAGTCGGACTCCAGGCCGCCGGATACGGATGAAACGGCGTAATAGTAAACCGCGCCGTTAGTCAGCCCCGTAAGGAGATAAGGGCTTGTCACCTGAGCCGTTTTATTCAGCGGCCGCGCGGCCTGCAGCTGAGGCGTGTTGCCCCAATATAAATTGTAGGAGGAAGCCCCGGGCACGGGCGCCCAGGTAATTTCAGCCGCGCCGTTGCCGGCCTGGCCGGAAAATGACGCGGGCATGCTCTTTGTTCTTGCGGCGGACAGCACTTTATCGTTCAGCTTGGCCACCTGTTTTTTTACCGCGCCCGGCAAACCAGTGCTCAGACCGGCATAGGCGGCCAATGAGAAATTGGAGGCCAACAGCAGGAAAAGGAGCGGTTTTCTCATTTGAAATAAAAATTAGCGGCGAAATTCAGGACGAACTCCAGCCCGCCCTGCTTAAGGGCCGAGTCTTTATCTTTAAGCGCGATATAGAAAGGCCCGGCGTCGGTCTGGACGGACAAGCTTCTGGACAAAAACCACTCCACTCCGCCCAGCGCGCCGAACGCCGCTCCGTTGCCTTTGCTTATATGCCCTTTGAAAGAGATGTAATCTGCCTCCGCGCCAAGGAAGGACCGCAGCCGCGCGTTGTCGGAACCGAAAATGGAAGGATAATAATAAAGCCGGGCCCCGCCGGTGAAGATCTTGTCCGCATATTGCCCCCGTATCTCCCCGGCAAAACTATTCAAAAAGAACAGCTTAAAATTAGCGCCGGGATAATTCACCCCCACCGCAGCCGAATGACCGAAGTCCTCCCCGTCCGCAGCATAAACATCCGCCCCCGCCGCCAATGACAGGGTTGTGAACAGCAAGATAGAACAAACCGCGTAAATATCTCTCATTTCAGGAAACTGCTGAGAAGTGAAGAACAGAAACGGTCCAGACTGGCTTTGCGAAGGATGGCGGAGCGGGCGGCCGCACCCAGCCGGAGCAGCTTTCCGGGCGAAAGAGATTTTATCCTTGCAAGACCGCCGGCAACTGACTCGGGGGAAAGATTCGAATAAAGAAAACCGTTAACGCCATCCCTGATAAAACCGCGCATATAACGAGTACGCCGCGTCAGCACAGGCTTACCCAGCGCCATGGAGAGAAAAGTTATAGAGTTCCCCGCCGCCTCGTTCACATGGCCGTCGCGCACAGGAACCGCTACCGCGAAAGCTCCCGCGGCTGCGGCGCGCAGGTTGTGCAGGTTCTTCGTCAGCGGCTTGAACTCGACGCCACGCGGCAGCGTCTTCGGCGCAGAATCACTGAAAACCTTCAATTTTAAACCGGATTTTTTTACCCCCGCGGCCAGCGCTTCGAAATCGCGCCCCGTAGAGCCGGCAGAGAACACATAGGCCCCGGGCGCGGCATCCTGCGGTTTGTAATACTCACAGTCCGTAGCATAACCCCTTTTTAAAAGCCGCGCGACGCCCAGCCCGGTCTCCCCCCAGAGCTTCTCGTCGTCGAACTCCAGCATGAAGCCCGCGTCCACGCCGGAAAGCGCCTTAACCCGGCGCGACAGCGCGCCAGTAAAATTATCACCCGGCATAGGAATAAGGTGGTTAGCCACAAAAACCTTCTTCCCCGCCGCTGCTTCCCTCGCCAGCCACACAAAACCCGGCGCGCAGCGGTCACGCTTCGGAAAATCCAGCAGCACTACCAGGCTGTACGGCTCTTTGAAAAGTTTTTTCAGCCCCGCCAGCCCCGTATACTTCAGACGCCGCGCGCCGTGCGGCAGACCGCCGCCAATAAATCCATAGTCATGCTCGAAATCGTGGACAATATCCAGGGCCAGCCCCGCGCGCGCGGCAAAAAACCGGGCGAACGCCCTCTCAAAATGAAAGTTCTCGGGAGACTCGTGCAGATTAGCCAGCAGTATGCGCGTCACAGTAGAATTTTACTATAAACCAACGTGCTTGACGCCAGGGCGACACGGGGACCGGGTTAGCAAAACCCTCTCGGAAGCCGCCGCTTGCGTAAGCGCGGCGGCTGAGAGCGGGAGGCGCGCGCACCGTGTGCGCGACGCCGTTTTTGCGTTCCGGTCCCCGCGCCGCCCTGGCGTCCTGCCTAAAAAAAGATCCCCCGGCAGTTGCCGGGGGACCCTTAGTCTGTATGGCGGTGTTACTTAGCGGCTTTCGCGGCCGGCTTCACGCCGTACAGGAAGGTCACGAAGTCATGCCAGCCGGTGGCCCCGTCGAACACATAGTCGGTATATTTACCCTCGAAGATGCCTTCCAGCTTCGACTGCGCGATGCGGGTCTCGGCGGGCGGCAGGTACACCGAGATACCATGGCTTTCCGAAAGATCGCGGCCCACGCGGTTCTTGCCGGAACCGCCGTTGGCTATAACCAGCTGCGTGCTTATGAAGTTCTGTAGGTCGGCGGCCTTCGCCTTCACGTCCGCGTCCTTAGAAGCCGCGGCTACCAGCCCGGCGTACTGGTACACGTCGCCGTAGAAGCTGATGGTCATCTTGGGGTCGGAACTAGCGCCTATCATATCATAGCGCATTACCCCGTTGCGGGCCGCGATCAGCGCGGCGCTGTCGTTGGCGGTCTGGGCGGCGGCGGCGAACGCCTTCATTTTCGCGCCGAACTCTTCCAGCTTATCGGCGCGGATGGCGGAGAGCTGCGCGCCCTTCTTGGCGGCATCGTAGAACATCTTGAAGGCAGCCACGGTCCTCTTAGCGAACTCCTCGTTGGTCATGTCCGGATTCTTGGCCAGCGCGCCAAGGAACAGATTGTACGGATAGCCCAGGCCGGGCACCGTCTCTTCGGAGCCGATGATGACCTTGGTGTTGTCCTTTACCTCGAAAGCCACCTCGCCCATCTGCATCAGGCAGGCGTCGTAGGCCAGGATGTCCACGTTGCCGGCTTCCTTAAGGATGGCGCCTATCTGCTTGGTGCGCACATAGTTATTGGTCTCGTCATCGAATAAGATGCCCTTATCGGTGGACATCGCCTTCTCTAACCTTTTCGCTGTCTGCTGGGGGTCCAGCCAGCCCGAACCATGGTTCCAGAGGATCAGCATGTAGCGGCGGGCGGGGTAGTTCTTCTTCGCCCAAGCCACGAAGTTGACTACGCGCTTGTAGTCGCCCATGTCGACCTTATCCAGCTTGTCCACCACGGGGGAAGTTATGACGTTTTCGTCCGCGTCCTTCTGGATGTAGAGCCTGCGCGAGCCGGTCCAGTCTCCGTCCAGATGGGTATCCCCCTGCGCCTGGCCGTTCATACGGCCCAGTTCCGCCACTATGTTCACGTTGGCGTCGGAACCGACCTTTTCCATCTGGTTGATGTTATAGAGGCCGGCCAGCTCAAGGTTGTTCTTGGCGTTCAGGAAGACCATAATGGTCCATTTCTTGGGCGCGGACCCGGCTACGGAACGAGGCGCGGCGGCCTTGGGGGCCGATGCTGCGGGAACGCCTGAACCCGAGCCCAGGCCGGCGGCGCTTTTTTCGCCGTCAAAGCTGATATCCCCGGCTTTGACCGCCGCGGACAGCGACACCACCGAGAACAGAGCCGCTACAATAATTTTTTTCATAGATCCTCCGGTTGCCTTACGGAGATAGTATAAGAGGAATACTTTAACCTGTCAACCCCCGCAAGGCCCAATCCGGGCTTACCCTAAAGGCCCAGACGGCAGGGTCCAAAAAGCCCCGCCGGCTTGGGCCATACGCCTTTTGTGCGGCAGCCTGTTTTCTGGCAGAATATGTACAGACAAAGCACGGAGGTACCACTACATGAAGAACTTATCCTTTATCACCGCGGCCATTTTATCGGTTTCAGCCGTAATTTCCGCCTCAGCGGCGCAAAGCCAGGTCCTCGACAAAGCAGGATTTACCCTCCCGGAAATAAAAGTGCCGGCCCCCGAAGCTCCAAAGAACAACCAGTGGCTGACCCTCCGCAAGATCACGGTCAACACTGCCCAGCCGGACATGAACGACACCCTTGTAGGGATGATAAAACACGGTGAAAACATAGATAAAGTGGTAAAAGAACTGACCGAAGGCGGCTTCAAAGTTCAGGCCGTGCAGGACAATTCCGGCGGCTACATGGTGCTGGCGGACGTAAGCGGCCTGGACGCCGCCGACTACGCCATAGGCCTGGCCCGCTACTACTATATAACCGAGGTCAAGGTCGGCCAGAAAGTGCACAACCAGCTCTTCGACCTCAACAATAAATCCGCTGACAGGAAGCCCAACCAGTGGATAACCCTGCGCAAGATCACGGTGAACACCGTCCAGCCCGACATGGACGAGACCCTTGTCGGCCTGGTGCAGCGCGGTTTCAGCATAGACACCGCCGTGAAGGAACTGAACGACAACGGTTTTAAAGCCTCGGCGCTCCAGGACAATTCCGGCGGCTACATGGTAACGGTTGACGTAACCGGCCTGAACGCCGCGGATTACGCCGTCGGCCTGGCCCGGTACTATTACATAACAGAGGTCAAAGTCAGCCAGACAGTGTACAACCAGCTGTTCAAACCCGTCAACTAAGCCCGGCCCGCACCGGCAAAAAAGCCCCCGCCGCATGGCAAAGGGGCTTTTTTATTTTCGCGCACTCGCATGAAAAGTTATTATATATAATATAGCCGATGAGACAATTCCTGCTGGCAGCGGCCCTTTTCGCTTTAAGCGTCCTCCCCTCTTGCGCCGGCTGGTGGGCGGAAAACGACTATGTCACCGGCTCCAACAGTCTCAATAAGGAATCCCTGACGGTATTCACCACTCCGCTCAAGAACTTCACTACCGGACTTAACGCCTCTTTTTACAGGGACAGCGCCGCCTACCGCAGCAGGATCTACGCTTTCCGCCTTCCCCTCATGTACTCGGGCCCCAGGTATTTCGTTTCGCTCAAACCTTTCCTTTATCCGGTGGACGGCACTACGCGCTCCGGCGCCTACGGCGGCAAACTGTACCTGCTCGCTTCGCTCAGCGAAGGCGGGGACGAAAGCTATACGCACCTGATAGTTTCCGGGGCCTGGGCCAAGCAGGACGCCAGGCTGGACCTGGGCGGAACGCTAACGGAGAAAAAGTTCTCACAGTCCGCCTTCGAACTACAGGCGGAGAAGTCTTTTTATGGCCAGTTCTTTTTTCTAGCGTCAGCCGCGGGCTTCACCAGGCCGGACACGGCGTCCAACGCGAACCTTAGAACCCCGGTGCTGGACCAGTCCGAGCTGGCCTACCTCGGGGTTTTCCGCCAGATAACGTCCCTTCCGGAATGGGCGATGACGATGCAGATCGCGCGCAACATGAAACCGGAATATGACAGTCATATTTACGCGGGATATAGTAAAATATCCTTCAGGAGCGCTGACACGGCTAATTCCGCGGTTTTCGGCATAAAGCTTAACCTCAACGAAAAGACGAACCTCGACCTGGCTTACAACGCGTACAAAGAGGAAAGCTCCGCCTGGAAAAGCTACTACAAGCTGCTGCTGCAGCTATTCTTTTAAGGGAACGGTGAACAGATGATAATGCAGTCGCAGGAAAGCCTCGAGATGCTGGTGATGGTCTCCCGGCTGCTTTCCTCTAAACTGGATATTTCCGAGCTGCTGACCACCATCATGCGCCTGGCGTCGCGGGTGGTGGGGGCGGAGCGCGCCTCGCTTTACCTGCTGGACGAGAAGACCCAGGAGCTTTATTTTGACGTCGCCCTCGGCCTGCCCGAGGACGTGCAGAAGATGCGCTTCAAACTGGGCGAGGGCATAGCCGGCACCTGCGCCAAGGAAGCCCGCTCGATCATAATAAACGACACTGCCGCCGACCCGCGCCATTCAAAGAAGGCCGACTCGAAGAGCGGCTTCACCACGCGTTCCTTGCTGACCTGCCCGATGATAATAAAGGGCAAGGTGATAGGCGTGGTCCAGGCCATAAACAAAGTGGACGGGGAATTCTCCGAGACCGACAAGACCAATTTCGAGGCTTTCGCCAGCCAGGCGGCCATCGCCATAGAGAACTCGCGGCTGTTCTCCTCCGTAAAAGAGGAGAAGCGCAAGATGGAGATAGTCTTCAAGCGCATAAAGGAAGGCGCCATACTTACGGACGTTGCAGGCGAGATAATAATAATCAACAACTCCGCCAAGATCTACCTGGAGCACGACAAATACAAGTTCTCCGATATAAACAGCGCCTTCACCGATTTCGAGGTTAAGCCTGGCCTGGACTCAGTCCTTTGCCGCGAAGACCCGGTCTGTCACTTCGAGCTTTACAGGGAGAAACCCAAAAGATTTTACCTGGATTGCTCCGAAATAAAGCTTTTTAAAGAAGATAAGGACGGCAACCCCTCTGTTGAGGGCCGGCTCTGGATACTTTCCGACGTTACCGCCCAGCGCCTTGAAGAGCGCATGGCCCGGAACTTCCTGTCGCTGATCTCGCACAAGTTCAAAACGCCGCTGGCCTCCATAAACGGCTACGCCCAGATACTTAGGGAAGAGGCGCTCTCCAAGAACATGCCGGAAATGGTGCAGAAGTCTTCGCAGACCATCTACGGCCAGGGCCAGAAGCTCAACGGCCTGGTGGAAAGCCTGCTGGACTTCGTTACCATAGACAATCTGGAAGTTTCATCCCTGGAAAAAATAGAATTTGACGCCGCTGAATTCCTGGCCGAGATAGCCGAGAACGCGCGCCAGACCCTCAGGGATAAAGAAGGCGTGACCATCAAGATAGCCGCGCCGGAGCCGGTAAAGATAAAGGCAGACAGGAAAGTGCTGGCCGCGGGCATCCGCGCCCTGATAGACAACGCCGTAAAGTTTAACTGCGCCCATGACAAGCTGGTGATACTCTCCGCGCAGGCGCGCGATAACTACACCCTGCTGTCGGTGGGCGACAACGGGCCCGGCATCCCGGGGGAAGAGCTGGAAAATATTTTCAACAAGTTCTACCAGGTAGAGGCCTCTTTCACCGGCCAGGTGGAAGGCTGGGGCCTGGGCCTGGCGCTGGTGCGAAAAATAGCCGAAGTCCACGGCGGCCGGGTCTTCGTCAAATCCCAGCTTCAGAAAGGCTCCGCCCTTACCCTGGCCCTGCCTAACTGATTTTTCAGCGGGCGATCGGGTAGGAGGCGGGTGATTATTAATAGACTCCTAAGTAATGTCCTATACTATAGGTTGGAGGTCCATCATGAGACCATATGGCAGTCCAACCCAATTGGAACAACGTCGTCAGCAGGCCGCTATCCTTTTCAATCAAGGGATTCCTCCCGTGGAGATCGCCCGAAAGCTCAAGGTGGACCGTCGCTCCGTTCGCCGCTGGAAAGCAAGCTATCGCAAGCAGGGGGCTACCGGAATTAAAGCGAAAGCAGTCCCTGGCCGCCCTCCGAGGATTAATACTCATAACAAAACAATGCTGGAGCGTGAACTTCTCCTCGGAGCGTGCCGCGCGGGCTACCTCACGGATTTGTGGACCTGTCCCAGAATCGCCGCGCTGATTAAAAATAAATTCAAGGTCGTGTACCATATTCATCATATTCCCAGACTGCTGCGTTCGCTTGGCTGGAGCCCGCAAAAACCCGAGCGTAGAGCGCGCGAGCGGGACGAAGAGGCTATCCAGCGCTGGGTCAAGGTGGACTGGCCCCGGATTAAAAAAAAACACGCAAGCTGAATGCTCATCTCGTTTTCATAGACGAATCAGGCTTTATGATGGCACCCCTTGTCCGCAGGACCTGGGCGCCGAAAGGCAACACGCCTATCCTCTATCAGAAAACCCGTTCGTATCGCAAAGTCTCCGTCATTGCCGCCCTGACCCTGTCGCCGCAGTACCAGCGGGTAGGACTTTACTTTTCCCTACGCAGGGATGCCAACTTCACGACTCCAGCCGTTTTACGCTTCCTTAAAGCCTTATTGCGGCAATTACAGCGCCCAATGATAATTCTCTGGGACCGGCTGCAAGCACACAGATCTGTTGCGGTTCGCCTTTGGTTAGAAAAGCACCCCATTATCCGGACGGAATTTTTTCCATCCTATGCCCCTGAACTCAATCCCGTCGAACCACTATGGGGATATCTCAACCTAAATTCGGCAGTTAGGACTGAAAAACCAGGGCCGGGGGCGTGGTTCCCAGCGGCCTTCCACGCAGAAAACGCGCAAAAATCCTGCTCAAGATTATCCGCCACCGCTCTTCCCTGCTCAACTGCTCCGCAGTTGTCCGTATACCAATGAGAAACTCGGCTATCCCGGCCATAGTAT
>CAIXBR010000053.1 GCA_903917735.1 uncultured Elusimicrobia bacterium | reverse complement strand
CGCGTACTGGCCCATCGTCGTCTCGTAACGGGCCATATAAAAACTATTGTAACCGTTAGGCCACCCCACCGGTGCACCGGCGGGTAAATTATTACTACCGGTGCCTGTGGCTAGCCCAGCGTTTGTAATTGTTGCCGATAAGGTTCCCCCGGCGCTATAGTTGTTATACGCGGTGCTGCCTGTTGTGGCCCCTCCGCCAACGTTACTCACATTATAGACAAAACTCCCTGTAGGCACTTTTACCATGGAGATAGCGAAAACTTTAACGCGCACTTTTGAAAGCGCGACGCCGTCCGCCGCCATATTCCAGGTTACGGTAGTCCCGGCCGTCCAATAGGCGGATACTGCCGTATGGTTCAGGAAAACGCCTCTGTTATCGGTTGCCGCCGCTAGCGTGGCGCCGGCATCCACCGTGCCGCCGGTCAGCGTGGCATGGTTCCAGGTGCCGTCCGCGCCCGCCGCCGTGGAAAACTTCACAAATATCCAGTCAGCCGTGTTATAGGCCCCACCATTGGTTGAGACGCCGGTTGAGACATTGTTTTCCGCTATGGTAAAGCCTATATTGGCCAGCCCCGCACTGGTAGCGCCGTACAGAGTTGTCCCGCTTATAGCCAGATTATTTGCTGGAGTAGCCGAAGCGAAGCGCCCGGTGATAAAACCATAGACGCTGGACCAATCGCCATAAGAACCAGTCGGGGTTTTGGTTTGAACGCGCCAGTAATATTGCGCACTGGGGCTAAGTTTGCCCGTGTTTGCGTAGAATGCGAAGGTAGCCGTGCTGACGCCGGTGTAAGCGTCGTTCGCGGCGACGGCGGCGGCGTTCTGCCCGCTGAACGCTCCCTTGGACGCGAATGTCTGCGCCACGGTCGGGTCAAAATCGAATAGGGGGGTTGTGCCCTGCGAGTCCATACTCTGGGCGGTGTCAATCTGGAAATGATACTGCACGACCGCGCCAGCCGGGTAACCGGAGCTTACAGCGTTCAAACTGGGGCTTTGCGAAACATCCACCGCTGTATCCAACGGCGTTAAAAGGGTTAAGCCAACCGATGTTGTTTCTGCCGGTAAAGCCACATCCGAACTGTTCGCACTCATAAACGACCCACGCCCGGGAAACAAGTCAGCAGAGTGTGAGGCAACCGGTAGCAGGAAGCAGGTGATCAGGAAAAGAGAGACAAAGGTCCCCAAAAAGGTAGACGCTACCTTTTTAGCCCTCTCTAATCTCTCTTCAGTCTTCATAGATTCCTTTAGTTCTGTAGTTCTGGGGACAGTATATTTAATTCAACATCGGCTTAGACCCCGGAATTAAATATACTGTCCCCGAAACTCCGTTACCGGTACTGACCCCTGACCTACGGATTCCTGGCACCGCGAGCGTTGCTAGAGCCGTTACGAAGAGTGTCCCACATACCACCAATGTAGGGGCGGTCGGAGACACGACCGGTATTAAAAGGCTGGCTCCCATTGCAGCCGCCGCGAAAACCGACAGTATCCGAGCCCGTTGCCGGCCAGCTTGCAGGAAGATTGGGCGTGCCATCTCCATTTAATGGCGCAGTACCCCATTTACAACTTATGGTTATCTCCCATGCATTGCCGGTTAAATCAGCTATACCCCACGGCGAGGCGCCTGTTTCCGCCACTGTGCGGTACGCATCGCCGCTCATATACCGCCCTACATCCAGAACCTTAGTCGTAAGTAGGGAGTAAGAATTCGCGAATTTC
The DNA here is from genome assembly GCA_903917735.1 of uncultured Elusimicrobia bacterium. GTDB lineage: Bacteria > Elusimicrobiota > Elusimicrobia > Elusimicrobiales > UBA9959 > UBA9959. Next base: position 479 of record CAIXBR010000053.1, on the reverse strand, counting down.
TTTATAGCGAATCCGCCTTCGTTTGGCGGGGTGTAGGTTATCCCATCAGCAGGGGTGGCTCCCCAGGGATAAACACGCGCGTCAGGCGATAGGTCACGCCCGGCTTTTTCAAACTCCATTTCTGTTAGCGGGCGCAATCCGGCCCAAGAGAGGTATCTCCATGCGTCTTCAAGTGACATGAAGACTTTGGAGGCGTTTGGATCAACTGCCGCGTATTTATTGGGATAGGTGCCGCTGTTGGTCATGTTGTGGCCGTTTGCCACAGTGCCGTAGTGAAGGGTGGCCGCTAGGGTGGATGGTATAGTATTAAGGAAGTCAGCCCACAGACCCTGAGTTGTCTCGTAGCGGCCTATGTAAAAACTATTATAGCCGTTGGGCCAACCCACCGGCGCTAGGTAGGGCAAATTATTACTGCCGGTGCCTGTAGCCAACCCCGCGTTCGTAATTGTTGCCGATAAAGTCCCCCCGGCGCTATAGTT
>CAIXBR010000052.1 GCA_903917735.1 uncultured Elusimicrobia bacterium | reverse complement strand
CCCTAATCCTCCGCTAATGTGCTTGCGTCATTGATGAGAAGATTTCACCCAATGGGTGAAAGTGGAAAAATGGCGGCGGGCTGCAAGTGCGGGGTCCTGTCCGCCATGGGGCCCATCGGGCCTGCGGCCGGCCCGGCGACTTCGCGCCGGTTCCTCCTCGGCCCGATCCAACCCATGGCCGCCACCCCTCCAGTTACACCCCGCCGCCCTCCTTCCAACACGGAAGCCGGGGAAATATTGTTCTACCCGCCACCGCCAATAAAAAAATAGAATGCCTCTTGTGGTCTTTCCAATTCAACACAGGAGGCATTCCAATACTATGATACGACATAAACCAGGCAGTTTTAAAGTGGAAAAATCTAATTCTTCACTTACCTCTTTCGCGGGGTTGCCCATTCTCGCCGACCTGGCGCATTCCTGCGGCCTTATAAAGCATCTGAACGCCATAAACGGATTATGGCAACGCCGACGCGATTATTCCAGCGCCGACCACATAATGAGCCTCGCGCTTACCATAATCGCGGGCGGCGAACGCCTGGATGACACCCGCCTGCTTAAAAATGACGCGGCGGTTTCGGAACTGCGCATCACCTCCGTTCCATCCGCAAATACCATCGGAGTTTTCCTCAAACGCTTTTCCCACAGAACAATAGCGGCCTTGGCGCGCGCAGCGCTTGTGCCGGCTGCTTTCACACTTAAGCAGCTTAAAACGGCCACTATAGACATCGATTCCTCGCTTATAGAATCCGACAAGGAAAATGCCGCTTTCACCTACAAGAAGTTCTCAGGCTACAATCCCATGCTTGCCTGGTGCCCGGAAGCGGATGTATTCCTTGCCTGCCTGTTCCGGAACGGCAACGCCAGCCCGCAATCGCATATACTTGAGACACTCGAATACTGCCAGGACAAATTCAAGACGGACACGCACTTACGCCTCCGTTCAGACAGTGCCGGCTATCAACTGAAAATAATGGAGCACTGCGTGGAGCACAGCATTGATTTCACTATAACGGCAGACCTGGACGCCAGCGTGCGTGGTGTTATTGAAAATATTCCCCAAAAAGATTGGCGGCTTATGATAAAGGATGGTGAAACGATTCTCTTCACTGAAACCGTGCATGCACCAGGCACCAATGCAAAGAAAACAGTTCCGGCTTTCCGTCTTGTAGTCACGCGCAAGTTAAGCTGCCAGCTTGAACTGTTCAAAAATGTCTTTGTGGACCATGCTATAATAAGCAACTTACCGGCAGAATACAGCACAGAAGATATTCTGAAGCATCATAACGCGCGCGGGAACGCCGAAAAGGCTATAGAGGAACTTAAAAACGGTTTCGCCCTGGCCAAACTGCCATGCGGGCAACTGGCGGCGAACGCCGCCTACGCGCAGATCTGTCTGCTAGCGTACAACCTTGTGAGCCTGTTTAAGAGGGCGGCGCTGCCTTCCGACTGGGTGCCTTACCGCATAAAGAATCTGCGGTTCAGATTGCTGTGCGCTGCCGCAATGGTGGTTAAACACGCCAGGAATACAATAATCAAACTGCACAGGAACTTCACATTCTTTGATGTCTTAGAGCGGGCCAGGTGGGCGGTGCTGTCGCCAAAATTGTCCGGGGCCTGAAACATTGAAGGCGCTGTTCAAAATCACACCGTACTTGTTGATGGTGTGGGCAACTTTTGCCAAAAACCTGATTTACCGGGGTTTCGGCGGAAAACCTGCGAGATAATTAACGACCTGCCGATAAAAAACATCAATTTAAACTCGGGAATTAAAATCCGTGGATAATTCCACCCGGTTTTTATCTTAACGGAGGATTTGGGTGCATAAGACAGCCAAAAAGTCGGGGCAGTTCTATAGAATTTTTAAAAGTCCTCCCACTCCAGGGGTGTGTCCGGGCGGTAGAATGAACGGAGAGTTGTTTGTTTTAGTAGTCAGCCGGGGCGGGTTCAAGACTATGCTAGTGCCGTTTAGTATCACAGCCACAGGTTTCATTTCTAAGTCGCATTTGGGGCAGATAAGCGGGTAAAAGACTTCTTCAGCGGTCCCTACTTGCCGCTGAAAACATAACTTAAACTAAAGCGGCGGGAGGGACCCAGTTCCTCGTGCGTCATCATAGCGTAATCCACACGGAACCGTCCTATATTTAAACCCGCGCCTACTGTGGGATAACTGCCGTCCCAACCGGCGCGCAGAGCAGCAAACCCCACAGGCCTGAACTCGACTCCGCCCTGTATGCCGGTCCCGACGCCGGCTTTATCAACGGCATCGATCGCGGCCAGAAAATATCCGGAGATCTGCATGCCGGCGCCAAAACGCGTTATGCGCGGCAGATTGTCGCTGCCGCCGGCCCGCCCAAGCCTTGAAGAAAGAATGTTCTGGAACGCAACTCCGAGGCGAAGCCGTTTTATCCGCAGGATGGTGCCCATATCTATGTCGTTGGCCGAGGACGAAACGCCTCCCGTTCCGCCTATGGAGGCGGCATCGTCCAGGCTATGGGCGATGTGTTTGCCGCTGATGCCGATATCAAGCCCTTCCGCAAGCTTAAAGCCGAGGCCGAATAGCAAGCCTGTTTGCACATCCTTCGTTTCACCCAGCAGCGCATTGAACCCGTCGCGCAGGTCAATGCCGGGCAGGCTGAAGCGCACATAGTCCAGCCCCGCTCCGCATGACTTGAAGGGGCGTGAAAAGCCGAAATCCTGCAGGCTGCCGCCCTCGTACAGGCTCACCTGGTTTATTGAAACTACCGCCGACGGCTGCTCCGCCAGCCCCGCTGGATTGTAAAATAAGGCCGGCGTGCCTTCCACTACCGCGGTTAAGGCCCCGCCCATAGCCAGGGCGCGCGCCCCTGCCGCGTTTTCCAAAAATGCGCCGGGCAAGCCGCCGCCGTAACTCCCGGCGGACGCGGGTATGCAGGCCGCGGCCATGGCCGCGGCAAAAAATATAATTTCCGCTTTGCTTATCTTCATTTTACGCCTATTTTAAGGACTTTGCGCTGCCCGGGCAGCTCCAGCACGCACAGGTAAGCGCCGGAGGCCGCCAGCCGTCCGTCGTTCGTCCTGCCGTCCCAGATAACTTCGTTCACCCCGGCGCTGCCGCCGACACTCCCGGCCGGGAACGTTCTCTCCCACACCTTTCCGCCGAAAGCGTCGTAAATATGTATCTTTATCTCCGCCGCAGCGTCCAGGAAATAATGGATGCGCGTGGTCATGCCCTGTTTGGGCGCGAACGGGTTGGGGTAATTCGTCGCCGCCGTCTGCGCGAACACGCCGGGAAACCACTCTACTTTATCTACCCAGCCGGCATCCAGACCCACGTTTGTGCCGGAATCTTTTTCATACGACCATTTCAGAATATGGCTGCCCGCGCTCAGGGAGAAGGACTTTTGCGTCCAGTCGATCCTGCCGCTTATGCTGCCGGGCTGCATTACGCCGTCAATATAAAATTTAAGGCGATCGCAAAACAATTCGGAAGAAACTTTCCAATAGAACTGCAATATACCCGGGCCGGTGACCGTGGTCTGCATATAAGAACTCTGGCTATCCGTTATGTGTCCGCTTTGCGCGGCGCTCACGCCGGAGTAAGACAAAGCGGACTGGCCGAACCAGGCGGCATTCCCGCCGTTGCTCCAGGCAAGCCCCGGCGCATCGGTCGCGCCCGCAAGGCCTATTAAAGTCGCGGTGGAAACGCGATTGACCGCGAACATTGCGTCGGCTTCAGTGGCCAGTTTCACCTCAAAGAAATACTGCACGCCTTCCGAAAGCCCGGAATACACCGCTGAATTGCCGGTTAGCGCGGCGGAGGAAATAATATTCGCGTAACCGCTGTCGGAGGCCAGCACGGCCGTATAACTTGCGCCGGGAATAGACGTCCAGGTTGCCGTAACGCTGGAAAAACCCACCTGACTGAACGCGGGGTCCAGCCTGGTGACGCCGCCGGCGTCCGAATAAACCTTAAGGCACACATTCGTGTTGGGCATAAGGCTGGTCATATCCGTCCATGAACTGCCGTCGGTGCTGACGAAACTCTCGCCGGGGGATGCCATGGCGGCCGTGGCGGGCCCGATCGGCGCTTCCACGGCGACCGGGAAGTGAATTGTAGAATCCGGGAGTTTCAGTTTTACGACCGCCGAAAAACGCTGCCCGGTCAGGATAGGGAGAGGGCCGTCGACAGTAACGGTATGGTAGCCGCTGATAGGCATGACGCCGGATTTTGTGTACACCAGTGTGCCGTCAGCGGGAGCCGCGGCGCCGACACCGGTATAAATGTCAAGCGTATACGCTACGTTCAGGTCCGTGGTATAAAACCCGGCAGACTGTATCCTTTCGTCCGCGGAAGCAGTGAATATATTCGCCATCCAGTAGAGATTTCTGTCGCCATACGACTGGCTCCAGCCCAGCGGATCGTGCTGGTAGATATGCGTATAGTTGGAGGTGGACGTGGCTTCGTCAAAGACCGCGTTCTCCAAGCCCAGGGAGGCGTCATAATAGGACATGTAAAAATAACCACTGTCGCCCCAAGCCGATCCCCAGCTGTTGCGCGCTATAAAAGCGCCGTTCCCCGCCGGTGTAGATTTGAAGTTCGCGCTGGAATAATTGTCGTCCCAGCCGACCAGAGTTATGGCGTGGCCTCCGCAGCTCTGAGAAACGCAGGTGCAATTCAAATCCTCCGTACAGCTTGCGTTGTTATAACTTACGCTGTCCGCCGCCAGCGCGTAGTCATCCCAGGTGAAGGCGCTGAAAACGCCGCCGTAGCTCTGGATAGCGGATTTGACGTTGTTTATGAAAACCGGGTCATACGCGGAACTGACACGGGGCGGTATGATAAGGGCTTCCTGGATATGTTTCTGGACCGGAAGGCCGGTGCGCAAAACCGCGTCGTAGGGATCGTCGGTTTCGTTAACGGGGCCTTTCCAGCCGGCAAGATACCCCATGGCCATAATGGAATTCCCGCCGAAATCCATGGGGTTAGCGGGATTTCCGGCGTTGTTTGCCAGATTATTTTCCGAAAAATCCCGAGGCTCATCCGGCATAAGAATAGATTCCAGGGAGCCGTATGTGGCGAAGGCCCAGCACGTACCGTGGTTCCCCTGATTGCGCACCGGCGTAAGCCTGTTTTGCGAACGCAGATCGTAAGATGCGGGATAAACTGCCGCCTGCATGCCTTGCGGCGCGCTTTTATTTTTACGAATGAGACCGCTTATATCCCGCCCGGCAAGCCGGGATAAATTCACGGAAGAGGGGATAGCGCCCAGGCCATGGACCTGAACGCCGGCCTGCACGCCCTGCGCGCGCGCACGCTGCGCCGTGTGCGACGACATGTACAGCACAAATGCGGGATTTAACGGGGCTATGGCAGGCTGCCCGGCGGAGGCAAGCGGAGTTATAAGGAAAATAGCGGCCATCAAGCGCGGCGAAAACAGCCGTCTAAGTTTTGAGGTATCGGTTTTCATTTCACAAGTTTCTCTTCAACGCTAAAAAAGAGTCAGCAGCGCAATAGCATAATCACCGGCGCTTGTCTGATAGTATATAGTGTAATAATCGTAATTGTCAAAGACAATCTGTTACCCAAATCCTCCGATAAGCGGTAATCCCGCGGGCACAGCCGCTTGCGCAATGTTCTATATTGGAAGGATGGCGGCGGGGTATAGTTGGAGGGGTGGCAGACATGGGTTGGATCGGGCCGAGGAGGAACCGGCGCGAAGTCGCCGGGCCGGCCGCAGGCCCGATGGGCCCCATGGCGGACAGGACCCCGCACTTGCAGCCCGCCGCCATTTCTCCACTTTTCACCCAATGGGTGAAATCTTTTCATCAATGACGCAGGCTTGTTAGCGGAGGATTTAGGGGATAGCATTTGCAGGGAACATATCAGGCGTGCCGAATAAAACGCGCCCGCCCCGGTAAAGGGATGGGCGCGCAAACAGCATTGCGTCGTATTAGAACGAATAGCCGACGGTCAGCGTGGGAGCGATGCCGTTTATGTTAAGACTTTCTCCTGTGTCTTGATCCGTCATCTTGAATGCGTGATACCGGACTTCCAGCCCCACCAACCACTGGGGAGCTATTTCCATCTGGGCGCCTGCACCTAAGTTATAACCCACCTTGGTTACAGTCTTGTATCCGGCGCTGCTAGCTCTATGGGAGGCAATACCGACAATGCCGTAGATATTGCCCTTCTTGGAACCAAAATCCATGGATTTACCGATCTTGCCGCGCACACCGCAGACCAGTTCATTTTCTTTAATAGAGGTGTCGGCTTTGTACGTGTAGGCAAACGTATCCCCCAGTTCAAGGCCGGCGGCAAAAGTGTCGTTGATCTTGTAGTCGCCGTATACATTGAAACCAAGCGAGCTCTTATAGTCCTTGAAGTCGCTGCTCATAGGTATTGAGTCATATAAGCCCAGTCCGACCTGGTACTTCCCGTCAGCCGCATGCGCGAGCGCGCCGAAGCTCAACGCTAAAGCCGCCGCAAACATAGTTTTTTTCATTAATTCCCTCCTGAATATTTCCAGCAGCTATATACTACAAAATTTCAGGCACGTAAAATAAAGCGCGCCCGCCCCGGTAAAGGGATGGGCGCGCAAACCGCACCGGCTTCGGCAGCTTAACGTCTATCCGGATCCAGGCCACGAACATACCGGGCTTCCCTCTTACCTTGCCGCGGATAGTAGAGCTGCCTGGGATATACCACTGCCACCGCCTCAAGTATCCCCATAGCGGCCGCGAAAACCCCGGCCGTTAAAAAATTCCCGCAGCTTTTCATGGCCTCATCTTCTTACCTGCGCTTTTTGCCCATCACTCTCAGCAGGTTCAGGAAAAGATTTATAAAATCAAGGTACAGCGTTAACGCCCCGGAGATAGCCTCTTTCTTGTCCTCATCAGTTCCTTCATTGCCGATAATATTAATAGCTTTTATCTTCTGGGTAT
>CAIXBR010000051.1 GCA_903917735.1 uncultured Elusimicrobia bacterium | reverse complement strand
GACGACGGCGCCGGGTTCTGCTTTGGAAATTCGTTCAGACACCGAACCACAGTTTAATATCGGGCACAAATCGTCCCCGTCAAACTACCTGACGGTCAGTCATAGGGGGGTATTTAACATCAACACTGTCGATAATTCCATGAATTATTTCAGATTCCAGAATGCCGGCAGTGATTATATGGTTATAAAGCAGGGGAACGTCGGCATCGGGACGGCGACGCCGGCCGCCAAATTGGATGTGGAGGGCGGAATGCTCCAGTTGGGAGACCGCGGAGACGCCTGGGGAACGATGTTCAGGATGGCTGACGGCAACTCGATCTGGGACATGTATGTTGAGAAGACGTCGGGAAAATTCCGTTTATATCAGTACAGCAACGCGGCCGGCACGATCGTAGCCGCAGACAGGTTTATTGTCGACAATTCCGGAAACATCGGCATCTGGACCTTGGCGCCGCAAACCGCACTTGAAGTAAATGGCGGAACATATGCTTCTAAGAAGCTAATAACGCTTGCGGGGTCCGAGGCAACACGTTACAGCGGCAATATCGGTTTTGGCGATCCAAATTCCACTAATTCTTTTGGGCTGCATTTTGGGACTAGAAATAATAATACCGATTATGATAACACGTTAAACGTACTGAACGGTAATGTCGGCATCGGGACCGCGGCGCCGGGCGCCAAACTTCAGATAAGCGATAATAAGGCCTTCTCCGTTTACGTGGACCAGGGCTATGATCTGACGGCCAGGTATTATCCGCTGGGCACGTTCACGTTGAACAACGGTGAGTTTAAAATAGACGGCATCCTGGCCGGCCATGTCCAGTCGCAAGGCCGGGTGAGCGCGAACGTGACCTTTGCCGGCCGGGAAGGCCTCACAGCCATCGGCACCGCTTTCGGCACGTTCGGCAGTTCCGACATCGTTGTCTATTACGACAATGTGGGTACCTATACCGTCTATCTTAAAACCGGGGTCTATTCCTTGGTGAACCTGGATTTGACCGCGGTTTCCGGCGGAAGCGTGGTGTATAACGGGAGCTACCTCACTTCCGCGCCGGGCGGTACCCTGGTGTATACGCTTGGCACTGATGCGGGGAACGTCCTAAGGTCCACGACGGGCGGCAATGTCGGCATCGGAACGACGAATCCGGGGGCGAAGCTGGAGGTAGCCGGTGATATCTATATCAACGGCAATAATGTTCCCTATAAAAAACTGGCGTCGTGCAACGGTGCCGTCTACATACAGGTTGCGGCGACCCGTCCGTCGGCGCTGAACGCCGTCTGGGCCGACGCTTGCGGCAGGGCCTGCGCCGTGATAGGCGCCGGCTTCTCCGGGAAGGTCACGAATTATGTGGAACAGACCATCGGCACCGGCACCGCCCAGGTGTGCGGCGGAGTTACTTTTTACCCCGGGAATAACGGCGCCGAAACCATAAACGGACAGGTAGTCGGGCAGTGCGGCTGCATGGGTTGGTAGCCGCCTCGCCGCCCCGGTCAGGGGGCAACTTCAAAAGGAGGGATCGAAAGCGCGGCCTGCCCGGCGGTGCGGGCCTGCTCCGCCTCACGCCCGTGCCCCCGGCGCTCAAGGGGTCCTGACAGCAGCAGCGTGGCCTGGGAACAATTCGGCTCCAGTGCGAGGGCGTGGCGGAGGAGGAAGCGGGCAGTTAAGACTACCGTTCTCAATTAACAGCGGTTATTATCTTCCGGGTTCGGTTGATGGGACCCCATGTGCCTGGTAGTTTGGAAGTTTTCAGTGCCGCCTTGCTCACTTGTCCGTAATTGCTCCTCAACAGAGATGGCATTAAAATAGCAACTATTTTTAGGTGGTTTTCCCCTCAAAGAGTAGTGTTGAGTTAAAACGTACTAATATATTAAAATTTAATTTTAGTGAATATATTTATCAATTGTATGCGCAACCATGATTTGAAAAAATATCTATCATTTTCCATTCTTATTCTCTGCGCCGTTCCGGCGGCCGCCTTGTTTATGTCCGGCAACCGGGAACTGGTCCGGCTGACCAAGGATTCCCCCGCCGGGCTGGCCGCCGGAGAGAAAACCCTGTTTCTCTCCAGCGAGCCTGAGCTCGCCGTAGACCTCTCGTCCGGAACGACTCAGATAGTAAAGTTCGGTTTTTACAGCGGTTTGGCGAAAGAGCAGTGGGCGTGGCTGGCTCCGGAATTTGAAGCGTGGCGCTTTAAGGGGCAGCTTATCGGCATCTCAACGGGCATGCCCGTGCCTGTGCTGTTCAACCAGCCGCTCTCACCGGCCACCCTGTCCGCGCTGCGCGTTTACAGGATAAGCGGCCGCACCGGCCAAAGCCTGAGCGAAAATATTGCGTTTTCAACGTCCTCCTTTGACTGGATAAACGACCGGCTGGATATCCTCCCGTCCACCGGCTCCTGGGAATATAACTCGATATACAGCGTAAGTCTGGGCACCGGTGTGCTGAGCGAGGACGGCGTTCCTGTCAATGCGCTGGATTTTGATTTTGAGACCCAGTTTAAATACGACCAGGGCAACGTGGTCAAACCGATACAAGGAAACGACACCTCGGTCGAGATAGGGCAGAGCGTGTTCTCGAAGGACGGCTACATCAGGGTGGACACTTCTCCCGTCTACGCGCTTTTGAACTCCGCCGATTCCGCTTTTCAAAGCGATTACTCCGGAGGCCAAACCGAAAACCCCACCGAAATAGACTATTGCAACAGCAACAGTTCCAACGGCAACTGTGTCAAAGAGCCCCTGGCGTTCCCCTATGGCACAATGCTGGTCACGCTGCCGTACGATCCGGCCGTTATCGCAAACCCCAGGGTCTATGTTTTGAACGAAACCACGGCCAAATGGGAGCCGTTGCCCACGGTCGAAAAGACCGCGGCCACGGTATCGGCATATGCCCCGCATTTTAGTTTCTTTATGGTAGGCGGTGCGGTTATTACAAGCCTCAGCCAGGCGAAGGTGTATCCTTCTCCGTTCAGGCCGAACGGTCCGAACTCCGGCACGGGGTCCGGGAAAACCGGTACCGACGCTAGCGGCATAACATTCGTGGTTCCCAACGGGAGCACTGTTAAGATCTATACCGCGCGCGGCGAGCTTGTGGCTGAGGGCTCAAATCCGTCCGGCGGCGCAATTAACTGGGATACGCGCGCCAAGAGCGGCAACAAGGCGGCCAGCGGCGTGTACCTGTACATTATAAACAGCCCAGTGGGCGCTCAGACCGGTAAGCTGGCGATAATCAGATGAAATTTCCACATATACCCATTAAATCACGGCTTTTATGCTTTACGGCGGCGCTGTGTTTAGCGGCCGCGGCGTCGGCCGCCGATGTGGCCGGGAACGCGTTCGATTTTTTACGCATGGATGCGGGCGCGGCCGGAATAGCGGTGGGAGGGGCGGCCGTGGCCCGGCCGATGGACGCCTATTCGGTGTTCTACAATCCGGCCTTGAATTACGCTTCCGGAAAGGAAGGTCTTTTATCCGCCGGGCTGTCATATTCGGCATGGGTTGAAGGGATAAACTATCAGGACGCGGCTATCGGAGGCCGGTTTGGGAAAAACGCGTATGGCGTTAGTTACCGCAGGGTGGACTATGGCGACATCAACGGCTGGGACGCGGCCGGTACCCGGACAGCGGATTATACAGCCGGGGCGTATATTCTGGGGCTTGATTTTTCCCGTGAGCTTAGCCGTGAGCTTGTGGCCGGGGTGGCCGCAAAGACCGCCGGTGAGACAATAAGCGGCGCAACCGGTCGGGCGTTTTTATTCGATTTAGGGGTGTTTTATAAGCCTTCAGATCCCGGGCTAGAGAAATTCACGTTCGGCCTGGCGTTAAAGAATGCGGGTAGTTCGGTCAGATTTGACGCGGCCAGCGAGATCCTGCCGATGATCTGGGAGGCCGGAGCGTCCTACAAGCCGTTTGCGGGCAAGCAACTATCGTTGATGCTGGACTGCGGCATTCCGAATTCCGGAAAGCCTGAACCGCGGGTGGGTATAGAATATTCGCCGCTGAAAGGGCTTGCCTTAAGGATTGGATATTCCGGCAGCGACGCCGGCAGCGGATTTAGGGTCGGAGCGGGTGTCGCATTGGGCGCCGTAGGTCTGGATTATGCGCTTCTGCCGCTGGGCGACTTTGGTATAACACAGCACCTGGGAATAAACTTTAAATTCGACACGGGTCGGAAACCGGCGGTCCCGCCTGCGCCGGTTATTGAACCGAAACCAGTGGAAAAACCTGTCCCGGTACAGCCGGTTGTTGAACCCAAGCCGGTAGAACCGCAACCCATAATTGAGCCGAAACCGATGGAACAACCCGTGAGCGAATTAACTCAACCGGTGGCCATACCCGCGCCTGCAATTGAACTTAAGCCCGTGGAACAGCCCATAGCTGAATCGACCCAGCCTGTTGCCGCGCCGGCGCCTGTAGTTGAGCCGAAACCAGTGGAACAGCCGGTGGTAGTACCCGCGCCTGTTGTTGAACCAACACCAGCCGCTGAACTTAAAGTGACCGGCATAAAAATAGCCAAAGGCATAAGCGGGCGCGAACCTCTGGAAACGGCGGATAAGTTCGATTTGAAAGTCGGCCGGGTATACTGCTGGACCGCGGTAAAAGCGTCACCTGCGCCTGTGACCATAAAGCATGTCTGGTATGACTATGAAGGAAAAAAGGTTATAACGGTTAAACTGCCCGTGGAGTCTGCCGGGAACGGGTCCTGGCGGACGTGGAGCTCCACAAAAGTATACTGGGGCAAATGGAAAGTTGAAGTGACCGATGAAAACGGTAACGTTTTGGATACTATAACATTCAGGGTCGGGGATCAGTAACCTGTTACCGGACACCGATTACTTTTCTCGATACGGAGGCTATATGGATTTCTGCAAGCATGGTTTAAAAATTCTGGGGGCACTCATAGTGTTCCAGTGCGCGGCCTATGCGACACCCTATGCGGGAGTACCGCAGGAAATAAACTACCAGGGTTATTACCGTGAAAGCGGCAGGCCCGTGACCGGGGACAGGACGATGAAATTTTGTATTACAGACGGAACTTACGGCCCCGGAGCCACTCAGCCGTATTGGTGTACGGCTAACAATATGCCGCCCGTTTCAATCTCCACCGGCCTATTTAATGTGACTATAACTCCGACCGTGGACTGGGGCATGGTCACGCCATATATTGAAGTGACAGTGGCCGGCGACCTTCTTGGCCGCGAGAAGATAGCCACCTCCATATATGCATTACATGCGTCAACCGCGTCATATGCCGAAAAAATAAGCGGAATAAACTCGGCCAAACTGGTACAGCTTGACGGCAACGGCTACCTGCCGGCGCTAAACGGTTCCGCGTTGTTAAAGATTTCTTCGATCACGGCGGGTGCGGTGGGTCCCAATGAGCTTGCCGCTACAGCGGTGAGCACGGGCACCTACGGCGACGGCACGCATGTGGGACAGTTTACGGTGGATGCGGCCGGGCGGTTAACCGGCGCTCAGGCAGTCACCATCACGGGCGCGGCGCCCAGCGGTTCTGCGGGCGGTGATTTGAGCGGGAACTATCCAAACCCGACGATTGCCGACAACACAGTGACTTCGGCAAAGATAGCCGACGGCACCATAATCGCCGCTGACATAGCGGTATCCGCCATATCGCTGGACAAGCTAAACCAGAGCGGCTGCACCAATAACCAGATCCCAAAGTGGAACGGTTCTGCATGGGCCTGCGCGGAGGATAATAACACGGGTGTAAGCGGCGCGGCGGTCCTGGTTTCCACCCAGATATTTACCGGGGAGAACACCTTTACCAACGCCATCTTCATCAGTTCCGCGATACAATCCACCGGCGGCAACGCCCGCGGCGACCATGCTGTTGATCTGCAGACATTTAGAAGCGATTCCACACAGGTCGCCTCCGGCCAGTATTCGGTAATAGGCGGCGGAGATAGCAACATGGCTACTGCGGAGAATACTACTGTGTCCGGCGGGCAGGGCAATAAGGCGAGTGGCGGCCGGGCCACCGTGGCCGGAGGAAGTGGCAACGAAGCAAGCGCGATATATGCCAGTGTCTCCGGCGGCGCAAAAAACACGGCGAATGGAGAGTGGTCCGCCGTGTCCGGCGGAGGGCGCAATACGGCATCAGGTTCCTATGCCACTATTCCCGGGGGATATAAAAACGCGGCAAGCGGAGATTACTCGTTCGCTGCAGGGAAAAAATCCAGTTCTACCGCCAACGGCGCATTTACCTGGGCTGATTCAGAGGGAACGGAAGTGGATAATGGTGTCGATGACCGCACCTGGTTTAAGAATAAAGGCGGATTCCTTGTTACCGGCAGCACCCAGCCGACAAGCGACGGCGGTTTTTTCGTGAGCGGCGCCGGCAATGTCGGCATTGGGACAACAAGTCCGGGAAGTAAGCTGGAAGTCGCTGGGCAGGTAAAGATAACGGGCGGTTTGCCGGGTGATGGCAAAATTCTGACATCCGACGTGAACGGACTGGCAAGCTGGCAGGCCGTGGGCCCTGGCGACAACCTGGGGAACCATATAGCCACCATGACCATTACCGCCAATTACGGCCTGACAAGTTCAACCGGCGTTAATGCCGGCTATTACCAGATAAACGGGAGTACGGTCATTGCGGTATTGTCCGGAACTAGAAGTTTAGGCGTAGGCGTTGGCGCGGGCAATGCGAACAGCGGGGCCGTCAATACTTTCGTGGGTATCGAATCGGGCCACGACAACACCATAGGCGGAGGCAATACTTTTGTAGGCGAAGAAGCGGGCAACAAGAACGCCTCGGGCAGCAACAACGCCTTTTTAGGCTATCATGCGGGCTTCAGCAATAATGGCGGCAACAGCAATACTTATATCGGCGACGCCGCGAGCGACAACAACAACGGCGATAATAACGTAGTGATCGGCATGACCGCGGGCACTGCTCTGACCACGGGATCGAACAACATCCTGATCGGCTATAATGTACAGGCGCCGGCGGGTAATTCCGTCTCCCGCCTCAATATCGGCGACGCGATCTACGGCGATCTGAGCAACAGCAGGATCGGCATCGGGACCGCGGGCCCGGGCGCCAATCTTCATGTTTCGTCCACCACGGCGTCCACTGCGCAGGATATGGTTAAAGTTACAACCGGAACGGTAAATGCGGACGTATTCGTGATAAAAGGGAGCGGCAACGTCGGTATCGGAACGACGGACCCTAAAACAAATTTACATATCGGAAATACCGACGGAGGCGGCATCCGGATAGGGAAGATCGGAGATGTCGGAAACAGTGCCGCGGCCTCTGGCGCGCAAACCGCCCAATATAATTTGGATTTTTCGGGATATCGCGATAATTCTCCCGATCAGATCGGGGCGCGGATCGCAGCCCTTCGTTTTAATCGCGGTGACTGGCCTGACGCGGCTGTTCAACTCACAGGATTGGCGTTTTATACGAATAATAACGGCTGGAATGCCGGTACGGCGGACCTGACAGAACGCTTACGCATCACCCCGGCCGGCAATGTGGGCATCGGGACGACGAACCCGACTGTAAAACTTGAGATTTCCGGCGGGAACATTAAGACAAATTACGGGATAAGCGCCGCTACGATCACGCTTACCAGTGGTGCGGCTTCGGGTAAAGTTCTCACTTCCGACGTGAACGGAAATGCCACATGGCAGACTGCGAGCGGCGCCGCCCTGGCGTCCACGCAGACATTTACTGGTATCAACACCTTCAGTAATGTCATTTATATCAGCTCCGCCATACAGTCCACCCCCAGCGGCGGCGCCCCCCGCGGCGACCATGCCGTTGATCTGCAGACAAGCAGAGGGTCATCTGCCCAGGTCGCATCCGGCGGTCATTCTGTTATAAGCGGAGGGCAGTACAACACGGCTAGCAACGCAAATGCCACCGTATCCGGCGGAAATGGCAATATTGCGAGCGGCGATACTTCCAGTGTGGGCGGCGGTAGCAATAACACTGCGAGCAACTTACTTGCCACTGTGTCCGGCGGAAACAATAACACGGCAAGCGGAGGTGTTGCCACTGTGGCTGGCGGGGATTCCAACAATGCGAGCAGAGACTATTCCACCGTGTCCGGAGGACAGAGCAACACGGCAAGCGGAACCTATGCCACTGTGTCTGGCGGTTCCCTCAACACGGCGCAGGGAATGTTCTCATTAGCCGCTGGGTACAAATCCAGTTCCACCGCCACCGGCGCATTTACCTGGGCGGATTCGAACGGGGGCACGGATGGGGTAGTCATTAATGATCAGCCCGACAGGACCTGGTTTAAGAATCGGGGCGGATTTATAATATCAACAACCGCGGTTGCCAGCGCCGCCGCTTTCGCGGTGGACAGCACGGGCAAAGTCGGCATCGGCACCGCGGCGCCTACCTCCACATTTACCGTTGTGGGAACATTTATGTTAAAGGACGGCACGCAGGGCGCGAACAAAGTGCTGACTTCCGACCTGAACGGCGGGGCAAGCTGGCAGTCAGGCGGAATCGGGGATGTCGTAAAGGCGGGAACGCAGACCTTTACGGGGTGGAATACCTTTTTCAACACCATCTTTATCAGTTCCGCAATACAATCCGCCGGTGGAGGCCCTTTCGGCGTAGTCGGCAACTCCCGGGGCGCTTATGCGGTAGATCTACAGATAATCAGGGGAGCAGCTGATCAGATTGCTTCCGGCGCGCATTCCGTTCTGGGCGGCGGTTTTCAGAACAAGGTGAGCGGCGATGGGGCCGTGGTTCCCGGCGGAGAGCTTAATGTCGCAAGCGCCATGGCTTCCGTGGTGTCCGGCGGGCAGAGCAACATGGCGACCGGGGTATATTCCACTGTGGCAGGCGGATACGACAACAGGGCGGCCGGTATGGATTCCTTTGTGGCTGGAGGAAGGACCAATACGGCTAAGGGTAATTCTTCATTTGCTGCCGGGCATCTATCCAGCTCCACAGCCGAAGGCACCTTTACCTGGGCGGACTCGAAGGGGGACGCGGATGGGGTAGTCATTAATGATCAGCCCGACAGAACCTGGTTTAAGAACAGGGGTGGGTTCCTGGTTACCGGGTCGGCAAATACGGCGGGACCGAGTTTTTTCATCTCCGGCGCGGGGGAAGTATATATCGGCGGAGCCCTGACCCTGCCTATTGTGGTTAAAACCGGCGATTACACACTAACCCCGAACGACAGCACTGTTATAGTGAAAACGCCTGACGCGACTGCTACAACTATCTACCTTCCAGATATGACAGGTCTTGAACCAGGCAGAACATATACAATAAAGACGAGAAATACAGCTGGGGGAGTCGTTACTCTTACACCTCATTCTCCTCAAACCATTGATGGTGCTGCTTCCAGGAAGGTATACAGCAGCATGAACGAATGTATCACTATCCAGAGCGACAGCGTTGGCTCAGACTTAGACTGGGTAATAATAAGTGATTACACGCAACCGCTGCCATAGGTGGGGGAGGCGGATCCGGCAGATAGCTGACATTCTTGTACGTATTCCACTTCAAAGTCCCGAGCGGCAGTAGTATCCGCTCAAAGGCATCGGCCGGGCTTTGCGCGCTATTTCAGGGTTTTAAGGAAGGCCGTTATCTCGGCCTTAACTTCCCGCGTTATATTTTCACGGTAAAGCGCGCCGAAAGGCTTAAGCAGTAGCGGCAGCTTAATATATCCTGACACTTTCTTCTCCTCGAACTTGATCACGCTTGAAACCCCGTATTGGCTGCTGCGCAGCAGCAGCGCGCAATGCTCCGCATCCCAAGCGTATTCCACTCCGAACTGGTTCTTCGCCTTTTTATACTTAACCTGCAGGGACTTCACCCACTTGTCCGCGTTCTTATTTACAAGCGCAAGCGGCTTTGACAGCGGCATGTCAAATAATTTATCCATATCAAGGGGCTCCTAAACCACGTGCGCAAGCTGCTGCGGCTTAGCGGGCTCATCTATCCGGTAAAGCGGCCCCATTGCCTTCACCGTGGCCAGTATGTTGAAGAAGTTGTTGAAGATAAGCGAAGCGCCCAGTCCCCAGAAGCGCAGCAGCGCGCCTATGATACAGATAGCGTTAGGAATGGCTATCAGCCGGAAACTGGCTGCTATGCCTTTCTTGAATTCATAGGCGTTCTCGAACAGGACGTGGATCTTCTCGAAGTGGCCGTCCATGAAGATGATATCTGCCGTGTCGGTCGCTATGCTGGAGGCGCCCTTCAGCGAGATGGAAACGTCAGCCAGGGAAAGAGCGGGGCCGTCGTTCACGCCATCGCCCACCATGGCTACTATTTTCCCCTCCGCCTTGTATTTCTTAACGTAATCCGCCTTTTGGTGCGGCAGCACGCCGGCGTAGTATTTGTCCACGCCCAGTTCGGCGGCTACGGATCTGGTCACGTCCTCGTGGTCTCCGGAGATCAGGACTATCTCCTTGACTCCCCTCGCCCTGAGGTATTTTATAGTTTCAAAGGCGTCTTTGCGCGGCACGGTCTTAAGGCCTATTATGCCGGAGAGGATGTTGTTGACCGACACCAGAATCACGCCCACCCCGTTCTTGGAGAAAGCGGCTATGCGCGCGGTGGCCTGGGCCGGAATTTTCACGCCTTCCTCGGCCAGATATCTTGCGCTGCCCACCTTGATGTTCTTTTTGCCGACCGTTACTTCCACGCCAAGGCCTATGCGGAACTTGGCCTTTTCCTTCTCCGGCATCGGGAGCTTCATCTCCGCCGCCTTCTCCACTATGGCGCGCGCTATGGGATGGGTAACGTGGCGCTCGGCCGCCGCCGCCCAGCCCATGATCTGCTCCGGAGTGTATTTCTTATCAAGGGAGATGGTTTCAGTTATGCGGGGGGTCTCTTCGGTCAGCGTACCGGTCTTGTCGAACATAAAGACCTCTACGTTGGCGATCTTGTCAAAAGCCTCTCCGCGCTTTACCAGGATGCCGCGCTTGGCCATGGCAATGAGGTGGCAGAGCAGCAGCGTGGGCGCCGCCACCCTTATGCCCGTGCCGAAGTCGGAATTTATAACGGCCAGCGCGGTGCTCGGGCCGCCTACGGCCATGCCTACGCCGCCCATCAGCAGAGTGGGAATAACGGCCTTGTCCGCTATCATCTCACCCACGGAATGAGCCTTGGTCTTGTGCTCGGAGGCCTCGGTTATGATCTGCTGTATCTTACCGGCTATGGTGTCGCCGCCTGTCTTTTCCACGGTCATGCGTATCTCGCCGCTTATAACGGTGGTGCAGGCGAAGGCCTTCTCCCCCTTGCGCTTTTCCACCGGCTGTGATTCGCCGGTAAGCGCGCTCTGGTCCACCAGCGCGGAACCGCCGCATACCTCGCCGTCAAGAGGCACCGCCTCTCCGGAATGCACTATCACTGCTCCGCCCATCTTAATTGAAGAGATGGGCACCTGTATTTCCTTGCCTCCCTTCTCAACCCAGGCGAAGCGCGGCTGGTTGCCGAAGATGTGGGAAAGCATCTCGCCGGTGGACTGGGAGGTTTTGTCCTGTATCTTGTCGGCCAGGGCGACTACCCAGACCATGAACGCCGCCACGCTTATCTGGCCCGCCGCCAGACAACCGCCTATTACCGCGGTGTCCAGGATGTCCACCTTAACCTTTCCATGCCTGATCGCCACGGCGGCCTTTTTGAATATGGGATAGCCGGTGTAAAGCACGGACAGCGTGTTCAAAGCCACAGCCTCCGGGAAAAGCACCGCCGAAACGAAAGACGCAGTGGAATATTCGAACTGCCCCATCTTTTTCTGGTCAAGGGACATGTCGCCGGTCAGCATTTCCGCCATGCTCTTGTCCAGGAAACACACAATACCTTCGGCGTCGGTCTTCCCGGGGTCGAAAGATATGGTTACGTTGCCGGTAAGGTTGTTGGCTTTGAATTCTGTAACGGCCGGCCAGTTCCCCAGGTCTTTTTCTATCTGTTTGCAGAAAGAGTTCCTGCGGTAGAGCAGCGGATTGTGCACACGAAGCCTGCCGGGCAGGCAATGCCGGGGCTCCCAAAGCGTTATGGCTTTGCCTATGCGGTTGAACTTGACCTTCTCCGGCAGTGCGCCGGCAGCAGGGAACGCGAACTCGGGCGCCCGCTTGTTCTTGCCGCGGCCAAGGGCGGCGCGCATGAGCGGTTCCTCGTGGCGAAGCAGCGCCGACTTGGCCGCGATGTTTATTTCCACAGAGGATACGGCGCTCTGCTGGAATGCGGCGTCCAGGAATTGCAGGCATTCCCCGCCCAGGGAGGAGAAAATAGGCGATTTAACGCGGGTATAGTTGCGCGTCACGGAAGAAATATTTAAAACGGATCTTTTTTTGGTTTTCATAAGTGTTTCCGGGCGGCGGGAAGACCCCCGGCCGTCTGGCTGTTACGCATCAGCCGTCTGACGCTCATATGTTAAAAATTAACGCCTGGTGGCATCGGAAAGGCCGCTAAGCGAAAAAAGCGGCAGGACTTGAACACCCGCCACAGTGCATTAAACCCGGTCCGGTCCCGCGCGATGCGCAAGACCGGACCGGCATCTACCGGAAAACGTAAAAGATATTACGCTGTAGCCCGGCCCCTGCCCTTACCCTTGCGCACGGTCTTAACTACCTTCTGAACTTCCGGCGCGATCTTTTCCTTCATGGCGATAGCTGCGTCCGAAACGGACTCTTTCGCCGATTCGTAAACCTCTACGACCTTGTCCTTGGCTTCTTCCGCTTTCTCCTGCACCATTGGGATGTATTTCTTTATTTTGGACCAGTTCATCCCTATTGTCAGCCCCACAAGTAAAGACTGTAATGGTCGGGCAAAACTGGACCAGTTTTTAGGCTGACTTAAGGTGTATTTTGAAAAGGTAGAATACACTAAGGAGGCCAGTAAAATGCGTAAAAAGATTGAAGCCGGAATTTAATTGCGGGTTGCGTTGGAGGCTTATAAAGGCGAAAAGACGGTGGCAGAGATAAGTTCCAAATACGGGG
>CAIXBR010000050.1 GCA_903917735.1 uncultured Elusimicrobia bacterium | reverse complement strand
CTCAGGAAAATCGAAAGTAGATTTTTAGCTATACAAATTCAGGAATTCGGAATATTTTACCGGATTCCTGTTTTTTTGCTTGCAACATAACACTATATATTATAATATAGTGTTATATGACAAAGAATCAGCTCGCCTTGATGCGCCAGGGAATCCGCCTTCTTACCGGCCGGCGCCACAGTTTGGAGCGTATTGCCATGGGGTTTGTCCCCCTGTTGCCGGCCAGCCTTCTTGAACGCCGTTTTCGCAAGAATGGTCCCGTGGTTTATTATTTATCTATTTCCCATCCACAGAGTACCAGTCGGCATCGCTATGTCCGTAAGGCGGATGTGGAAACAGTCCGCAGGCAGACCGAGGCTTGGCGGGAGTTCAGCCGCGCTATGGCGGAGTGGGTACGGGTGAACAAAGAAGTTGAGCGCCTGCTGCGCCGTATCGGTGAAGGCCGCTGCGTGAAGATCGATCTTGGCGGTGAGCGATGAAAACCTGGCAGCTATGGCGGGAAGATAAAGCGGCAGTGGCGCGGCAGTTGGAAGAAGGGCGCGAGCTTGACGGGCACAACAGCGCGTTTGGGGACAACGATCTGATTGTCGGGTTTTTGATG
This sequence comes from uncultured Elusimicrobia bacterium, assembly GCA_903917735.1. Lineage (GTDB taxonomy): Bacteria > Elusimicrobiota > Elusimicrobia > Elusimicrobiales > UBA9959 > UBA9959. The sequence continues at coordinate 2,420 of CAIXBR010000050.1, read as the reverse complement.
GTGGAAGGTTTCTGGTCTGTGCTGACGGAGACGAAAGCCGATTTATTGAAGAAAGATAACGGTTATCCGCCAAGGATGCTAAACGGTCTTTGCGCGTTGCGCGAACTGGCCGGGGTAGAGCGGATAGCGCAAAGCGGGAAGGTATTGGGGGACGAGGCGCTGCTTCGGCTGGTCGGGTTTCAGGCGGAGCAGATAGAGGCAGCGCGGGCGAATGGGCGCCTGTGCGTGGATCCGGAGACACTATCCAATCATTTAAGCCGGAGCAGTGAAGCGTCGGTCCAGCGGAGTTGGCAGGCGCATGTTCAGTTGCTGAAATCGAAGCGTTGGTATCGCGGCGGAGTTTACGCGGTAGATGGCACTGATATAACAATTCCGTATGGCCAGAAAGAGAATTATGAAGGCTCGGAGCATCGCGGCGAAGCGGTGGGTTACAAACTTGTGGTGGTCTTGAATATAGACGAGGGGCATGAGCGTGTTGTTGGTTGGGCGTTGGGCGGACTGGCGCGCAGCGAAAAAGCGATGCTCAAGGAAATCTTAACAGGTTTGCGAGAACAATTCGGTCGTCTGGGGGACTGGATGAATGTTTTGGTGATGGACCGCGGCTATTGGGGTGCCGAATTTTTAGGCGCGCTTAAGCGTGAAGAGGGAATAGATTATGTAACGCGGTCGCGCGATGAAAACATTGATGTGGTCAGGGACGCTGAGGGTCTGGCGCGGTGCGAGGGTACTATCTGGCATGAGGAGCCGGAGCAGCACAGCCGGCTGGGTAGTATTATGGTCCGGATGGCCGGATTTTCCGGTCTGGCGCTTTACGATGAGAAAGGAAAAGATCATGGGCCTTGCCAGGTGGTAATAGCGGAGGAATATGATTTGAAGGCGCGGCGCTTGCCGGACCGCCCGCGGTTTCACTATGTAACCAGTCTACCGGTGGACCCGGCCGACACTAAAACGGTGCAACAAATCCGGAGCTATTACCGCCAGCGCTGGTCTATTGAAAACCAGGGATTCTGGGTGCTGACAAAACGCTGGAACCTGGACGCCTTGGCGGGGCGTGGTTTGAACGCCATACGTGCGCGGCTGAATTTTGTTTTGCAGCTTTATAACGCGGAGAATTGCTGTGCGTGGAAACATCCTGGAAGTTTCCAGAAGGAATTGCCGCGGCTTAAGCGGCCGCCCAAGGGGGAACGGCTTGGCAAGCCATCCATCATGGTTTATACGCCGGATGGCCGGGTCGGGTCTTTTCAGGCAGACGAATACCGGGAGCTGATAACCGCGGCGGTGACCAGAGAGGTGACCACCACAGTTGAAAAGGCCACACGAGAGGCCACACAAGCCGCAACCAAAAAGAATTTGAAAGACGCCATATCCAAGGGATTGCAGGAAGGGAAGAAAATAGAGGATATTTTAAGAGAACTTTGACAGTTCGTGGCGTTTGTTGCAGGGGTTATCAAAAATGTGTTGAGGCCGGTCCGCTTTCTTTGGGGCCGCCTCCGACGGGAATTTTATCCTGCGGTCCGGTGCGTCGAAAATCTACTTTCGATTTTCCTGCAAACGTCTTTTCTCCCTTGACGGCCATCCGCCTATCCCATATACTATTTAAAGATATTCACAAGCTGGCGCTCAAACATGCGCTTATGGGGTATTGTTATGAAAATAAAAACAGCAGGGCTGGCATTTTTAGCTGTAACCGCCGGGGCGCTCGTTTTTACATGGACGAATACCGGTCGCCCCTCGGACTTAAGGGACGCAGTGGCCGACAATAAAGCCGCAGATTTCGATACCCGTCTTCCTGCCTTTAAAAAAGGCGGCGGCAATATTCCTGAACCAAAGGCCGTAGCGGTCAAGGATGTTTCCAAAGCCGGCATCGCCGGAAACGCCTCCTCGGCAGGCAAGCCTGCCACGCCGATAGAATGGGTCGCCATCAATGCCGGAAAGTTCATTATGGGGACCAATGAAGTTGATCCATCCCGCATATTCGAAAACGCGAGGCCAAGACACGAGGTTGCCGTCAAGACTTTTGATATGACTAAGACGGATGTGACCATTGAACAATACGCGGAGTGCGTAGTTAAAGGCCGGTGCACGGAGCCTAAAACTAATGCCGACAGCGGGCTGGCGGCGTATTGCAATTGGGGCAAGCCTGACCGCCGGTTTCACCCGGTCAACTGCGTAACCTGGAACCAGGCTAACCAATACGCCAGGTTCAAGGGCGCAAGGCTGCCGAGCGAGGCTGAGTGGGAATATGCGGCAACCAGCGGCGGCAGAGACCAGAAGTATCCCTGGGGCAATGAAAAGGCGGACTGTGGCAGGGCTGTGATGCAATGCAACGAGAATGCCATACGGACCGGTACCATGCAGGTGTGCTCCAAACCCGCGGGAAACACCGCGCAGGGGCTATGCGATATGGCGGGGAATGTCTG
>CAIXBR010000049.1 GCA_903917735.1 uncultured Elusimicrobia bacterium | reverse complement strand
TCTGTCTGTCTGTCTGTCTGTCTGTCTGTCTGTCTGTCTGTCTGTCTGTCTGTCTGTCTGTCTGTCTGTCTGTCTGTCTGTCTGTCTGTCTGTCTGTCTGTCTGTCTGTCTGGTAAAATTCTTGGCATATTCATAACCCTATGGCAAATATTATAAATATAAATAAAGAACTTACCAGAGAGAAAATGCGTGGTAAACCCCACATAAGACTATAGCATATTCTCTGTTACAGAAATATTTCTGGATTTTAAGAGCCGGGGATGGAAAACCTCGTTATTTCTTCGGGGTTTTGCGGTAAAGAGCGCCGCCGGGAGCCTCATTTTTCTATTTTGTCCGCGTTCAGCAGTTCCGGGAATAATTTCATCCACAGCACCACTACTAGTACCGTCCCTGCCCCTCCCAGAAGGACCGCCGGCACCAGGCCGAACAAGGCCGCCGTTACGCCCGACTCGAATTCCCCCAGTTGGTTGGAAGTTCCTATGAACATGGAATTCACCGCGCTTACCCTGCCGCGCATGTTGTCCGGTGTTTTCAGCTGCACCAGCGAGGACCTTATAACCACGCTTATCACGTCGGCTGCGCCCAGCGCTACCAGCGCGGCCATGGACAGGAAGAAGTTCCTGGAGACGGCGAATAGCATGGTCACCGCGCCGAAAACAGCCACGGCCCTGAACATAATGCGCCCCACGCCGCGCTTGAGCGGGCGGAAAGAAAGGTACAAGGACATCAGCAGGGCGCCCGCGGCCGGCGAAGAACGGAGCAGCCCCAGCCCCCAGGGCCCGGTCTTAAGGATGTCCTTGGCGTAAGCCGGCAGCAGGGCCGTGGCCCCGCCCAGCAGCACGGCGAACAGGTCCAGCGAGATGGCGCCCAGCACCTCGGGCTTGTGCCGGATGAAGGAGATGCCGGCGAAAATAGACCTGAGCGTAGCCGGTTCGCGCCGCGGGGTAGCGTGCGCGTGACTTATAAAGAAAACCATCACAGAGGCAAAAAAGATCAGCAGGCCGGAAAGCGAATAGACTATCCCCGCGCCGAAAGCGTAAAGCAGCCCGCCCAAAGCCGGGCCGATGATGAACGCCGTCTGCACAGAGGAGGCCGATATGGCGGCTGCCCGCGGGAATTCTTCCTCGGTCACCAGCCCCGGCATCATGGCGTTCATGGTGGGGTTTTCAAATGCGCGGAAAGCCCCCAGCGCCATTACGGCAAGGAGCAGCGTCTCCTTGGTAAGCCAGCCGCCGAAGCTGCCGAAGGCCAGGAAAGCCAGGCCCGCGGCCTGAGCCAACTGGCAGGAACAGATTATGACCCTGCGGTTATAGCGGTCCGCGGCGTGGCCTACCGCCAGCGTCAGAAGGAACAGCGGCAGGAACTGGGCCAGCCCGACCAAGCCCAGGTAAAAGACCTGCCCGGTGATGGCGTAGATCTGCCAGCCCACGGCCACCGACATCATCTGGTAGGCGATGCCGGAGAATATCCTCCCCAGCAGGAACAGTTTGAAAGAAGCGTTTTTCATGCCTTACAAAGCTCCGGCCCTTAATATCGCGGGACTATTTTTTTATAAACGTGCCTTTGTGGTATTCCTCGAAAGCCCTGCGCAGTTCAGCCTCGGTGTTCATAACTATCGGGCCGCGCCAGGCCACCGGCTCCTTAAGCGGACGGCCCGCCATCAGCATGAAGCGCAGCCCTTCTTTTGCCGCTGAGCAGGCCAGCGTGTCCCCGTCCTCCAGCACGGCAAGCTGACCCGGGCCTACCGCGCTGCTCTTTTCTTTGTCGAAGAATCCGCTCCCCTCGAAAACGCAGCAGAGAAGATTATCCCCGGGCCTTGTCTTCAGGTTGAACTCCGCGCCCGGCTCCGCTTTCACGTCGAAGAACCACGGTTCTATTACTATATCCTGCGCGGGCCCACGCACGCCGCCGTAGTCGCCGCAGATCAGCTTGATCGTATAACCCTCGCCTTTGAACTCCGGAATGTCTTCGGCGCGTATGTCCTGGTAGCGGGGGCGGGTCATTTTTTCTTTCTTCGGGAGGTTCGCCCACAGCTGGAAGCCCCGCATGGTCCCTTCGTAGGACTGCGGCATCTCCTGGTGCACTATCCCGGAGCCCGCGGTCATCCACTGTACCTGCCCGGAGCCGATAATACCGGAATTACCCAGGGAATCCCCGTGCTTCACCACGCCCTCTATCATATAGGTGATGGTCTCTATCCCCCGGTGCGGGTGCCACGGGAAGCCGGCTAAATAATCCTCGGGATTGGCCGAGCCGAAATTATCCAGCAGCAGGAACGGGTCGGTCAGCTCGGTTTCTCCGAAGCCGAATATGCGCTTCAGCCTGACCCCGGCGCCTTCCACTACCCAGTTCCCCTCTATTATTTTTTTGATCTTGCGCAGCTTCATATTTCCTCCCGAAAACCGAATGAGTCCCCGCAGGCCGTTGCGACCGCATTTTCCGAAGCCCGCTCCCCATATAATAGAATACCACAAAACAAAACCGCCGGGGAACCCCGGGCCAAAGGGCCCAGACACGGCACGGACTAATGGCACTTTACTTGTCAAGGGTTCCCGGCTACAATCTAATATCCGGAGACTATATGAAAAAGAATATACTTGGCCTGGTATTAGCGGCGGCTTTTTACGGCTCCGCCGCGGCGCAGGTGGATTTCGATTCTCGCTCTAACCCCTTCTCAAGCCTTCTCCCCGCCCAGGACCAGAATATCCCGGTTCCGGTGGCTGAGCCAGTCCGCGTAAATACCACGGCTTCCTGCGAAGGCTACCCGCTCAGAATGCGGCTTAGCGGGCGCTCCGTAACCCTCCCCGCCGCCGGCGTCTGGACGCTTGAGTCCCACCTGGCAACCGACGACGATTATTTCCCCGACAGCCGCTCTTTTCCTAAAAGCGTCAGCGAGAATATTTCCTCCCACATAGACCGCTCCTGCAAATTATTGGCCGGCCTTATTCCCGGCGTCAACTGCGGCGAAGTTTACTCCAGCAAGTGGGATAAGGAGTGGACGCCTCCCGAACACGGCAAAGCGGGCCAGGGCGCCCTGGGCGCGGTGCGGCCTTCTAAAGAAGAGGAGATCTGGATCTTTAATATGATGTGGGTCGGGAACTCCATGCCTAAAGCCGGCACGAAATTTCTGGCTACCTTCAACGGCAAAAGCGCGGTAGTTGTGGGCGGCTACGAGCGCGGCCCCTCGTCAAAGAAATTTCTCGGCGGCTTCCAGAAGGAAGTTCTCTGGTATCTAGGGGCCCAGGAGGGCTCGAGCAGGGTAACGCTCTCCGCGCTGACGGACCAGTCCCTTCCCCCCGGCCCCATAACCTGCGCGCGGTAGCTTATTTCTCCAAACGCCTGACCTGGCGCCCTGCGCCGCTCGCCGCCCTGCGGCGCGCGGCCAAGGCGTCGCGCCCGGCCAGTTCCTCAGCCTTGCCTGCCGGCTGCCCCAGTCTTTCGGTCAAGTAACAGGCCAACAGCCCCCGCAGCCGCTCGCGCGAAATGGCGTGGGTAGCCCCCGTACGCGCGTACAGCCAATCGCTCAGGGCCAGGAAATTATTAAAGGGCGACAGCCCCGCGCAGATAAGGGCGGAGGTTTCAGCGAAGACGCCGCTGTTGGCCGCCAGGTCCCAGTACCGCGCAAAGCGGCGCAGGCGCTGCATGGTGAAGAAATCCAGCAGGCCGTTCTGCCGCAACTCGTAAGGCGGCTGCGCGCTGTAGATCATTTCCCACTCGGCGTCGTGCCGCGCTATGGGCGCGCCGCGCAGGTGCTTCAGTATCCCCACCTGTATCTCCTGCGGCCCCAGAGCGGCCAGTCGGTCGAACCCGGCGGCGAAAGAGGCCAGGCCCTCGCCGGGCAGGCCTATTATGAGGTCGGCGTGTATATAAGCGCTGGTCTCGCGGCGCAGACGCAGCAGGTTATTTTCGGCGGCGGCGCTGTCCTGCCTGCGGCCTATACGCGCGGCTACGGCTTCGTTGAAGGTCTGCAGGCCAACCTCTAATTGAAGCGACCCTGTGGGAAATTTTTTAACCAGCGCGAACAGCTCTTCCGGGAAACGGTCCGGCACCATCTCGAAATGCAGGAACAGCCCCGGGCGGCAGCGTTCAAGAAAGAAATTAAGTATGGCGGCCGCGCGTTCAATATCCAGGTTGAAGGTGCGGTCCGTGAACTTGAACCCGAGCGCGCCGCGCTCCAGCAGTTTTTCCCAGGCCGCGAAATTGCGTTCCGGCGGGAAATAGCGCACGGCCTTGTCCAGCGAGGAAAGACAGAACTCGCAGCAGAAAGGGCAGCCGCGCGACGCTTCGGCATATATTACCCGGTGCGCTATATCCTCGTTGGTATAGAGGCCGTAAGGCAGTTCCAGCGCCGCCGGGTCCGGAGGAGAGGCCGGGATATATTTTTCAGCGGGGGCCTGCCCGGACATGAGGGCGCGGCACAGCAGCGGGAAAGCCAGTTCCCCCTCGCCGCTTATCACAAAATCTGCGTCCAGGCATATCTGCTGCCCGGCGGGCTCATGGCTGACTTCCGGGCCGCCAAGGACGACTACAAGCTCAGGGTGCAGTCGCTTAAGTTCCGAGACAAGCATGGCGCTTTCCCGCGCGTTCCACACGTAAACCCCCAAACCTACTATGCGGGGGGCCAGCATCAAGATGGCCTCGGCGGCTTCGGGCGTACGCATGTCCAGACTGAACTCCAGCATCTTAGCCCGGGGCGCAAGGTCCCCCAGATTGGCCAGCAGGCAGCGCAACCCGAAAGAGCAATGCTCATAGCGCGCGTTAAAAGTCGCAAGAACTATATCGGCCATAGATAAAGTGTATAAAATCTTTAAAACAAAACCGCCGGGCTTCCCCGGCGGCGGAATAGGCCACGCCCACGCTTATTTACGTTTGCCGGCCTTCAGGCGCTTTTCCAGCACCTTGGTGAGCTGATCCGAGCAGGAGGTAGGCCTTTCGCCGCAGGTGATACCCTTTAACTTAGCTATCACCTCGTCCACCGGCATCCCTTCCAGCAGCACAGAAAGAGCTTTAAGATTCCCGGCGCAGCCGTTATAGAATTCAACGTTCTTTATTTTGCCGCCGGCCACCGTGAATTTCACCGCTTTAGCGCAAACATCCTTCAGTTTGTGTTTCATGCGCCTTACTTCCTCCGGCCCGGTATGCGGAGGATCCTGAGGAACAGGTTGCTGATGTCCATATAACAATTCTAACAAACTTTCCCACCCGTCCAACCGGCCCGGCAGCCTAATTGCCGCAGTCGCGGGGGCAGCGGCCGGGATGGGCCCGCTCAAAAGCGTCGCAGATTCCGTCGCCGCAGTAGCCGCGCTGGTCTATATTCGTCATGCGGCGGCGCAGGCCGGGAACAAGGCCGCCGGCCCTGCCGAACTGCGACTGCACCGGCTTCAGGCGCGGGATCTCCCGGGCAGGTTCAGGCTGCGCCGTAACGCTTTGCTCCTTGACTTCCCTTCTCGCCGGCGCGGATCCCGCTTCCTTCTCGGTCAGGACCTTGCCGTCCACTATGGCCGACACAGTGCGGCTGCGCAGCCCCTGCGGGTCGATGTTTTTAAGGAATGAGAGCCAGATGTAAAATGCCCCGAACTCAGACGGGGAACTTTTGAACAAAACGCCGTAAACTCCGGACTGCAGGCCGGAGAAAGAGCTTTTCGCCGCTTCGATCCCGGCCTTATCCGCCGGATGGAAGGAAGAGAGGCGCTTTCTGGACCTCTCCTTCTTAGCTACGGCGATAAATTCGTTCACGCCTTTGGCGCCGGCCCCCTTTTTTCCCTGCCCCTGGGCCGCGCCGCATATTTCATAGGGCGGGGCCGCGGCTATGAATTTTTTATCCGCTTTATCCGTCATACAGCCGGTCTTTATCTCCGGGGCCAGGCGGGCGAGCGCCGCCAAATACTCCCGGTGGTCAGGCGCGAACGCGCTTTTCCCGCCCTCTTTTCTCACGCGCGTTAAAGCTTCCCCGGGCAGGTCCGAATAGCCGTCCCAGGCCCTGGTGTCCGGCCCCTGGTGGTACGCCCCTATCTCATGCCCGGTCTTTTTCCAGCCTTCAAGTTCCGCCAGCCGGGCCGTGTCAGAAGCGATATAATCCGCGTACTGAGCGCTGAAAAGCAGCGTCAGCCGCACGTTCTGAGCGTCGGCCAGCTTAACCATTTCCCGGAGCGCCTTATGCGACTCTTCCAGTTGTATTTCCCCGCCTTTAAAATTATAAGCTCCGCTCTGTACCGCTATAAAATAATCAGCCCCCGGCCCGGCCCCCCGCGCGGCCGCCGGCAAGAATAAGATAAAACAAACGCAGACGTTCCTGAAAGACATAAGCATAGACTTGGAACTATAATAGCAAAAGGGCGGGCGAATGATGGAGTGATACTCAATTCTTTAACCGGTACTATATAAAGAAGAAGAACGGGAGTTAACCCGGCCTTCTTAATTGCGCCGCGCAGTATCAGCTGCGGAGCTTTGCGCCGAAGTTCTTGGTAAGTTTGTCCAGGATGGCCGCCAGGCGGGCGCCCACGTCGGCGTCATTCAGCGTGCCCGTCATCGAAGAAAAGATGAACCGGATAGTAAGGCTGCGGTGCCCCTCGGGGATATTCTTCCCCTTGTACACGTCTATAAGCCGCGCCGAAGCCAGGTCCTGCACTCCGGAGAAAGACCGCTCCAGCTCGTACCATTCGTGCTTTTCCTCCAGCACTACGGACAGGTCGCGCCAGTTCTGCGGGAACGCCGACACCGGCTTTATCTTTGTTATCTTCTGCCAGAATTCCGTCTTCCCCGCCACCGCCATGCAGGACAAGGGGATCTCGAAGTAGAAGATATTGTTGTCTTTGAAATCGAAAGCGGACGCCACAGCCGGGGCCAGCCTGCCCAGGTAGCCCGCCGAGCTCCCGCCAAGCTTCATCTCAAGACAGAGCCCCGGCTGGAAATATGCGGGCGCCTTCTTGGGAGCTTCAAAGCGGAAACCGCTCCTCCCCGCGAACAGCCGCGCCATCATCCCTTTCAGGTGGTAGAAGTCGGCCTTCCCCTGACCGCCTTTCCAGAAACCGCCCTCCGGGAAGTCCCCTGACATCAGCCCGGCGCAGTAAACTTCCTCGGCCTTGCCGGCGTCCTTCCTGGCGAAGCCAGTGCCGGACTCGAAGATCAGCACGCAATCCCTGCCGCGGTTCAGATTATAGCGCAGCGTCTTCAGCAGCCCCGGCAGAAGAGTCTGGCGCAAAAACTGGTAGTCGGAGGACAGCGGGTTCTTAACTTCCACCGCGCCTTCGGCTCCCAGCCCGCAGGCCTTCATTTCCTTCGCCGAGACGAAATCGTAATTATAAACCTCGCTGAAGCCGAGGGAGGCCAGCGTGTTCTTCGTTTCCGACGTGACCGTCCACAGCGGCGTCATGGTGGAAGGCAGCATGGGCATGCCGGACCCGGAAGGTATCACGTCGTATCCCGCGTAGCGCGCCACTTCCTCGGCCACGTCCCATACGTTCTCTATGTCCTGCCGGTAGGACGGCACGGTGAAATTCCACGGTTTGGAATCGGCCAGGTCCGGCTGGAAAGCCTTCAGACAGGCGTACATCTCGCTGGGGGCTATGCCGGTGCCCAGGATGGCGTTAATGCGGCCGGCGCCCACTTCTATCACCGGCGGCTGGTACTTCACGGGGCAATTGTCGGTTATCTGCTCCACACTGGCTCCGGGCGCCGCTTCAAGAATGAGCCCAGCAAGGCGGCGAGCCGCTTTCATCGTCAATTCGGGGTCGGTGCCGCGCTCAAAACGGTAGGAGGACTCGCTCTTGATGCCGGTGGTCTTGGAAGCCAGGCGCACCGTGGGCGGGTGGAACCGGGCGGATTCTATCAGTATGGCGTCAGTATAGTCGGAAACGGCCGTCTCCAGGCCGCCCATCACACCGGCCAGCGCGGCGGACTTTTCGGCGTCCGCTATCACCATCATGCCAGGGTCCAGCTTTAGGTCCTTGTTGTCCAGCGTGGTAAAATGCTCGCCGGGCAGGGCGCGGCGCACCTTTATCTCGGGGCCTGCCAGCTTGGAAATATCAAAACAATGGGTGGGTTGCCCCAGCTCGTACATCACGTAGTTGGAACCGTCTATAAGGATGTTGCCCTTGGGATTGGAGCCGATCGCGCGCAGGCGCTCGGCCATCCAGTCCGGGGTTTTGGCGCCGCGCAGGCCTTTTATAACTATAGCGGTATAGCGCGGGCACAGGTCGGGGACGTCTATGCTCACCGGCACTACGGAACCGGCGGCGGAACCTTCAAAGATCTGGGCTTCCTTAAGTTTCAGGCCGTAGAACAGGCAGAACTCGCGGGCCAGGGCGTAATGGGAAAGACAATGCCCCTGATTGGGCAGCATTTCCACTTCAAGGAGGTAGTCGGCTTTAGGGAAAAGGGTTGCGGCGTCCAGGCCCACAGCGGTATTTTCCGGCAGCACCATTATGCCGGAGCTGTCGCCTTCCAGCCCCAGCTCGGCGGCGGAACAGATCATGCCTTCGGAGTCCACGCCGCGGATCCTGGCTTTCTTCAGTTCGCCTTCCACGAGCATCGCGCCGACCCGGGCGAAAAGTATCTTCTGCCCCACGGCTATGTTCTTGGCGCCGCACACCACGCGCAGTTCGCCCGGACCGTAGTTCACGTCCACCAGCGCCAGCTTGTCGGCGTTGGGGTGTTTGTCTATCTTCAGGATCTGGCCGACGGAGACGCCGGAAAAAGAAGCGCCCGTTTTCTTTATTCCCTCCACCTTCAGCCCCACGCGCCCCAGCTTGGCCGCCAGGTCCTCGGGGGCCGGGGGATTTTCGATAAAATCAGAAAGCCAGGAATAAAGTATATTCATTTAATCATCTCTTTGTTTTTTCACTTACCAGCGGTTCCGACAAGGGGACCGGGTTAGCAAAACCCTCCGAAGGCCGAGGCTTGCGCAGCGCCGAGGCCTGAGGCGGAGTGAGGCCACGGTGTGGCCGAACGCGTTTTGCGTTCCGGTCCCCTTGGCGGAACCGCCCCACTTACTGAACTTGTTTTAAAACCCGCAGATCGTTCTCGTAAAGCATGCGCATGTCGCTGATGCCGTACAGCAGCATGGCGAAGCGCTCTATCCCCCCGCCGAAGGCGAAGCCGCTCCACTTTTCCGGGTCGTATTTGCAGGCTTTCAGCACATTAGGATGCACCACGCCTGCGCCCAGCACCTCAAGCCAGCCGGTGCCTTTGCAGACGGGACAGCGGCCCGCCGCGGTGTGGCCGCCCTTGCAGAAAACGCAGGACATGTCCACTTCGGCGCCGGGTTCGACGAAAGGAAAATAGGACGGGTTGAACCGCGCCTTCGCGGAGGAACCGAACAGGTCCTTTATGAAAGTGTCAACGGTCCACTTGAGGTCGGCCATGCTGACGCCCTTGTCAACATAAAGCCCCTCTATCTGGTGGAAGGCAAAGGAATGGCTGGCGTCCACGGCCTCGGAGCGGAACACGCGGCCGGTATGGAACACGCGTATAGGCGGGTCCTGCTTCTCCATGGAGCGTATCTGCACGCCGGAGGTCTGGGTGCGCAGCAACATGGGCTTGCCGCCCTGGTCCTTCGCGTCCACATAGAAGGTGTCCTGCATGTCGCGCGCCGGGTGGAAAGCCGGGAAGTTCAAAGCTTCGAAATTATGGTAGTCATCCTCTATCAGCGGCCCGTCGGCCATGGTGAAGCCGAGCTTCAGGAAACCCTCGGCCAGGCGGTTCATGGTGTGGGTGAGCGGGTGCAGGCTGCCTTTGGGGAAAGGCCAGCCCGGCAGGGTCAGGTCCAGGTCCGACTTAACGGCGGGCCCGGCGGCGCCCGGCGCGCCTTTAAGTTCGGCCAGCTTAGCTTCCATCTCCTGCTTGGCGGCATTGCCCAGGGCGCCCAGCGGCTTGCGCTCCTCAAGAGGGATGTCTTTCAAGTCCCGCAGCAGCAGGGCCAGCTCGCCCTTGCGCCCGAGGTAATGAAGTTCCAGCGCCTCGGGGTTCTCGGCGGGATTTTTGGCTATAGAAACGGAAAAACTGTCCCGTATTGCGGACAGTTTTTCCTTCCACGACGTGGCGTTCACGGCGCAGCCTTATTTCTCGGTACCGACAACTTTCTTTATGTTGCCGATAGCTTTCCTGGCTATTTCAGCAAGCTGTTTGAAGGACTGGGGGTCGCGGATGGCGATCTCTGAAAGCATTTTCCTGTTCAGGTTGATGTTGGCCTTGTGGATGCCGTCCATGAACCTGCTGTAGGACATTCCCTCTTCGCGGGCGGCGGCGTTCAGGCGCACTATCCACAGCTGGCGGATGTCGCCCTTCTTGTCGCGGCGGTGTATGTAAGCCGTGGTGAGGGACTTCTTCACCTGCTGTGTGGCCTGGCGCAGGCGGTTGCCCTTGTTGCCGTAATAGCCCTTGGAGAGCTTTAAAATCTTCTTCTTTCTTTTGTTGCGGGCTACGCTGAATTTTATTCTCATGATATTAGTCCTGTTCTGTTTCTAAGAAGCCTCGGCCGGGGGCCGGGCCTGGAACTTCTTTTTATTCGTAGGGCAGGTACTGTTTAAGTACGCGTCCCTCTGAAGAGTTCTTCTCCTCCACCTTGGCAGTCCTGAGGTTGCGACCGCGCTTGGCGGACATCCCGGTCAGCAGGTGGCGCAGGCCGGATTTCCGGTGCAGCCATTTGCCAGTGGTGGTTTTCCTAAATCTTTTCTTAGCGCCGCTGTGGGTTTTTATTTTAGGCATATTATTTATTTATAACGAATTGTGTCGTTTCACTCCACTCTTATTCCTGAATTATGTGTCCTTCGAAACTTATCTTGTTATTATATAACTTTAAGGCTACCCTTGAAAAGCAGGAATCAGACGCCCGGGGCCTGTTCCGGCTTGGGAGCAGGGGCAGGCTGGTCCGCGGGTTTGACCACTGCGGGGGCCTGCGGCTTCGGGGCCACGGGCGCCGCCGGTCTGGGAGCCGCGGGTTTGGCGGCGGCAGGCGCGGCGGGTTTTGCGCCCGCGGGCGCGCCCGGCTTGCCGTGCACAGGAGCCAGCATTATGCTCATCCGGTTGCCCATCATCTGCGGGCGGCCCTCAGGCGCGCCTACGGTAGAAAGGTGGTCGCGCACGGCGTTAAGTATTTCCTCGCCGAGGTTCCTGTGCTGGTTCTCGCGGCCGCGGAACACCACGGTAACGCGCACCTTGTTGTGCTCTTTCAGGAATTCTTCTATATGCTTTATCTTGGTCTGCAGGTCGTGGCTGGCGATACGCGGGTTAAGGCGTATTTCTTTAAGCACGCCGGCTTTCTGTTTCTTGCGGTTCTCGCGGTCCTGCTTGTCTTTCTCGTAAAGGAACTTCGAAAAATCCATTACCTTGCATACGGGGGGGTTGGCGTCGGGGGAGATCTCCACCAGGTCCAGGTTGGAGCCCTTGGCCATAGTCACCGCTTCTATGAGCGGCTTTATGCCAAGCATGGTCCCGTGCATGTCTATAAGACGCACCTGCGGGGACGTGATATTCCGGTTGACTCTTACTCTCTTATCGTTAGACAAACTCTGCCTCCTGTAACCTTCGCGCGGCAAAAGCCGCTTCGCCGGAGCCTCAGCTCTGGGTCTATATTTTACCTTTTTTCTCCCCCTCATAGGAATAATAGAACTTATATGTCAGCAGGCCCAGGTATTCGTTGAGGGCGCGGGAGACGTCCCCGTCGTTGCCCGGCAGATAGTCCCGCACGGAGCGGTAGCCGCCGGAGTTCACCCGTTTGGCCACCGGGAACGGAACCACTTCGGCGCCGGCTTTCCTGAATAACAACACAGCCCGCGGCATATGATAGGCCGAGGTGACCAATATTACTTTCTTATAGCCTTTCTCACCACAGATCTTCAGGCTGAATTCGGCGTTCTCAAAGGTATTGCGGGAGGCTTCTTCGGTAAGAATGGCTTTGCGCGGAACGCCGGTTTCTTCAAGATAGCGCGCCATTATAACGGCTTCGGCTTCCGCGGGCGCAGACGCCCCCCCGGTGATCAGCACCGGGAGGCCGGTCTTTTTTTGCAGCTGGGCGGCCGCCGAGGCCCGCTCCAGAGAGGCCGGTGAAAGCGCCTCCGAGGCGGAGTACCCGGACGAGGTCCGGGCGCCGCCCCCCAGCACAACAATAATGTCCCCCTCCGGCTTGGCCGGCGCAGTATAAGTGCTCTCCAGCCGCCCCATGAGCGCGTCGGAGAAAGCTTTGGTTGACCCTACCCAAGTCAGCACCCCCATCGCCGCGCAGAAGAGCGCGGCTGGCCGTGACCGCTTCCTCAAATAAACCGCCACCCCCGCCAGCCCAACCACCAAACACCCCGGAGGCAGCACGAACGCCACAATGATCTTTTTTAATAGGAACATAAATTTACACCTTCAGATTAAGAACGCGAGATGCCCAGTCGGGGTCCTGTCGAGGGTATGGGCCCGGCGGGCACGCGTCGCGCACTTCGTGCGCGCGCTCATACTCTCGGCCGCCGCGCTTACGCAAGCGGCGGCCTCCGAGAAGTCCCGCCGAACCCATACCCTCGCCAGGCCCCCTCCAGTTCACCTATATCACACCGTTTCATTATTTTTACTGATCCATCTCCGAATTACTTCTGCGACAGACTCCGCATTTATGCCTTTTTTAACGCAGTAAGCGGATTTGAGCCATTTGAATAAATTTTTTGCGCCTTTACTGGCATTGCAGGAAGAGCAGCAAAGGGTGATATTTTCCTCGCATATATTTTTTGCATTGTTGTCTATATGCTCCCACGTCGCCCTGTCCTTCGGATTATTCTGAAATATTACGTGGCAGTAGACACAATCCGTATCTCTGCTCCGAATTCTCTTCTCTATTTCTGCCGGAATATTCCACTTATTCGCCGTTATCGATAATTCCTTATTACGCCATTAAAACATTTTAGCAAGTTGACCGGACGCCTCTGAAACCGGCGGGCTACGGGGGGAGCGGGTTAGAAAAACCTTCTCGGAGGCTGCCGCTTGCGTAGCGCGGCAGCCGAGTGATGAGGCGCGCGCACGGTGTGCGCGACGCCGTGTTTTTATAACCCGCTCCCCCGTAGCCCGCCAACGTTCAAAGCCCACAAACGAAACTCCCCGCAGTGCGCGGGGAGTTTCGTTTGTTGCGGTAAGACCTTATTTTCCTTCTATCTTCGGGATGCGCATGCTGTAGAAGGAGCGCCAGACGAAGATCACGCTGATGGCGAAGAACACCGCGGCCAGGATATGGCTTGTGTTCGCGGGCAGGGTTATAGCCAGCTCAACGGCCAGCAGGCCGAATAGCGTGGTGAACTTAATGATAGGGTTCATGGCCACCGAGGAAGTATCCTTGAAAGGATCGCCCACGGTGTCGCCCACCACGCTAGCCTCGTGCAGCGGCGTGCCCTTCATGTTCAGCTCCGTCTCAACCAGCTTCTTGGCATTGTCCCACGCGCCGCCCGCGTTAGCCATGAAGATAGCCTCGTACAGCCCGAAGATCGCTATCGAGATCAGGTAACCGATGAAGAAGTAGTGGTTCAGGCAGGCGAAAGCCAGCGTGCTGAAGAACACCACCAGGAAGATATTCAACATACCCTTCTGGGCGTACTTCGTGCAGATCTCCACCACCTTCTTGGAGTCCTCCACGTTCGCCTTCTTAACGGTGCTGTCCAGCTTTATGTTCTTCTTGATGAAGTCCACAGCCTGGTAAGCGCCGGTAGTAACGGCCTGCATGGAAGCGCCGGCGAACCAGAAGATTATAGAACCGCCGGTGATAAGCCCCAGCAGGAACTTCGGGTTCAGGATAGAAAGCCCGGCGTAAATGCCGTCCGGGCCCGTAGTGCCGAACTTGGCCGACAGCATCTGGATGATGGCGAAGATCAGCGTGGTAGCGCCCACTACGGCCGTGCCGATCAGCACCGGCTTGGCGGTCGCCTTGAACGTGTTGCCCGCGCCGTCGTTCTCTTCCAAAAACTTCTTGCCGTTCTCGAAATCCACGTCGAAGCCGAAGTCACGCTTCAGCTCTTCTTTGATGCCGGGAATAGTCTCGATGGTGGACAGCTCGAACACGCTCTGCGCGTTGTCCGTAACCGGGCCGTAGGAGTCCACGGCTATGGTCACCGGGCCCATGCCCAGGAAACCGAACGCCACCAGGCCGAAGGCGAAGATGGCGGGAGACGCCATGAGCGTTGCCAGCCCGAAGGTGGACACAATGTATGCCGTGCCCATCAGGAATATTATCGCCATGCCCAGCCAGTAGGCGCTGAAGTTGCCGGCCACCAGGCCAGACAGGATGTTAAGGGAAGCGCCGCCCTCACGGGAAGCCGACAGCACTTCGCGCACATGCCCGGAGTTGGTGGAGGTGAACACCTTCACCAGCTCGGGGATGACCGCGCCGGCGATGGTGCCGCAGGTGATGATGGTGGACAGCTTCCACCACAGGGTGACGTCGCCGTTAAGCTCGGGCACCAGCAGGTAGCTGAGCAGGTAGGTCATCGCTATCGAGACGAACGAGGTCAGCCACACCAGCGTGGTGAGCGGGTGCTCAAAGTTGAACTTCTTGGCGGTGCCGTACATCACCTTGGAGATGATGCTGTTGACCCAGTATGAGAAAGCGCTGGTCACGATCATGCCGATGCGCATCACGAAGATCCAGACCAGCAACTGAACCTGGGCGGTCTGGGAGGCGGCGCGGGCCGCTTCTTCCGTAAGACCGCTCTTCATAAACACTTCCGGCGAAACCGCCAGCAGGATGAAGGTTATCAGGGCCACGCCGGTAACGCCATAGGTCTCGAAGCCGTCGGCCGTGGGGCCCACGGAGTCGCCGGCATTGTCGCCGGTGCAGTCCGCTATAACGCCGGGGTTGCGGACATCGTCTTCTTTGATCTTGAACACTATCTTCATCAGGTCGGAGCCGATGTCGGCGATCTTGGTGAAGATGCCGCCCGCTATTCTGAGCGCCGCGGCGCCCAGCGACTCGCCGATGGCGAAGCCGATGAAGCAGGGGCCGGCGTAGTCGCCCGGCACGAAGAGTAGGATGAAGAGCATCATGACGAGCTCTACGCTGATGAGCAGCATGCCGATGGACATGCCGGCCTTAAGCGGGATCGCCATAGTCGGGAAGGGGAGGCCCTTAAGCCCGGCGAATGCGGTGCGGCTGTTGGCGTAGGTATTGATCCTTATGCCGAACCAGGCCACCGAGTAGGAGCCCAGGATACCCACTATGGAGAAGAGCACGATAACGAAGATCTTCATGGCGGTCATCGCCGGGTTAAGGCTGAAGTACCACACCATGATGGCAGCGATGAACACCCACAGCATGGCTATGAACTTGCCCTGGGTAAAGAGGTAGGTCTTGCAGGTTTCGTAGATCAGTTCGGAGATCTCAAGCATGGACTTGTGCACGGGGAGCCTGGAGATCTGCATGGACTGGACGATGCCGAACAGCATGCCCAGCACGCAGATTACGAGCCCGCCCAAAAGCAGGTGGTGCCCGGTGACGCCCAGAAAATTAACGCTGGACAGGTCCGGTATCCGCAGTTCCGCTTCGCTGGCGAAGGCGGGCGCGGAAGCCAATAAAAGAGCCGCCGAAGCGGCAAGAGTTTTCAGTTTTCGCATTTTTTCCCCTCTAGCTGTTTAGTTTAAAAAAAGCCCGCCGGTTTTGCCGGCGGGCCTTTTTTTGATTAGTTTTGAGTTTTCTGCTCCACGATGACGGGGAATCCCGCCCCCATGGACGAAGTAACGAACGCCGACTGCATGTAGACGCCCTTGGCGGCGGAAGGTTTCACCCTCATCACCGCGTCAATAACGGCCTGCACGTTCTCGGCCAGCTTATCCTCCGCGAAGGAGACCTTGCCGGCTACGGCGTGCACTATGCCCTGCGGGTCGGCCTTGAACTCTATGCGGCCGGCCTTCAGTTCCTTCACGGTCTTGGCTATGTCGAAGGTGACGGTGCCGCTCTTGGGGTTGGGCATCATGCCTTTGGGCCCCAGCGTCTTGCCCAGCTTGGCGGCGTCTTTCATCATATCGGGAGTGACCACGAGTATGTCGAAATCCATGAAGCCGCCGAATATTTTCTCTATCAGCTCCGCGCCGCCGTAGATATCCGCGCCGGCAGTCTGGGCTTCTTTCTCTTTTTCGCCCTTGGCTATCACGGCTACCTTTTTGGTCTTGCCGGTGCCGTGGGGGAGGCTCACGGTGCTGCGCACCTGCTGGTCGGACTGCTTTACGTCTATGCCCAGCTTCATGTGCACTTCTACGGTCTCGTCGAACTTGGCGTTCGAGGTTTTCTTTACCAGCGCCACGGCTTCCTTGACGGTGTACTTCTTTACAAGGTCCAGCCCTTTCTTTAAGTTCTCTATTCTTTTACCCATTTTGTTCTCTCCTTGTTATTTCCAGGGCTTTTGGCCCCCGAGGTTCGTGCGCGGGAAGGTCCCGCTTCCTCGTTGTCCGGACTTGCCGGGTCAGGGCGTGTGGAGGCTCAAAACTCCAGGCCCGTGACCCCGCTAATCCAAATTTAGTCTATGACGTCCACACCCATGCTGCGCGCGGTGCCCTTCACCATCTGCATGGCCATCTTCACATCCTTGGTGTTCAGGTCCGGGAGTTTCTGCTTGGCCACTTCCTCCACCTGCTTCAGGGTCATCTTGCCCGCTTTTTCCTTATTAGGAACGCCCGAACCTTTGGCAAGGCCGGCCGCTTTCTTTATAAGAGCGGACATCGGGGGCATCTTGGTGATGAAGGTGAAAGTTCTGTCTTCGAACACGGTGATGACCACGGGGATCGGCACGCCCTGCTCTAGCTTGCGGGTCTTCTCATTGAACTGTTTGCAGAAGTCCATGATGTTGACGCCGTGCTGGCCGAGGGCGGGACCCACGGGGGGCGCGGGGTTGGCGGAGCCGGCCGGGATCTGGAGCTTTATAAATGTTTTAACCGCTTTTGCTTTAGCCATAGTAATTATTTAAGGAATATCTTTCCTTAATTTCTCCTTAGTCTGCTTATGGCCGTTCGAAGGGCATAGCCCTTGATACGGCACTGACATAGTCTTGTCTCTGGACGCGCCGCGTAACACGGACATCCTGAAGCCGCTGAAGCGTGCGGCCTTAGACTTTTTCTACCTGCAGAAAATCAAGTTCCACCGGGGTGGGGCGGTCGAACACGGTGACGGTCACGCGCAGCTTCGCTTTCTGCTCGTTGACGTCCTCTACCAGGCCCATGAAGTGCTTGAACGGCCCTTCTATAATGCGCACATTCTCGCCCTTCTCGAACTGCACGGCCGGCTTGGGCTTCTCCTGGCTGGTGGAATTCATCAGCTCCAGGATCTGCTGCACTTCTGTATCGTCCATCGGCACCGGCTTCGGGTCCCCGAGGAACCCGCTGACGCCCTGCACGCCGCGGATGGCCCAATAGGTGTTGTTGTCCAGGTCCATGCTTATCAGCACGTAGCCCGGGAAAAATTTGCGCTTGCTGACCTTTTTCTGGTTGTTCTTGACCTGCATCACGTCTTCGGTCGGAATAAGGACCTGGGCGATGCGCCCGGCGAATTCATTGGACTCTATCTTGGACTGGAGCATCTTGAAGACGCGCTCCTCAAAACCGGTGCGGGTGTGTATGACGTACCATGACTTGGTCATTAGCGGCCTCCCAGTATTGCTTTAAGCCCCGTGGTAAGGCCGAAGTCCACCAGGCTCACGTAGATAGCGACAATAATCACCACGAAACTGACGGCTACGGTGGAACGCATGACATCCTGACGGCCCAGCCAGGTGACCTTGGTCAGCTCTTCGTAGACTTCCTTCAGAAAACTGGTTATTTTGTTCATAGTTTGCTCAGGCCGCTTTCTCCGCCGGCCCCGGTACTTCTGCCCGCTAAAATGTTGGCGGGAGCGGAAGGAATTGAACCTTCAGTTGCAGTTTTGGAGACTGCTGGTTTACCGTTAACCGACGCTCCCACTGCTAAATCAGGACTTTACTTCCTTGTGAGGGGTCTGCTTGCCGCAGGCCCGGCAGAACTTCTTAAGCTCCACCTTCTTCTCTTTCTTCTTGCCAGTGGAGAAGTGGTAGTTCTTGTTCTTGCAGACCGTGCAGCCCAGGGTTAAATGTATTCTGTCAGCCATATGTTGAAACTCCAGTAAATTCCGGCTGGCGGCGGCCGGGGACCCCGGCCGCGCGCCGCCGTATGTTTATTCGATTATCTCGGATACAACGCCCGATCCCACGGTGTGGCCGCCTTCGCGGATAGCGAAGCGCAGACCCTTTTCCATGGCGATAGCGGATATAAGTTCCACGGTCATCTCGGCGTGGTCGCCGGGCATGATCATTTCTACACCGGGTTTCAGTTCAACG
>CAIXBR010000048.1 GCA_903917735.1 uncultured Elusimicrobia bacterium | reverse complement strand
TTCCAGCGGAATTCTCGAAACGGCCCGCTTTTTTAGCTCACCCATTGGGTGAACTGTAATTATTGCGTTTTTCTCTTCCATTGTCTTGTAATTTCAACACTTTTTGATTGTGCGAGGCAATGCAACTGCCGAATTTAGGTTAATTGAACTATTTGGTGAAGTCATGCGGAACCGCCGGGGGAGTCCGGCGGTTTTTGCCGGGGCATTGTTTGCGATACTATTGTTTGTGTTTTCGGCAGATTCTTGGCACCGTTGCTCCCGGTAGCCGCCATCAGGTTTGCTACAATTCTCCTTGTATTATGCGAAAAAAGATCCTTGAGCCGGTAATGCTGGCAGGTTTACTCCTGTCAGCGTTCTTAGCCTGGTATTTCCTTTATCGCGCCGTGATGGTGCCCGATTCCAGCATCTGGGGCGCCCCTATAACGATCTTCTTCATATTGCTGGTTTTTTTCTTTATGTGCACGGTGCTCGTAGGGAGCGCTGCTTATCTGGGAACGGTCCTGGCCGCTTCGCTGCTTCTGGGCCTTGTTTTTGCCGCCACGCCGCTTCATTTCGCTTTACTTCTGCTTTCTATCGGCCTGGCTTATTTTGCGATGCGTAATATACGGGATAGCCTGAAGTTCTCGCTCAGGCTCCGTTTCTTTAATTCGTTCATGAGCGGACGCAGTTATTTCGTGTTCGCATTGATCATAGCTATTACCAGCCAGTATTACGCCCTGGTGAGCAGGGCAGGGGGAGAGGTAAATCTTCCGACATTCGAGATCAGCAGGGATGTCACGCTTTCCCTTGGGAAACTATACGGCCATATAAACCCGAAATATTCCTTTTTCTCATCCGCGCGGGAAATGACCGTAGATAAATTTATTCTGCAGAATCAGAATGCGGTTCTTCCCGGGCGGGAGGCGGGGCTGGCGGCTGCGGCGCTAACGCCGGTTCTGGAGCAGGGAAGAAAACAGCTCTCCGATCTTTCAGGAAGGCAATTGAGCGGCAGCGAACAGGTGGCCGATATCTTTGTGGATCTTGCCACCAGGAAGATAAATGACTATTTTACGGTCGGGATAGCGCAGTCCGGCAAATCCAGCGCCATCCCGCTGTTCCTGACCTGCGTGCTCTTCCTGAGCCTGCTGCCGATAGCGACTATAGTCGGTTATGCCGGGATCCTTTTCTCCGCTCTGCTATGCGGCGCCATGCTTAAAAAAGGCTTTATTAAAAAGAAAATTAAGCAGGTCCAGGCAGAATCATTGCTCCTATAGGGGGATGGGCACGCTGATGATTGGATGACTATTTATCAATAGATCATGCGGAACCGCCGGGAAAGCCCGGCGGTTTTGTTTGTGTGGATGATTACTGCTCCGGGGCCAGGGCGGGGGCTGCGCGGGTTTCAAGGAGGCGGGAGGTGCTGCCTCCCTTGTGGAAGAGCCAGGAGGCCCAGATGCCTTTGGCGAAAGTGGAAAGGGTAATGGCCCACCAGATGCCCGGGGTGCCAAGGCCCAGGGTTATGGCCAGCAGCCAGGCCGCCGGCCAGCGCGCCAGCGTGAGCGGGACGGAGATGAACATGTAGTCGCGGGTATGCCCCAGGCCGGTGAAGACACCTTCGAAGAGCAGTTCCCAGCCGAGGAACACCTCGAAATAGCCTACGGTGCGCAGGTAGCGGACGGCGTTGGCTATCACTGCGGGGTCCGAGGTCATCGGGCGTACCAGCAGGTGGGGGATGAAGATGAAGGCCAGGGCCACCGGCACCAGGAGCGCGGTGATGAGCAGGCGGCCGCGCCCTACTATCTGCCTAACACGTCCGATATCGCCCCTGCCTAAGGACTGCCCAACCAGGGTAGCCATGGCGGTGGAGAATCCTATGCCCAAATAATAGGGCACGCCTTCCAGGCGGAAGCAGACGCTAAGGCCCGCCAGCGGGGCTTCGCCGAAGCGGGTGATGATGGCCGTAAGGGCCGGATAGACCAGGGACCAGACCACGTTCACGGAGGCGGCAGGTACGCCTATCTTAAGTATGCTCACCGAACGGGTGAAGGCGGGGAAGCGGACCAGTTCGCCCAGCGGCGGCAGGTAGCCGCGCCTTCGCAGGAAAACCACCTGCAGCACAAGGGCGCAGGTAATGCAGATGGCCGAGGCGGCCGCAGCTCCCGGTACGCTGAAGGGCCGGCCGGTGAGGTAGCCCAGGATCAGCACCGGGTCCAGCAACAGGTTGAGGGCCACCGATGAGGACATGATCAGCACGTTGGTGCGGGTGTCGCCGTAGGCGTTGAAGATGCTGCCAGCCAGGTTGCAGAGGTAATAAAGCGGGAGGGCCCAGGCGTAGATGGTGAGGTACTGCCGGGCGAAGGCGGCGGTCCCGGGCTGCAGGCCCATCAGGCGGAAGACCGGGCCTATGCCGGGCAGCAGCAGCGCCATGAGGAGCACGCACACGCCAAGGCTCAGCCAGGCGGCCTCCGCGGCCGTCTGCCGCGCCTCTTCGCTGCGGCCCGCGCCAAAGAGCTGGGCTATAAGGCTGTTGGCGCCGGCGGTGGTGGCGTTCATGGCCGCGTATACCGCCCAGGTCAGGAAGGCGGCCGAGGCCACGCCGGCTATGGCGGAGGTCCCCAGCCTGCCCACCCAGAAGATGTTTATGGCGTCGAAAAGGACGAAGCCCAGGAACCCAAGGAAGGCCGGTAGGGCTATGTTATAGATCTCGCGGTCCAGCGGATGTTGCGCCCAGGGTGCCTTCATTAATACAAGTTTACCTAATAATCACGGCAGGCGGTGCGGAGCGGGGATAGGGAACGTAATTTACTTGAGGACTATTTATCAGCGCAAATGAGAGCGCCATTCCGGGGATTAGGGCCAAAGGGCCTAGGTCTGAGGCACCATTTTACCACGCGATACCGGGACTTTCTGCCCTATGTATCCATGGAGGGTTTGGGTACAATATCTTATAGATTCTAGCTCGGCAAATCTGAAACCAGGGGTACATTAATGAAAAAAACATTCTGCGCGATGTCGTTGGTTCCCTCCCTTATAATAGCCTCGGGCATGGTCTTCGCATCAAGCGGAGGGGCTATGCAGCTGTCGGATGTTAACGACACTGTTGAGCAACTCATTCAAGAACAGAAAGATTTTCAGCCTGGGCAGCAGCCTCACCCCGGCCCCGGCGGCGACCACGGCGGTCAGCCCGGTGGCGATCATGGCGGCCCTGGTGGCGACCACGGTGGTCAGCCCGGTCCGCATCCCCAGCCCGGCCCTCAGCCTGGGCCCCAGCCCCAGCCCGGTCCTAACCCCCAGCCTCCTCAGCCCCCTCAGCCGCCTCAGCCGCCGGCTCCGGTAGACACCACTCACGCGCGTAACGATGGTATGAGGGATGGTTCCGCGGTGGGCGACAGGGAAGGACGGCAGAAAGGCTACGCGGACGGCATCGACACCGGTGAAAGGGAAGGGCGCAGGAGAGGCACTGATGAAGGTGATACCGCTGGCAGGCAATCGGGCTATAGAGACGGCTATGGAGTTGATCAGTCCGCCGGAACACAGAAAGGGAACGCGGACGGCCAAAATGTCGGAACCACTAGCGGCACCCAGGCCGGCCAGAAGCGCTGCTATGATGAGGGCTATACGGGCGGTTACAACTCCGCTTTTGCCACGGCGAAACAGTTAGGTCTGCAGGACGCCGCTTCCTACAATGCGGGATACGCAAAGGGCGCGACCGATGCTTCGGTCATAGAGGCTCAGAACGGGCAGAAGGCAGGCTATCAGGCCGGTTTCAGCCAGCGTGAGGCCGAACTTCAGAACGCTACCCTTGATACCAGGGGCTTCTTCACAAAAAGCGCCCTTACCAGGGGCGTAACCACGGGCCTTCCTATAGCGCTGGCCCGCAACGGATATACTACTCCCGAAGAGCAGCAGGCCTATCAGCAAGCTTATCAGGAGGGCTATCGCAATAGCTACCAGCGGTCGTACGAGGACGCCAAGCGGCAGGGTTATAACGAGCGGTACCAGATGGCGTACAGGCGGGCCTACGACGCGCAGTTCTCCATCAGCTACCGGAACGGCTTTGCCGAAGGAAAAGACAAGGGCTACCAGGACGCTTATAACTCGGCGTATAACACTACCTATAACCAGTACTATGATTCATACAGCAAGAGCGAGTATGCCGACCAGAGAGCCCAGGGCCTGAATATCGGCACGGCTGTCGGCACCAAGGAAGGCTTCGCCGCCGGCTGCGCCGAACAGACGAAGCTCGGCTACAAGGCGGGCTACGAGAAGATGGCGGCCGCGGTTTATCCTGCCGCCTTTGCCGCGGGCAAACAGTCCGGCATAGCGGCGGCGGACAAGTATTACAGCGAGAACGCGGTGCTGAAGGTCTTCAATATCTCGTTCTACGACGAGAACGGTAACGGCCAGTTCGAGGCCAGCGAAAACGTCATGATGAAGGCCGAAGTAAGGAACTACGGTTCCCAGAAGTCGGACGTTGTCGCTATAGTGGTCAAGAGCGAGCGCGGGGAGATAACCCTGGTGCCCGATCTGAAGGCCGACGGTGTGGGCGGCCGGGCGAAAGCTGTTGTGAGCTTCAAGATCGGCAAGCTCTATGACGTGGTCGCGCCGGACGCAGATGCCCTTGTTGTGACGTTCTCGGAAAAAGGCCAGCAGGTAGGTGATTTCCGCCAGATGTATACCAGGACGAACCCCAATAAGGTGGGTGTCGTGGGCAAGGATGGCGCTGATGTAACGAAAAAAGACACCTGGTTCTTCCCCGGCAAGATCACCTCGCTCAACAGCGGCGATAAAGTCATAATAACCGAAACTAAGGGAGGTTATTACAAGGTCCGCAAGTCCGAAGTGGCCGGCGGGAACTGGACCGAGGGTTTTATTAAGAGCGACAAACTGGCCTTACAGTAGAGAAGCGTCAGCACTTAATGCAAAACCGCCGGGGAAACCCGGCGGTTTTGTTTTATACAATGTCAGTATAATGCCGGAGGGGAGATCAGATGCTGATAATAAATAATCTGTCCTTTAGTTCGAAGAAGCTGCAGGTGGGCCTGCACGTGTTCACTATCCTGGGGCTTATCCTTGGATATTGGCTGTCCGGCAAAAGCACTTCCTGCGAGTCCAGGAGGATGGACAAGGTCCTTTCCACGCACCTGGTCGCGTCCCAAAGCTCTATGCAGTATTCCCTGCTTTGGAGCCAGCAGTTCATCGGGGGCGGGCCAAAGGGGCCCGCGGCTGCCAAATACCGCGAGGTCCTCGCTTTGGCGTCGAAGGATGCCAGGGAGTACCAGGGGGCGTATCTGAACGTTATGAAGGAAGACGCCTGTTCCCGCTGGGATAACAGCGTGCTGTGGGTGTTCATGAGCATAGCCATCATCCAGGTGTGTGCCGCCATCCTTTCGGTAGTAATTGAAAAGAAGTGAACCGCCTCTAAGATCAAGAGCGTCCCCTATATTCTTTGAACTTGAGTACTCTTGAATTTGCTTAGAGTGAAAAGGTAGCTGCCTCTCATTTTCCTTAGGTGTTTTTTACAGGATGAATATGGATGATAAAGCGATTTACTACGGGATAGACGTTTCAGGTTCAACGGTAGAGCACGGCAGAGTAAGCGTTGAGCAGGCGCTTAAGGCGATAGATGAAAGATTTACCGCTATGAAGGACAAGTACGAAAGCGCTGAGGAGGCGATTGCGGCAACTATGTTCGGCTTCTCCATGACGGAAGACACTTTTATTGAAATATGCATAAATGCCCGGGACAAGATTTCCTTAAAATTAGAGTTCCCGTCGCGCAAGCTCTTTTTCTTCCGGGGCATATCGCAGACCATGCTGGAACTCCGTTCGAAGGAAGAGTTGGCCTCGCTGGTCCCGATGTTTTTTAGCGCCCCGACAGCGGCATACAAAGACTACCTGGAGGCGTATAGGGGGCGCTGATGAAAGTTTGACAGTTGAAAAGCGGCAGGCAAAAATTATGAAAGTATGTCCTAAATGCAAACGACAAATAGATGACGATTCCGTCTATTGCGGCTACTGTTCCGCCAAACAGCCCTATGTCCCGGAAGAGGAAAAAGATGAAGAAGAGACTGGTGAAACAACGCCGGTAACCGCCCCTGCCGGCTGGCGCTGTGGGAATTGCGGGGAACAGCTGGAGGATAACTTCGACACCTGCTGGAAATGCGGCACTGTAAAGGCCAGGTCAGTCGAAGTACCGGCTGAGGCCGAGTCTGGGGAGGCCGCCGGACCCCTCTTGACGGCCTGGGGTTCGGACAACAGGGTGGACGTTTACCCGGAGAAGGTACTTATAACTCCCTCGGACGCCGCAGGCGCGTCCGGACAGGCGGCCAATGGGGCGCGCTGCGTTATCCGCATCAAAGATATCGTTACCATTGAATTTACCAGTGCGAAGGAGTCCGGTATGGGCTGTATGGCCGTTAATTTCGCCGCTGCGCCTCCGGACGACATTACTAATATCGTCTACACGACCGAGTCTGTGCACTTTGACGCGCTGGCCGAGCACGAAGTGAAGAAAGTGCTGGAGCTGATCAAAAAGTGCAGGGCGGACCTGGACCGGGCCGCGCAGGACGGGAGCGGGAATAGTTGATAGCGGCAGGTTATGCGGAGCCGCCGGGGAAGCCCGGCGGTTTTGTTTCGGGGGGACGCGGGCGGGTTGGTGCGGGGTTCGTGTCCGGGGTTCTTTGACAAGCGGTTTTATATAGCCTAAACTAAAAAATATGCGCCTACCTATACTGTTCCTTATGTTTTTTTTCGGCCTGCTGCTCTCCATAACGCCACAGGCCCAGGCCGGCCAAAAATCCCCGGCCGCTGGCAAAGCGTCCGACTACAAGGAAATCCCCGCGCTGAACTGGAGCCTTACTTCAACCGGCTTTGTGGAAATGTTCAAGCTGCGCAACAGGGAGATAGAATCGGCCGAGCCCAACCGTTACTTCCCGGGCTCGGTGGCTTTCGCGCTGGGCCGTATTGATGACTCCGGGCATTACCTGATGCTCAAGTGCGGCGCCTCGGCCAGCTGCGGCGCCATGAGGGACGCGCTAGAAGAACGCCTGCTGTACGCCACCCTGCTGGAAATTGTGCGCACGCCTAAGGTCACGAAGGACCAGCTTTATAATGCTACCACCTGGGACCTGACTCCCTTGGGATACAAGTACATTGAAAAGCTGCGCAAGCGCTACCCGGACCTTCCCACCCGTCTGGCCAAGCTTGTGGGGGCCGCCTTCGCTAGCCAGTAGTGAGAAAAGGCGGCGCCTTTGGGTGGGAACACGTAAACAATGGAAGAACTAATTTCGGTTGCGAAGATCACCGGGGTTTCGGAAACTTTGCTTATTCCGTTGGTGGGAAGGGCTATGGCCGGGCGGTTGTTCCCGGAACTTGGGTTTTCGGACCCGGCGGCTGCGGCGGTTCTTTCCAAATTGAATTTTGACCCTGCCAGGCTGGCAGGCTCTAAAGAGGTTGTTAAAGGGGCGGCTATTCGGGTGATGATCTTTGACGGGATGGCGCGGGAATTCTTTGCGGGGCGCCCTGATGCGTTGGGTGTAAGCCTCGGGGCCGGGTTCGGTACGCGCTTTCAACGTATAGACAACGGCAGGCTGCGGTGGGCGGATATAGACCTCCCGGAAGTTATAGAGGCTAAAAAGAAGGTATTGGCCGAAACTGAACGATACCGCATGTTGGGGCAGTCCGCTTTCGACGCGTCCTGGCTGCAAAAGATAGGCCGGCGGGCGGCTGAGCCGATCTTGATAGTCAGCGAAGGTGTCTTTTTGTATTTTGATGCCGGGCAGGTAAAGCAGCTCATTGACCGGATCATTGACGCCTGCCCCGTGGGGGTGGAGCTGAGCTTCGACTATTGCCATCCAATTTTAACGCGCAACTCCCGCGAACTTACCGAAGTTAAAGGGAAGGAAGCTGGCTTCAAGTGGGCGGTTAAAAACCCCAAAGATCTGCTGCAATGGAACCGCCGGCTCATGCTGTTGGGTACGGAGCCTATCACAGAGCGGCTTGGCGGAGTTACCGGCGCCATGGCAAAACTCTTCCGCTGGTTAACCGGTACGCACGTCTACGGTGTGGCCCGCTTTAAGATCCAGCCAAAGTAGAAGGGGAAAGGGCAGGCTCCTTTAAATCATATGGGTATTAAAGCGTTGCTGGTTGCGGGAATAGCTTGTGCCGCTCTTGTTCTTGCTCCGGGCGGGCAAGCGGCAACCGACGTCGCCACGGTCACGTCAAGGCCGGTCCTTAAGCTGAGGTTTATACTTGATAAAAATTACGACACACACGAAGTGTACGGCATGCTGCATCATGATGACCCCGCCGGCCTGGCTTCAAGGGCTAAAAGCATGGGGATCGATCCTGAATTAGCCCAAAAAATTAAAAATTCCAGTGACTTCGCGGAAGCGGCCGGGCTGCTCGGCCCGATAGTGGATAAAGTGTATGCGGAAGAAGGGGCGGCTCTGTCGGGCTCGACTTCGGCTTATACCGCGTCCTGGGAAGTGGTTATAGGGACTTTTTCCAAAATTATCCCAGTTATCACCGGCCATAACTGGTTTTATGAAAAATATGTCTGTGTCGTTTCCGCGTTCAACCCCGGAGTAAGCAGCTGGTATGGCAATAAAATAGTCAGGAAATATGGAGAGGATCCGATAAAACAAAGACGGATCACGGCCCATGAAATTGTTCTGTCCCATATTTTTCATATTGTCAGGCTGTCTTACACAAAGGATGAGATAGATGACAGGCAGGTATGGAAATTCGCGGAAATTTCAGCGGTATTCGTGCTGAATGACGGGAGCTTGGCCCAATTGTGGCCGTGGTTTAAACCACCGGCGGAGTATTTTTCCAGGTCCAATTATCCTCAATTGGCGGAATTGGAACGCACCTTGGCCACGCTTTATAACCCTAAATTCGGCAGTTAGGACTGAAAAACCAGGGCCTCGCTTCAGCTCTTCGCCGCTTCGATTTCCGGAACTGCGCCTGTTGATGGCAATGAAGGGGGGAGCGCCAATTTTGACCCGGGATTTTCAAGTGCAAGCGATTTAACTCTTTTAACTTCTTCACCGGCCCGCAGCAGCGGAACACCGATAGCAACTCCGGCCATAACAACCGATATCACTGGTGTTTCGAGGGATGCCACACG
>CAIXBR010000047.1 GCA_903917735.1 uncultured Elusimicrobia bacterium | reverse complement strand
GCATCAGTCGCTTGACTATAAAACCCCACGGGAAGTATATCTGGAAGGACTGAAGAAGCGCGGCGTCAGCAGCAGGAAGAGTAAAGCAGTCCACCTTAAGAAGTGCCTGCAACTGGTCTAGTCTATCCCGACCACCTCAAATTGCCGCTTTAAGGTAGCCCTTATCCGCGTACTTGTCCTGAATCGCGCGTAATGTCGTTTCAAAACTCTCCTGGTTGAAGTATTTCCCGCGGCGGTAGTCTACGGCGCTTTCCAGCTCGCTGGACAGATACACCGAATTACCGGTGAAGAATGTAGCGCCGAAGCGTTGGCAGGCGCCTTCCTGCACGGACACCTGCAGCGTAACGCTGGAGCGGTTCTCATTAAAACTGACTGAAGACCCGGTTACCTTAAAGTCAGGATAACCGTTGTCTTTATAGAATGCCTCCAGCGCCTTAAAATCGGCTTCAAGTTCCTTCGGCGCATAGATCTTCTTCGGCTTGTTCTTCATCTTCCCCCGAAGTTTCTTTTCTTTAAAGCCCGTCACGCCGGTAAACATTACAACTGATACCCGAGCTTTTTCCCCTTCAACTACGTTCACTGTAAGGAAACAGACGGAAGAGGCGGTATCGAAGCGCACGTCGTAGTCGGCGTTGGCGTCAATGAACCCTTTTTCGTGATATTTGTCCGTTATTTTTTGCAAATCCTCGCGCATCCGGAGCTCGTAGAAAAAGTCTTTTTCTTTCAGCGACATCTCGTCTTTGACGGAAGATTTTGAGAGCCCTTTGGCGCCTTTCACTATTACCGCTTTTATGGCGGGCTTTTCCGTCACCAGGTAGGTTATGCGTACCGGCCGCGTGGAGGTGACCACCTGCATGAGCTTAGCGGAAACTGCCTTCCCGTCCAGCTCTTCGATGTCTACCGAAACTTTATCAAGGCTTCCCAATCCCATGAGCGCCTCAATATCCTGTGCGATGAAACTTTGCATATACACGCGGCCCCTCTTGGCCTTGGCGGTTTTTAAGATCACCTTGGGTTTAAGGTTCACGTTCCCTTTTACGGCGGTTTCCGCCACTTCCCAAGGCCCCTGCCCGGCTGGCTCGGCTGCACGCGCGGACAGAACCGAAAAAACGGAGAAGCACAATAGAAGAAAAGAGTTGAGCATATGGTTAAGCAAGAACCGACTGCAGCGATACCTCGTGCCGCGCTACCGCAAATCTTCACAGTGCTACGAACACCCTGTTACCTTTAATTACCCTGGCCGCCAGTCGGTGCTCGCCTGCAACCAATCCGCCCAATTGAACCCGCCAATAGCCTGAGGCGAAGGCACTTACCTCCCAGGCCCCGCCGTCCACGGCTATTTCTACCGTATCGCCAGGAGCGGCGCTTATCAGAGCGGCATAATGGCCTTTTTTAATTATCGCGTAAGCTGTGGGGCGGTTTATACTCAGTCTTTTTTTCATTTTTTTATCAACGCTAATTTTTCTGCTGCTCTTTTTCATTTACACAACTCCTATTTCGAAATATTTAGTGAATCTATTCGTAGCGTAAGGCTTCGATGGGCGACAACTCCGAAGCCTTTTTTGCAGGCCAGAAGCCGAAGATGATGCCAACCGATGCTGAAAATCCGACCGACATTACCACCGAACTACTTGTAACTATTAAAGTCCACTTCGCTAATTTAGATAGAAGCAGGGCCGAACCCGCCCCCAGCGCCACCCCCAGTAAGCCGCCTGCAATAGATAGAACGGACGCCTCAATAAGGAATTGCGTCAAAATGGCCGTACGCGTAGCCCCGATAGCTTTCCGGAGGCCTATTTCCCGCGTGCGCTCGCTTACGCTCACGAGCATTATGTTCATAATGCCTATTCCGCCCACCAGCAGCGAGATGCCCGCTATCACCCCCAGCAGCAAGGTCATCGTGGTGGTGGTGGCCGTTACCATCTCGCGGATATCGGACATGTCCGAAATCTGGAAGTCGTTATCCTCCTCCACTGGCAGTTTGTGCCGCTTGCGCATAAGGGCCGTAATATAGGTCTTCGCCGCGTCCACGCTGTTTTTATTCCTAGCCTGGAGCCAGATGGCGCTTACGTACTTGTTCCCCAACAGGCGTTTCATAGCGGTATTGAGCGGAATTACTATAACGTCATCCTGGTCCTGGAATCCGCCCGAACCTTTAGCTGGCAGCAAGCCTATAACCCTGAAGTTCTTATGATTTATTTTTATCGTGTGCCCGATGGGATTGCCGGCGCCGAAAAGCTTGGTGGCCACGGTCTGCCCGATCACGGCCACCATCGCCAGCTCGTCATTTTCCCGCGGCACGAAGAAACGCCCGTAGCGGGGTTTAGCGCTATGCATTGCGGGGTAGGCGCAAGTTGTGCCTTTTATCGAGGTGTTCGTATTTTTCGCCCCGTATACTGCCTGGACATTCCCACTCACATTGGGGTCCACATACTCGACGAGCAGCTTGTTCCCCGCTATGGCTTTTGCGTCTTCAATTGTAAACCTGCTGGTCCTGGCGCCTGACGCCCCTCCACGCTGCGCCGAGGAGCCCGGCGTGAGGCCAACCAGGTTGGACCCGAGACTGGACAATTTATCCTCCATGGACTTCTGCGCGCCGCGGCCCAGCGCCAGCATGGCAAGTATCGCGCCAACTCCGATAATAATGCCCAGCATAGTAAGAAATGAGCGCATTTTATTCGAGGCCATAGCCCGCAGCGCGGACATGAAATGCTCCCCGAATTCCGCCGGGGTAAGCGCGAAAGAGCCGTGCGTTATCTGCTGATGCTTTGCGCCTTTGGCTAATACAATTCCGGGCTTGGAGGTATCCTCGACTATCTGTCCGTCCCTGATGTGAATGACGCGGTTCGCCCAGGCCGCCACTTCGGCCTCGTGCGTGACCATCACCACGGTGATCCCCGCCTTATTCAGGTCTTTCAGGATAGTCATCACTTCGCCAGTCTGCGACGAGGCCAGGTTGCCGGTGGGCTCGTCGGCAAAAATTATCTTCGGACTATTTACCAGCGCCCGGGCTATGGCTACGCGCTGC
The DNA here is from genome assembly GCA_903917735.1 of uncultured Elusimicrobia bacterium. Taxonomy (GTDB): domain Bacteria; phylum Elusimicrobiota; class Elusimicrobia; order Elusimicrobiales; family UBA9959; genus UBA9959. The sequence goes on along the minus strand of CAIXBR010000047.1, from coordinate 138,068 downwards.
TGCTGTCCGCCGGAAAGCTGATTCGGCTGATGGAGCATTCGGTCTTGCAGTCCCATCTGTTTTAAATATTTCTCGGCTACGGCCTGGCGTTTGGGCGTGCGCGAGTAGATAAGCGGCAGGGCCACATTATCGGTTGCGGTCATACGGGACAGGAGGTTGAACTGCTGGAAAACAAAACCGATGGTCTTTGAACGCAGGAACGCCGTTTCCTCGTCCGAAAGGCCCAGTACTTCCCTGCCGCCTATGAAATACTGACCCGTCGTGGGCCGGTCCAGCAGGCCCAGCACGTGCATCAGCGTGGATTTCCCCGACCCGGACGGGCCCATAATGGCCACGAATTCTCCCTCGTGGATCTTCAGGTCTATCCCGCACAGTATCTCAAGGTCGCTATCGCCCAGGTTATAAACCTTTTTGATGCCTCTTACCTCTATTAATGGAGTAGTTTCTTCAGTCATAATTGCTTTCACATCGGTGGAGGTCCGGGATTCCCGCTTGTTTTGCCGGAGCCGGAACGCTTGGGGCCGCTCGGCATAAAAGGGCTAGATGAATCCGAGGCCGCCTGTTGCGGCATATTGCCGTCACCCGGCGAGAAAATAGTTTCCCCCTCTTCAACGCCCGATAGTATTTCCACATTGGCCCCGTCGTCCAGCCCAGTTTTCACCGGAGTCAGTACAGGGTTTTGCGGGCTGCCTTTGTAGACACAGCGAGTACCATCCTCTGTGTCCGTCAGCGCGGTAACCGGCAGCAACACCGCTTTTTGTTTGCGCGTGATTATAACCTTGATATTTGCGGACATCTCCGACGCGAACGAAGAGGGCACATGGTCCGGCCGGATCTTTACGGAATAGGTAATGACATTGCTGACGCTTACACCTTCCCGCAGTATCTGGAATACCGTGCCCTGGAACGCGTCCTTTGGATATGCGTCAAGCGTGATGACGGCGCGCTGTCCGTTCTTGATGCGGCCAATGTCGGCTTCATCCACCTGTGCTACCACAATAAGATCGTCGGCAAGAGCGAACATCTCTGTCGAAGTATCGAGCGTTTCTCCCTTTACTACGCCGCGCTTTATCACCGTGCCGTCCAGCGGTGAAAGCACGGGCGTGGGTTTGTAAGTGTTTTCCCATTTAGCCAGCACCTCTTCTCCCTTGGCACGCGCGGCGTCCAATATCGCCACCCGGTCGGTGGAACTGAGGTAGGCCAATACTTGGCCGCTTTTTACCTTATCGCCTTCTTCGGCAATTATCTTATCTACCCGGCCCGCTACCGCAGGTTTCACGACAACCCGGTTCAAAGGCTCAATGTGGCCCGTTGTATCAACGACATCGCTTATTTCGCCGCGCGCTGCGGTCACAGGAATGTATGCCGGCGCACTTAACTGCTTTTTTTGGCTATAAAACCTGTAGCCTGCGGCAGCGGCTATAACAATAAGTACGGTAATAATTATTCTTTTCATAAAAATCAGTCTCCAAGCGGGATGCCCAGCAAACTGTCTACTTGTGTGCGGGCGATGTTCACGGACCTGAGCGAGGCCAGGTAGGTCTGCTCCGAGGAAACAAGCTCCTCTTCCACGTCTTCCCAGGTCTGGAAGGACATCGTGCCGGAGAGGTACTGTATTTCAGATTCGGAATAGCGCTGCCTGGCTGCATTGAGCAGCATGTCAACCGTGGTGATGTTGTCTATACTTGTTTCCAGCGCCGCAAGCGCGGATTGTAAATTGGATTTAGCGCTAAGTACGGCGCTGCGATAATCCTCTTCCGCTTTTTGCTTTACGCTTTTTGCGTTAGCCAGGTTGTTCTTGTGGTAGGTGGGACCATTATTAAAAAGCGGCCAGGCGAGCGAAAGCCCCAGCGACCAGGCGCGGTTGCCCGGTAATTCCGATACTCCATTCCAGCTCAGTCCTTGACTGGCTGATAGAACGGGGAAGAGGTCCGCATTACTCTGTTTAACCTTCAGGCCGTATATTTCCACCGATTTCTTTGCGGATACTACGCTTGGGATAGAAAGCGCCGCTTTATCAATATCCAGATCGGAAACCGGTGCTGGAACCGAAAGCGTGCCAGAAGCGACTACAGGGACAAAATCATCCGCACCGAGATCGGCGGTAAGGCCGCGTTGGGCGGAAAGCAGATCTCGCTTTGATTGCGCCAGGTCTACCTTGGCCTGCGCCAGTTGAGCTTCAGTACGCAGGCGATTACCTATGCTTTCGCGGCCGCTGTCGTATTTAAGGTTTATCATTTCCGCGCTTTTATCGCGGATGGCGACGATGGTTTCCATAACGCCTATTTTCTTCTGCGCGTAAAGCAGGGTAATGAAGGAGTTGAGCAGGTTTTTGCGCATATCCGCCAGGGCCGCGCGCAAGTTCACATCGGCGTTCTCCACGGATTTTAACTGTATTTCCAGATCGGCATAGGACTTCATGCTGAACAATGTTTCCGACGCGCCCAGATTAACCGAAAAAGTATTGCCTGGACCGGAATTCACGGAGCCATTGCGTGAAAAGGAGTTGGAAACGGATAAACCCGGAAACGGCAGGTTCTGGCTCTTTGCGGCATAATAGCTGTAGCGGGCCGACTCCAAAGACTGGCGGTACCCTGCCAGTACAGGGTTGGACCGCATGGGTGTTTCCTGGCAGTCCCTCCAGGTAAGCGTACTTATTTCTTGCGCGGCCGCAATGGCGGGCAGCAACACAAGCATTGTGGTAAGCATTGATTTTGAGATGGTCATAAAAGTCTTTGTTATCAAAATAGTTTAAAACGCATTTTTGCTGTTGCCGGGCTGCGGGCGCAATCACAGCGTGCCTACAGCTGCGGCAATAAGAGCGATAAAAAGTGCCATCGGCCAGGTCTTCCCCAAAGCTTTCTTATAATCGACGTCAATAAAATCGTCTTTCTCCCTGGCTATAGAGACTGACGGCTTGCCCGCTACAGCAAGCGTTCCCGGCCGGGAGTAATAACCCGCATACTCCTCAGCGGAAACAGCATTATTTTTCTCAATATAATGAGTACAGCCGAACAGGTAAAAAACAAAAAACACGGGTAAAAGGCGCTTGATTATATTTATAATTAAAAATATTCTTTCTGTATATGCGGTTGCGCCGTTACTACATAAAGACACTGGTTTGGGTAAAAAGTGTCGCAGCCAGGCGCCAAGTCTTCCCCTGTTCTGCCTTGGCATTTAGGTCCTTTGTGAGCATAAATAAAATAAGCGCCCTACCACATAAAGTACACCGGCTCGCTGCCCATACTTTTCTTCTTATTTGTCTGCTGCGTAGCGGGCGTGGTGTTTTTTGCGCCCGACCACTGCGGCACAACTTTAGGGGACTGTTTCCCGGCCGGGGAAAGGCGTGCTGCGCCGAAACTCAGTGCTATGGTTACCCTGTGAGCGTCGCCGAGGTCCCCGTACGGAACGAAGGCATAATCCAGGCGCAGATCCCTGCCGCGCAGACCCAGCCCGGCTGAAAAACCGGAACCGGCGTTGCTGCTACGCCCCGTCCGGTAACAGGCCCGCAGATAAAAAGCTTCGTGTGGGCCGGAGGGCAGTTCCGCCTCGGCGCCGAAAGCTCCCGCCGCACCGGATTCGCCGGCTTTCACGGCATCGGCGGAAATGAGTATCCGCTCAGTTACGGCGCTGGAAACCCCCGCCCTGAGAGTCAGCGGCAGGTTGAAAGCCGTGGAGCCCAGCTTCATATGGCTTCCGAAATTAGAGGCAGAAAGTCCGAAATGCCAGCGCTCGTAAATTTTCAGCAGCCCGGCGTCTCCGGCCCAGGCCATGGCGCTCGCCCCGTCCGCCGCCTGGTAAAGGGCCTTCACCGCGAGGCCTCCGTAATAACCCAGCCCCAGCCCGGAAGCCAGGCCGAGCGACGCCGCCCCCTCCCTGGAACTGAAAGAGCCCGTCGCCGGCCGCGCAGTAAGTCCCGCCCATGGCCGCCGCCCGCGCCCCGGAATCCATCTTGAGAAAAGGCAAAGCTGTGCTTCCCGTCTCCGCCCCCGCGGACGGCGCGGCAAGCACAAGCAGCAAAAGCGCGGCTATCTTTTCCATATTCACCAGACCACAAAAAACTTCCCTTTTCCTTTTCCGTAATTCGACGTCTTCACTAGATACATATAAAGTCCGCTGGCGGTTTTTGAGCCGTTTTTCAGCCGGCCGTCCCAGGAAGCCTTGTTCCCCGTATCTATGCCGTCGCCGGAGGACAGAGTGCGGACCAGTTCCGCCGCCGAGTTGTAAATGTATGTTTTTACGTTTACGGCATCCGGCGGGATGCCGAATATTGTCAGCGCCTGTTTTTTAAAATCGCAGGGATTGGGATAAGCTTTGGGAGCAAGCATATATTGCTCTTCGCTCTGGGTGCGCACGGAATAGACGGAGAAATGGTTTACCGGCGCCGAAACGGTGTTCAATGCCGCGTTCCTAACGCAGTCCGCAACCACCGTCCATTTGCCCAGGGTCTCATCCAGATAATAAATGCGCGCCCGGCTTTCGGCGAGTAAATCTCCGTCTATGAGTCCGTCGTTATCCGCGTCCGGGTAGGACATGGTAATGGTCACCGGCTGTAAGAAAGATGTGACCGCCGCGCCGGCCGGGTCATAAGCCTTGAACTCGCGCGCGAGATCTATTGAGAGCGGCCTGACGGAGTCCGCGGCGGCGGCGTCGGCGGAAGAGGTGCGCGAAGCGGGCACGGTGGAAATTACCACATACAGGCTTCCGCCGTAAGCTCCGGCGGGAACCGTCACCGCCATGGTATCGCTGTTCGTAAAATATCCGGCTTGTGCCGCGACGTCTTCCAGCATATTAATGGCAATAGCGCCGCCGGAGGTGATGACCGTTCCGGCATTGCCGGCCTTATCCGCGGCTGAGAAGTTGAAGGAAGCCGTGCCGGTGGAATAATATGATTCTATGAACCCGGCGGCGGTCCAGGTGGAGCCGGTGAGCCAGACCAGAGAGAGAGGAACGGCTTGTCCGCCGGAAGTGGCAAGGCCCAGCGACGGAGTGGAGGCCAGGGTGTCCCACCCTTCCGTCAGCACAAATTTAACCGCCAAAGCCCCGTTAGGGCCGGAAGCCCCGAGGTAATTATTATGCGGGCCGTCGGCGAGGTGGTATCCACCCTTTGTCCGTCCGAAGTTTTTATGTTGGAGGATTTGCCGAGGTTGTTATATGCCCTGACCGAAAAATAATACGTGCCGCCCTCCGTAAGGGATAGCCCGGATTTTGTCACACCGTATGCTATCCCGGTATTTATCCAGCCGCCGGTAATGTCGGCGCCGCCGGCGGTTGTGCCGATGGCGTATGAGTAATGGCCTATCGTCCCGCCGGAACAACTTGACGCGCCCCAGTTGGCGGACAGGGTGTCGGTGGATGAAACAAAATCTATATCCGCCCCAATCCCGTCATATATATGGAATATATTCCGGAGAAGTTATGTCCACATACTGTCCGTTTGACCAAGCCGCCGTGGAGTAAAGCCCGAATCCGTTGACCGCTTTTACTCTGAAATAGTATGTGGTCCCGTCAACCAGGCTGAGGCCGGTTTTTGTCACGGAAAGGGCCGTCCCGTTATTCGTCCAATCCAGAAAATTGGCGGAGCCGGAAACGCTGCCGATGGCGTAGTTGTCGCCGTAATAGCTGTTGGTCAGCGTGGTAAGGTCCGTCCAGGAAGTCCCATCGGGGCTGAAATAGCTTTGCCCGGACGACGCTGTCGCGCTGGAACTGTAATCCGACACGGGATATTCCACGGCGATGGGATACGGATAATTACCGCTGGAGGGGTTTATAAGTTTTACCACCACGGAGAACTTCTGTCCGGAGGACACGGGGATATTGCTTCCGAAGGCTATGGTATGATATCCCGACATGCTTAGGTGCCGCTGCCGGTATAAGCAAGCGTTCCGCTGCGCGGACTGCCGGCGGTGACGCCGGTATATACATACAGGGAGTATGCCACGTTTACGTCGGTCGTATAGAAGCCGGCCGCCCTTACATCCCCGGCCTCGGTGGCGGTAAAGATATATTGGCCATCCATTCCATATAGCTGTCTACGCCGCCGACGTCGCCGTTTCCCATCTCATAGGTAAAGCCGAGCGGATCGTACTGGTATACCTTTGTGTAATTTGACGTGGCCTCCGCCACGTCAAAAACGGCGCTCTCGCCGCCTATGGAGGTATCGTAATAGGAAATATAGAAATAACCGCCGTCGCCCACGTCCGCTCCCCAGCTGTTCCTGGCTATAAAAGCCCCGGGCCCCTTCGGGGTCGTCTTAAAGTTGGAAGCCAGATAAGAATCGTTCCAACCCACCAGAGCTATAGCATGGACGCCGCACGATGAGCCGCAGGAGCAGTGATAGCCGGTTACGCCGTAAGGTTTGTTGCAGTTCGGATTGTAAAAAGTGAGATAGTTGCTTTTTGAGGCATTATCGTCCCAGTAAATGCTTGAGTAGACCGCCCCGTAACTGGTTATCGCGGCTTTTACATTGTTCTTAAAAGCGGTCTCATTGTAGGTGGCCGCCTGCGGCAGCCAGAACATTTCCTGCAGATGCTTCTGCACGGCAAGGCCTGTGCGTTTTACTTCATTCGCCAAAAGCTGGGCGTCGGTCTCCCCGGACCAAGAGGCCGGATACGGGTCGTCCGTTTCATTCACGGGCCCGCCCCAGCGGGCGAGGTAGGCGGCGGACATCAAGGAAGTGCCGCCGCCGTTCATGGGGTCGGAATTGTCGAAACCACTGTTCATGGCCAGGTTGTTTTCTGAAAAATCCCATGTTTCCGACGGCAGCAGGTTGGACTCCAGGGAGCCGTACGTGGCAAAAGTCCAGCAGCTGCCGTAATAGCCCTGGTCCCTTATAGCGGTAAGCTTAGTATAAGTGGTGGTGCGCAGGTCGTAGGAAGCGGAGTATGAGGTCGCGGCCGCGGCTGAAATACCGGCCCGGCGGGAGATCAGCCCGGAGACGTCGCGCCCGGCCATGTGGGACATATCCACAGGGGAAGGCCTTAACCCCAGGGGACGCCTAGCGGTTGCGGCCGATTTAACGCGGTATGCGGCGGATGTGGTGGTGGATGAAACATCCCGCAAAAAGGCCGGGTTGACGCGCGCAGGGGTGGCGGCATAAGAGAAGCTGACACTCCCCAAAACAGGGAGCAGCGCGGCGGCGCAGAGTTTTAAAATATTTGAAACAAGTTTCATAAAATAAGCCGGCCGTTTTCCGGCCGCGGTAAAGTATCCATACCCCATAAATCTGTTCGTGCCCCGCCCCTATTCGCGCGCAAGGCGTCTATAGGGTTCAGTTTCGCCGCGTTCATGGCCGGGTACAGGGTCAGAAAAGCGAAACCGAACGAGAGCAGCACCGACAACGCCGACACCGAGCTGGGCCATTTTCCCATCAGGTTTATAACTTAGGAAAGGAACAGGCCGAAAGCTCGCTCGCGATGACCGTGAAGCAGCATTTTTCGCGGCGCTGCGGAATGCGGGGCGGTAAACACCGGGCGCAAGGCCGTGGGCCCGCAAAGAGCATAACTATGCCCCTATCAAGCTTCTCTGCACCAACAGTCGTCCCGCGAATATTTATCCGCGCGGGAGAAAACGCCCGCAAGCAGCAGCGCCGAAACGGTTTTCACCTGTTCACGCATATCGTGGGATATTCTTTGCCTGGATCCCGCGTCCGCCGGGGAGCCGGGTGAAATCATCATGCATAGGTTTATCTTTGATAAACCGGACACGGCGCCAGTTTCAGCGCTGGCGCCGTATTCCGTCATACCGCAAAGAACGCCTTACGGTTTTGAGGCCAGTTTCACCTTAAGCCAGAAGCTTATAGGGTCGGGCAGGGTGGAAAAGGAATGGGTGAGGTCCCATGTCGTAGCGTAGTTTACGGAGGGCAGGTCGCTGAGAAGTGTCAGTGTGCCGCCCGAGCCGTATATCCAAGTTATCGTGTTGGTTATGTTGTCCGCGCCGTTGATATCGGTTATTGCGGTGCGCAGACTGCAGTAGCCGGAGTCCGCGGGGCTGAGAACAGTATATTCGCTCGCCCGCGCTTCGACTGCCAGGCAAGCCGCGCTTAGTACCGCCAGCATAACCATAACCAGGCTGTTTTTACAATAAATGAGGAGGCTCCCGCGCAGATATGCGTAGGCCGCACATGAGCCCCGAAGGGATAAGTTATTTGTATTCATCTAAAATTATCGAGACCGTCGCTGTTACGGTATCAGGCAGTTCCTGAGCGCTGAAACCGCCCGGACCACCGCGCGGAGGTCCGCCTGCACCCTGGGGCGGCATCCCGCCTTGCATTCCTCCGCCTCCCCGCATTCCGGGAGGACCGCCCCCCGCTCCTGGAGCGTTTTCTGTTCTAGACCGGAACTGTTTTCCCGCTTCGTCCAGTTTTTCCTTCATCTTCTGCTTCAGGTCCGCCGACGCGTAGGCGGTTTCAAAGTCGAGAGACACTTTGCCTTCGGCTGTCAGCAATTCATTCAGCGGGATTTTAAGTTCGTATGCCGGGTACCGGTCGGTAAGCTGCCCCATGATTTCAACGCCCTGCGGCATAATAGTGCTGGGGATGATGGCGTTGTCTGAGGCCAGGAATTCCGGCTCCGGAGGCTTCGGGATTTCAGGCCCCTGCGGAACTCCAAGCTTGCCATATGGCAGACGCAAGCCAACTGTTCTTGTCTTGGCGGCGAGGAACCAGAAAGTAACGTCCTGGCGCGCCTGTCCCGTCAGTACCATCTTTGCGGAGGATTCATGCGCCGAGACCGAGATGTAGAGATTTTTGCTGTCGTTTGCAGCTCGAAATCGCAGTCCGTTTATTTCAAATGTGTCCGCAACGGCTGGCCACTCCGAAAGAATGCCGTCCGCAGTTATGACTTTATCCGCCCAGGAAGCCTGTAGTTTTTCCCTGCCAAAAAGACCCGCGCAGGCACAAGCTGTATAAATAATACTTAACAGCGCCGGCATCAACAGAAAGCGGCACACTGTTTTGCACGGAGGCTTCACTTAAAATCACCTTCCGGCCCCGGTCCAGGGAAGTGGCCCGGCCGATGAAACGCCTTCATTCTTTCTTCCATCATTTCCATCTTTTTGGCCTGTTCAGGAGTAAGTATCAGCAATATCTCGGCCTGGATAGACTTGCGGACCACCTCAAATTCAGGGTTAGGGCGCATCGTTTTTTCCATTTCAGGCTCATATTTTTTTAAGATGACTGATACCTTTTCTTTTTGCGGTTCTGTCAGACTAAGCTCCCGGCTGAACATTTCTATAGGGCCGCCAGGGCCGCCTCTGCCAAAAGGCGGCGGACCAGGAAACCGGCGGATCATATAAAAGTGGGAAAACGCGGCCCCCAACAGAAAACCGACGACTGCGCCTAACGCTATCTGATTCCATTTGATATTCATTTTTTGTCTCCATCAAGCAGCATTGCCAACACCTGTTCGCTACCGCCGCGGCTATTGCCGAACAGCATGCTGGACAGCGTCTGGGTTTCGTTTTGCGCGGCCAGCGCGGACGCGAGAGGATCGGAGCAGGTCGGCAGCAGACCGGTTTCAACGCAGACGGCATATACCGCGCATGAGACCAACGCCAGGGCCGGCACTTTCCACCAACCGGCGTAAGACGGCTGTGCTTCCACCACCGGAGCGATATTAATTATAAGAGCCATTACCTCCGCTGCGAACTCCCGGTCCGTTCCAGGGGGCAGCGGAGTTAACAGCGCATCAAGGCCGCGTAACCGGGAAATTTCAAGAGAACATTCCGGGCATGTAGCCAGATGTGTTTTTATCTCCAGCATCTCCCAGAGTTGCAATTCCCTGTCGTGAAAGGCAGAAAGATCTTTTCTTATTTCTTCGTGTGTCATTTCCGAGCCTCCATCGGTGTAGACTGGCCGCCGGGGAGAAAGTGTCGCAGACGTACGCGCAGTATGATGCGCGCTCTTCGCAACCTGGCCTTCACTGAGTCCACCGAAATTCCCAGGCTAACCGCGATGGTCTGATAATCCGCCCCTTGCAAACGCAGGGAGATGGACGCCCTGTAGCCGGCCGGCAGCGAATTAACCGCCTGCGCGGTGAGTTGTGATACATCTTCTTCCGCTGGTTTTTCCGGGCATATGCGTTTCTCGGCGGCTTCCCTTTCCGGCAAAGACATGCCGTCGAGGCTTACCGTCCGCGCCGCGTGCTTGCGCTGTAACAGGGTACAGCAGTGGTTATAGGCGATCTTATAGAGCCAGGTGGCGAATGACGCGTCCCCGTGAAAGCTATCAAGCCCCTTGAAGGCTTTTATAAATATCTCCTGTGCCGCGTCCCGCGCTGCCTCTCTTTCGGCAAGCATTGAGAGACAGAACGCAATGATCCTATCCTGGTAGCGGCACACAAGAATGGAGAATTCCTCCTTGTCGCCGTTGCGAACCGCGGTTATGACTTCCGCGTCTTTTTTTCGCGCAGTTAGTGACACAGTTAAACTATCCTTAGCCTTATGAATTTCAGAATCTTCCACCTATCGCGGCCGCGACCTGCATGTTCCTATCCCTGAAACTATAGGTCTGGCTGAACCCCAGCGGCAATGGGAAGCGCCAGAATCTGTAGAACAACGAAAAACCCACGCCTTTCTGGGCCGTAGCGGAATATGCCGCCGGGTCAAATGCCGTTTCGGCAAATACTGCCGCCTGGAAGACCCCGCGCCTCGATACAGTGAGAGGCTTTGAGAACGAGACGCCTAGACTTGCCAGCCTCGGGGCGCGGAACTCGCGGGCATATTGCCCCATAAGTCCGGTTTCCCGGCCTGTGGCGAATAACTGGCTTTCAGGCGCGTTGGCCGATACCGCGCCTGCGCAGCGCACCGAAAACCTGTTGCTGCCGCCCCAGGCAGTGGAGTTTTCAATGGACAGCGCAGTTTTGGAAAAAGCGTAATCCGAACCTGTCCAAGCCCCGGCAACGGCCACGTTGAGCCCGCCGCGCCAGGTGTTTTTGGGCTTAGGCAGCTTTTGTATGCGCTTGTCCAGGTCGGCCAGGCCCAGGCCGAAGATAACACCCATATCATCCATCATTTCCCCGCGTCCGCCGGCATTCAGTCCGATCGAAACGCTTGACGTCCGTCCGCCGCCATGCAGTTCTTTAAGGCCGTCGCCGTAGGTGTTCTTCTCGCCATTGTAGCTGAGCGCCGCGCTTAGCGCGGGGAGACCGGCGCTTTGCGCTAGAGGGAATCCCGCTGAAATGGAGTTTGTTTGTCTGCGCCGCTTATACATGCTTTTAAGCGTTCCGAACTTGGAGAGGAAAGTGAAGTTATCCGTCCCGTCCGACTTGCGCATATTCTGCGCGGAACTGTACCCGCCGTCCGTATAAAAGCCCTCTTCGGCGCTGCGTTCTGAATGCATGACGGCGAGCGAACGCCCGTTTTTTTCAAAGAAACCCGCCGCCGCGCCGCCGGCGCTGCCTATAGCGCCGGATACCGATACCGATTCCGCTTTTTTAAATACGTTCCGGGACACAAGAAAAAGTCCCGCAGAACTTCCCCCTTGCCCGGAAACAGCGAAGGGCATAGGTATCAGATACCAGCCGTCCTTGGCTGCTATATGCACGTCCGCCAGCCCTTCCCCCGCCGCCGAAGTAGAGATCTCCACGGATTTAAAAAGCCGCATGGAATAGAGGGCGTTGTATGTTTCTTCCAACGCCTGTTGCGTCAGCGCTCCGCCTTCTTTTATGGGGATAGCCGCGCGCAGGGTGCTTTCCGAGGTGCGGTTGCCGCTAAAAGAAATAGTGTTTATGCTCACACTTTCCGAAGCGTTGCCGGAAGAACATGAAATGGACCACAGGATAGTCGATATAAAGATAATGCGCAGTTTTTTGATAGTTATAAAGCCTCTCTCTGTGATACAGACTGCCGCTAACTAAATAAAGTGTCGCTTATCCGCGATTACCTGGCATGGGAATTATTCTTCTGCTTGAAAACAGGAGCTGTGCGGATTTTGGGTTTGGGTAGGGTAGTATCCGCCCGGCCGTAGATATATGCTTCCTATTTCCTGTGAAGCTTCGAAGTTTATACCGTCGCGTCCATTGCTATTTCGAAATTTCCGGCTGATGAAATTTTGGTTTCATGTACTTATTTTTAAACCAGACTTCTAGGTCGTCGAAAAGAGAGTAGGTTACCGGAGTCATCAGGAGGGTTATTAATAGCGACAGCGTCTGGCCGCCTATAATGACCCAGGCCATGGTCCGCCTTGAGCCGGAACCGGCGCCCTGGCCCAGGGCCGTCGGTATCATGCAGGCCACCAGCGTCAGGGTGGTCATGAGGATGGGGCGCAGGCGGGTCCTGTTGGCTTCAATGGAGGCCTCATGGCGCGCCATGCCTTTCGCCCGCAGCGTGTTGGTGTAGTCCACCTGCAAGATGGCGTTCTTCTTTACTATGCCGAACAGCATGAAGATACCCATGATGCCGAATAACGTAAGGCTCTGGCCGGTGATGAACAGCGAGAGCACGGCGAAGGGCAGCGTGAGCGGCAGTGCTATTATAATCGCTATCGGGTAGACGAAACTCTCGAACTGGCTTGCGAGTACTATGTAGATAAATATGAAGGCCATCAAAAACGCTTTTACGAAGCCCAGCAACATCTTGCCGAGTTCCTTCGACATGCCGCTGGTGCTGCCTGAATAACCGGCTGGGGCTTTAAGGTCTTTAAAGGCTTTTTCTGCTTCTTTGCTCATCTGGCCCAGCGGCATACCCGAGCTGTTAGCCTCCACAGTGATCTTTCGCTGGCGGTTAAGGCGTTCTATCTGGGTAGGGCCCAGGCCCTCCACCACTTTCGCCACGCTGTCGAGGCGCACCATCCTGTCGCCCTTGGCCGGTACCACCAGGGCCTCAAGCACGTCTTTCCTGTTGCGGTAATTGCTGTCCGCCCTCACGCGCACCTGGTAAAGATCATCGCCGTCTTTGAATTTGGTTATGTCTTCCTCGCCGCCCACCATGGTCCGGAGCGAGTTGGCTATGTCCTCTATCTTCACACCCAGGTCATGCGCGCGGGCACGGTCTATTTTTACGCGGTATTCCGGCTTGGCATACGAGACGCTCAGGTCCACGTCCGCCACACCCTTGAGCATTTTCAGCCTGTCCTTCACTGCCCCGGCATAAGTCTGCATCTTTTCCAGGTCCGGCCCCGTGATCACGTACTGCAGGTCCTTTCCGCCGCCGCCCACTCCCCCTCCGTCCGCGGTCACGGCCGTGCGCAGGCCCGTGTATTTGCCCATCATCTCGCGCGCCGAGGCCATGATCTTGTTAAGCGAAGGACGTTTGGAAATATCCACCAGTTCCACCGTTATATAGCCCTCGTTGACTACGGACGACCCGCCGCTAAGCCCTCCGCTGCCGGTGCCGCCGCCTATTGAGGACAGTGTGTTTATTACGTAGGGTATGGCCCGCGTCTCGGTTTCTATCTGGGAAAAGATCTGCTTCATTACCTCTAGGTTGGTCCCTTCCGGCGCTTTTACCGTTATTTTGTATTGGCCAGTGTCGTCCGTGGGCATGAAGTCTTTGCCGATGAACATGAACAGCGGAATCGTGGACAACATTATGCCTACGGCGGCCGTTACCATGGTTTTGCGGTGCGAGAGCGCCCACTCAAGCATTACTATGTATTTAGACGCCAGGTATTCGTTAATGTGGTCGGTGAACTTCTGGAACTTCGTCTTTTCACTGCTTTTTGCTTTGAGGAACAGCGAGCAGAGCATGGGGGTGAGTGTCAGTGCCACGAAAGTGCTTACGGCTATGGCGAAGGCGACGGTGAGACCGTAGCTTTTTACAAAACGACCGATCATTCCCCCCATGTACGCGAGCGGCACGAAGATCACTATCAGCGATATCGACATTGCCAGGACGGCGAAGCCTATTTCCGATGCGCCTTCACGCGCCGCTTTCAATGGGGAAATATTATACTCCTCCATATGGCGGTAGATATTCTCAAGCATCACTATGGCGTCGTCTATGACAAGTCCCACGGCTATGGTCAGGCCCAGCAGGGTCATGTTGTTAAGTGTGAAACCGGCGTAATCCAGGAACAGTAATGTGGCTATCAGCGATGTGGGTATAGCCATAGCCGATATAATTGTGGAGCGGAAATCCCCCATGAAGACCAGCACCATCAAGCCTGCGAACAAGGCGCCCAGTATCAGATGCTCTTCAACCGTGCTGACCGAGTCTTTTATAAATTTCGACTGGTCGCCTACTATCTTGGTCTCGATGCCGGCTGGGATTTGCGCTTGTAGCTCCTGTAATCTAGTGCGTATGTTATTTACCACTTCCACAGTGTTGCTGCCGGATTGCTTCTTTATTACCAACGTAATGGCCGGCTTGCCGTTAAGGGAGGAGGCCGAGGTCATACGTTCGCCCGTGTCCTCTACCCTGGCTATGTCTGAGATGTGTATAGGGGTGCCGTTGACGGTGGCTATGACTATAGTGCCGAAATCCTTAACATCTTCTATACGGCCCAGCGTCCTCAGCACGAAGTCTTTGGTCGGCAGTTCAACCGTGCCGCCGGGGGTCTCAATGTTCTGCTGGGTGATGGCATCCTTAAGCTGCTTGGTGGACAGGTTCAGCGAGGCCATTTTCATCGGATTTACGACTATGTGTATTTCGCGTTCGCGTCCCCCCACGATATTCACCGAGCCCACTCCGCTGACCGTCTCTATGTTCTCTTTTATCTTCTTCTTGGTGATCTGAGTAAGCTCTATCAGGTCCCGATTGCCGGAAACCACTATGTTTATCACGGCCTGGGCGCCGATGTCCAGCTTGGACACTATGGGCTGGTCGGTGCCCTGCGGCAGCTGGGCCAGCACCGCGTTTATCTTGTCACGCACTTCCTGCGCGCCCACATCTCCGTTCTTTTCAAGCTGGAACTTAACCATTACACTTGACGTGCCCTCATAACTGGTGGAGGTCAGTTCTTCTATCCCCGAGATGGTGTTGACGGATTCTTCTATCGGTTTTGTGATGGAAGTTTCTATTTCTTCCGGGCTGGCGCCGCGCAGCGTGGTCTGCACCGATACGTAAGGGAATTCCACGTTGGGCAACTGGTCCACGCCCAGGCGGAAGTACGAGAACAAGCCAAGCACCACGAGGGTCAGTATCATCATGGTGGTAAGGATGGGGCGTTTAATGGAAAGTTCGGTTATTTTCATAAGAGTTCCTAAGGAAGATATACTGCCTGGCGCTTAATCAAATTCCCTTCCGGGGAAATTGTTCATTCCTGTACTTTGATCTTGCTTCTGTCCTTAAGCCCGTACAGGCCGAAAGTTATAAGCTCTTCGCCAGCCTTGAGCCCTATGGAAACCTGGGTGTAATCCTCGTTGGATATTCCGGTTTTCACATCGCGACGCACCGCCAGGCCGTTAACAGGCAGAAAAATATAATTCTTTTCATTCTCACTCAGAATGGCAGAAGAAGGCACTGCCACCGCCCCTCCTTTGGCGCCAACCACCAAGCGTACTTCGGAGAACATGCCGGACTTCAGGCGGCCGCTGGAGTTGTCTGCAAGCAACTCTATTACGGCGCTCCTTGTTTGAGTATCCACCACTGGGCTTACACGGTAGACTTTTCCCTGGAAGAGCATATCCGGGAAGGCGTCCACCTTTATGCGGGCCTGCTGGCCCATGAACACCTTGCCCATATAGCGCTCCGGCAAGTCCACAACAACACGTACCTGCCCCTGGCTTACCACCAGCGCTATGGGCGTCTGTGCAGTTACATTAGCGCCTGAATCTTGGTAAATGCGGCCTATCACGCCGTTAAGAGTGGACGGAACCGGGGCGGGCTCGTAGACGACGCCGGGCTCATCGCGTTCTACCAAAGCCACCGCCTGGTCCTTCTTTACGGCGTCGCCCTCGGTGAGCAGGTTCCTTAATAGCTTGCCGGCTACGCGCGGATAAAGCACGGCTTCGTCCATGGCTTTCACCGAGCCTACCAGCGTAAGGTAGTCCTCTATGTCTTTTATCTGCGCCTTTTCTGCCTTTACCAGGAACCGGTCTTTCTCCATACTGTTGAATGCCGCCAAGTCCTTGTCTTTACACCCCGCCGCACAAACTGCGACAGCCGCGAGCGCTAAAATAAATATTCTTGTTTTCATGTTTTTCATATATTGGTTCACTTCCGTTTTTTATTGTAAATCCCAAAACCAATTCGCTGTCTTATTGCCCCAGTGTCCACTTCAGTTCCGCGTCGGCGGAGCAGGTGTCGTGCTGTGCCTGAATATATGAGGTCTCCGCCTTGTTAAGGGCCAGCGAGGTGTCATTAAGTTCCAACTGGCTGGCGAGGCCGTTTTTAAACTGGACTTCGGTGGCGTTCAGGGCCTTGCGGGCGGTTTCCACGGAGGTTGCCTGGGATTCCAGCCTCAGCGAGGCTTCCTTCAGGCTCAGCCAGGCTTCTTTTACCGCTATCTTAATCTTGCGTTCCAATTCTTTGAGATTAGTATCAGCTACGTCCGCCTGTAGCCGTGCCTGCCGGACCTTGGAGGATGTGGAACCACCGGAAAAAAGCGGGAGCGAGAGGCTTAATCCGGCGGTAGTGCTCCAACTCTGTCCGGACTCTCGGGGGAAGCCGGAATCGGCCTGTCCCTGGAACTGTCTGGAAGCGAAGGCACTGACATAAGGGTAATGCGCTGACTGCTCGATCTTTATCGTTTCCAGATATAGATCGCGCTGGAGTTTGGCGTCCTTGTATTCCGGCCGGTTTAAAAGAGCGGCTATATAAAGTTCGGTTATTTCCCCGGGAATATTTTTTGCGCACATGAGCCCGTCGGCCAGGTTTATATCCACTTCCGGGTCCAGGCCGAGCAGATTTTTGAGTTCGATAATGCCCTCTTCATAAAGGTTCCAGGCCTGGGTGAGAGAAGGCTCGGTGTTGGAGACTTCCACTTCCTGCCTTAGTACCGCAAGATCGCTAGCGAGGCCCTGCTTGTATTGGGCTTCTATGGTAGCTAGGTGCTGGACAGCCAGGTTCAGCGATTCGCGCTGTATGGCTGCGAGCGAGCTTGAAAGCAGCACCTGGTAATACATCTGCTTCACGGCCTTTGAAATGTCGTTGCGGGCCGTTTTCAACTGTTCGTCGGAATCGTCGGCGTACATATCAGCCATCCGGATGCCGGTGCGGATCTTGCCGCCGGACCATAGCACCTGCTCCAGATCCAACGACCCTGAGTAGGCGTTCTTCAGTCCGGACTTTATCTTGCTGCCGCCCATAAAAACCGAGGGCGATTCGATGTTACGGGTATATTTACCAGTGGCGCTTAATTGTGGGTAGACCGTGCCCCAATATTCCGTTATCTTTTCTCTATATATCCGACGTGTTTCCTCAGCTGTGACTACGGTGGCGTTATTTTTAAGCGCGGTTTGTACCGCGCCGTCCAGAGTAAGGTCCTGCGCGCCGGCGGTGGCATAGGAGGCCGATATCCCTGATATCAGCAGGGCAAGGATTATGGCTTTGACATCGCGCATTCCTGTTATTATCATACGCGCCAGACGCGCAGGCAGGTCGTAGGGTATTTTAGCCGCGCCTATTTTAAGACGGGCGGATATCTCGCGCATGGACACGATGTCCGGGCCCTTTTCAGCCATCAGGATGGTTGCGGTTTCAAGTATACGTTGCTTGGTCCGGTCGCCTTTCGTTAGCTTCGGGGATGCTTGTGGTTTCATAAATACTTTACCTACCGGTGAGTAGATTGACGCCCGCTATACCGCCTGCTTGTTCTTCTTGCAATATCCTGCGCTACTTTTTGTGTGTAAAAAGGGCTCGGTTATGGCTGCTTACAACAGTTATTGTTTTGCTTTCTGAATCATTTATTTGTGCAAATGTTCAATATATGAAGCAATTTGGTCAAAAAAAATTAGACCCTGGCCTTTTTGGCCGTGATAACCGCCGCAATTTTCTGAAACAACGCAAGAAACACGTCCTGCTCCTGCGGGCTGAGCGCATTAAGATGTGTGCGCACCATTTCCAGGTGCCCTTCCATCGCCGTTTGAAAAACCTTGTTCCCCTCTTCCGTGAGAACAACCTGTACGATACGCCGATCTTCTATCGAGCGGGAACGCTGCACTATCTTCTTGGCTTCGAGTTTATCCACAATGCCGGTTATGCTGCTTAAAGAAAGCTGGAGCTTGGCGGCGATGTCGCTCATTATGCAATTCCCCATATGACCGACAGTCATCATTACATGGAATTCCTGGGGACTGAAGGCGGAAAAAATGTTTATCATTTTCTTGTCGTTAAGATGGGTCTCCGCCATAATGGCGTGCATGCAGTTGGAGAGTGCGCGTGCTTTGTTTTCGATGTTCATAGATTCGAAATATAAATGGTTCAGTATTTGAAGTATACCACGGATTTCCCGGGTTGTCAAGGGCTTGGAGTATTTGGAGTACTTTGCAAAATAAGCGGCTGGTTAAAGATGTTTGTGTTTTAAGTTAATTATTGGGTTAATATTCGGAGCAGAACTGACGGCGCGCTACGTGCCGGCAGCCTGATAATCATCTAGATGTCCCCTCCCGCAGGTTAGTAATATTACTTTGCAAGAAGTTTATTACAAAACCTGCAGGAGGGAACACTATATGAGATTATACGCCGCAATCGACCTACATTCCAACAACAGCGTGCTGGTAGTTATTGATGCAAAGGACAAAGTTGTCTATGAGAAGCGTAACCCGAACGACCTGCAAACCATCCTGGCGCAGTTGAAACCGCACAAGAAAAACATCCAGGCCATAGCCGTTGAGTCGACGTACAACAGGTACTGACTGGTCGACGGGCTTATGGAGGAAGGCTATACAGTAAAATTGGTGAACACAGCGGAGGTGACGGTCTACGATGGGCTCAAGTATACAGGGGACGAGCACGACGCCCGGCACCTGGCACATCTGCTGCGCCCGGGTATCTTGCCGACAGGTTACATCCACCCGAAAGAAGACCGCGCAGTTCGCGACCTGCTGCGCAAGCGCGCCCAACTGGTGCGGTGCCGCACTACGCAGGTACTGAGTATACAGGGCTTTGATAAGTCGTAACAGTGGAAAAAGAATACCTGGGGACGGAGTATGCAAGCTCAATGATGTCACAATCGGACAGTTCTGCGGCGTTGACGGCGTACAGGCATTGGCGATCAATAGATGGAATTTGGCATATCCTTGGGATGACCATTATGTACGAGGCAGGGAGCATGGAGCGCTTTGAGGAAGTAGGGAACTTTGCATCGTATGCGCGCTGCGTAGACAGTTCCCGCTGGAGCAACGGAAAAAAAGGGAGCCGGTAATAGAAAGAACGGGAACAAGTACTTGGCCTGGGCGTTTGTTGAGGCGGCACATTACGCCGTGCGCTACAACGAGCGCATACGAAGTTTTTATCAGCGCAAGCTGGCCAAGACTAATAAATTCGTTGCCATCAAGGCAGTCGCCCATAAGCTGGCTCGCGCTTGCTATCACATGCTAAAAGATCAGACGCCTTTTGCTGAGGCACGCGCTTTTTTATAATGATTTAGGACGAAAGTCGGAAGCCATAAACCTGTAGGCGGTTAGTCCGCCGTTAAGATGGACGAGGCAGGGAACCAAAGGTTTTCTGGGCCCTCGAAGAGGGCAGGGGCAATGGCGGTCGTATCTCCGGAGCCTTGCTTTGAAAAACGAGTTGTTTAGATGTTCCTGCCGATAAGGGCCAGCAGTGTTGCTTTCTGCCCGGGAGTGTAAAAATATCCTTCCGATTCCAGACCTTCCAGGAAAGCGGCTCCTTTTTTTATTCCCGGCTCAAGTTCCATCGCTTTTTTCATCCAGGTGTCCGCCGTAGTAAACTCTCCGGATCTTTCACTGACAAGTGCCAGGCCGAAGAAAGCGTCCCAGTTGAAGGGTGAGAGTTCCACCGTCTTTTTAAAGTCTTCCTTCGCTTTGGAATAATCTTCCAGTTCATAATTTACATAGCCTCTTACTCCGTAGCCTGCCGAATATCCCGGGTCTATTTTCAACGCTTTTTCGCAATCCGGCAGGGCCTCACGGCAATTCCCTTCCTGACATTTGGCCATAGCGCGGTTCACGTAGGCCTTAGCATTCTCCGGGTTTGCCGCCACCGCGCTGCTGAAATCGGCGATAGCTTTGTCATAATCCCTGGCGCAGTAATGCGTCAGTCCGCGGTTGTTGTATATAACGTCTTTTTTAGGGCCGGGTAGTATGAGGGCTTTATTGTAACAGCTGATGGCAAGATCGTGTTCCTTTTTTTTCCTGTGCAGGTTCCCCAATGAAATATAGGCGTCGGCGTACTCCGGGTCCAGTTTTACGGCTTGCCCCAGATCGCTGGCGGCAGAAGCCATGTCTCCTTTCTTCTTATACGCGGCGGCGCGGCCATAAAGTGTCCTGGCGTTGCGCGGGTCCAGTCTTTTTGCCTCGGTGTAGTCGTCAACGGCGCGGTCATAGTCCTTTAAACAGTAATAGGCCACGCCTCGGTCGGCAAAGACGGCTCCGGGAGTTCCGCTTCCGCAGTCTCCTGTCCGGTCCAGTAGCAGGGCCAGGGAGTAATCCGCTATCGCCCCGGCGCAATCTTTCAGGGCGTATCTTGCGGCCGCCCTGTTGCGGTACAGGAGCGCGTCGGGTTCCTCGCTCAGGGCTGCGGAGTTGAAGTCCTCTATGGCCCCTGAATAGTCCTCGAAGTTCAGTTTCGCTGTACCGCGCAGCCGGTATACAAAAGGATAGTCCATCCCGGAGCTTATTGCGCTGGTAAAGTCTTCCGTTGCTTTGGAGTAATTCCCCGAACTGTGGTATGCCATCCCGCGGTTGTAATATGCGGCCGTATAGTCAGGGTCCAGTTCGAGCGCTTTGCTGAAATCCTTTATTGAATCCCCGTATTTAGAGGAAGCGTATAGAGATATGCCGCGGTTGGCGTACGCAACGGACAGGTTCTTTGCGCCGTCGGCCTCGGTCCAGGCGGCGATGGCTTCTGAGTATAGCCGGATCTGGTCGGGCACTTTTCCGGTCCTTTCATATGCCGCTGCGGCGCAATTCAGGAAATTCGTGCAGGCGGCGGAGACGGAAATGCCGGGAGCGTCTTTCGCGGGGGCGGTTTTGCGCGCTATTATGGGGGCGCAGCCTGTGACCGAGAGCAGCGCGAGCGCAAGGCAGCCCGTCAACGCGCTGCCGCTGCGGGAAAGTGCTTTTTTTACCATGTTTTTTCCCTGAATGAGTTTCCGTTCCTGTGCATGCCCGGTTTTTTTCAGGTTTTTATGGAAGAAATAGAAAAGATATTCCCCATCACCGCTGCGGCGGGTCCAGGAAAATGGGGTTCTGGTCAGTTCTCGGAGACTCGCCCATGGGCCCGATGTTGACGCCGCCTTCCAACTTGTGCTTCAGGTAGTCCCCTACGTGGAGCAGCGCGTTCTCCGGAGCCGAGGTGTGCGCCTCCATCTGGAACCAGGTGCTCTCGTCTTTCGTTTTTCCGAACAAGAGGCCGCCGATGTCCTTCAGGCGGAGTTCGTACTGCTGCGTGTTCACGTCCCGGTAATGCGAGGAAATGCGCGGGAAGGCGTTTAGGAGGAGCCATTGTTCATAATGGGTGCCTTCATCGCGGATAATCATGTGGGAGCCGTGGTAAAGATCCACATAAGATATTCCCATGGCGCGTATCTCTTCTAGCACTTGGCGGTACTGGTCAGGCAGCGCGGCCTCTTTGTTTACGGCGGCCTCGCGGATACGCATATCCTCATTGCGCGCTTGTTCCGTTCCTTTTGGATAATGGTGGCCGGACGGGTCCAACATTTCCGAGATATTCTTAAGATCAAGGTTCTTGGCTGCCGGCGCGCCGGCGGGAACGGCCATAGGGGCGGGTATCGGCGCCAGGGCTGATGCCGGTGGAGTGGACATGTCCCGTACGTTCACGTTCAGCGATTCTTCGAACGTGTCCCCGCTGCCGGCAGCGAGGACGAGCAGCGGAACGGTCATGACTTGTGTAATTAGGAGACTAAAAAGGACACTCCGGCCGTACGCATTCCGGTACTTTGTGATTTGCGCGTATGTGCAAGGTATTCTCATATCCTTCCTCAGCGGCAGTGCGGCTAACTGTTCGTCACCCAAGTGCTTTTTTGTTCATCTATCCGACGTGAATTAGTATTATAGTCTAATGCTTCAACCCATGTTTGTCAAGGGGGACGCCGCGCACATATTCAGGGCATATTTTTTGAAGCATACGGACCCGAAGTTCAGCCTAAAATTATGCCGTGGACTTTCTTTTACGCTGATACTTCAGCTTCTAAACCAGCGTGGTGAGGGTTTCGGAGATGCCTTTGCGGATCTCGAACCAGAAGTCGATGGCGGCGCCGCGCTTGTCGGCCTCGAAGGCTTTTATCCACTTGTCGAGTTCCGGATTCTTGTCACCCTCTGTGTCGCGCTTGCGTTTGAGGAAGCTTAGTACGTAATCTATGTTGCGTTCGGATTCCCAGAAGACCGCCACGTTGCGGCTGTTGATGCGGCCGGCGGTGGCCTTTATAACTTCGAGGAAGTGGGCAGAGTCCCCCCACAGGTGTTCCACTATTTCGGGTGCCATCTCTTCCGCCCAGCCGCGGTGGAAGCGGCAGATGCCCAGGTCGTCTATCACCAGCTCCTGTATCAGCCGGTTGGCGTTCAGGCGGCCCAGCTCGCGCGGCGCCACAAAGTCGAAGCCATAGTACATGTAGTACTTGCCCATGATGGCCATGGGGCTCATGGCCCCGGCGTTCCAGTACTGGTTGGGCACCATCCAGCCGTTGCGGGCGTTGGCCAGGAAGACGAAGCGTTTGCCTATCTCCGGATTCTTTTCGCGGACGAACCGCCGGGCCAGCTTGCGCGCGCCCAACGACAGGTCCAGTCCGCCGCGGTGCTTCAGCGCCGATTCTATCAGCTCTATGCCTAGGTCGGCGTTATGGGCCGAATCGGCCACAATGTCGAACTTCTCCGCGTCCCAATGCGGGACAGAACTTACGCCCAGGTCTTCGGGCTTCAGTAGGCCTTCGTCCAGGCATTCCATCAGCCAGGCCAGCACACCGCCTACGGAGATGGCGTCAAAACCGGCGCTGTCGGCGCGGCCGTTCAGACGCTCGGCCGCGCGCTGGTCGAAGATGCCGCACAATGGGCCCATGGTCTGGTAGGGCTCGTAGTCCTTCTTGAATTCCTTGTTGAGCTTCTTGCAGACGGCCGCGCACGGCTCGCCGCAGGTGCGCTGCTGTTTGCCGTCTATGGTCTCCTCGTTGAACTGCTTCAGGTAATGGTCCGTGACGCAGGTCTTGTTTAGCGCGGTGCGCTGTTCCTCGGTCCACAGCACGCTGCGGTAGTTGAAAGCCATCATGCGTCCGCCCAGCGTGGAGTAGTTCACGCCGAAGGTGCCGCCGGTGTTGAACTTGGGGTTGAAGCGGTACTTGGCGGTGGCTTCGAAATCCTTGGCGGCCAGCTGTTTTTCGTAGCGCAGCTTGAACCACTCGTCGGCCACGGTGCGGTCGCGGAAATCGTCGTCCAGGCAGGTGCCGCCGTAGATGACGGCGCAGATATTGTGCTCCCGATACAGCTTGCTGCCGAAGCCGCCGCGCCCGGCCCAGCAGTCCGCGTGGGTGGTATGGCCGTCCTGGTACGGGGCCGAGGCTATGGCGCCGAAGTCGGTCTCTGCCGCAGCGGGGCCTACGGCTAGCACGCGCGGGTTCTGCTTATATTCTTTAGACCAGCGCCCGAAAACATAGTCCATAAGCGAGTAGACGCCGCCGCGGCCGTCTTCCCAGATGCGGGCCACGTCCACGGGGACTATCTCCACCTGCACTTCTTCTCCGTGCTCGCGGTTAAGCACCAGCACCGAAGGCGACTGGGCCTTGCCGCGCAGCGAGACCATGTTGATTCCCAGGTCGTCGAAAATGAGGCCGGCGCCGCCCATGGCCGAAACGTAGAAGCCGCCCCAGCACGGCGAATGCCCGGTAAAGATAAGGCGGTTGGAACCAGGGAGTATAGAGCCGGCCAGCAGGCCGGTGCCGAAGTTCAGCACGCCCTGGCGCCCGGATTCGCGCCCTGTCAGGTGCAGGCCCAGGTCCACCGGGCCCCAGAACGGGCCTACCGGGAAGCGCTCCACGCGGTAGAAGGCCGAGGAGGCGTCGATATGAAGAACCTTAAGATTTTTATCCATAAAAATTATCCTCCGCTCTGGAGTTCCCGCGCCCGCACTCGGGCTCCTTCGGGCAGCAGCAACTTCCGGTACTCCGCCCTCGGCACGAACTTTTCGTCAACGGTAACTATGACAAGTTCTGGGTCGCGCCCCTGCAGCTTCAGCAGTTCCTTCAGGGTGGTCCCCGCCGGGATCTCGATCGGCCTGTCGTTAAAGTATATCACTGCCATGAGTCCTCACCTCTTGATTCTATATCTTCCGCGCGCCTACGGCAAAAAAAGAATGCGGCGTCTGCCTGGAGTGTAGAGGATGGCTGCGCCGGCGGAGTTTATATCGCCGCCGGCGTATCCGGAGGTGCAGTCAGGCCTAGCGGCCGACAGCTAGGAATTTGATGCGGGCATTAAGTTCCTTCAGGGTGCTGAAGGATAGGTTAGAAAGCTCCGTTTCCCCGAATACGCCGCCGTACGGGAAGACATGGATTTTGTATGCGCCGCCTAATCTTTCCAGGTAAAGGTCGAAACCGGAGGTCTGCAGTACTAACCCTTTTTTGCCGGTTCCCGCGCAGGCCTGCGCCGCGCAGGGCGCGGCAAGTTCTTCTTCGCTGACCCTGGGGATGGGCGGAGAGGTCCGGGCCAGGGCCGCTATGTTGTAGCGCGGATATGAGAGCTTAATTGCCGACAGGTTGGCGGCGAACTCGCGGAGGCGGGTCTTAAGCGCGCCTGTTTTCGCAATGCCGTAGCTTTCCGGATCTGTTCCTTTCAGAACTGCGTAAAAGGCTTTGTTCTCCCGGTCCAGGTAAAGAGGGATGACGGGCTCTTCGGGATCGTAATCCAGGATAACCCGCCCGGTAACCGGGTCTACCAGCAGCCATTTGTCTCTGGCGTAGACTTCCACGAAAACGTGCCCGTAAGCTTCGGAGTCGGTCTTGTACGCCCGCGCCCAGCGCAGGCTGGCGGCGTCCACCATTATGGCCGGATAGCCTAACCCCCGCAGCGCGGCCGCGAACAGCAGGCCCCAGTCGTGGCAGCCGCCAAGCTTGCGCCCGGCCAGCAGCCCGGCGGCGGTGGTCTGCCCAGCCGTGGCCTCGCCGAGGTTAGTGCTTTCGAAATTATCCAGCAGCCAGAACCTTAAGGCTGAAATGGTC
This sequence comes from uncultured Elusimicrobia bacterium, assembly GCA_903917735.1. Classification (GTDB taxonomy): domain Bacteria; phylum Elusimicrobiota; class Elusimicrobia; order Elusimicrobiales; family UBA9959; genus UBA9959. Next base: position 112,843 of record CAIXBR010000047.1, on the reverse strand, counting down.
GCCAGGTCCCCGGCGCCTGGTTCAAGGTCAAGCCCGCCCTGTATCTCTTTAACCGCGGCCGTGCTAAGTTCCGATTGCGGGCCCTGCTCAAGATAAAGCCGGGGATTTGTGTAATCGGGCTTGTCTCCGCGGAATTGGGCATTTACCGGGACAGCGGCGAAAAGAAAAACAGCCAAAAAAGGGTTTATTATCTTCATAAATGTTCGCCGCGCGGGCGGCGCTACAATATTATAAAACTTTATGCACGCACCCGTCGCCGGGAAGTTATCTGCGGACCGGCCATTCAGGCCGGGGCTTAAAACTTCAGGGAGGCGCCGAGGGTTACCAGGTTCGAATAAAGGCGCCGGCGGTAGTCGCCGGAGTAGTCCAGGTAGGTGGAGATATTGCTCTCAAATTCAGCCGAGATCCTGGCGCCGGTCTTTATGGCATCCCTGAGGGAGTCCCCGGAGTTTACCGTGAACGCCCCCCCGCCCGAAGTGAGCGAGGCGGCTATAGGCAGGCTTTGGTTGTAGAATTCGTGGTTCCAGGCTGCGCTTAGACCGGTCCGGAGGATATAGGTTCCGGTTTGTATGGCCTCGCAGTAGCGCAGGCCCGCGGCCGAGCGCAGGGATTTGGCGTCGGTACCGCGCACGGACAGGTTCAGCGAGTCCGCCCCGGTTTCAGTGAAGGAGCCTGTTTTTAAATGGTCGTAGTTCAGCGTCACAAAAGGCGACATCCGGCCGTTGGGCGTAGCGGCGCGGAACTGCCAGGTCATATCCGCTTCCAGGTTGGTTTCCTTGCCGTTCGGGGTTCCCTTGGCCGTTCTGGAAATTACCCCGAACGAGATTTCCCTTTTGGTCTCGAAAGAATCCATGGAGCGGCCGGCGTACAGGTTCAGGCGCAGCGGCCCGGCCGAGGCGGCCGCGTAGGCCCCGTAGCGCGCGCTGGTGCTGTTCAGCGTGGCTTTGGCAGGGAAGTATACGTCCGCCTTTCCCTGGCCGTAACCGGCCATTACGCCGGCGGCCAGGCTTTCGGTAATAGAGTAGTCCGCGCCGGTAAGCAGGCCGCCGTTGTTAAATTTATAGCCGGGGCGCTCGCCTGTGTTCCCTTTGTCGTTCATGTCCTTGCCGGAAACTCCGGAGACGTAGGCGAAGAAACTTAAGGGATTCTTTCCCGCGGCGTCCGTTTTTTTAGGGGCGGTCTTTTCGGCTTTATGTGGTATGTCGTCGTAATCCATGTAGCTGAGGGACGAACCGCGCCCGGAATAGGTTGAGAAGACGCCCGCCGCGCCGTCAGCCAGGTCGGCGGTGCGCGCGCGCAGGGCGCCGGAGCGCAGGTCGGAGCCGCTGAAGGCCAGGCCGCGCAGGGCGGAAATAGAGACCGGCCCTATCTGGTCCAGCGCCGAGCGGACTCCGGCGGCGTCAAGCACGTACATGTTGCCTATCACCGTGGCCAGGTCACCGGTGGCGGTAGTTCTGAGGGGCTCGAGGGCCGCGCCGACGGCCCGCTGGTTGCCTGTGGCGGCTATGCTCGCAAAAGGTACCAAGCTGGCGGTTAGTACAACGCTGGTGGAATTATAGGTGGGTGTGAAGGAAATGGCCGCCGGAGAATAGATACTTAAAAATGTCCCGGTCAGGGAATCCGCCTTCAGCGGGATGAAGGTCTGGCCGGCTGTTATAAGCTGCGGGCTGAAAGTGGCGTAGAGATAGCTTGAGCCTATGGAGGCGTTGCCGGTGACGGTAAGGTTGGGCAGGCCGTCGGTTCGAAGTTTCATGGTCAGCGTGCCGGAGCCGGAATAAGCCGCTATCGTGTCGGTGTGGCCGGCCAGGTCCAGGGTGGCTCCGGAGGCCAATGTTACGGTGCTGCCCTGCGGGATGGCGTTGTCCGCGCCCAATTGCAGGGTGCCGGCGTTTATAGTGGTGGTGCCGAAGTAGGTGTTGGCGCCGCTGAGCGACAGGGTGCCTGCCCCGTTCTTTGTAAGGCCGCCCGCGCCGCTGATGATGCCGGACAGGGACATGTAATACGAGTTGGTGTCTAAGATCCCCCCGGCGGAGTTCAGGGTTATGCCCCTGGTCGAGTAGAAATTGTTAAGTATCTTCAGCGTGCCGCCGTTGAAGGTAAGGCTGGACGAAGTGGCGCCCAATGCGCCGTCCCAGTTGGTGGAGAGGACCCCGCCGTTCAGGAAGGTTCCGCCGCTATAGGTGTTGGTGCCGGTGAGTACCAGCAGGCCGTCGCCGGTCTTAGTAAGCGAGCCTGTGCCGCCGATGTCCTCGTTTATGGTCATGGTGCTCTGCACGCTGTCGTTAAGAATGGTGAGGGCTGCGGCGATGGACATAGAGTTGGTCGAGGCCGCTATAGTGAAAGTATAGCCGTCGAGGTCCCAGACGCTGTTGGAAGTTATGGCTGGCAGGTCGCTCAGAAGCGTAAGAGTTCCTCCCGAACCAGAAGCCCATGTTACAGTGCTGGTGGCGTATGAATTTGTGTCGGTTATAGCTTTGCGCAGGCTATCGGCGCCTGAGTCAGCGGTGCTCTGTACCCACGCAGTGGCGGCGCGGGCTTCCGTGCCTATGAATAATATGAACAAAAGGAAAGGCAGCAGCAGGAGGTTAAACGTGCGGGAGTGTTTTGTCATTGTGTCCTTAAATATTACAAAAAAGGAGGGCTCCTGCGTATGAGGGTGAGGAGGGGACGCAGGAGCCCAAAGAGGTCAGTCATTTTCAATGTCGGATAGTTGAGTAAGGAGCCTTTCCATTTTGAACGGTTTAATTAAAGCTTCCGCGTCGGCGTATACCGGGCCGGGGCCGCGGGTCCCGGCTAATTTCTCGTCGCCGGTTATAAGAAGGGCCTTTGCCGCCGGATTTTCGCCTTTTATCAGCGCTATCAGGTCGTTGCCGTAACCGTCGCCCAGGTCGAAGTCCGTTATAAGTATATGGAATTTATCCGTCCTTATTTTGTCGGCGGCCTCCGCCGCGCTGGCGCAGGCGGTTACGGAATAATTATTGAACGAAAGGAACCGTCCGCAAGCTCTTCGCAGGAAGCCGCTGTCTTCAGCTATAAGTATACGTTTCTCCATTCAGAAGTCTCCCGGCCCGTGCGGTATGTGCGGTGGAGGCCCACCGGGGCCGTCGTGGCCGTGCGGCCCGAAATCTTTCTCCATATTTTCCAGCTTTGCGGCCTGTTCGTGAGTGAGTACCGACTTTAGTTCTGCCTGCATCTTCAGCCTGACGGCTTCGATCTTGGGCCTGTTAGCTTCCATTACCTTTTCCATTTCCGGCTGATACTTCTCGAAAATTGCTGAGATCTTCCCCTGCTGGGGCGCGGTGAGCTCCAGCTCCCTGGCGAACATTTCCATCGGGCCCTGCATGGGTGGCGGAGGATGGCCCGGATGGCGGTGCATGTGGTAGAAGTCTGAGAAGACGGCTCCCAGCAGGAAGCCTGACGCCGCGGCTACTGCTACCTGGTTCCAGCGGATGCTCATTTTTTCCCTCCCTCGAACAGCATGGCCAGCATTTCAGCCTGTCCGGGTCTGGTGCCGCCGAAGATCATGGCCGGGATCTTTTCAGCCGCATTGCGGGCGGCCAGCGCGGCCAGCAGTGGAGACTGCCGGGCGGGTAAAAGACCTGTTTCCACGCACAGCACATATATTGCGCACGAGGCCAGCGCCACCGCCGGGACTTTCCACCAGCCGTCAAGAACGCTGCTGTGTCGCGCGTACTCATGCCCCTGCGCGGCCACGCGGGACATAACGGGGCCCGCCAGGTCCGCGGCGGGGATACGCGGTTTTAATATTTCATCAAGGGCGTTCAGACGGACCAGTTCGGCCCGGCATGAGGGGCAGGCCTTAATATGCGCCGCCATGGCGCGTACTTTCCCCGGTTGCAGTTCGCCGTCGTGGAAGGCTTCAAGGCTGTAACAAAGGTTCTGCTGGTTCATGACTCTCCGTATCTTTAGACACTGTATCCGGCAAAAGGTGTCGCAGCCTGGCGCGCAGTATTATCCTGGCGCGCCTCAGCCTAGCTTTTACCGAGTCCGCAGAAATTCCCAGCGCCGAGGCTATTGCGGCGTAATTCTCCCCTTCCAAACGCGCGGTAAAGCCAAGTGGAGAAGGACGAACCTTTCCGGAAGCCGGGCAGGGAGGTGAAGGCTTTTATGAATATTTCCTGGGCGGCGTCCTCTGCCGCCTGCCTGTTGGAGAGCATTGAGAGGCAGAAACCAATCAGCTTCTGCTGGTGGCGGGTTACCAAGCCGGAAAAGGCGGAGGTGTCGCCGTTCAAAACGTCGTCTATCAATTCCTCGTCTCCAGGTTTGGAAAATAGCACGGTAACCCTTACGTTAAAATATCAGATACCTTAATTGTATAGACACCGCAAAACGTAAAAAGTGTCGCAGCCCCGCCGCCGGGGCGGGAGCCGCATATAGTTTTAACGGTTTAAGTCAGGTTTTATTGCCTGCCGAATGGATAAAAGGAAGAGCCCACGAATCCCGTTTATAAGGGCCGCAGGCTCATGGATATTCTAGCAGAAATATTGCATCTGTCAAGGCCTAAAATTAAATAAAATTAAATAGTCCTATATTTAGCCGTGAAGTTCGGACCAGCGGATGAAAAGGGAGTCCGCGCGGGCGAGGGCTTCGTCCAACTTTTTCTGGCGGGCGGCCAGCTCCTGCGCGTCGGTGGCTATGGAGGGGTCTTCCAGTGACAGTCGGGCCTTGGCGGCCTGGTTCTCGGCTGTCTGCATTTCGGACTCCAGCTTGCGTATGGCGGCCTTGAGCTCCCGCGTTTCTTTGGCCGAAGGGCCCGAGGACGCCGGGCGCTCGGGCGCGGCCGCGGGGACCTGCTGTTCCGCCATCCAGTTCTCCCACTGCGAGAGGTCGGCAAAAAAGCGGGCGTTGCCGCGGCCGTCCAGCGCAAGCAGGCGGCGGCTGACGCGCTCCAGCAGGTAGCGGTCGTGCGTGACCAGCACCAGCGCCCCGGGGAATTCCTGCATGCTACCTTCCAGCACCTCCAGCGACTGCAGGTCCAGGTCGTTAGTGGGTTCGTCCAGCAGCAGCACGTCGGCGGGTTCCAGCATGAAGCGGGCTATAAGCACCCGGGCCTGCTCGCCGCCGGAAAGAAGGCGCAGCGGGATCTCCAGCTGCTCAGCCCGGAAAAGGAAGCGGGTGGCCCAGGCGCGAACGTGTATGGGCAGGCCTTTGTAAAATACGTGCTCGCCGTTGCCGCACAGGGCTTGTTTCAGTGTGTGGTCCAGGTTAAGCTGGGCGCGGTGCTGGTCGAACACGGCCACGCGCAGGCCTTCCGCCCGCTTAAGCGTGCCGCAGTCCTGCTGCATTTGCCCGGCCAGCATTTTAAGAAGGGTGGTCTTGCCGCTGCCGTTGCCGCCCAGCAGGCCCAGCTTTTCCCCCGGGCCCAGCGTCAGGTCCAGCGGGCCGAAAAGTTTGCGGCCGCCCAGGCTTTTCTCTATTTTTACGGCGTGGATAAGGCGGTTGGCCTGGCGGTCCCCGGCGGTGAAATCTATGCCGGCGGTGCGGTTCTGCGCGTTGTGGTATTCCAGCTCCGAAAGCTCGTTTATCAGTTCCCCTGCCCTTTCTATGTGGGCCTTCTGCTTGGTCATGCGGGCCCTGGCGCCGCGGCGCAGCCAGGCTATTTCCCCCCGCACGATGTTGCGCACGGAGTCCTCGCGCGAGGCCTGCGCGTCGAAGAAGGCTTCACGGTTCTCCAGGAACTTGCTGTAGTTGCCTGCGCTGCTGAAATGGCCCGCGGGATAGCGCTTGTTGAGCTCTATCACGCGGTTGGTGACCCGCTCCAGGAAGCGGCGGTCGTGCGTGACCACCAGGAAAGGGAATTTAAAATCAGAGATGAAGCGCTCCAGCCACAGCACGCCTTCTATATCCAGGTGGTTGGTCGGCTCGTCCAGCAGCAGCAGGTCCGGCTGGCGTACGCTAGCCGCCAGTATGGCCAGGCGTTTGCGCCAGCCGCCCGAAAGGACGTTCACCTGCTGGGTCGGGTCCGCGAAGCCCGCGCCGGCGATCCCGTCGTCGGCGCGCCGGTCCTTTTCATGCTCTTCCAGGTCCAGGTCTGCCAGGGCCTTAAGAATCTCGTCGCGGACGGTCCAGCCGGCCGGGGCTTCCACGAAGCGGTCCTGCTGGGACAGGTAGCCCAGCCGCAGGCCTCTGCGCGGCGTAACCGTGCCGGAGTCCTGGGTCTCGGCGCCGGCCAGTATTTTCAGCAGGGTAGATTTTCCGGCCCCGTTTGGGCCTATCAGCCCGGTGCGCTCGCCGTCTGAAAGGCCCAGGGACAGCCCCTCGAACAGCGGGCGCGAGCCGAAGGTCTTGGAAAGATTCTGGCAGCTGAGGAGTATGGCCATGGAAGAGGTGTTGTGTCGTTGTCTGCGCTAGATACTGTCGCGTGAACCTTCCGTGTACTTTAATATCTGGTTCATCATCTGCACGGCCTCGGCGGGGTATTTGCCGGCCGCCGTTTCAGCCGAGAGCATTACGTAGTCCGTGCCGTCCAGCACGGCGTTGGCCACGTCGGAAACTTCCGCCCGCGTGGGGACCGGGCTGGCTGTCATGGTCTCCAGCATCTGCGTCGCCGTTATTACCGGTTTGCCCAGCCGGTTGCACAGCTTTATGATGCGCTTCTGGTGCATGGGCACTTCCCACAACGGGAACATCACGCCCATGTCGCCGCGGGCCACCATGATCCCGTCGGCAGCTTCCGCTATCTCTTCCAGGTTCTTTATTGCCTCGCGGGCCTCTATCTTGGCGATTATTTTGCAGGAGGGCAGATGGGGCTTCACCAGCCCGGCCACGGCCAGCACGTCGGCCCTGGAGCGCACGAAGGACTGGGCTATAAAGTCCGGCTTCAGCGCAAGGCCGAACGCTATGTCCGTCCTGTCCTCGTCCGAGAGCAGGGGGAAGTCCAGGTGGGCCAGCGGGATGTTCACGCCTTTTCTTTCCTTGAGCATCCCCCCCGCAGTTACCTCGCAGGAAAGGGAGTCCCGGCCTGCGGTTTTAACCTGAAGGGCTATGTTGCCGTCGTCTATAAATATGAAGTGGCTTTTCTTTATGACCGCCAGCGAGCCGCGGTAGTCAAAGGGGATCTCTCCGGTACTGCGCGCCGTGTCCGCCTGCACCAGGGTGACGCGCTGTCTTTTTTTTAGTTCCAGCGGCTCCTTAAAATGGCCTATGCGGATGCGGTTCCCTTTGAGGTCCTGCAGTATCAGTATGTGGCGGCGCAGTTTGCGGTTCAGTTCCCGCACCAGTTTTACGCTGGCCGCGTGAGAGTCCAGGGTGCCGTGGGAAAAATTCAGGCGCACCGCGTCGAGGCCGGCCAAGTACAGCTTGCGCAGCATGGCGGGCGCGGCGCTGGCGGGGCCTAGGGTGGCCAGTATTTTGGTTCTGGGGGTGCGCGGCTGTTTTGTCATACTATTATTCTACAAAAACATGGGCGCCAGTATATAAGCAAACAGCCGCCTTTAACGGGGCTCTACTGGAGCTCCACAAAAAGACGGCTGTCGGTTGCCTAAAGGCTGTTACGCTACTTTGCAGCGGCGGCGCTTCGAGATCAGGTATTCGCCTTTGCGCGTGTGCATGCGTGCCACCAGCTGGTGGGTGCCCGGCTGGAAGTTGTTCCAGTCGAACCACCAATAGCCTACGGCGTGCCTGCAGGGCTGCCAGGGCTGGTCGTTGACGGAGATGTCGACGCCGGTGCAGTCGCTGGTGCCTATGCGCACCGAATAATTCCTGGTGGTGATGGTTTCCAGGTTCTTCGGGTAGTCCACGACAACGTACTCGTTCGTGTTGACGAGCTTGGTCTTGTTCGTCGTAGTTGTGGTGGTGTTGGTTTTTGTGTTGTTGTTCTTTTTCACGGCTAGCTTAAGCATTTCGCTTTCCTCCACTTGTGGGGCTCCGCCGGTTGCTCCGGTTTTGCCAACCCTGGCAATGCGCTCGCTCAAATAAGCCAGCGACTTGTCCAGGGGGTGTTTCAGATGCAGCCTTAAAACGCGCCTGTTCTTTGAATCCAGGGCTTCAAAATCGCCCAGGGCCTGCGCCGTTTCAAGTTGCCAGAAGGTATATTTTTCCCCTGGTATCATTATATCTTTTTTGTCCTGGTGGGTCAATATGATGAAGACCGCGTTGTCGGGGCCGCCCTTGTGCAGCTGGCCCGAGGAATGCAGGTAGCGCGGCCCGTAGGCCAGCGTACAGGCCGACGAGGTGTAGCGGGTAAGGCTGTCGCGCAGTTTTGCCAGCCCGGCCTCCACCTTGGGGTCGCCGGGCAGGTAGGCCAGTATGGCTATGTATTCCTTTTCCTTAAGGGACGAGAAGACCGACCAGAAGACGTCGTCGTAAGCGGCTATGGCGTTGTTCCCGGCTTTCAGCGCGCGGGAGGAATAAACATCCATCCGTTCGGCGGAGAAGTCCGCTTTGGAGGCCGGTTTATTCCCTTTCCGTGCGAACTGCGCCAGCGCCTGCAGGGTAAGGGTCTTGGCCTGCTGCACATCTGGCTGGTCGAAGGGGTTTACTCCCAGCAGCGCCCCGGCGGCGGCAGCGGCGGTCTCCCAGCGGAAGAATTCCGCGCCCAGGTCGTAGGGGTCTTTGACCGTTATGGTGTAGACCGGGTGCCCGGCTTTTGAAAGTTCCGCCAGGCGGGTCCCGGCCGCGTCGCCTTCACCCTCCATGCGCGTGTACACGAAAAACCGGTCGGCCTGGTACTTATCGGCTTCCATCAGCGGCTCCAGGCAGACAGGGGTTATGCCGCGGCCTTCCTTGCCCGTGCTTTCCGCCACCAGCTGTTCTATCCACAGGCCCAGGTATTCTAATTTCCCCGGGATCACAAGCGTCAATTTGTCGCGGCCCTGCGCGGCCATGGCGCCCAGCAGGGCTCCCAGCAGGGCCCCGGGGTTGTTCTTTATTTCCGGGTCCTTGACCAGGCTGGCCGCGTTCACCGCGCGCTCCAGCAGTTTTTTTATATCGGCGCCGCAGAGGGCTGCCGGCACCAGGCCGAAATAGGACAGCGCCGAGAAGCGGCCGCCTATGTCGGACGGGTTTATGAAGACCTTGCGGAACTTCATTTCTTTCGCCAGTTTTTCAAGCCCGGTGCCGGAGTCGGTTATGGCCATGAAATTTCTGCCCGGGTCCTTGAGACCGGCTTTCTTCACCAGGCTCCAGAAGTACTTGAAGTGGCTGGCCGGTTCTATGGTGCCGCCTGATTTGCTGGCGGATATGAACAGCGTCCGCTTCAGGTCTATTTGGGCGCGCACGGACTCTATCCAAGCCGGGTCGGTGGAATTCAGCACCAGCAGGCGCGGATACCTGGGGTTCTGGAAGAGTCCGCGCATTACTTCGGGAGCCAGGCTGGAGCCGCCCATGCCGAGCAGCACGGCGTGAGTGAAGCCCGCGCCGCGAATTTCCTCCGCGAATTTTAGTATTTCCGCCACCTTGGGCAGCATCCTGAAAGGGCAGTCCAGCCAGCCCAGCGAGCCGGAGATCAGCTTCTTCGCCGCCGCGTCCTTCTTCCAGAGTCCGGGGTCCTTTTTCCAGAGCCTGGCCGGAAAGTCCATGTCCGCCAGCTTCTTGAAGGCGGCCGCCGTGCCGGTCAGGGGAATTTCAGCGCATACTTCGTCCTGCCGCCCGGAAGCGGACCTGGCCCGCTCTATCAGGGCCAGTATCCCGTCGTAAGAGCGCGCGAATTTCTCGATGCCGTCGGTCTCAAGGTCTTCCAGCAGCCTGCCGAAATTGATCCCGGTTTTGGCGAGCCGGGCGAAATGCGCCCGGGCCTGTTCCGTACGGGAGGCAAGGGGGTCGCGGTTTATGACTCCGGCGGAGAAATAGGCCTCCAGCGCGTCCTCTGGCGCGGTGTTTACCGAGCCTTCCAAAGCCAGTTCCTCCATGTAGAGCGAGGGCCGGTAGGCGGGGTCCTTCACGCTGGTGGAAGCCCAGAGTATGCGCTGCGGCGGAACGCCGGAAGCCCTGAAAGCCGGGTTGAAGAAAAGTTCGCGGTAAAGCTGGTAGGCCAGCAGCGAGTTCGCCACGGCCGAGCGGCCGGACAGATCCGGGGGCGGGCCGTCAGGCAGGGCCTTGAGCGCCTTGTCCACGGCCGTGTCTATGCGGCTGACAAAGAAACTGGCCACCGAGGCCAGGCCTTCCACCGGGAGCCCGTTGCGGGCGCGCCAGTTCATGGCGGCGGTGTAGGCCTGGGTCACGGCGCGGTAGCGGTCTACGGAAAAAATAAGCGTGAAGTTCACGCTGACCCCGTTCTTGAGCAGGTTCTCCCCCGCCACAAGGCCTTCCGGCGTGGCCGGCACTTTTATCATCAGGTTCCTGCGGCCTATCTTTTCGAACAGGCGCCGGCCTTCCGTCTCGGTGCGGGCCGCGTCGTGGGCCAGTTTCGGCGAAACTTCCATGCTGACGAAGCCGTCCAGCCCGGCTGCGGCCTCGTACACCGGCTTCAGCACGTCGGCCGCGCGCTGTATGTCTTCCACGGCCAGGGTCTCGAAGATGTGTTCCGCGGAGGCGCCGGAGGCCGCCATGGCCCGCATGGGTCCGGCGTAGCATTCTCCCGCCAGACCTTTTTCAAAGATGGAGGGATTGGATGTAAGCCCCGTTATGGAGCGGAACTGTACCATGCGCGAAAGAGTCCCGTCCAGTAGGAAGTCCCGGCGCAAATTGTCCAGCCAGAGGCTCTGGCGGGTAGCGGCTATATCGGCGGGAGTGAGCATCAGTTCCCCCTTTCGATGTCCTCGATCTTCCTGAGGCGGCGCTTATGGCGGTCCTCTCCGGAAAATTCGGCGGAGGTAAAGGCTTTAACAAGTTCAAAGGCGAGGGCGGGCCCGATTATCCGCGCCCCAAGGCAGAGAACGTTCATATCGTCGTGCTCCACGCCCTGGTGGGCGGAGTAGGTGTCGTGGCAGAGCCCGGCGCGTATGCCTTTCACCTTATTGGCGGCCACGCAGGCTCCCACCCCGGAGCCGCAGACCACTATGGCGCGCCGGGCGGCGCCGGAGACCACCGCGTCGGCCGCCTTTTTTGCGAAGTCGGGGTAGTCCACCGGGCGGTCAGGCGAGTCGGTGCCCAGGTCGGAAACCTCGTGCCCCAGCGTTCTCAGCTGGTCCGCCAGCAAAACCTTGAGAGGAAACCCCGCGTGGTCGCTAGCAATAGCAATTTTCATATTTTCCTTTTTTGCCTTCAAGCGAGAAACCGAAGCACTGTAATTCTTCTACATCAATTTTTTGCGGTTTTGCCCGGAGGAGCGGCAAGGGTATGGGTTCGGAGGGCCCTCAAGGAGCCCGCCGCTTGCGCAGCGCGGCGGTCGGGTGGCCGAAGGCCACTGCAGTGTGTGGAGCGCGGCCACGGTGTGGCCGACGCGGTGCCCGACGGGCCCATACCCTTGCCACCCCGACTCCACATCTCGACGTGAGAAAAAGGCAAAACCGCTGACCACATGAAAATATTTACAACCTATCCACGTCGGTCTTGAGCGCCCAGCCCTTTATCCCTTCCTTCGACAGCCCTATCTCGTAATAGGTTTCGTCGTCGGCGTCCATTATCTTCACCAGGCGCCCTTCCGGCGCCGAGGCGTAGGTCTTGAAATTCTCGCCGGGCCCGCTGAGCATACGTGCGCCGCCGGACTTTGTAACCACTCCGGCCGACGTAAAGGTGGAGGACTGCCTGGCGCCCATCCAGGCCAGCGACAGCAGCAGAAGCCCCGCCGCCCCCATGGAGGCCTTCCCCGCCAGCCTGCCTGGTTTGCTGCCGTCCAGGAGGAAGCCAGCGCCGCCGCTGAGGCAGGCCAGCCAGAACAGCAGGATAGCCGCCGCCTGCAGTTCAGTGTCGGACAGGGAATAGTAAAGGTAGTGGAGTACCCTGGGGGCGTTCTCCGGAACAAGTGTCTGCCCTGTCTGGCGCAAGGCGAAATCCAGGTTGGCCCGTATGTCGGACGAGCGCGGGTCAAGGGTGAAGGCTTTGGCGTAATTGAAGATGGCGGGGCCCATACGTCCCAGCCGGAAAAGCGCGTTGCCGGCGTTGTAGTAACCCCAGGGGTTGGCCGGCTCCCTCGCTATCACTTTCTTGTAGCCCTCCAGGGCGTCCTCGTAGCGGGCGTTCTTGTAATGGTCGTTGAACTCGGCCATCTCGCCCAGATCGTAAGCCGCGGCCGCGGCGGGCAGCGCAAGCAGGCAGAGCAGCAGGATATGTCTCATCTACTTAAGTTCCTTCTCGAGCAGTTCTATCAGCAGCGAATATTTCCTGGCCAGGTCGCGCGTCCCTTCCGCTTCCGCGGCGGACGGAGAAAAATGGCGCAGTTCCAGCGCCGACCAGAGCTCCTGTATCTCCTCCACCGAACGCTCGCTCACCCGGGGGAAGCGCGCCTTTATGAGGTCTACAGCTTTTTTTATGGTGAGGGCGCTGACCTTCACCCCGCACTTGTCGGAGAGATAGGCCATGTACGAATCGTACAGTATGGCGATAGCCTCTCCGTTCTTGCCGGCCTTTATCAGGGCCTCCGTCTTGCCGATGTCGCGCGAGGCCTCGCTGCGGGCCATGCGGAACTTGAACAGCAGCGGGTTGGCGGACTTAAAGCGGTTCAGCTTCGCCAGCCAGAAAGAGAGGAGGAGGAGCGCGGCCGGCACGGCGTGAGCCCAGAGCGGCAGCCCGGTCACTTCCTTGGCGAGGAACGGCAGTGTGTCGCTCCCCTTCCTTTCGCTTACATAGCGGATGTCGGAACCGGACGCCGTCACCGCTGAGGGCACGGCGTTAGAGGGGTTGAAGTTAACGCTCTTGGCCGCCTGGTCCCCTTTCTCCACCTGCAGCGCTACCGGGTCCGTGTGCAGCTCCTTGTAAATGCCCGCCCTGGGATCGAAGAACGAGAATTTTACCTGCGGCACGATCTTGCGGCCCTCAGCGCGCGGCACGAGAATATAGGTGAAGGTTTTCTTCCCGCTGATGAGGTCGCCCTCTTTCCTTATGTCGAGCGAACTCATCGTATCGAAGACCTTGAAGTCGCCCAGTTCCGGCAGCTTCGGCGCGGTAACGGCTTTCAAGTTCCCGCTGCCGGTGACGGTGATGGACAAATTCACGGCTTCTCCGACACGCGCGTCAGCGCGGTCGGCCGAAGCCAGTACCGTGTAATTGCCCACCGCGCCGTCGAAACCGGCCGGCGCACCCGTCGGCAGCGGCTTAATGTCTAGGCTAAGGGGGTCCGTGGAAAATTCGCGGCTCTGGCCCTGCGCCCCGCTCATGGACATGAACTTCTGGAAGAAATTGGGGTCGAATGGGTCTATCTGGTCCTCCGACGGGACCTGCGCTACCACGGTAGCCGATTTGATCTCGGCCGGGCCCGGGTTAAGCGCGAAAAGCGCCGCCTTTATTTCGCTGTAGGCGTAGCGCACCCCGCTTATGTCCGTCTCGCCTGTGCGCACCGGAGGCAGGTCCTCCGAAATGAGGTTCTTGAAGGCCGGGGGCACGTATTGCGGGTTGGAACTGAGCGGCACCGAGGTGTAGAACTTGATGCTGATGTTTATCTGCTCGCCGGGATACGCGGACTTTTTGTCGGTCTCGGCCTTAATGAAGATCTGGGGATGGTTCTCCGTCCCGCCGCCCCCCTGCGCTCGGCGGGGCTGCCGGCCGGGCTGCGGGCGAGGTGGCGCCGCCGGCTGGGCCTGCTGCTGCGGCTGGGAGGCCCTGGTCACGTTGACCTTTAGCTCGGGCGCCACGGCCGTTTCCTTGCCGTTGGAAACGGAGATGGCTGGGATGGTCTGCGCGCCGATGAAGCGCGGGGTAAGGATGTAGGTGAAAGAGACGGAGGTGGTTATCTTGCCGTTGATTATAGAGATGCTCTGGCTGCGCCCCGAGGAGTAGACGTTGAAATTCTGCATGTTCGGGAGCTTCGGCTCCGGAACGCTGGCGGAATCGCCTGAAACGGTGACCGTAAGGTAGAGGTTGCCGTTGATCTCTACCGAGGGCTGGTCGGTTTCCGCGGTGACTGTGAGGTAAGCCGCGGCCGGCGCGCAGAGGAACGCCGCCAGCAATAGCGTGTGAAGAAGTTTAGCCGTTAAGTTCTGGAGTTTCACCAGTCCTCCAGCCGGTTCTCGGGCGGCGGCTTGCCGGCCTGCATGGCGGCGCGCTGGGCCGCTTCAGGGTCCCGCGCGGCGGCCTTTTCCCTTTCTTTCATCATTTCCAGTATCTGGCGGCTTTTTTCTTTGGCTTCCTCTTTTTTCTTTTCCTGCTCGCGCTGTTTTTCCTGTTCTTTCTGCTTCTGCGGGTCCTGCTTATCGCCGCCGCCGCCGGACTTATCGTCCTTCTTGTCCTGGTCCTTTTTATCTTTATCCTTATCCTTGTCTTTGTCCTTTTTTTCGTTCTTCCCGCCGTCTGAATCCTTCTTTTTCTGCTCAAGCGCCTTCTGCAGGTTGAACTTGGCGTTCTCGTCGGAAGGGTTGAAGGCCAGGGATTTGCGGTAGCTGGCTATCGCGCCGGCCAGGTCTCCGCTTTTATAGAGCGCGTTCCCGCGGTTGAAATACGCCTTGGCGGCCACTTTGGGCAAAGCCGCGGACTGCTCGAAAAATTCGCCGGCCTTGCCGTATTCCTCCATGCGGTAGAAGGCGTCCCCGAGATTAAAGTTGAGCCGCTTGTCCGCCGGGTCCTTTTCCAGGGCCCGGGAGTAACACTCGAAAGCCTTGGGCCAGTCGCTTTGGCCATAGGCCGAGTTGCCCTTGCGGGCGTCCGTCCCGGAGCCGGCGGCGTCAGCGGCGGAGGCGCCCAGCAGCAGCGCGGCGGCCAGGACCGCGGCTTTCCCCTTCAGGCGGGCGGCGATATTTTTAAATCCGCTGAATTCCAGTTTGTACCCCTTTTCCATCAGCGTTAATTCTATCAAAAGCAGGAGCAGGGCCATAGCCAGCGGCCACTGGAAGCGGTTCTTGAAGCCGTTGCGCCCCTTGCCCTTGCTCTTCTCCAGGTCGAGTTCCGACACGGCCCTGCGGACTTCTTCCGCCGCGGTATCGGGCCCGGAGTAATGGATATAGGCCGCGCCGGTGCGGCTGGCTATCTTTATTAGGCTGGCCTCGTCCAGGCGGCTCACCACCGTTTTTCCGGCTTTGTCCTTCTTATACTCCATGGTGTTGCCCGAGGAATCCGTCATAGGGATAAGCTCGCCGTCCGGACTGCCTATGCCGATGGTGAAGATCTTCATGTTCTGCTCTGCCGCCAGTTTAAGGGTGGTGTCCAGGCCGGTGGAGTGGTCCTCGCCGTCGGTTATCAGCACCATCACCTTCTGTCCGCCGTAGCGCGAGAGCATTCCCGAAACTGTCTCTATGGCGGCGGCGAGATCCGTGCCCTGCGAGGGAAGCATGCCCGGGGTGAGGGACGAGGAAAAATAGGTGATGGCTTCCAGGTCGGTGGTAAGGGGGCACTGAACGTAGGCGTCTCCCGCGAAGGCGACGACGCCTATGCGGTAATCGGCGAACTTTTCGGCTATGGCGCCCAGCAGCAGGCGGGCGTTGGAAAGTCTGTCGGGCTTAAGGTCGCGCGCGCCCATGGACAGCGAGGCGTCCACGGCTATGACGATATTGCCTTTAAGGTCCGTTACCGGCGAGAGCTCTACCCCCCATTGCGGGCCGGCCGCGGCCAGGGCCGCCAGCCCCAGCGCCGTTATGGACAGGAGGCCGCGCAGGCGCCGCCGGGCGGCAGGTGTGCCGGAGCTGATGCGGTCCAGGGAGGCGCCGAAAATAAGGCGGGCGGCCGTCTGCCTGGATTCCTCGGCCTTGTAGCGGAAGAACAGCAGGCCGGCGAACGCGGCGGCCTGCCAGAGCAGGACCGAAGGATAGCGGAACAATTCCATGTTAAGGCACCGTCCTGAAATAGGTCCTTTCCAGCATGAACAGCAGCGCCAGGATCATAAGCGCCGGCACCAGGAAATATTCGTAGCGGTCCGAGTAATCGGTGTAGTTCTTGGTTTCGAACTTGGTCCTTTCCAGCGCGTCTATTCTCGTATAGATATTTTCAAGTTCCGCGTAGCTCTTCGCGCGGTAAAATTCCCCGCCGGTGATGGCCGAGATCTCGCGCAGCGTCGGCTCGTCCAGGTCCTCGTCGATGAAGGCGGTCGGCTGCATGGGGTTGCCGGTGGGGACGGCCGCTTTCCCATGGCCGGCCGTGCCTATGGTGTAGATCTTTATGTCGTAGGCGGCGGCGGTCTTTGCCGCCAGGGCCGTATCGGTCACCATGCCGCTGTTCGAGCGGCCGTCGGTCAGCAGTATTATCACCTTGCTCTTGGCCTTGCTGTCCTTCAGGTGGTTGACGGCGGTAACTATGGCGTCCCCTATAGCCGTGCCGTCGACCTTGGTCATGTTTAGGCTGGTGGAGTCTATCAGTTCCAGCACCGACTGGTAGTCCAGCGTAAGAGGGCAGGTGAGCAGCGCCACGCCACCGAACACCGTAACGCCTATGCGGTCGTTCCTGCGCTTCTTGACGAAATCCGAGGCGGCGTTCTTCGCGGCGTCTATGCGGCTGTACGGGGCGAAGTCCAGCGCGGCCATGCTGCCGGAAGTATCCAGCGTAAGCATTATGTCTATGCCCTCTGTGGGCGGAATTTCTCCCCGGCTGGCCCTCTGCGGGCGCGCCAGGGCCAGTATTATGAGGGCTATGGCAAATACCCTGCCCCAGAAAGGCAGGAACCTGAAAAGCAGCGAGCGTACGCTTTCGCGCGGGGGCAGCGGCGCCGTAACGCCTGCGGAATTCAGGCGGCGATAGCGCTGCGCCCAGGCGAGGCCGGCCAGTATGCCCGCCAAGGGCATAAATAGCAGCACCCAGGGGTTCTTGAACAGGTTCACAGTTTTCCCCCGGTTTTAGCCGCCGTTTTTTTTGCCGCGGCTTCGGCGGCGGCCGCCGCCCTGGCATTCTCCGCCGTCCTGGAGAATTCGCCCAGCATTCCCTCCAGGTCCCGCGTGTCCGCGGCGGCGTCCTCGGGCTTCAGCTTCGCGAATTTCACCAGGTCGGCCTTATGCAGGAATTCCCTGGCCCTGAGAGTGGTCTTCAGTTCCGCGCCGGTCTTCTTCAGCTCGCGCGTCAGGTCGGAAGTGGTCATAAGTTCCGCGTCGATGGCGAACTCCTCGCCGAGGTAGAAGCGCAGCACCGACGTGAGGCCGATATAATACTCTTTCATCTTTCCCGCGGCGGCCAGCGGGGAAACGGAAAGTTTCTCCAGGCGCTCCCTGGCGCGCTGGTAAGGCGTCCGGGCGTCTTTCCACAGCGCGTAGGCGGCGGCCGCGGGGCCGTGCCGGTAGCGCCGGTATAGATAGATCCCGGCCGCCGCGGCGGCCAGCCCCGCAAATATCCACAGCCAGGGGAGATAGCGGAAAGGCGGGTAGATGTCCCTTATGTCTCCATCCGTCTTCTCGAAGACGGGGCCTATGTCCAGTACGAAGGGCTGGGTTTTAGCTTCGCCGGCCGCCGAGCCATCGGGTCCGTAAAGCCCCCAGGAGAGCGCCGGGAAGGTGCTTTGTCCCAGCGCGAAAGCCCTGGCGTCTATCTCGAAAGTGTCGGTCTTAATCCCGCCGGCGGCGGAGGAGCCCCGCTTTATAAAGGCAGCGATCTCGAAATCCGGGCTGTCCGCGCCGGCGGTATCGGGTTTTATTGAGTATTTTTCCGGGAAGGAGGCCGCTACCTCTACCTTGAATACCTCCGCCATCCTTATTTTTCCGGGCGGCGGGGTTAGCTTGAGCGAGACCGCCTCTTCGGCACGGGCCGGCGCAAGGGGCAGCAGCGCGGCGGCGAAAAATATGAGCGTGGTCCTTTTCATCGCATCCTGAGGCTTTTGCGGCGCTGGCGGAAAAATTTTACTACCGGGCCGTACACCGGCAGGGCCGGGTCCACGTCTATCCAGTCGGTCCCGGCCGAACGCAGCACGGTCTCCACGCCCGCGCGGCGCGCCGCGGCGGCGGTCTCGTAGGCCGAGCGGAAGGACGGGCTGGACAGGTCGGCCGTGAAGGCGGGCCCGCCCTCCAGTTGGTCGGTGACCAGCAGGGCCTTGGCCGGCGGCAACGCTCTTTCGAAGCGGTCCGTGATCACCACCGGGATCAGGTCGTGGCGGCGCGCCGTCAGGCGCGCTTCGCGGGAGAAGTCCGGCGCTATGAAGTCGGAGATCAGTATGACTATGCCCTTGCGCTTCATCAGGCGGTTGACCGTGCCCAGGGCCATGGCCAGGTCGGTGCCGCGGTTCCTGGGCTTGTAGGCCAGCAGCTCGCGTATGATGCGCAGGCTGTGGTTCTTCCCTTTCCTGGGCGGGATGTAGAGCTCGATCTTGTCGGTGAAGAGCAGCAGGCCGGTTTTGTCGCTGTTCTTCAGGGCCGAGAAGGCGAACATCGCCGCCAGTTCCGCGGCGGCTTCGCTTTTCGGTTTCTCGCCCGAGCCGAAACTCTGCGAGGCGGAAACGTCGCAGAGTATCATAAGCGTCAGCTCGCGCTCTTCGATGTACTGCTTTATGAAAGGCTTGCCGGCGCGCGCCATGACGTTCCAGTCTATGGAGCGCACGTCGTCGCCGGGCACGTATTCCCGCACGGCGGAGAATTCTATGCCGTGGCCTTTGAACACGCTCTGGTACTGGCCGGCGAAAGTTTCGCTGACCAGGCGTCCGGTCTTTATCTCTATCTGCCGGACCTTTTTCAGGATTTCAGCTGTGTTCATATCGGAAGGGTCAGCCTCTGCAGGCGCTCCGCTTACGGCACCTCTACGGCTTCGAAGATGCTCTTCACTATGTCCTCGGAGCCTATGTTCTCCGCTTCGGCCTCGTAGGTGAGCAGCACGCGGTGGCACATCACGTTGAAGCCGACGGCCTTGATGTCCTCGGGCGTTACGTAGCCGCGCCCGTTTATGAAGGCGTAGGCCTTGGCGGCCTGTATCATATAAATGGTGGCGCGAGGGCTGGCGCCGTAAAGTATCCAGGGCTTGATCTTGGCCAGGCCGTGTTTCTCCGGTTCGCGGGTGGCTATGACAAGGTCCAGCACGTAGTTCTTGATCTTGTCGTCCACGTAGATAAGGTCCGCGGTCTGGCGGGCCTTCATTACCTCTTCCACGCTGACCACCTTGCCGGCGGAAGGCAGGGTCTGGCGGGCCATCAGCTCCAGCACGCGCGCCTCTTCCTGCTTGGACGGGTAGGTGATGTTTATCTTGAGCATGAAGCGGTCCACCTGTGCCTCGGGCAGCGGGTAGGTGCCTTCCTGCTCTATCGGGTTCTGGGTGGCCAGCACCATGAACAGGTCCGGCAACTTGAAGGTGGTGTCGGAGATGGTGACCTGGCGCTCCTGCATGCCTTCCAGCAGCGCGCTCTGCACCTTGGCCGGGGCGCGGTTTATTTCGTCGGCCAGCACGATGTTCGAGAATATGGGGCCCTTGCGCACGGCGAAGGTGTTCTCCTTCGGGTTGAAGACCAGCGTGCCGACGATGTCGGCGGGCAGCAGGTCCGGAGTGAACTGGATGCGCTGGAAGGCGGCCGAAATGGTCTGGGCCAGCGTCTTTACAGTCAGCGTCTTGGCCAGGCCCGGCACGCCTTCCACCAGCACGTGGCCGTTGGCTATAAGCCCGACGAGAAGGCCGTTTATCAGGTCGTCCTGGCCCACAACCACCTTGGCCATTTCCTTCCTGAGGTCAACCAGGAAAAGCGAATCCTGCTGAATTTTCTGGTTCAGTTTTGAGATTTCCGAGTCCATGAGTGGTCCTTGTTTCTTTAGAAGTTTTTGCGGTTATTGGATAACCGCCGACAGTTTGAAATTTTAAAAAATCAAGTAAATATTTGTCAAGAGCCGCCTATTCGATGCGGAAAAGAGGTTTGTTTTCCATCTCGCGCAGCTGCTGCTCCTTGTGGGCTTCGATGTCCTGGCGTATGCGGTTTACGGACTCTAGGGCTTTCAGGCGCACCGTCTCGTCGTAATCCTGCATGGCCAGATTAAGCGGCGGGAGGGCCTCTTTGTTCTGGAACGTGCCGATGGCCTCTACGGCCTTAAGGCGCGTCTCGCTGTCGTAGTCCTTCAGGGCTTCGGCCAGCAGGGCCAGGCTGAGCTTGCTCTTGTCTTTGGCCAACATCTCGATAAGCTGCCTTTTTACCGTTATCTCGGTCTCGTTGGAGAACATGTTCTTGATAACGGCCGGAGCGCTCTCGTCCTGCAGCTGCCAAAGCAGTTCCGCGGAGGCGAAGCGGACTTTGGAGTCGGAGTCTTCAGTGAGCGAGCGCAGGGTCTTAAGAGTGGCCATGGAGAATTTTATGATGTAGGTCTTCTCCGGCTTTACCGGCAGTCCCGGGTCGGGCAGGGAGACTATCTCGTCTTTTTTCGCCAGCTGGGCCATCTCTTTCTGCTTGACCTCGGTCTTGTGCTGGTTGACCAGGTAATAGATGCCGGCTATAAAGATCATGAGGAGCAGGAGCCATTTCATAGTGTGATCCTTTTGAAAACGAGTGCTATCTTCCCGCCTTTCAGGGTCGCGCGCGCTATTTCCGGGTCGTTCATTTTTTTCCAGCCGGGCCCGGCGTCGGCCGGCTCGCTCGAGAAGACCAGACGCTCTTTCTCGCGCCGCCAGGCTATGCGGCCGAACTCCCACCCGGGGGTAAGCAGGGCGCCTTTTCCGCCTTCTTTCTTGAGCTGGTAATGGCAGAGCACCGTAAGACTGTCGCGCGAGGCCAGGAAGAGGTTGAGGCCGCGGTAGGGGGCCGCGCGCCCCGGATACTTATCCCTGCAGGAGATCCAGACCGTGCGTATCTCGTCGAGGGCCATCTCGAGCGCGGTTTCGGGCGAGCCGTATGCGTCCAGCATCTTCATGACCTGCCAGAACAGCACCTCGGAGTCGTTGGCGCCCTTTACCTTTGAGGCGTATTTGCCGAGGAGGCTGCGGATCTCGTCTTTAATGAAAAGCGTGCCGTTGTGCGCAAAAAGGAAACCGCCGCCCGAAAAGGGCTGGGTGTTGTCCGCGCAGAGCAGCCTGGCCCTGGCCAGGCCAGCCGGGTTGGAGGCGTCGCGCAGGTGGGCCACCGTCACGCTGGAGACGGCGCACGCGGCAGCCGCTTCAAAAGCTTTTTTCTCCAAGCGGGCCGGCCCGGGGCTCTTTATCACAGCGGCGCCGGCGCCGCGGTAGAAGCCCACGCCCCAGCCGTCGTCCTGGAACCGGCCGGCTACGGCGTCAGCCTGCGCGAGCAGGCCCTTAGACCTGCCGCAGAGGAGGTCGTTGTTCGAGGCGGGCCTCGTGGAAATTACCGCGGTTATCCTGCACATGGTATGAGGTATATTTTAAGCTATTTATGACGGGGTATTCAAATGCTTCGCGAAGTTGATATAATTGGAATGGGTAAGTAATTTTTTAAATTCACGAACTGGTGGATTCCATGGAAAACAACGATTTAGAACTTAAGCCGCTTCCGCCCATCCCGGGACTGGACGATGCCCCGGGAATGGAGACCGCGGAAGGCCCTGTGCCTGCCGGCTTTAACGAGCGTTTCGTGGCCTACGTCATAGACTCGCTTCCCTTCGTGCTCCTCACTTACGCTACGCTGCCGGCGGCCGTCAGGTCCGGCATCGTAGCCCCTTCCGCCGCCGGAGAATGGAAATGGAAGTTTCTCTGGATAGGCGCGTACGTGATCTACGAAACCATTTTCTCCAGCGGTGGCCGCGCCACGCTGGGCAAGTTCATCATGAATATAAGGGTCAGGGCGGCGGACGGCGGAGACCTTTCCGTTCCTAAGGCTTTCGTGAGGTCGCTGGCGTATTTCCTGAGCTCCATCACGCTCAATCTCGGCTATATAATGGCGCTTTTCACCAAAAACAAGCGCGCACTGCACGACTATGCGGCCGGAAGCCGCGTTATAAGCCTGAAAGAGCGCGGCGACCTGACCAACGGGCTCGTGCTTGCTTTTTCATGGGGATTGATGGCTATTTTTATAGGCTCCTGGCTGAACAAGACGGTGCTGAAGATAACACCTTATGAGAAGGGACAGATAGTGTCAGCCCACCGCACTATCTCGAAACTGGCCATCCTGGAAGACCTCTACATGAAGAAGGAAGGGCATTACACCAACGACCTGAAGCGGCTTGCCGACCTTACCGGCAACGTTAACGCTGTGCGGGCGGAACTCTATAGGACGCTTGATCCCGATACACTGGAGATAGCCTCTAACGGCCGGAAATTCGTTATTACAGCCAAGGCCCGCAACTGGAGAAATACCGAAGTGCAGGTAGCCTCCAAAGTAGACGCCTCTGACCACTCCCTGGTTCCCTGAAAGTTGACAGCAACGAAGGCGGCGGAAGGCAGGAAAGCTTTCGCGCTTTCTTTTTCCTTCCGCTGCCTTTCTTAGTCTTCAGCCGCAAACTATCTTATACCCTGCTCTTTTCAGAACCGCTCTGGCAGATCATGCAGTAGCGGGCGGAAGGCAGCGCTTTTATCCGTCTTTTCTCAATAACCTTCTTGCAGTGCTCGCACAGGCCGTAAGTGCCCTTTTCCATCTTGCGCAGCGCGGCTTCTATATCGCGCAGCATCTTGCGCTCGTTGTCGGAAAGCTCGAATAGTATTTCCTTGTCCAGGCTCTGCGTGGCCTGGTCTATGGAGTCGCCGACCTCGGGCTCAAGCAGGTCCAGGTTCTTCTTGTCCTCTACGTTCTTCGTTATAGCCGTTTTCATCCTGGCGAGTTCTTCGGCTATTTCCGCGACCTCCTGGCGGTTGAGGGCGCCCGTGTCGGCAGGGCCGGCTTTCTTCTTAGCCGGGGCGGCGGCCCCGGGCTTGCTCTTTACGGCCGCTTTCGCGGGCGCTTTCTTTTCTATTTTTTTCATTTTTTTCATGTTCGTGCTCCATTATCGATTAATGCTGGGAAGTGCTGAAAAACATAGGGCGCGCTTTGGTTATTACGGCGCGCGAGGCCTTTATCCTGTCGCGGTAGTACTTCGGCAGGCGGAAGGCCCCGGTTATGGTTTCCCCGTCGGAATAGCTCAGCTTTCGTTTAAGCCGTTTGGCCGCGGCCCTGTCCAGGGCGGGGGCGGAAAGGCTCGCCGGGGCAAGGCGCGGGGAGTCCGTGCAATAAAGAAAGGTCCACGGCATGTCGTAGGACGGGATGAAAGCCGTATAGCTGCCGACGAAGCGGAACGCCCGCGACAGGGTGTTGTAGAGCGCCGGGTGCAGCTCGAACTGCAACGGCGTGCCGGGTCCCGCCTGCACGGTGAAAACGCCGCCCGGGGCCAGGATCCTTTTCATGCGGCGGTAGAATTCCAGAGTGTAAAGACCGAAAGCCGGCCCGCCCTCTATGGGGCTCGGCAGATCGGAATAGACAAGGTCGAATTTCAGGGAAGTGTGCTCGACCAGCTTCTTCGCGTCCTGGGCCAGAAGGCGCAGGCGCGGGTCTTCGAAGGCGCCTTTGTGCCAGGGCTCAAGATGTTTCTTCGCGAAGCTGAGTATGTTGTAGTCTATGTCGGCCATGACGACGCGCTCTATACCCCGGTCGTTGAGTATTTCCCTGGCGGTGGCGCCTTCCCCCCCGCCGAGTATCAGCGCGCTCTTGGGAGCCGGGTGCGCCAGCAGGGCCGGGGCTACGAGGGATTCGTGGTAGAAGGCCTCGTCGTACTGGCTGGACTGGGTCTCCCCGTCTATCACCAGCACCTTGCCGAAAGTGTGGGTTTTTATCAGCGCGGCTTCCTGGAAGGCCGTAGAGGAGGTCTCCAGCACTTTCAGCGCGCGGTGCGCGTGGAGCTCGCCGGGAGTGAAGAACTCCACGAACCATTCGCCTTTCGGCAGAATGCCGCGCGAGTTCTTCAGCCAGTTGAAATCGGGCTTCTTCTTCATTTCGGCAGCAGCCCCCTCTCCATCTTCATCACGCTGAAGTGGGTGGCCTTGAAAAGTTTCTTTACGACCTTGAAGGCTTCCCAGGGCCTGGTTTTAGCGCCGCAGGTAAAAAGGTCCACCGAGGCGTAGCGGTGCTCCGGCCAGGTGTGTATGGCGAAGTGGGATTCTGCGATAACGACTACCCCTGAGACGCCGTGAGGCTTGAAATGGTGAAAGATAGAATCTATTATGGTAGCCTCGGCCGCCCGGGCCGCCTTGAGCATCGCCTCCTGGACCTCGGAGACGGAGGAGAGCGAGGCGGCGCTGCAGCCGTAAAGTTCCAATATAAGGTGTTGGCCAAGGGCTTTCATATGTTTTTTCCGGCTTAACAATCTATATTATTAGAAGCGGGAAGGCAAGTGGGCGGGAAGATACCCTTACAGTGGCGGAAGGCTGGAAGCGGCAGAGGGCGGCGGAAAGCAAGGAGCCGCCTTGCCTTTTGCCGCCTTCTGCGGCCGTCACTTGAACGAAATGCCCTTCATTTTGGTGAAGATAGTGCGGTCCCTGCGGTCGAAGATCGGGCTGTGGAAAGGGAAGTCGAAAGTGAGGGAGATGCGGTGGGTGGTCCCCAGTTCGCCCATCGGGACAAAGGCGTAGTCAAGGCTGAAGAAGTGCAGCGTAGCGCCCAGGCCCAGCGAAAACCCCGTCAGGCCGTCGCGCATCTGCTGGGCGTCAAGGCCCGCGCGTACGCACAGGCGCGTAAGCTCGTTGGGGGTGGAG
Source organism: uncultured Elusimicrobia bacterium (assembly GCA_903917735.1). Lineage (GTDB taxonomy): Bacteria > Elusimicrobiota > Elusimicrobia > Elusimicrobiales > UBA9959 > UBA9959. The sequence continues at coordinate 88,309 of CAIXBR010000047.1, read as the reverse complement.
GCGAGCTCCACGCCTACCAGTAGGTTGGGCTTGTTCTGTTTCGGGAAGACCACGTCGGTGGCTATCAGCATGTTCTTGAAGGGGTTTATGGAGCCGCCAAGCTTTATCGTCAGCGGCAGCGGGTTGGATTCCTCGGCGTATCTAAGCCCCCCGCCCATGTTGGTGGCCGTTACGGCCAGGCGGTACGGGATATCGCCGAAGTTGTAGGTCATCACGCCGAAATCCGCCGCGTAGCTGTGGGCGGTCTCTACGATCTGCGACTTTATATATTTGGCGGAAACGCCGATGGACACGTCTATGTCCTTGTCCGAAAATTCAAGTATGGCCTTGCTGTAGGAAAGCGTGAAGACCTGGTCGCGCGGGGTGAAAGCCGCGTCCGGCATTATGGTCCCGGAAACGTCGGTGTGCTGGATAGAACCTATGTCCGTCATCAGGATGGAGGCCGCCAGGACCGAATCGTAAGAAAGCCTTTGGGCGTAGGCGGCGTACTGGTAGCTTATATTCTCCACATACTGCGCGCGCATAAAGACGGCGGAAAGCTTCGGGATCTGTATCAGGCCTGCGGGGTTCCAGTAGACGGCGGAGGCGTCTTCGCTTATGGCGGAGTAGGCCCCGCCCATGGCCGCGGCGCGCGCGCCTACCGGCAGGTTAAGAAAGTCCGCGGTGGTGGCGCCCGCCGCTTTATCGGAAAAATAGCGCGGGGCGTCGCTGGCGTGAACGGGCAAAGCCGCGGCCAGCAGAAGGGCTGCAGTTAAAGCGCGCTGCATGGCGGCGGTTTTCTTCATATTATCTTTCCACGGCAAGTTTCAATACTTTCTTGCCCGCGCTGGAATCTATGACCGCCAGATAAATGCCACTGGCTACAAGATAGCCGGATTTATTGACGCCTTTCCAGATGAGTATTCCGGTGGTGCCCGCGGTCCCTTCCCATATTTTTTCTCCGGTAAGCGTGTAGATGCGCACGCTGGTGCTGGCCGGCATGTTGTTGATGGTGACAAACCCGTCGCCGCGGCGGGGATAGAAGGGGTTGGGGTACACAGCTACGTCGGCCAGGCCTGAGGAGGGGTCCTTCACCATCAGCTGAAAAATGGCGTAATTGTGGCCGGGTACCGCGAAATGGTTAAGGGTGGCGGTAACCGTCCTGGCGCCTATGTCCGTGTTGGCGGTGTCGTTGGTTTTAATTGTGGTCTCCAGCGGCAGGCAGTCGGTGGTGTCGGGGTTGTACCTGCCCATGACCATCCGGGTCTGATTGGTCGTTATATCGCCTATATCGCCCAGGGACGTGCCCCCCTGTTCGAAATCCATGGTCAGGGTGAGCGGCATCTGCGGTTGCACCTCGGACTCGGAGAAGATCGCGACCTCTAGGGGCGAGACTTTTGACGGAAGGTAGGCGCAGTGGTGGACGGCCGAAGAGGAGATGGCTATGGCTACCTGGGAAGAGAATGCCCCCGCGGGAATGTAAAGCTTTACCTTCCTGCCGTTGGGCAGGGTGCCGGAGATAGTTGTGGCCTTGGAAGGGTCGCTGGTGCCGCCGATGGAGGCCGACGGGGCGCCGTCGGGGCCCGCTAGGGTAAAAGCGGCGGGCACGGCTTGTATGCGCGCCGTAACGTGACCTTCGCCGTTGCGGGCGGCCACGTCGAAATAATACGTGGTCCCCGTCAGCAGTCCTGAAAGGGAATAGTAGTTAAGATTGTAGAGGCTTGCGAAGGGCACATAGGTGTTTACCGAGAGATTGAAGTTCTCCGTAGTGCCCCGGACCTCGTAAATAGTGGCGGTGGAATTATCGGCCGTGTCCCAGCCCAGCATCGTCCCGGACATGGTAGTGCTCAGCGGGACCACAGACAGCGGCGCGCGCGCCAGCGTATATTTCGAGCCCAGGTCCACCATGGTGCCGGCTATCCCTACCCCGTTTACCGCGTACAGCCTCAGGTAGTAGCGCACGTTAGGGGCGAGCGAGTTTACGTCGAGCGAAGCCCCCGTGGTGGAGAAGGATGAATACGCCACGAAATCGGCGCCGGAGGAAAGCATTATCCCGTAAGGGGTCCCGGCAGGGTTGCCGTTCGTTATCCAGTTGACCGTAAAGCTGCCGGTGCTTACGTTCGTGAAGACGTTCGGCGTGCCGGGCAGCGGCTGTACGGTCAGGGTGTAGATCAGCGATGAGAAGGAGTAAGGCCCCCTGACGACGCCAAGGTTGGTATTGGTTTTGGCGGCGTTTACCGCCACCTTGTGAGTGGAATTAGCGGGCAGGCCGGTCTGGGTATAGTAGTTGTAGCTCGTGGAGCTCAGCCTGACGGCGCTGGCCGTGCCGGCGGTGATATCGTAAATTTCGTAGAAGACCCCGGAACCGGTGGCCTCGTCCCAGGACCAGCTTATGGCTGAACTGCTTACGGCGGTGCCGGTCAGATCGTTGATGGCCCCCACCGTCATGGTGGATACAGGAGTGCTGTTGAAGTCCGTGACAATGCCGGCCCCGTTGCGCGCCGATACGCGGAAAGAATAGAGTTGGTTGTCGGAGAGCTGGCTTATTACCGTGTAGGTGCTGGTGTAATTCACGCTGTAAGGCACCGGGGTGGAAATAGAGAGCGGGTCGCTGAAGGTACATGGGACGGTGTTGGGGCTGACGCACATGGATAATTCATACGGCGTGCCCGGGGTATTGCCGCTGGGGTCCCATTGTAGGGAGACGGACTCGAAACTGGCGGCGGTTATGGCCATGAGGCCCGGCGTGGCAGCCAGGGTGTAGTAAGTGGAAGACCTTGAAAGAGGCCCGCTTCCCCCCAGGTTATAGGCGGACACCATTACCGAGGCCTGGGTATTGGGCGACAGCTTTGACTGCGTATAGTATACGGTGTTACTGGTGGTGTCAAAGGCTGTGGTCGTTATAAATACGCTGTTGGTGGCCGAGTACAGCATATAGCCGTCGGCGTCGGTGCTGGTTCCTTTATCCCAGGACCAGGAAATGGCGGTGGTTCCCAGCACGCTGCCGGACGGCGCAGTGATGATCCCCGTGGGGCGCGGCACGGTCACCTGCACGGTGTGGCCTTCGGAGAACAGTCCGTTGGACGCCACGCGCATGTTGTACCAGCCGTGAGGCATATCCCCGGCGATGGACGGGGTGATCACGGTTATGGAAGAAAGGGTCTTTTCCCAGTTCGGGTTGGGATTGGCGGAGGCGTATATTGAATAGATCCTGGTGGAAAGGTCTATCATGAACCCGCTGGGGTTGTCTATCTGCTGCATATACACCCTGGGGTTACTCTGGGAAGAGTTCATCGGGCCGGCGCCGCCGCCGGAGGCCTCGGTTATGCCGTAGAAGTTGGTGGTCCCGCTCTGCAGGGTTACAGAGTCGCCCCAGTTGAACAAGTCGGTGCCGGTTGATATGACCGGCTGGCGCACTATCTCGGGAGTCAGGCCGTCTATGTCCGGGGAGGCGCCGAAATACGCGATGTCGGTGGTGGCCAGGCACTTTGCCCCGTCCCAGCCGCCTATGTTGAGGATATAGTTGTCCTTAGTAATCACGGAAGTGTGGTTGGCCCTGCTCGCTCCCTGGCCCTGGTCGGTCAATACAGAGAAGTCGGGGTCGAAGCCCTCCGCTCTGCTCTGGGACACGCCGGCTGTCTCTCCGCCGGTTATCATGATCTTGCCGTTTGGGAGCAGAAGGCTCCTGTGGTTGGTGCGGTTATAGGTAAGCAGCGCGGAATCGGCCCAGGCCGCGCCGTTGTAAATTTCCGTGGTGAGCTGGCTTATGGTGGTGTCGGAGCCGCCTATAAGCAGTACCCGTCCGTCCCTCAGCAGCGTGGCCGTGTGGCCGTAGCGGCCGGTTCTCATCGGCGTAACTCCGGCTACAAAAAGCCGCGTGGTGGAATCGAAAACTTCAGAATTAGCTACAGCAGTTCCGGCATTGATGCCGCCGGCCATAAGCACGTTGCCGTTTTTCAGCAGGGTGGCCGTATGCTGGGCCCTGGGAGTGGCCATGGAGCCGGTGACCTGCCAGTAGGAGGTGGAAGAAATAAATATTTCGGAATCAGCTGAATAGCTGCTGGTGGTGTCGCCGCCGGCTACCAGCACGTTGCCGTCGGACAGCAGCGTGGCGGTATGGTTCTGCCTGGGCTGGAACATGGGGGTGGTCAGAACCCAGCTATGCGAGGCTGGGTAGTAAATTTCAGCGGTGGTCACCGCCGCGCTTGACGGCGTGGCGCCGCCGGTCACCAGCACGTTGCCGTTCGGCAGCAGGGTGGCCGTATGTCTTGTCCGGGGGAAATTCATGGAGCCGGTGTAAGTCCAGGCCTTTGTTACCGGGTCCATCAGTTCGCAGGTGTCGAGCGGCTTGGCTCCGTCGGAACCGCCGCAGGTAAGTATCTCGCCGGTCTGCAGCATGGTGCTGGTGTGGAAGGCGCGTTTCGAATTAAGCGTCCCGCCCGTGTCCCACGTGGTGGCGCCGGAGGAATTCTTATAAACGGGGATAAAAATGGTTGCGGCTCCGAAACTTTGGGCTGTAAATATTTTGTTGCCGTGCAGACAGTCGCCGGGGATGTTGTCTTCGCAGTTCCTCCCCCCCAGTATAAGGATGTCGGCCGCCGGGGTGAGAAGGGCGGTATGGTCGAATACCGGCGCTGTAAGCGTGGGAGAGACATCTATATTAGTGAGGTCCTTCCAGGAGTTTGTCTTGGGGGTGAAGCCGAGCGCGCTGGAGAATATCATTTCCCTTATCACGATGTCGGAAAGACCGTAGACGAAAGCAGGTTTAGCGGCGCCGGTGTGTATTTCGTCCGCGGTGTAGTTCAGGGTAAGGGTGACGGTTATCTGACCGCCGTTGGCGAGATTGGTCTGCGTGTTATAAATAGTGGTGCCCGGGCTGAGGTTGGATAATTGCCCGGTAATGGAGAAGCTTGAAATAGTTTCGAACAGACAGTTACTGCTGTCGCAGGAGAGCGGATTGGTCACATCGATCGCGGCGCTTCCGCCGGATTGTATGGCGATCCCGTATATCCCGGCGGGGTCTTTTATCGTGCCGCTCCCTATGGTAGCCGTTCCTTTAATACCGACGTAAATTTTAGGCAGGGTCAGGGCCAGCTTGGCCTGTATGTCTCCGGTTACGCCTTCGGCAACGGCCAGCGGAAACATGGTGGCGAAGGCGAGTGTTGACCCGCTTACCGTAAGTTCAGGGTGGGTGCTGGAGTCGGAGTTCAGGGACGCCATGGTAAACATGGCGGTGCCGGAGGGGTTTTGCAGCTGCGTGATGCCGTCAAAAGCGCCGGGGGCGTAGTTCTGGCCCAGAAGAGTGCCCACCGCGAAGCCATCCAGCGGGGCCGTGCTGGCGTGCATATATATCTTCACGTTCTCAACGGCTACCGCAGGAGTGGAAGTCGGGTCCAGCGGCGTTGAAAAAAAAGCGTCGGCATCCACCAGCCGGCCGGAAACAGGCCTTGAAAGGCTGAAGGTCATCGGAAATTTTACTACGCTGGTGGCGGGGATCAGGTTGGCGGTATTAGGGCCTGTCTTGCTAAGCATAAAAACAGTATCTTTATCCAGGTTAAGCGAAGAGCTGAACATGGTGCGCACTATGTTCCCGTAGCCGCCGTGCATGAGCCAGTCGCCGTCCGGTTGCAGCACAGCGGAATGCTTGTCCACCCTGTAGGGCATAACGCCGTAGGTCGATTCCGCCGTGATCGAGCGCCCGCTGTTCTGGTCGAAATATTCGGCGCCGTCCAGGAAGCCGTGGCTGCCCATGTCCTGGTTATCGCGGGCGTAGCCCCAGTATTTGTAATCGTCCTGGGTCCAGCATTCCTCGCCGACGTTGTTAACGCAGTGATAAGTGGGGACGCTGTTGAAGCCGCCGGCTATAAATACGGTGCCGTTGTTCAGGACCGTGGCGGAGTGGTTTATCCTGCCCTGCAGCAGGGCGGAAACAGGGGTCCAGGCTCCGGCGCCGGCATTGGCCTGCGGGTCGTATAGTTCGTTCTGCGACTCATAGATCCAGGCCGTGCCGGACCAGTTCCTGCCGCCGGTGGCAAAGGCGAACCCGGATTTCAGCATTACGGTGGCATGGCCCATGCGCGGGCTGACCATATTCCCGGTCGGGGAGATCGTAGAAGTAGCGGACGATTTGAAAATATCGCAACTGCCGGTAATGGCGGTTTCCGAGGCGCCGGACTGGCCGCCGCAGAGCAGTACCTGTCCGGCGTGGAGGCCTTTTGTAAGCAGGGTGGCGGTATGCCCCCCCCTGGCGGAAGACATAACTATGGGTAACGCCGAGCAACTCTTAGTCGTAGGATCGCATATCTCAAGCGAATTCAAGGGCGTCCCGGGAACGCCGGTTACGGTGCCGAAGCCGCCGGCTATTAAGATCCTGCCGTCGGACATCAGCGTGGCCGTGTGCGAAGACCTGGACATGGTCGCGTCGACAGTCCAGTCCTCGAAATCGTTGGTGGCCATGTTGTACATCTGCACGCTGGGCGTGGTGGTGTTGGCGGCGTCCGTCACGCCGCCGGTGATAAGGATGTTGCCGTCGGGCAGCAGCGTGGTGGTGTGGCTGTGCCGCGGGGTCAATGCAACGGCGCCGGCGTCCGGCAAAAAGCAAGCCAGCACGAGGATGACTAAGGGAAGAACTTTTCTAAAATTCATAAGCGCCCGGAAATAGTCTACAAAAAACCTGTTACAGGATTGTTAACGAAAGTTTAACTCCGGCTAATTTACATCCACCAGCGAATCCCCGGTAGGGGCCTTGGGTTTGCCCGGGTCCAGCTTTTTCTTGCCGTCCACTGTGAAATGGTAAGGGTAGGTTCCCGGCAGGATGAAGATGTCGGCCTTCCAGACGCCGTTCTTTTTTGTCATCCTGATGTTCTTCCAGGAGGTGAAGCTGCCGGCTATCTGCACGGATTTAGCTTTGGCGTCTTTGTACTCGAAAGCGGTTTTGACCGCGTGGGATTTTTCCGCGCCGGCCACCTGGGCAGCGGGCTGGGCCGCGGCCTTGGCCTCCGGGGCTTTAGTCGCGGCCTTGATCTCTGGGGCTTTAGTCGCGGCTTGCCTGGCCGGCTTCTCCACGGCTGCGGGCTCCTCTTCCTGCGGAACCGGCACCGGGTGCACTTCGATGGTATCACCGGAGAAGTGAAGCGAGATCCGCTCGTAAACGGAATAGCCGGCGAAGACCATGAGGGCCAGGCAGATCCCTGCCAGGGCCGCCCAGAAAGTTTTTGATTTTGTCATAATTGGGAAAGTGAAAGGGAAGTGTTTAGTAACTGGCGATCAGTTTCAGGCCGCTGAAGGTTGTACTTCCCTCCCTGGATTTAACCAACTGCCGAAGATCTCGCCGAACTTGGAGCGGGTGACGTGCGAGCGTCAGCGAGCTTCCCCATAAGGAACATTCCCATCACCGAGAATACAAAGACTATACGAAAACACAAAGACTGCATGAAAACTTGGAGCGGGTGATGGGAATCGGACCCACGTCTAAAGCTTGGGAAGCTCTCGTTCTACCATTGAACTACACCCGCCTAGGTCGCGCCCCGCTTAAACGGCCGGGGCGTATTTAAAAAGAGCAGAAGAACAGAATACCCGTTAATTTTACTTAAAACGCCGTGTTTTTTCAATATTATTATTGCTTCTTTATAAGATTAAGGAATTCTTCCCTTACCCGGTTGTCCCGTTGGAAGACGCCCAGCATAGAGCTGGTGGTGGCGAAAGAGGTCTCGTTCTTCACCCCGCGCATGCTGACGCAGAGGTGCTCCGCCTCCAACACTACCCCCACCCCGCGCGGCTTCAACACTTTGTACAGCGTCCCGGCTATCTCCTCGGTCAGGCGCTCCTGCACCTGCAGGCGGCGGGCGAACGTTTCCACCAGCCGCGGGATCTTGGACAGGCCGACTATGCGGCCGTTCGGGATGTAGGCTACGTGGGCCTTGCCGAAGAAAGGCAGCATGTGGTGCTCGCATAGGGAGTAGAAGGCTATGTCCTTTACTATCACCATTTCCCGGTAATCGGCTTTGAAGAAGGCGCCGTTGAAAACTTTGTCTATGTCGGCGTTATAGCCGGAGGTTATTTCGCGGAGCGCCCGCGCCACGCGCTGCGGCGTCTTTTTAAGGCCTTCCCTGGCCGGGTCCTCTCCCATAGCTTTAAGTATCTGCAGGGCTGCCGCTTCGATCGGGTCTTTCATAAATATGATTTTAGCAACTTTAGCATGACAAAAAAATCCCCCGCTTCCAGCAGGGGATTTTTTCGAGGAAATTCTCCCCCGCTTACTTCGAAGCTATGTACAGCCACTTGCTGGTGGCGTTCAGGCCGCGCGAGGCTCCGCGCAGGTCCTTGACCTGGGCGGCCAGTTCTTCCATAGCCTTCTGCTCTTCTATCATCTGGGAGATCTTTTTCCCCCGGCCCTTCTTTCCGCCCTTGCGGGAAGAGACGGCATCGCGCATGGTGGCTTTCTTGTTCTTGACGGCCAGTTGTGCTACCAGGGTGTTCACTTCCCCCGCCTTGCGGTTCACCTTGCGGCTGTAGCTGAGGATGGTATTTGTATAGGTGGCCAGCGGGGAACCGGGCTGGATGGACGAGAACTCGCTCTTGTTCAGGGCGGAGACATGTTTCAGGTTGTTGGCTATGGTTTTCAGGCTCACGCTCATAGCCGAAATATCCTGCAGGTTCATTTTGCCGTTGGAGGAATCCAGGGTCTCTATGGCTTCGTCCAGGTATTCGTCCTGGCGCACCAGTTTAAAGAGTATATCCTTAAATTCGTTTACTTTTACGTCTTCCTTGGTTACCGCCGGGGCCGCCGCGCCGGCCGTCTTTGCGGGAGTGGCGCCGAAGGCGAGCCCCATGCCGGCCAGAAGTACGAGCCCTGCTGAAAGTGTAAATATGTTCTTCATAAATTCCGCCCTCCATCCTTATACCATAGCTTAGCTTTTGGGAAGGTCCCGGGCACGGGCCTAATGGAGCTGTATAATAAAACAAAAGACCTACGCTGTCGTAGGTCTTCCGGGTAGTTCGTGCAGGAGAAGCGGGTGGTTCCCTATTTCATGCCCTTGAGGGCTTTCAGGGCCTGCTCGCGGGTTTTTATCTTTCCCTCGAACTGCAGCAGGTGTATCTTCTCAAGTAGTTCGCCTATCCGGGGGCTTTCCGGTATCTTCAGCGTTTTTATCACGTCGTTGCCGTCCACCAGCCTGGCGGTGCGCAGCTTCATGTTCTTTTTTATGTAAACACCGAGCAGCAGATTGAGTACCTGCATGTAGCGCAGGGTTTTTTTCGGTGAATTGTAAGGGGTGCCGGGCTTTAGCGGGGCCGGCTGGGCCTGCAGTTTCGCACGCATTTTTTTCAACTGCTCCGCCGAGACGTAGCTGGCGTGGTCGGCCCAGGAAAGGATCAGTAGCGGCACGGTGTATTCCCCCATGGTCCTGAAGAAACGGAACATAGCCCTGTCCGAAATGACGTCGTTTGCGGCCAGGTTCCCGGGCCTCAGGTGGGTGCCTATTATTTTAGTCACCAGGCGTATCTCGTCGCGGGAGAAGCGGAGGTCCTCCATGACCTTACCCGCCATGATGGCGCCGTATTCCTCGTGGCCGAAGAACCGCAGCCGGCCTTTCACCATGGCGGCCTTGGGCGGCTTGGCTATATCGTGCAGCAGGGCGGCCAGTTTGAAGATCCGCGGGCTTTGGATGAATTCCGCGATCTTCTTGTGCGCGGGCAGGTAGGCTTTCAGGTTCTCAAAAAGGTGGTCCATCCGCTCCACCACGCGCAGGGTGTGTTTAAGTACGCCGCCCCGGCCGTAGTAACCTGCCGCGCAGCTCTCCTGCGCGGCCAGGTCCGGGAATATGGCGGTCAGCAGGCCGGCCTTGTGCATAAGGGCCAGCCACTCGTGCGACTTCGGGCTTTCGAAGAGCCGCAGCAGTTCTTCCCGCACCCGCTCTCCGGCCGGCTTTGTAATAAGCGCGGCCTGCTGCTTTATGGCTTTAAGGACCGGCGGGGCAATGGTGAAATCAAGAGCGGCAGCTATGCGGAAAGCCCGCAGCAGGCGCAGCGGGTCCTGGCTGAAAATATCCGGTGAAACCGGCTTTATTTTTTTTAAGGCCAGGTCTTTCAGCCCGCCGGAGGGGTCTATTATGGCGGAAAGGGCGGGCTTCAGGGTGAATTCCCCGGTTTTGCGGTCGGCCCTGAAATCCATGCCGGGGGCCAGTTTAAGGGCGAGGGCGTTTATCGTGAAATCGCGTCTTTTCAGGTCGGACTCCAGGGTTCCCCCCACGAAGGGCATCAGGTCTAGCTGGAATCCGGGAGCTTTGCGGACGGTAAGGCGGTAGACCTGGTTTTCCTCATCCAGCGGGAAGCAGGCCGCGTTCAGTTTGCGGGCGAGGGACAGAGCTTTAGCGCGGAAATCCGTGGAAGGCGGCACGGCCAGGTCGATGTCTTTGAAGGGACGTTTGAGAACGGCGTCCCTTATGGCTCCGCCCACAAGGTAAACGTCGGGAAATACGGATATTATCGCGCCTGTTAGTTTCATCTATTGCCTGACAATGCGTTATTGGTGTGCGGCCGGTGCCGGTTTCGGGGCAGCTTCCCCCGCTTTTATCCTCTTCTCGAGCTCCCGCTTAAGAAGTTCGCGCTTCAGCACTTTCTGCAGAGTGTTCTTCGGGAGGGCGCTCACGATCTCCACTTCGCGCGGGCGTTTGTAGACGTCGAAGTTGGCCTTTATGTACTGCATGATCTCGGTCTTCTCAAGCTGCACGTCGGGGCGGGGCACGCAGAAGCACTTCATCGTCTCGTTGCCGGAGCCGTCGGGGATGCCTATCACGGCGTTCTCCAGCACCTTCGGATGGGCGTTGATGGTGTGTTCTATCTGTGCCGGGAAAACTTTCAGGCCTTTCACTATCACCATGTCTTTCTTGCGGTCGCGGATGAACAGGAAGCCGTCCGTGTCCAGCACGCCGATGTCTCCGGTTTTCAGCCAGCCGTCCTCCGTGAACAGCTCGCGGGTGGCGGTCTCGTTGCCGTGGTAGCCGCGGGTGATGTTGGGGCCCATCACGCAGATCTCCCCCTCCTCGCCGTGCTTCAGGTGGTTGCCGTGCTCGTCCACGATCTTTATCTTTACGCCGGGCACGGCTTTGCCCACCGAGCCGTGCTTCTTGATCTTGGGGTGCGTAATCGTCACCACGGGGCTGGTCTCGGTGAGGCCGTAACCTTCCAGGATGTGCAGGCCGAAGGCCTTGTTGAAATGCTGGGTGATGGCGTGGTTCAGCGGGGCCGCCCCGGACATGCACAGGCGCACACGCCGCAGGCTCCAGAACTTCAGGAAGAACTTCTTGAGGCCGCGGGCTTCCTTGGCCAGCACGCCGTAGATCTGCGGCACGGCTATCATAATGGTAACGCCCTCGCGGCCCATGGCCTGCAGCCAGAGCTTGGGCGGGGTGATGCTCTTCACTATCAGGGTCTTCGAGCCCAGCAGTATCGGGGTTATCACGTTGCCGGTCCAGGAGAAGGTGTGGAACATCGGCAGCAGCGCCATGAACACGTCCTTCTTGGTGGGTTCCAGAATTATTATGGAAGCCTTGGCGTTCTCCAGCATGTTGTGGTGTGTCAGCAGCACGCCCTTGGGGTGGCCCGTGGTGCCGGAGGTGTAAAGGATGGTAGCCACGTCGTGTTCGTCCGCCGAGGCCTTCTGGGTCTGGGGGTGGTAGTGGGCGTGCTTCAGGTAATGCCAGAAGTCCGTCACGCCGTCTATCCCGCAGAAATCGGTGGAGATCAGGAATTTCAGGCCCGGCAGGTCTTTCTTCACCGAGAGGTAGTTCCTGACGAAATCCTTTTCGGTGACCACGCCCTTGCAGGCGGAATTCTCCAGTATGTAGTAGATCTCCTCGTTTTTGGAGACCATGTGATTTATTGGCACGGCTACCGCGCCTATTTTCGACAGGGCGAAGTAGGAGATTATGAATTCCGGGGAGTTGCGCAGCACTATGGCCGCGCGGTCGCCCTTGCGCAGTCCCAGCTGCCAGAACATGTCGGCGGCCCGGTCTACGGAGAAAAGGATCTCGTGCCAGGACATGCGCTTTTCGCCCGTCACAAAGGCGGTTTCTTCGGGATTGCGTTCGGCGGTTTTGGCAAGGCAGGAATAAAGGTCTTTGGGTTCGGTCATGTGGCAGTGTGCCTCCGTAGCTAATTGTAGATAATAATAAGTCGCTGTAAAAGGGCGGCCGGCCTAACGGTTATTTGTCCAGCGGGATCAGCAGCCTCATCCCTTTTTCCAGGCGGTGCGGGTTGGAGAGTTGGGGGTTGGCGCCCCAGATCTTTTCCCACAGTTTAAAGTCGTTGTAGTATTTTATGGCGATGTCGGACATAGTCTCGCCCTGCTGCACAATGTGCACGGCGTAGCGGCCTCCCCTGGCGCAGGGCCCGTCCCCGAAAAGGCATTCGAAGACGGCGCTGGTTTCGGCGGTGGTCGTAAGCGCGGCGGTCGAGACCGGGACGGCGGGAGTAGGGGCGCTCTCCTCCAGTTCGGCCAGCAAGGCAAGCATTTTGAGGTCCCGGTTCTGCGGAAAAAAATCCCTGGCTGAGGTCAGCGCGGCGCGGGCCTGCCCGTACTGACCTTCCCTCATGGCATCTTTGCCTTTTATCACCAGGCAGTAGCCCAGTATTTCCCTGGCGCGGGAGTCTTTGGGGTCTTCATTCAGCGCTCCGGTGAAGAAAGTTATGGCGCTGTCCACCCTGCCGCTCAGGAATAAGCCGGCGCCGCGGTCCAGCGGGTCCTGTGCGCCGGCCAGCCCGGCCGCCGTCAAAAGGGCCAGGGACAGCAGGAGGTTACGGCTGTTTAGGCGCACCGCCCCCCCCTCCCAGTTTCTGCCTGGCTTCGGATACGTCCACGCCCAGCGCGGTGAATTTGTCCACGATGCGCTGCAGTATGAGGGCCTGCTCCTCTGCGCTGAGTTTTTCCGCGGCCGCTTTCCCGTAGTACCACCGTATGGTCTCCCTGTACACGTCCGCTGCGTTTCTCCTGACCTTTATCCCGTTCTTTTCCATTGTAATCTCGGGAGCCTCCGGCTTGGCGGAGAGCGCTTCGAATTTTATCTTCAGGCTGAGGCGGTGCGTTATGCCCAGGTCTCCATAGGGGCTGAGAGCATAGTCCAGTCCGACCGCGCCAGTTTCTGCGCCGAAGCCCAATGTTACGGCGGAAGCGGCGCCCAGGTAGCTCATCGCGGAGGTCTTTATGCCGGCGCGCAGCGCGAGGCGCACTCCTTTCACGGCGGAGGGATAGGTATATTCTCCCCCGAGGTGGAGGCTGAGGGAATCGTCTGGCGGCAGGCTGACGTCGGAGGTCAGCAGCAGGGTCTTGCTGAATTGCAGGGCCGCGCCTGCGCTCAGGCTCAGCGGCAGCGGGCCGGAAGCCTTGTTAAGGGTTAGCCCGGTGCCCAGGTTCTTAAGCGACGCGCCAAGCTTCAGTTTCGGGGACAGCTCGTAAATGGCGCCCGCATCCAGCGCGAAGGCCTGGGCGCTGGCGCTTTCTATCCGCTCCCGGATGATCTTGAAATTAGCGCCCAGCGCCAGCTTTGGATTTAGCCGGCGCGCGTAGGAGAACAGGAGGGCCAGGTCACTTGAACTGTAATAGCCCTCGGTATAGCCGTATTTATTGGCCCGGTCCATATCCCCGGAGTTCAGGAAACCGAGGCCGGCGCCGATAACGTCGGCGGTGCTGCGCCGCACGGCGAAAGCCGCGTGTTCCGCGCTCAGGCCGTCTATCCAGCTGTTATGGCCGAAGGTTTCCTCGAGGCGTTTTATGTAGTTAAGTCCCGCCGGGTTCCAGTAGAGGGCGTCCACGTCGTCGGCCGCGGCGGTATAGGCGTCGCCCATGGCCGCGGGTCTCGCGCCCCAGCCTACCCTCAGGAAAGCGGCAGAGGAGGTGCCGGCCGCCCGCGCGCCAGCCGGTGGCAGCAGGGCTGTCAGCAGTAGGAGGGCGAGACGTACGGGCTTTCTGTTCATAACTTGTTACCGGATTATCGAGAACTTTCCTTTTCGCGGCGAGCCACCTCCCGTGATGGTATAGAGGTAGACCCCGCTGGCGGCCTTGCCGCCGGAGGAGGTCTTGGTGTCCCAAAGGTACCTGCCCGCGCTGTCGGCGGCGGCGGATTTCTGGAAGACGAGCTGGGCCGCAATGTCCACGATGGTAAGCTTGAAAGTCGAGTTCGCGTCGAGCCCGGCGAAAACCACGCCGTCACCCAGGGTGGACTGGTCGAAACTTCCGCCGCTGCCCGGCCTGTAGGGGTTGGGATAGACCGTGGCCGGTATGCCGCTGCCGCCGTTGCCGCCGGTGCCTCCTCCGCCGCCTCCGCCGCTGGGGACGGCTTTAATTACGGCGTATTTGTTGCTGGCGGCCTTGCCGACCGCGGTCACGCTCCTGGCGGAGGTGTCCACCGTGGAGGGCAGGGTGACCCAGCCGGTTGTGGCGTCGTAGTAGGCCAGGGAAAGCGAGGCTGCCGGGTAGGTCCCGAGGTCCGCGGCGCTGTAGCGGAGCGTGATGGAGAGGTTCACCAGGGAACTGGTAGATGGAGTTCCGGCCAGGTAGAGGGCTTCGCCTACCTGCTGTATGTCCCCCGCCGCCGCCGGCACGGGGTAGAGGGTGACTATTTCCTGCTGCGGGAAAGACCCTGAAGGGATGTCCACGGCCACCGGGCCGAGCTTCATAATGGCTTTGATGGTGTCGGACGAACTTGCGGGCACGGTCTTTCTCAGGCGGGTGTAGGCCAGTGAGTAGCTGGTAAAAGATTCGCCGTTGGAGTTGGTCACGGTGACGGTGGTCACTCCCAGCACTACGCTGGTGGACGGGGTGACGGACATCGTCAACTGGCCCGATCCGAGCGAAGCGGCCCCGGTGGAGATGTTCGCGTCCTGGAAAGAGACCGCGCTGTCCGCCAGGAAGCCCTTCCCGGTCAGTGTGACGTAGGCAGTCTCGCCTATATAAACAGGTGAAACCGCGGTTATTTTAGGAGAGGCGCTGTATTTGATTGTGAAATAATTGTAAGTGGGGGTGGCGCTCTGGCCCGTCACTATCACGTTGTCGTCAGCGTCCGCCGCCACGGCGTTGGCGATGTCGCTAAACCCGCCGTTGTAGGCCGCTGTGGAGATGATGTTGAAATACTTGTCATATTTTATCGTGAAATAGTTGGCTGCCGGGCCAAGGCCGGTCTGGCCCGTGACGATTATATTGTCGTTGGAGTCCACCGCCACGCCCGTGGGGATATCCGTGCCGCCGCTGTCGTAAACCGCCGAGGAAACCAGCTCGAGGAAACTGTTATATTTGAGAGTGCAGAAGTTCTGGGCGGCCCCGACGCCCTGCCTGCCAGTGACTATGATGTTGTCACGGGAGTCCACAGCCACGCCCGTTGCCGCCTCGTCAGTCCCGCTGTTGTAAATTACTTCGGGGAGCAGTTTGTGCAGATCGGAGTCATATTTTATCAGCAGGAAATGATTGCTGCTCCCGACCTGGGTAAAGCCGGCTACGATAACATTGCCGCTGTGGTCTATGGCGATGGCCGAGCCCTGGTCGGTGTTGCCGCTGTCATAGGCGGCGGTTGAGAGCTGGCTGAGCGCCTGGTCGTACTTTATAGTGTAAACGTTGATGTTGCCGGCGTTGGTGGTATAGCCGGTAACAAAAATATTGTTCTGGCCGTCCGTTTTTACGGCCGCCGCCGAGTCGTAATCCCCGCTGTCAAATACGGCGGAGGAGAGCAGGGCCGCGAAATTCTGGCTGTATTTCAGGGTAAGGAAGTCCAGGTTGGCGCCGTTGTTCTCCTCGCCGACCACGATAATGTTGCCCAGCCCGTCCAGGGCTATTCCCTTGGAGTTATTGCTAAGGTTGCCGTTGTGAAAAAGCCCCTGGGCCGAGGGGCTGAGGGCGAGGGTCTTGCTGTATTCCTGGGAAAGGAAGTCGCTGCCGCTGGTACCCGTCAGGAAGACATTGTTGTCGGCGTCCGTGGCCAAGGCGTAGGCCAGGTTATCCACAGGCGCGCCCAGGGAATCGAAGGATGAGTAGGTGGCGGAGGAAAGGATTATCATCGCCGGCGCGGCCCGGACCGCTGCCGCGCAGGAGGCGATGAAAAGTGCAGCGATGAATATTTTTTCTATACGCATTTACTTTTCCAGTTCTCAGCCTTTTGCCGGGTAAGCCTGTTCCAGCAGCTTTACCCGCTTCACAAGTTCGTCGTTCTCAAACGGCTTGGTGAGGTAGTCGTCCGCGCCGCGTTCTATCCCCTTGGCCCGCTCGTCCATGCCCTTCCGGGCGGTCAGCAGCATCACCGGCATTTCCTTGAAGCGTTCGTCGCCTCGGATCAGGTCGAGCAGCTCCAGGCCGTCCATCTCCGGCATGTTGATATCCAGCACGGCTAGGTCCGCGCCGTTCTTCTGGAGGGCGTTCCAGGCTTTTTTACCGTTGGGGTAGGCAAAAACATTGTAGCCGGCCGACTGGAGGACCATCTCAACCAGGTCTCTGAGTTCGTCGTCGTCGTCCGCGATAAGTATTTTCATAAAAAGCTCCTTGGGAAGTTTTTGGCGGACGCTGCCGTCCTGAGTTCTCTGTCCAGCTGTGCTGCCTTATTTTATGCTTCCTGTTCTCCGCGACCGGGTCACCCGCCGCGCCTTGGTCCCTCTTCCTGCAGTCCGGCGCCGTTCCCCCCGACCGGGGCGCCCGGCTGGGGTATCCTGGAGGTGCTTCTCCTGCGTATCACTATCTCCACCCGCCGGTTCGCCGCCTGGTGCTCGGGCGTATCGTTGGGGTAAAGCGGGTTGTATTCGGAGTAGCCCGTGGCGCTGAACTTGTCGGGGTTGTTGCCCTCGTCTGTGAAAAGTTTTATCAGGCTGAGAGACCGGTAGAGGGACAGCTCCCAGTTGGAGGAAAAATCCCCCCCGTAAAAGACCGGCGCGTTGTCGGTGTTGCCTTCTACGGTCAGGGCGTAATCCTCGGGCAGGGAGCGGAAAGTCCCGGCCAGTTTTATCAGCGGGGGCAGGATCTCGGGCTTGAGCTTGGCGGAGCCGAGCCCGAACATCACCGAGGACTGCATAGATATCCTTATGGAATCCTTGAGGACCTCCACCTTGGCGGCCTCCTTCAGCATGGGGTCGGAATCTATGCTGCTGGTGACTTTCTCGGAGGCGATCACGCCCTCGGCCGTTTCCTTGTTGGTCTTGTAGCTCAGGTAAAAGCCGTAAAGCAGCAGGAAAAAAATGCACAGCGTCGTCATCATGTCTACGTAGGGGACCATGTAGCGCATCTGCGTTTCGCTGAGATTAATTTTTTTTCGCTGTTTCAGCATTTAATTCCGTCTTTATCTCTATCCTGCGGTTCTTCGCCCGGTGCTCGTCGTTGTCGTTCGGTACTACGGGCTGGGAGGGACCGCAGGCCCGCACCACCAGCCGGGCGGGATCAATGATCTTTTCCCGCGTAAAGAAGGTCATTACCTGCAGCGCGCGCGCGCCGGACAATTCCCAGTTCGAGGCGTAAGGGCCGAGCCCCGTGGACCTGGCCATCGCTATCTCCCACAGCCTGGCCCCTTTGGGCGGCTGCTGGTTTATAGGGACGTCGTCGGTATGCCCTTCCACTATTATCTTCCCCGGGTATTTGCCCATCAGTTCCCCTATCTTTTTAAGGGCGGGCCTGGCGTCGTCTCCGATCTTCGCTTTTCCGCTTTCGAACAGCACCGCTTCCGGCAGGGTGATCACCACCTCGCGGCGGTTGACCGTTACCCCGGCGAAATCCTTTATCTCTTTCCCGCCTTCCACTTCCGCCGAGGCTATCTGCTGCTCCCGCGAGTGCGCCTTCTTTTCCGCGGTGTTCTCCTTGTCGTACATGGCGCCGCTGATCTCGGAGTTGTAGTCGCTCATCTCCTGCGGGGTAAGGCTTTTCTTGGCTGCGAGCATGGCTGAGTAGAACAAAAGGATGAAGAAAAGGGTCAGGCTGGTTATGAAGTCGGCATACATGGTAAGCCAGACCGACGTAACCCTGGATTTTTCCCGTTTCTTTAACGCCATGTTTTACAGCCGCCGTCAGGCTTTTTTTCGTTTCCCCTGCGCCACTATCGTGTCCAGCTTCTGCCTGATGGTGGCGGGGTTCAGCTCCTGCTTTATACCGATGAGGCCCTCCGTTATCACGCGCTTGATCAGCATCTCGTGGGCGGTATGCATCTCCAGCTTTCCGGCCACCGGCAGCGCGAAGAAGTTGGCGAAGAAGATGCCGTAGAAGGTGGTGATTGCCTTGGCCATGGCGTTGCCCATGCCTTTCGGGTCGCCGAGGAAGCGCAACAGACCGAGCACGCCGATCAGCGTGCCGAGCAGGCCGTAAATGGGGGCGTACGTGCCCATGCTCTCGAACATGCGCTGCACTTCGGCGTGGCGGTCTATGGTGCTCTGCATGTCCTGCTCCAGGTGCTTCTCAATGTCCTCCAGGGTCCACTCGTTCATCAGCATCCGCACACCGGAACGGAGGAACTCGAGGTCCTTGGGGTTGAGCTTCTCCGGCAGGGCGTCTATGCCCCGCTGGTGGGCCACCTCGGCCAGTTCGCACATCCGCGCCACTTCAACATCCAGCGGGATGAACTTCGGCGGGAACAGCATCAGTCTGTAACCTGTGGGTATTTTTCTGAAGATACGGAACGGATAGGTCATCATGGTGGAGGCGAAAGTCCCGCCCAGCACGAAGACCAGCGCGGATTTGTCCATCAGGATGTTCAGGATCTGTCCGTCTATCAGGATGTATGCGACGCAAGAAAGCCCCAGGATGCCGCCTATAACGGTATTTATATCCACTGAAGTTCCTCCTTAAAATAGCCTGCCCCGCCGCGCTGCCGCCTTGGGGCCGGCGCGGTCAGACTTTGGTCTGCTTCACGTCCGCCAGCGGCAGTATTAACCCCTTGGCCGCCAGCGTGTTAACCGCGTTCAGTATGGTCAGTTCCGAATCGTTGGTGTCGCCGGCCACCATCATGTTCTGCATGCGCGCCGCCACCAGGTCCCTTATGGCGGGGCCCAGCATCTCGGCGAAAGCTTCCGCGGTCGGCTTGTCGCAGTTCCTGAGACAGCGGGCGAACGGCTCGGCGCCGGCCTTGCGGAAGACCCTTCGCATGGCCATCTCGTCGTAGCGGAGCAGGTCCTCGAACTTGAAGAAGTGGGTCTCGACCGCGGCCGCGAACGCGGCGTCTTTTTCCCTCAGGAAGGCCAGCGTGCTCTCCTGCGACTTTTTGTCCATTATCTGCATCAGGTTGCCGAGGCGCGTCTCGCCGCCGAAGCTGCCGGCCATCCTGTCCTTTATCCTGCTCATCAGGTTCTTGATCTTTTCGGGGTCATCGAACTCGCGCTTCAGGAACTGTTCCAGCACTTCCTTCATCTTGTATTTAGGGATAGCGCTGAAGGCCAGTTTCGGGGGGATACGCTGCGCCACCCGGGCTATGACTTCCGGAGGTTCGTCGTAGAGTATCAGCATCAGGTCTTCGACGTTGTCCTTGGTCACGAACTTGTCCAGCGGCACGTTCTCGCCGGAATCGAAGGTAAGCACCGAAGCCGCGCCTCCCCCCCCGCCGGCGATACTCAGCGCGCCGGACATGGTGGTTTCCCCTCCGCCTTCGTCCCCCCCGAGGGTAACGTCTCCGCCGCCCGCGGCCTTGTGTTCGGCCGGGCCCTTCTTCGCGGCGGCCAGGGCCGCCAGATTGTCGTTGAGGTGCTTCAGAAAACCGCGGAAGGGCCCGTAAAGGAAAACTGCCAGCACGGCCAGGCAGATAAGGGCGACGGTGGCGCCTATATTGAGCGCGCGGGCGGCCTTTTCCGGGGGCGCGCTTTCGACAATGATCGTGTCTCCGGCTTCCGTATCCAGGTCAAGGGCGTCGGAGACCAGCTTTTTCATCTTGGCTTCCTGGTCCTTGGGGATCTGCTTGCCCACTATTATCCAGATGTTCACGCTGGATACCCCGATGCGCACCTGCTTTTTCGCGGTCTCGGCGCTCTTCCCGGCCGAGGCGTCCTTGGTCATGGAGGCAGCGGCCGGGACTCCGGGGAGTATCAGTTCTTCCTTCTCGTCCCATTTGCGTACGCCGTTGCCCTGGTCCCCCTCGGCTTTTTTTACCAGCAGGTTAACCTTGGCTGCGACCGCCACATCTTTGGTATTGAGGTAGGAGGAGAGCATGGCGCGGAGCCTTTCCTCTATCTGTCCTTCCAGTGCCACTTTCGAGCGGAGGGCGTCTATGGACTGTCCGGACGCTGTGCCATAAATGCCGGGCAGGGCCGCGGCAGACAACAGCGCTATTATAAAGTAGTTTCGTATTTTCATCAAGTTTCCATCCCTTCCGCAAAATAAAGCAACAACGGCCCCGGCCGGATAAATATCCGGCCGTGCGCTGCGCCTTGGTTAATTCATTTTCATGAACTGGAGAACTTCCTTGTTTTTTGGATCAAGTTCCAGAACCCTTTCCCAGTTTTTCCGCGCTACATCTTTCTTATCCATGGCCCAGTAAGCCGATCCCATCCTGATGAGAGCCGGTATGTTGTCCGGCTCGAGCTGCAGCACCCTCTGCAGGGTAGAAATGGCCTGTATGTAGCGGCCGGTCCTGATGAAGTCCAGCGCGTCCTGCAGCAGCTGGTCGATAATAGTTATGTCAGGGAGTATCCTCATGCCCGAAGCGGTTTCAGGGAACTCCTTGGCTATCACATTATACAACCTTGTGATGGCTATGTCTTTCGGCCATTTCTGGCGGGCGTAAGTGATGTAGAGCACCGCGTCCGTGTTCTGGTCGGCGTAGCGGTTTATGGCCTTGCGGATCAGGTCGTCCCGCTCATCTTGGTTCTCGGCGCTGGGCAGTATCATGCTGACTCCCGCCATTTTGCGCAGCGAGTCCTTGACCTCGGGGTCGGTCATCATAAGGAGCTCGTCCGCTTTTTTAAGTGTTGAAGCCGCTTCGCCGTAAGCGCCGCGCCGCATGGTGGTCCTGGCGTCAGCCTGCATTCTGGCGGCCGTGGTTATGTCGGACTTGGTCGGCACGGTCTTAGGCATTATTATGGGCGGGGCGGGGACGGCGGGGCCGCCCTTGCCAGCCTCGTCCTTCTTGTCCTTTTTCCGCTCCTCTTCCTTATCTTTCCTGTCCGCCAAGGGGCCGCGCGGTTCCCCCCAGGCCACCACAAGCCCCAACTGGTGCGAACCCATGGTCCCGGAAATGCCGCTAAGCGGGTATATGAAGGAATAATCTACCCGGTAAGTCCCGCCGTTGTAGCCGAAGCCTGCCGAGGCGGCGCGGTAGTCGCGCGAGCCCAGGCTGAACCCGCCGCGGGCCTGCACCCGGCTGCTGAAGGTTTCCGACATCAGCGGGATCTCGGCGCCGGTCTTCAGCCGGAGGTCCTTGCCGGCTACGGCCAGGTCCAGGTCCCAGGTGAAAGATTCTTTTTTGAGCGCCAGGCCCAGGCTGATCTTCCGGTCCACCTTGTTGGGATATTTTACGCCCAGGTCCGGCTCGTTGGCGTTCTGTATGGAAAGTCCCAAGTCAACGGACTCCAGGCTGTAGATGATGCCCAAGTCGAGCCCTATGGCGGATTTCCCGGTGGCGCCGGTCAGCACGGGGTTGATGGCGGTGTAGGCGTCGCTGCCGTAGGTTACGCCCATGCGGGCCACGGCCAGGCCGGCCCAGATATTTTCCTTCAGGGGGTAGGCGTAGCCGAGCCGCATGCGCGATTCGCTGTAAAGGCTGTCCAGGCTCAGCGTGTCCCAGGAGAAAGCCACGTTACCCCAATAGGAGTCGCGTAATAGCAGCGGGGCGCCGAGGGCCAGGCTCCCGCGGGAAAGGGAACTGCCGTCCGTAAGGCCCATGTAAAGTTTTTCCTGCGTGAGGGCCGCCTCGTAGCGGGTCATGCCTATGATGCCGGCGGGATTGTAGAAAATGGAGGAGACGCCCTCGGACTGCGCGGCGTAAGCCCCGGACATGGCTGTGGCCCTGGCTCCTACGTCCACATCCTCGAAAGCGGCGCGGGCGGGCGCCCCCAGCAGGGCGGACAGGCAGAAAGCGGTAAGAATGTTCTTCATTTTGCTACCACCACGGTGCCGGTGAGCACCTTGTCTGCGGCCTCTATCTGATAAATATATATACCGCCCTTTACCATTGCGCCGTTCTGGTCCTTGCCGTTCCAGTACATGATGCCGGCTTCGTAATCTAGATTCCGGCGCACCAGCGAGCCGTTGAGGGCGAAGATCCTGATGGTGACTTCGCAGGAGTCGGGGTTAGTGTAGTGGAACCACGCGCGGTTCACTAAATTGTTGCCGGCGTTGGGGCTGAAGATGCGCGGAGACACCGTAGTCAGCGTGAAAGCCGCCGACAAGGGGGCCGCCAGAAGGGCGGAAAGACAGAAAGTAGAAACGATGTTCCTCATATTTTCCTATTACTGCGCGCAAAACCGGTCATTTTGCCACCACCACGGTGCCGGTGAGCACCTTGTCTGCGGCCTCTATCTGATAAATGTATACTCCGCCCTTCACCAGAACTCCGCTCTGGTCCTTGCCGTTCCAGTACATTATGTTGGCGCCTTCGGATTCCAGGTTCCTGCGCACAAGGGAGCCCGTAATGTCGAATATCCTTATAGTGACTTCTCCGAGGTCCGGGTTCTCGAAATAGAACCTGGCGCGGTTGACGTTGGTGGAGGCTTCGTCGGGACTGAAGATGCGAGGGGCCACCTTCGTAAGCGTGAAGGAGGACGCCATCGGGGCCGCTTTCACGGCGAACTGGCCCAGCACACGCGAGTAGGTGTAAACTTCTCCCGTCAGCACGTCTATCTGCCCGCCCAGTTTCACCCATTCCACGCCGTTGAACCAGTACATGGCAAGCTGGCCGGAAGCGGCGGAAACCCCGGTCCCGGACTTGGGATAGGAAATTGTGAGCCTGACGCCTTTCCTGTCGGCCGTCTTCAGGTCCGAGGACAGGGTCTTCTGGTCTCCGGACGCCGTTACGGTGTAGGCGGCCAGGAAGGCCGGGTTGTTCACCTTTGCCACGTCCATAGTGAAAGTGGCGGAGGAGACCTTGTTCATGACCTGGCCCGGAATTTTGACCCAGGCGGCCCAGTCGTTGGCGCTTGTCCCCGCGTTCATGTAGTAGTAGTTAGGCACGCGCGCCGGGTCGTCCGCCTTGCTCGGGACCTCCACGATAAGCGAAGTGGGGCTTTCCTGGTTGTCCCCCAGCTTTGTGGTTATTTTAAGATAAGTAGCCGTGTTGGAATCCACGGTACAGGTGTAGCCGAGGGTCGTGGCGGTGCTGGAAACGAAGCCCTGGGTGTTCCAGGTCTGGGGCCTGAGCTCGGCGGCCGTGTTGACCTCGTAGCCGGTCACTTGGTGGTTCTGGTCCGTGGTGACGGGCGTCCAGGCCAGCGTTACCGACGTGGAGGTGACTTGCGCCTTGAAGGACGGCTGTTCTGGCTGGACCCGGAGTATCACCGAGACCGGGGCCGTGGCCAGGGTGGCATTGTAAAGCGGATCGCCGCCGAAGGAGGCCTGGTAGGCGATGGTTCCGCTGGAGGCCGGCGCGGTGAAGGTGGAGGATGCCAGGCCGTCCGCGTTGGTGGTGGAGACGCGCAGGAGGCCCTGGAAAGACAGCGTGATAGCCTTGCCCTGGACAGGCAGGCCCTTGGAGGTAAGGGTGGCGGAGGCCGCGAACACCTCGCCGGTGCCGACCATCACCTCATAGCCGATCAGGAAGGTGCTGGAGCCTTTCGAGGCTATCAGTATGGAGGCGGAGTCCATGCTTCCCACGTAGGAAGCATCGCCGGCGAAGCTGGCCGTATAGAAATAGTTCCCGGGGGTAGCCGGCGAAGTGAAAGTGGTTTCGGCGGAGCCGGTGGAACTGGTTACCGCCGTTCTGGTAACGGTGGAGAAGCCGTTAAAGAAGGTGAATGTAACGGTCTTGCCCGAGATTGCGGCAAGCGCAAGATCGTCGCGCAGCACCGCTTTGGCGGGGAAATCCTCGCCGCTTAAGGCGGCTGCGGTCTGGGCCGTGAGCGAGTCGGGGTAGCGGTTAGCCGTAAGGGTGGAGGTCCCGGTGGCGGCCGAGAAGTCCATGTTGCCGGCGAAAGAGGCCGTCATGTTATAGGTGCCGGAAGCTATCGGTGCGGTGAAGGCCGCTGTAGCCAGGCCTATGCTGTTGGTGAAGCCGGCGGCGGTATAGGTAGCGATACCGTTGAAGAATTCGAACAGCACTGTCTTGGCCGTAACGGGGACGTCCGTAGCCGTGAGTGTGCCGGAGGCAACGAATACTTTGGTTATATATGCGCTCGCGGGATCCAGTTTTAATTTAGTCTTTATCGCCCCGGTGCCGTCGTCCAGAAGGACGGTGATCGTGGAGGAAGAAAGCGCGCTCAGGTAAACCGGGTCGCTTTCGGCGAACCTGGCGGTCAGCAGGAAAGTGCCGGTAGAGACAGGGGCCGTGAAGGTAAAGGTGGAAATTCCCAGCGCGGACGTAATGGCGCTCCGGATAGTAGTGAAGGTGGAGTTGTGGAGCTCGAAAATAACGGTCTTACCCGCAATCGGGGCGCCCATGAAGTAACTGCCGTTCACGTTGTCGTAGAACCTGGCTTCGGCCGTGAAATACTTGCCCGGAGGCGTGGTGGCGTTTTGGGCCAGCAGCAGGGAGTCGCGCCTGGAAACGGTGACTACGTTGGACGTGTCGGAAGAAGCCACGTAAAGCGTGTCGCCCGGATAGTCGGCGGTGTAATTGTAGGTGCCGGTGGAGGCCAGGCCCGTGGTGGCGAAGGCGGCGGTGGCCGTGCCGACCTCGCTGGTTATGCTGGTGGTGGTGCTGCCCGCGAAGCTAAAAGTAACAGGCAGGCCGGGCAGATTAAGGCCTAAAGAATCCTTAAGAGTGGCCTCTACCGGCAGGGGTTCGTAGATCTTTATGCCGATGCCGCTCTTGGCGTCCAGCTTGGTAAGGTTCAGGGCTATAGTGACGGGCGCGGAAGAGGAGCTGCTTATGTAGGTGATCCCGTCGCTGACAAATGACGCCTCATAGCTGTAGGCTCCGGTAGACAGCGGGGAACTGAAAGTGACGGTGGAGGTGCCGAAGCTGTCGGTTACAGCCGACAGCGTGGAGCCTTCGAAGTAGAAGCTGAGCAGCTGTCCTCCGATGCCGGTCTGTTGGGCCACGTCCACGAGCCTCGCCGAGAGGCCCAGCGGCGAGTTCAGCTTGGAGGAGACCGCGGAGGTGAATACCAGCGTGGGCCTTGGCCCTACCGTAACATTCCCGTTGGCCGTGCTGCCCGCGTAGCGCTCGTCCCCGTAGAAATTACCGGTGAAAGTGTAAACGCCGCTGGAGGCCGGGGCGGTGAAGACCGCCTCCGCCGCGCCCTGCGCGTTGGTAGCGCCAACGCCGAATTGCGTCCCGAACAGGAGGTCCACGCTAAGTCCCTCTATGGGCAGGCTGAGGTTGTCCCTCAGTTCTACCCTGGCGGTGAAGGTGCTGTTGGCCGTGAGGTTCGTCACGCTGTAGGGCAGCATGCTGGTGGACCTGAGCTGCACGGTCACCGTGCCGGTGTTGGAAGCCGCGTCGTAAGTGTCGTCCCCGGCAAACCTGGCGTAGTACTTGTAAGTACCGGAAGAGACCGGGATGAAGAAGACCGCGCTGGCCGCCCCGCTGGCGGGGTCGGTGACCGTAGCGACGGTGTCGCCGTTGAAGGAGATATCCACGGCCCTGCCGCCGATAGCGGCGTACGGGGAAAGTATGTTCGTCAGCAGTACGGTGGCGGTGAAGGAGCTGTACGCGAAAGTGGCAACGGGAGACGGGACTATGGCGGCCGGTCTTAGTTTTACGTTGATGGTGGCGGTAGCGTTGCTGGCCGAATAAATAGAGTCCCCGTCGAAATAGGCGTTATAGAAGTAGGTTCCCGAAGAGGACGGGGCGGTAAAGGAGGAGGCCGCTATCCCTGAGTCCCCCCCCGCGTTGGTCATGCCGGAGCCGGCCGCGCCTATGAACCTGAACCTCACTTTTTTATCGTCCAGCGTGGTGGAGAGGTAGTCGGTGAGTTTCGCTTTTACAGGAAAATTCTCAAGGGCGATGGTCTCAACGTCAAAAGCCACCAGGGAGGTAAGCAGGCCTACCTTTACCATGGCGGTGGCGCTGGAAGCCGAGTAGGTGTAGTTGCCGGCGAAGCTGGCGCTATAGTAATAGACGTCCGGCAAGCCCGGTCCGCTGAAGGTTATAGTGGCTATGCCCAATTCGTTGGTCATCGCCAAGCCCTCATCTATCTTTATGTTGTTCCTGTCCTTGAAAACGAACTTCATCTGCACGTTGGCGACATCGTAGCCGGGCAGCGCCTCTTTCGCCGGGTCTATCAGCAGGGCCGTCAGTTTGAACGGCTCGCCCACGTTGGCGTTAGTGTCCTTGACTACTATCCGCGTCAGGCGGGTCGAGACGGCTACCGCACCGGTTGAAGAGGAAACGTCGTAGACGCTGTCCCCGTCGAACTGGGCCTGGTAGAAATAGACTCCGGAAGAGACGGGCGCGGAGAACGAGGCGAAGGCTGTGCCGTCCGGGCCGGTAGCGGCCGTGCTGGACTTGCCCTCGAAAGTGAAGGTCACTTCCTTGCCGGCCACCGCGGTGGAGAACCTGACGTCCGAAAGCGTAACGCTGGCGGTGAACACGTCCATGGCGGCGGCGGCGTTGTTCAGGGCGGAGATGGCGGTCGGCCGCCTCATCACGGAGACGGTCCCGCTGGAACTGGCGAAGGCGTAGCTTGCGTCCCCCGGGAAAGTGGCGGAGATGGTGTAGCCGCCGAAATTGGAAGGCGGGGTATAAGCCGCCGTGGCCACGCCTACGCCGCTGGTCACGGCCTCAGTTGACACCCCGTTCAGGATGAAGGACAGGCCGCGCCCCTGGATGGCGCCCAGCGTGGCGTCGTCCGTAAGCGTGGCGGTGGCGATGAGCTGTTCAAAAGGGAAGGCCGAGCTGTTGGGCAGCGCTATCGCGGTCGGGCGCTGTATTACCGTGATCGTTCCGGTAGCGGTGGCGGCGTCGTAAACAGTATCCCCGTCGAAGTTGGCGTTAACCAGGTAAGTGCCGGAGGAAACCGGCCCGGAGAAAGTGGAAACAGCTATGCCGTCGGCGTCGGTGGCCGAGACGAAGGAAGAGGTGGAGAAAGTGAAGGTTACCGGCCTGCCGGGAGCGACGGCCCCGCTGACCTTGTCGGTAAGCGTGGCGGTGGCGGTGATAACGTCCATGGCTTTAACGGAGAACGGGGCTATTGTCAGCAGGGACAGGCGCCGCAGCACGGTCACCGCAGCCGAGCCGGAGCTGGCTTTGTACCGGCTGTTCCCGGAGAAAGAGACGCTTATCTGCGCGGTGCCGCTGGAGGGCGGCGCCATGAAAGTGGATACCGCAACCCCGTCGGGGCCGGTGATGGCGGTGGATGTGCTGCCGGAGAACACAAAGGCCAGCTCCCCGCCGGCTACTTTGAAGCCGGGGTTGAGAACGTCGACCAGGGAGGCAGTGGCGGTAAAGACCTGGGCGGCCCTGGCTGTGACCGGGTCCGGGTTTACCGCGGAGGGGCGGCGGTCTACCAGGACCTGGGCAGTGGTTCCGTTAGGCAGGAACCTGGCGTCGCCGTCATCAAAGTTTATAGCCGCGTAGTAGGTGCCGCTGGAGGACGGCGCCAAGAAGGTGGACACCGCCACGCCGCTGCCGTTGGTGGGGACCGTGAAGGTGCTGCCCTGGAAGATGAAAACTGCGTTCCTGCCGGACACCGGCATGGAGTTCAGCGTGTCCGTAACCGTAACGGTGGCCTTGAACACCTCGTCTATGATCCCCAAAATATCGGGCGCGGCCAGGGAGAGCGGCCTGCGGTTAACGGTCAGCGTGGCGGTTGAAGCTGACGTGTCATAGGTGAGGTCCCCGGCGAACAAGGAGCTCATCGGGTAGGTTCCGGAGGAGTTCGGGGCGGTAAAGGCGACCGAGGCCTTGCCCCCGGCGTCAGTAAAGGCGGCGGAGCTGGCGCCGTAGGTGAACGTAATGGTCTTCGTGCTTGAAATGGGCGTCAGGGTCTGCGCGTCCACCAAGGTGGCCGTGGTGCGAAACACCTCTCCTATGGGGGCCGTGGAATTGTCCTGCATCAGTTTCGAGGGGCGGGCCAGCACGGTAACGGTCCCGTAGGCGGAGCCCGAGGAATAGGTGACGTTGCCGGAGAAAGTCGTCCTTAGCTGGTAGGCCCCCGAGGGCGCTGTGGCGGTGAAAGTGGCTGTCGCCACGCCGCTAGGGTCCGTGACCCCGGTACTCGTAAAAGTTGTGGGGTTGACGATGAACTCGAAAATTACGGTTTGCCCCGACAGTTTGGTCGCGGGGACGCGCGCGTCCGTCAGGGTTGCGGTGGCGGTGAAAATGTCCAGCGCCTGTACCGAGACCGGGTTCGGTGTTATGGAGGGTATGCGCTGTTTTACCGTCACCGGGATATAGGTGCTGGTGGAGGCGTATATGGCGTCCCCGGCGAAGGAGAGCGGCATCTGGTAGACCCCTGACGAAACGGGGGCGGAGTAGGTGGAGTAGGACACGCCCAGAGTGTTGGTTACGGCAGTGAACGAAGAGGCGTTGAAGTAGAACACCAGCGCCTTGGACGCAACGGTGTTGGCGAGGTAATCGGAAAGGGTAGCCGTGGCGGTCAGCACCTCGTTAATAGTTACCGTGATCGTAGGGGCCGCAAGCAGGGTCGGGTAACTGAGCATGTTTACGCTTTTGGTGGAGACGCTGGGATTGTAGCTGGCGTCGCCGGCAAAGGAGGCCTGCAGCGGGTAGGGGCCGGAGGAGAGGTTGGCTGTATACCCGGTGCTGGCAAGGCCCGAACCGTTGGTAGTTACGGGCACGGTAGTGTTCTGGAAGAGGAACGAGATCGTCTTGGAAGGTATAGCGGCGCTGTTGACCGAGTCGTACATGATGCCGGTGGGTGTGAAGGTGCTGGCGATAATGGCGTTGGTCGGCCCTGTTAGCGCTATGGAACTGTCGCGGCGCGCCAGCGTTACGCTGCTTATATAGACGGAGGACTGGTTATAGGTCAGGTCCGTTATGCCGTCGGACCAGATGGAAAGGTTATAGGTGCCTGACGAGGCCGGAGCCGTGAAGGTAACCGCGGCCACCCCGAAGGCGTTGGTTGGGGCGGACGGAGTGCTGACCGTGCCCTGGAGCCAGAACTTGATGGGACGGCCCGAGACAGGCGCGGAGGTTATGCTGTCGTAGAAAGTGGCGCTGGCGGTGAAGAGGTCGAAGACCCTGGTGGAGATATTCACGCCGGTAACGTAGCCGCTGCGCTTCGCCACGTAGAAGGTAAGCACGGTGGTGGTGGAAGCGTAGGTGGCGTTCCCGGCGAAAGTTCCGGTAAGCGTATAGTTCCCCGCGGTGCCTGTGGATTGGTAGGGCGCGGTGGCCAAGCCGACGCTGTCTGTGAGCGCAGAGGTGCTGGCGCCCCAGGGAGCCCCGAAGTTGAAGGTGACGGTAGCGCCGGAGACCTTGTACAAGGATGGGGTATTCAGGTCTGTGATGGTGGCCGTGGTCTTGAAGAAGTCCCAGGCCTTTACCGAGGGGCTGCTGAGCGCTATGGCGGTGAGGCGCTGCGCGTCAGTGAGCGTTATGGCCACCGTGCTGGAAGAATACTTGGTGTTGCCGTCGAAATAGACGTTGACGTAGTAGGTGCCGTAAGAGGCCGGCGCGGAGAAGGTGGAGGCGGCGATGCCTCCTCCGGCCGTTACCTTTGTGAAAGTGCTGCCGGAGAAGACAAAGCGCAGGGACTGCGCGTCCAAGGGCAGGTTGTCCAGGTCCTGAAGGGTGACGGTGTCGGTAAATACGTCCAGGGCCGGCGAGGCGACATTGCCGGAAGAAACAAGGCTGGTGGCCCGCTGGATAACGGTCAGGGGGATGGTGGCGGCGCTGCTGCCGACGTACTTCCAACTGCCGGCGTAGGTGACGGTTACGGGCCAGCTGCCGGTGGAAACGTTGGCCGTAAAAGTGACGGTGGCTATGCCCAGGGCGTTGGTGGCGGCGGTCTTGGTCGTGCCGTTGAAGAGGAAAGATATTGTCTGGGTGGCTACGTTCAGACTTGCCGAAGGGAATCCGACCGGGAGATCTCTAAGGGTGGCGGTGGCTATAAAATCCTTGTCTGCTACTACCGTTGTGGCAGCGGTGGAAAGGAAAGTCGGGCGCATGGCGGCCGTTACGGTGGCGGAGGAGGCGTTGCTGGCGGAATAGGAGGCATCCTCATTGAAGATAGCGTCTATCCGGCTGGCGCCGGTGGAAAGGGTGACCGTGAAGGTAGCTACCGCTATGCCGGCGGTGGTCTTTGCGTTGAACGTCCTGGTTTCGAAGGTGAAGAGGACATACCTGTTATCCAGGAAGTTTATGTCGTTCTTCAGGGTGGCGGTGGCGGTGAAGATCTGGTCGATCATGGCGTTCGGAACGTCCGCCAGCGAAAGCTGGGTAGGGCGCTGCAGCACTTTTACTGTGGCGGTAGAGGAAATGCTGGGGAAGTAGGTGGCGTCTCCGGGGAACCAGGATTCCACCTTGTAGTTGCCTGAGGAGGCCGGGGCGGTCTGGTTCTGGAAGTACGCTATGCCGGCGCCATTCGTGGCCGTGGCGGTGCCGGTGCTGGCGATCCAGGTCGGGGTAAACGCCACTTTAGGGTACTTGCCAGCGGGCGTACTGGAGCTGGCCACATCCTTGAAGGTGACGGTGGCATTGAAGGTGTCGTATACCGACATTGAAATATTGTTGGGTATCACCACGCAGTTGCGGCGCCCCACCGTTATGGTATTGGTTCCGGAGCTGGTCTCGTATGCGGCGTCGGCGCCGTCTTCAAAAGCCGCGTCTATTTGCCAAGGCCCGGAGGAAGCCCCGGCGTCGAAATCTACGTAATATTTACCGCTGCCTTCCGTAGTGTTCGCCAGCTTGACGCCATGATAGGTAAAAGATACGACCTTTCCCGCCACATCGCCCCCGGCCCATTTAAGCGTGGCGGTGGCGGTGAAAACCTGGAGGGCTGTTGTTGCCGGGTTGCCGAGCACCGTAAGCTGCGTAGCGCGCTTGGACACAGTGACTGAAGCCGTCGCGGTGTTGGAGGGACCGTAGATGGGGTCGCCGGGGAATGTGGCCGTGATCGGGTACGAGCCGAATCCGGGCGGGGCTGTGAAAGAGGTCGTGGCCACGCCTACCGAGTCGGTAGTGGCTGAAGATATTGTTACTCCATTGAACAGGAAATTCACGCGCCTGCCGGATACAATGGCGGGCACGGGGCTTAGGTCGGTCAGCGTTGCGGTGGCGTTAAACACGGCTTGGACCGTGGTAATGACATTGGTCATGGTGATGCCCGAAACGCGCGTGCTGACTACTATGGTGGCCGTGCCGACGCTGGCGTAGAAAGCCGTGTCACCATCGAAGTTGACATCCAGTTCGAAAGTTCCGGTGGAGATGGGTGTGAACGCCTGCGCCACTGTGCCGCCTGCAGCGGTTAACGGTGTACCTTTCAGGACGCCGGCGTAGGTGAACCTGACCGGCTTGCCGGACACGCCCACGCCGCTCTCCTTGCCTTTCAGCGTGGCGACAGGGGAGAAGAGATTGTTGACCAGGATGCCCGCGTTGGGAATGGACAGAGTGGTGGAGGCCACATTTACTTGGACAGTATTGGTATTGTCGCATTTCCCCGCGTAGGTATTGTCTCCGGGATAACAGGCCGTATAATTATAATTCCCGGTGCTTAACGGGGCGGTGAACATGGTGGTGGCTATGCCGGAAATATCGGTGGTCCCGAAGTCGCTGTTAACGAGATTGAAAACGAAATCTATATGGGCGGCGGATATAGGGGCGCCGGTGATGTCATCCGTTAAAGTAGCCTTCGCGGGGAACGTCGCGCCGGCCGGTTGGTTAATAATATCAACGGCAGAAATGCTAGTAAGCCTTTTTATCACATGCACGGGCAACGACAGGTTAGATGTGGCGTATGTGGTGTTCCCCTCATAGGTTATGTCGCAGGTGTAGTTGTTCGCCACGGCCTGCGCGGTGAACACGGCGGTAGCTACGCCGTTATCGTTCGTGGTCCCGTAGTTGGTGACGCCGTTGTATACGAATTTCACCGGGACGTGTATGTTTACGCCCATAAGAGTGGGAGAGCCCTGGGTGGGCGTATTGTCTTTCAGCGTAACCGTTGCCGTAAAAATGGTGTTGGTCGGAGTTGTGGGCTCCACCGCCGACAGGACGGTAGTGCGCTTGAGCACAGTAACCCCGGCGTCCGCGGCCGTGACCGCGGCATAAAGGGAAGTGGCGGCGAAAGAGGCCGTGTAAGATTTATTGCCGGACTCAAGCGGGGAAGTAAACACCTTGGTTGCCCGGCCAAGAGGTGAAGCGACTGTTGTGGCGGCCTGGTTGCCTGTATCACCTTCGGTTCCCCCCCTCTTGAGATTAAAGTTTATTGTCCGCCCGGTCATCCAGGCGTCTACGTTCAGGGGAGGAACGTTTAGAGGGGCGTCCAGGTCCACTAAGGTGGCGGTGGAAGTGAAGTTGTCCAGTATATATACAGGGTTAACGGCCACGGAAGTCAGGCTGGTATTGCGCAGAACCACCTGTACATTATGAGTGGGGGCAACGGTAACGGCCCCGTTGTCATTAGTATTCGCCACAAGGGTGGCGGTAAAATTGGTGTTCTGCGCCGTTAGGGGCGCGGCAAAGGTTACCTGGGCTACGCCCTGGGCGTTGGTGACGATATTGTTTTGATCCGCCACACCCGGGAACGTGAAATTAATGTTTCTCCCCACACCCGGCTGCTGCGTCAGGTCGGGATTAGTAATCATTAAGGTCGCTTTCGCTATAAAGTTGTTTCCGGCCGGAACCAGGGTTACCGGAGTTCCGGTAAGGGCGGTACTGTTTTTTTGAACATGTACATTGCCCACCGGGTTTAATACAGTGCCGTTGTATGTTGTGTCTTCGGCAAAAGCGGCTGTGTATGTGTAGTCGCCTGGCACCAGGCCAGCCGTGAATATATACTGCGCAAAGCCTCCTCCGGACGTTACAATATCCTGCGGAGCGCCGCCGTTGAATGTGATAATTACATGCTTCCCGTCTATGCCGATGTCGCTCTGGGAGGTGCTTCTCAGTTTCACTTTTATGGTGATCGGCATCATCGCACCGGCCAGCACTGGATCCGTTACCGCAGCCAGAGTGGTAGGTCTGCGTCCTACACTTAAAATCCTCTTATCTTCGGTTACTTCCCAATAGTAAAACGAATCTGTGGTCGCGAACCATCTTTCGATGGGGTAATAACCAATATTTGTAGGAGCATGTACCGTGGCGGTAGCTATATAAGAGTCGTTTATGTTTCCGTAGCTTGGCGCACCCAAAGTTCCCCAGGGACAATTATCCGGATAATGGATGCAGGCAGTGTCCGAAATCCGGTATCTAACCTGCATACCTTTAAGTATGGGCCTGGCGTTAGGCCTGTCACCCAGATATCCATCGTGCGCTACGCCGCTGATAACCTTGTCTTCGGAAGGGAAGCATTCCTGTATCGCATCCATCGCGATATTAGCGGGGGACTGGTAAACCGGGACAAAACCCCGTTTACCCTGGGACTGATCTACTCCTCCAAGCAAAACGCTCGGGGCATATGTCTGGTTCCCTGGAAACGTGACCTGGACCGGATAGGAGCCCGCAATTGCGATAGAGGGAAACGCCGTGTCGGAGGTAGCCCGGCCGGGAGGATCGACCAGCGAAGTGCCATAAATGGTTGTGCCCTGCGCGAGGAAAGCAAGATTAAGTCCCGAGATGCCGCTGTTGCCGTTCAAGTTGTCTAGGATATACGCGCTTGCATTAAAGCCACTGAAGGTGTAGACTCCCCAGGTCATCATCATCCCGTCTCCGGAAAAGGGCTGAAGAGAAGTGGGCCGGGGGTTGATCTTTACCGTGCTTACAGTTTGATCATTGATCTCGCTCGCGTTATAACTTACGTTGCCGTCAAAAGTGCCGGCATACCTGTATGTCCCTGAAGCAATTCCGACGTAGAAAGTGGTGCTGCTGACGCCAAGCGCGTCCATTTGTATCGTGTGAGTCGTGTTAGATACGCTGAAATAGATCTTCACCGATGGGAAATTCCCGGAGCCCAGCGGGCTATCCGGCAAAGGCTGTCCCGTTTTACCGTCTACCAGGTTGGCTTTAACCGTCATGGTAGAAAGAGTATACGGCTCTCCGGCGGGGACGGAAACGGAGAAGATTACGGGCCGGCGCTTTACGGTAACAGTGCCGGAACTGCTGCTGGCGCCGTACATGCCGTCGCCCGCGAAAACGGCGGTGTACTGGTAAGAGCCTACGGTGGGAGGCGCTACGAATCCCGCCGTAGCCACAGCCACCACGTTCGTGATGGCGTTAACTGTGCCGGTGGTGAATGAAAAAGTTACTGTTTTGGTCGACGCCACAGGCACGTTGCCGCCGGGTTCTATGGCGAGCAGCTGGGCCTGGCTGACGAAACTGGCGCCTACCACCGCGTCGGCTACGTCCAGCGCCGTCAGCACGGTGTTCTTAAGCACTACCCCCACGCTGCCGCTGGCGGAAACCGGTTTGTAGAGCGGGTCCCCGTCCGCGAAAGACACCGAGTAGGAGAAAGTGCCTGTGCTGGACGGCGACAGGAAGGTGGTGGAGGCGACGCCGATGACGTTAGTAACGGCGGTTTTGGTGTTGGGGGTGGCGGGAGTGAACACGAAAGTCAGCGTCTTTGTTGAAACGGTTATCACCCCGTCGGTAAGCAGGGCCGAGGCGATGAAGGAGCTGTTGGCCGGGATGGAGGTAAGGTCGCTGGCCTTGATAGTTATGGCGCGGCGGTTCACCAGCACGGAGGAAGTGTTGGTCGTGCCGTTATAGAGCGCTGTTCCCGCGAATACGGCGCTATAGGTATAACTGCCGGTAGAGGCCGGGGCGGTGAAGACCGCGCTGGCCGTGCCGGTGGAATTTGTAAAAGCGGTGTAGTTGGAGCTGTTGAACGAGAAGGTTATTGTGGCCCCGTAGATGTAGGTGCCCAGGTCGTAGTCGCTAAGCCGCGCGGTTACCGTAAATGTGTCCAGCGCCACCGCGGTGTTCATGTCCGAGGTATACAGGGCGGTGTTGCGCCTGCCCGGGTAGACGATCTTGCTTATGGAGGCCGCGGAATAGAGCGTGTTCCCCGCGTAAGAGGCGCTTATGGGGTAGCTCATGGTGCTGGAGATGGTTACGTAAGAGGTGGCGGCGGAACCCAGCGCGTTGGTGACTCCCGATTTCCCTACGGTCATGAAGAGGAAGGAAACGGTCTGTGTGGAGATAGTGGCGCCGGTAGTGTAGTCCTTTAGCACGGCCGAAACCGTGAAAGTGCTGCTGGCTGGCGGGTAATAATCGGCCATTTCGAGCACCGAGGGGCGCAGCGTAACGGTAAGGGTGCTGCTGCTGGAGGTGCCGGCGTAGTTGGTGTTGCCGTAGAAGGTGGCGGAATAAGTATAGGGGCCGGTATTTGTGGAGGAGATGAATACCGCCTGGGCCACTCCGGAGCCGTTGGTAACCGCCGCAACGCCGTACGTGGACCCCTGCAGCGTGAAGCTGACGGGCTTGCCGCTCATGATCCTGGTGCCGTTGTTCGTGTCTATAAGCGTGGCCGTCAGCGTTACTGTAGAACCGGCGATAGAAGAAACAGGACCGATGCTTATGTTCGAGGGCCTGGCGCTCACGGTCACGGTGGAACTGGCGGACAGCGCTGAATAGTTGGCGTCGCCAGCGAACTGCACCGTGTAGCCGGAGTTCCCCGGGGCGCTCATGGAGGAGAAAGCCAGGGACGTTGCCAGGCCGCTGCCGTTCGTGTTCTGGGTATTTGAGGAACTGTTGAAAGAGAACGATAGCGGTATCGAGGCTATGGGAGTGTCCCCGTCCATAAAAGTAGCGTTGAGGATTATGCTATCCCACACGTACTTGCTGGCGGCTATCGCCGAAAGGGTGGGCGCGCGCCTGATAACCGTGAGCGTCCCTGTCTGGCTGGCCGCCGCGTAAGTCTGGTCTCCGGCGAATTCGGCCAGCCAGTTGAAGGTGCCGGTGCCGGCCGGGGCGGTGAAGGTGGAGGTGGCAACGCCGGCCCCAGCGGTAACCGAGTTGGTGGCGGCGGTGCTGAAGGTTATTTTTATCAGCTTGCCGTTCACCGTGGCGTTGGTCGTGCCGTCGCGGAACTCGGCCGTAACTGTAAAGGTGGTGCTCCAGATGGCGGTCTGCGGGAACGCGGCCAGGCTCACCGAACGCTGGCTTACCGTTATGGAAGCGGTGTTGCTGTTGGCCGAATAGAGAGAGTTGCCGGGGAAATCCACGGAATAGCTGTAAGTCCCCGCCACGCCGGTGCCGGTGTAAACCGCGTAGGCCTTGCCCATGGTCCCGCCGGAGGCCACGGTGATGGTGGACTGCGGCGTGCCGTTGTAGGTGAACGTTATCGGCTGTCCGCCGATATAGGCACCGGTCACGCCGTCCTTCAGGTCGGCCACCGGCTTTATCGAATCCAAAGCGAAGCCGTACCATGGGTAAGCTGAAACTACTACGGTGCGCTTGGTCATGGTGACGGTGCCGGTGTCGTTGGCGGCCAGGTAGGAGCCGTCCTGGGCGAAAGAGGCGTAGAAGTCGTAAGCGCCGGTGGAGAGGCCGGTCTGGTAGGTGACCGAGGCCACGCCCAAGTCGTTGGTTATTGCTGTCTGGGTGGAGCCCAGGAAACTGAAATTGATCAGCTTGCCGGATATTGGTACGGGGGTGGCGAAAGAGGTGTCCTTCAATGCGACTATGGCCGTGAAGGTGGAACTGAGCAGGGCGGTGGTGTCCGAGGCCGCCAGCGAAGTAAGGCGCCGAACTATGGAGACCGTGGCCGTGGAGTCCGCGAAGGCGTAGCCGGAATCTCCCGCAAAATAAGAGTAATAGGTGGAATCGCGCGGCGCGGAACCGGAATTGAACGACGCGGAGGCCGCGCCGTTGGAGTCGGTTGTTACAGCGGCCGAGGATCCCTCAAAAACGAAAACTATCTGTTTCCCCGCCACCCTGTCCGCGGTAATTCCGTCGTAGAGTTTTGCGTGCGCCAGGAAAGTGGCGTCCACGTAGCCCTGGCTGGTTTCCCCGGCCAGGCTGAGCGGGCGCCGGTTCACGGTCAGGGCCGCTGCGCCGCTGCTGGCCGCGTAGGTGCCGTCACCGGGGAAGTCCGCGGTATAGGAGTAAGTGCCGGAGGAGGCCGGGGCGGTATAGGAAGAAACCGCCACGCCGGAGGCGTTGGTGATGGCGGTCTGTGTGTACCCCTGGAAGACAAAGGTTATTGTAGACCCCTGCACCGGCAGGGCCCCGTCCGTCAGCGTGGCCTGCGCGTAGAAGTCGGCCTGCGCCATGGCCGAAACGCCGGGCACACTAAGGTTGGTTACGCGCAGCCCTACGCCCACTCCGCTGGCGCCGCTCTTGGGCGCGTATACCGCGCTGCCGTCATAAGAGGCGGAGTAAGAATAGATGCCTACCAGCAGCGGGGCGGTAAAGGTGACGGTGGCCACGCCTACGGCGCTGGTAAACGCCGTCTTTGTGGAACTCCCGAATGAGAAAGTAATAGCGGAGCCGGTTATCGGATCATTAGTGAAGAAGTCCCTGAGCGTAGCTTTGGCGGTAAAATTTACTCCCGAGGTGGCGTTGACGTCCTCGGTGATAAGGGAAACCCCGCGCTGGGCCGCAGTCAGCACGCCGGTGGAGGAGCTGACCGAGTAGACGCCGTCCGTTGAAAAAGAGACGGAGTAAACATAGGTCCCGGAAGCCGTGGGGATATTGAAGCTGGAGGAGGCAGCGCCTTGGGAGTCGGTCACCGCGGTATTGGTGGAGCCATTGAAATAGAAGGACAGCGTCTTGCCGCTCAGCACCGCCCCGGTAGGCGTCCAGCTCAGGACGGCGCGCGGGCTGAAAGTCTCGGCCGGTTCCCCCATTACGCCGCTGGCCGTACCGCTTATGGCCGAACCGACAAGCGAAGTCTGTGAGTTCAGGTTTATGGTGTCGGCGGTCTGATAGGTGTTGCCGGCGTTATCCGTCACCTCCAGGTAAACCTGCTTGTTGCCGTCCCCGTCAATAAGCGCCCATGCCGTGGTAGGCTGAGGCAGCTCGGAGGCGGACCAGTTGCCGCCAAGGTTCTTGTATCTGAGGCTTTTAACCCCGGATTCCGAGTCGGAATAAATCAGTGAGAGCGTCACTTCTTTGCGTGGGGTATAGGTGTCGCTGGCGTTGTTTATTACTACGCTCCCGGAGGGGTTCGTCTTGTCGATCTTGTATGGGCCGGAGTAAGAGTAGCCTATGTTGCCGGCGGTGTCCTGAACTTCAATATGCAGGTACCATTGCCCGGCATTGGACTTGATGAAGCTGGAGCTTGCAGTGTCGTTGCCCGAAATGGAGTAATCCCAGGCCTGCCAGCCGGAGTCTCCCGAGTAAGGGCGGCTGGTGCTGCCGGTCCAATTGTTGCGTACCGCGAAAAGCTTGGAGCCTCCGGTGTCGGCAAGCGCGACTGAGGGGTTTATCGTTACATAAGTATTGACCCACGGGCTGGATGAAGGGCTGAACCCCGTTATTGTAGGCGCGTTCTTGTCGTACCAGTAGGGGCCGTAGGTCTGGGCATCCGCCGCGGTGTTCTCACCGTTATACGATCTTACGTGCAGGTACCAGTTGCCGGTAGTGAAATCCGATTTTGTAAGCGAGCCCGAGAGCCACTGCGTTTCCGAGCCGCTCCAGGCCGAGTAAGTGGCCAGCTGGGTCCAGACGTAGCGGTAGTAGGCTACACCGTTGCTGCCGAAGCCGGCCAGGTTGGTGCAGGCCAGGGTGCCGGAGAGCCAGGTGCCGGTGGACTTGTCGCAACCCACGCTGGGGGAGGCCGGAAGCGTGTACCTGAAGGCCGCGGATGAGGCGCCCTGGCCGGAAGAATTATAGCCGGCTATAAGGCGGGAATACTGCGTGTTGGGGATCAGCCCGGTCTCTATCCAATAGGTGGAGCCTGAGGCCAGGGAGCCGCTCTTTATTACGCCGGTGGCGTCCATCACTCGGAACCCGTCTTCCTGGTACTGGCCGGAGGAATTGTCGGTCCAGCTCCATTTTATCGAGGTCGCTGAAAGCATAGCGCCGGCCGCGCCGGAGGGCGCCAGCGGCGGGGAGACGTAGGAAATGGCCACGCTGCTCACCGTAGCCGTATAGCGCGGGTCCAGGGTGGCCAGGTTTATCCTGTACTGCGCGTAGCGTCCGTACACCGCCGGGTCTCCCCCCTTGGAGACGGCCGTGAAAGTGCCCAGCGCTACGTCGGTGTCGTTCGCGCGCATCTCCATGGAAAGGGAGGAGCTCGAAGGCGTTATCGCTGCCCAGTCGGAGCTAAGGTATCTTGTGCCGGGCGCGCCGCTGTCCACGGTCTGCGAGACGAACTCCCCCGAAGGGTAGCGGCGGCCCTGTCCGGCGCCGGAGGAAGTGTATGTAGGGTCCGGCGGCGAATAGGACTGGACGGAAACGTTGTCGAAAAGGAATTCATCAAGAGATGAGGAGGCGCTGGATGCTTCCAGAT
This sequence comes from uncultured Elusimicrobia bacterium, assembly GCA_903917735.1. Lineage (GTDB taxonomy): Bacteria > Elusimicrobiota > Elusimicrobia > Elusimicrobiales > UBA9959 > UBA9959. Next base: position 48,778 of record CAIXBR010000047.1, on the reverse strand, counting down.
AGATATACGGGCTACCGATGGTCAAGTCGTTGGTTCCGCCGTAGACCTGCGAGCCGTCCAGCAAGACGCTGAAGGAAGAGGCGCTTATTAAAAAATCCACCCCGTGGAAGCCCGCGCCCAGTACGCCGGAGGCCAGCGTGGCCTTTGTGCCGTAGTCCTTGCGGTCGACGGTATAGGTGGCCCCGCCCGCCGAGTGCTTGACGGAGAAACGCAGCCAGGCCGACTGGCCGTCGGAGTAGTTGTAGAACGAGGGGCACAGAGTTACGGTAGACCAGGAGTCACTGCCGGAGGCGCGGGCGTTGACTTCGGCGTGGTAGCGCTTGCCGGCCCCGATGGAATATATCGCGGCGCTGCGCAGACCGAAGTAGCGCAGGTTGAGAGGGCTGCCGAAGAGCAGGCGCAGCCGGTTGGACTGTATGTCCGAGAGCGCGCCCGCGCTCGGCGTGTTCGACTGGATGTTGGTCCAGGTGGCGGTGCTGGGGGCGGAGCCGTTGGCGGCGTTGAAATTGTCTCCCATCGTGAAGGTGCCGGCCATGCCCGAGACCGCCGCGGCCGAGGTGTTGCCGGAGTAAAGGTAGAGGTTGTTCGCGCCGGCAGTAATGGAGGGGATGTTTACCCATATCTTCGTGACCGCGGTATTGATGCCCGATTCTATGTAGTAGGGCAGGGAGGGAGCGCTGCCGGAGACCGCCGCCGTGGTGAAGCGTATGTCCGAGCCGTCGGCGTTCATCCTGCCGCCGGAGATGGCGTCCTGCGTGTTGATGGTGACTGCCACGGAATAATTGGACAGGGGCGAGGGGTTCGAGGAATTGATCGTGAGGAGTTGCCTGTATTTCCAGGCGGAATTGAACCATTCATTGGAGCCGGGGGCCGAAAAGCCGGCGGCGTCGCCGTAGTAGTCCAGGCCCAGGTTCACGTTCAGGCCGGAGCCGGTGATGTAGGTTGAGTTGTAGGAGCCGGCGTTGAACTGCGTGTCGCTGTTTTCGGTGTAAACTACCAGCGCTCCGGCTTCAGGGGCCAGGCACAGGAATAGGGAGAGAACTAAAGCGGACCATTTACAGTTCATACCCGCTTGTTCCGAATACTTGTTTTCAAAAAGTCGCTGTTTCAAACCCGGGCCTTATTCTTGAGCAGAACTTGAGAATAGTCAAAGTATAGCAACTGAGGAACTGTTTTTCAACCGGCAAAAGTTATGGTTGTCACGACTCCACAATCCCTTAATGTAAAGCATACCTTCAAAAGCATGCAATGTCAATCAATGAACAATCAATGTATAATCAATAGATAACAAATACCAATAAATATCATTATCCTTCTTCGGGCTGACAAGCTCCGGGTCCAAGACAGCTATTCCAGTATCTTTTTGATCTTGCTGAGGAATATTTCCGGCTTTATGGGTTTTGTGAAGTAAAAGTCCACGTGTTCAAGGTAAGCGGCAAGCTGGTCGCTCTCTGCGTCCCTTATGGTGTTCATCACGATACGGACCTTCCTGAATTTTTTCTGCGCGCGCACTTCTTTGATAAAGTCTATGCCGGTCCTGTCGGGGAGGTTCCAGTCCACTATCAGCAGATCGGGCGTTATCATCTCCAGCAGATTAAGGGCGTCCCTGACCGTGTTGGCCGAGAGTATTTTAAAACCCTCCGGAGCCAGCAGCTGGGTCAGCACGTTCACGTAATCCTGCTCGTCTTCAAGGATAAGGACTTTTTTCATATAAGGGTCCCCGCGTTATTGAACCGGCAGTTCGAAATTGAACCGACTGCCTTTGCCCGAACTCTCCGCGAAGGTCATTCCTCCGTGAGCTTCGACGATGCTCTTCACTATGTACAGGCCGAGCCCCGTTCCCTTCGGGCCCACGACGTTATTTCTTCCCCCGGGCACCTGGTAGAATTTCTCGAACACTTTTTCCAGGTCGGCCTTGGAGAGCCCTATGCCGGTGTCTTCCACCGAAACCCTCAGTACCGCTTTGCGCGCCGCCGCGCCGTTGGGCGGCGTCCCCGGCCGCCCGGCGGCCAGCGACGCGTAGATGGTGACTTTTCCGCCTTTGGGCGTGAATTTCAAAGCGTTGGATACCAGGTTCACCAGCACCTGAGAGATCCGCTCCGAGTCCAGGAGCACAGGCGGCAGTTTCCCCGGAAACTCGGAGTTCAATTCTATTCCCGAAGCCCTGGCGCGCTCAAGGAAGAGCTTTACCGCGTCCCGGATTATCGGCTCTATCTGCGCCGGCTTTCTTGCGATCTCGAATTTCCCTTTTTCTATACGGGCCGCGTCCAGCAGGTCGGCTATGAAGTGCAGGAGCCGGCTGGAGTTCTGTTTGATGAAGTAGATATTTTCAAGGAACCGGGGAAGCATGGCCGGGGTGGAGCCAGGGTCTTTCACGCTCCTGGCTACGTCGTAAGCCATCAGGTCCAGGTAGGATTCTATGGCCCCTATCGGGGATTTAAGCTCGTGCGTGACCGAGGAAACGAAATCTTTTTTCAGCTGGTCCAGCTCCTTCAGCTTCTCCACCATACCGTTGAACTCGCGGTTCAGCGCGCCTATCTCGTCGTGGCGCGCGGTGTCATCCAGCTTGTAGGTCAGGTCCCACCCGCCGGTGATCGTGAAAGCGTTCACAAGTTTCTTGATGGGCCTGGTCATCAGGCTGGAGAGCCAGAGCGCAAGCCCGGTGGCCGCGAAAATGACCAGCAGGCCGGCCTTGACTATCCTGATAAGCACCGAGTCCAGTGCGGCCTGGATGTTGGTCTGCACCCTCAGGTCCGAGTAGCCTACTGCCACGTCGTAGGCGCGGCCGTTCACTATTACGCGTTTCCTGGAAAAAGAAATATTCTTCGCGCCCGCCGCTTTGAACTTGCTCCTTACCAGGAGCCTGTCGGAGACGGAGTGCACTCTTTGGCCGCTGTAGGAAAGGGGCAGAGGGCGGGGCGCCAGCTTTTTGTCTGTATGGGCCAGTATCACATTCCCGTCGGTTACGTACGCCACTTCCAACTCGCTTACCATGCGCTTGAGGTCAGCCGTATAGCCGATAAGCATCGCGTCGTCTTCGCTTAAAAGGCTTTCCACGGTCACCTTTGAAAGCGATTGAAGGACGTCCTCCCTTGCGGAGCGGATCTGGCGCTGCAGGATCTTCACTTCAGAAGTGTAGATGATGCCGCCGAACGTCATTATGGCCAGCAGGACCAGGCTGTCTATGGCCAGCATCAGTTTGAATTTAATGCTCATTTAGCGGCCTTATACGAGCCTGAAGCCTTCAGCCCGGAGGTTCTCTATCTTTGCCGGGCAGCCTGCTATCTTTTTGCGGATATTGGTGGTCAATTGGTGGAGGGTGTGGATTATCTCTTTCGGGGAGGCCGCGGTCGGCCATAAGTGCGCCCTGAATTCGTCGTAAGTGACTACCGCGCCTTTTTTCTGAAGCAGGAAGTACAGCACATGGAACTCTATTTTCGTCGGCTTGACGTCCTTCTTGGGAGAGAGTGGGCCGCCGTCCCTTTCCTTTATATAGCACCGCCTGCGCGGATAGTCCATAGTAATGGCGCTGCCGGGGGAGGCTAATATTTTCCTATCCTGCTTTTTTTTGGGAGCGAACACTCTGACCAGGGCTTTCAGCTGTTCGGCCAGTATCCTCGGCTTGACGGGTTTGGTGGCCACGTCATGGGCGCCGAGCTTCAGTAGCTTAACTACCTGGTCGGGCGGGGTGTTCTGTTCCGCAAGGACCATGAGTATCCTGGGGGCCAGCAAAGGGGACAGCTTGGCTACCGCTTCCGGCGCCCCCAGTCCAAGTATGTCGTAAGCGTAAGCCGAATCCAGGATGATGGCGCCGATATCTTTATCCCTTAGCGTGCTTTTAAAAGAATCGGGATCGCGCGCGGGCGTGAGCTCTACCCGGCTTTCCGCGAACCTCGACCTGCAGGCGGTGAAGAGAGCCTCGTCCAACGTCAGGATGACCGCTTCAAGATTCTCGCTGGACATTCAGTTCTCCCAGTTTTGCCGCGGCCTCAGTTATCCCGCCCGGACTCGTGCACCTGGATGTAGCCGCGGAACACCAGCAGCCCCGCCGGCGCCAGAAGCGCCATCAGGCCCACTATCAGCCAGATCATTTGGGAATTGCGCGGGCCCTCTGCGGGGCAGTAGCGCGCCAGCAGGAAGCCCGAGATCGAGCCGACGAAGAACTTGGCCGCGAAATAGGGCAGCATGGAAAGGGCCAGGTACGAGCCTTCCTGCCCCTTCGGGGCTATGGCGGCCGGGTACTCGTACAAGCGCGGCGAGTAGAAGCACTCGCCTATAGAGTATAAGGTCACGCAAAGCACTACGGCCACGTAGAGCGGGTGTACCGGCCCGGAGAGGCCCAGCCAGCTATGGCCGATGAAGTTTCCCAGCCAGCCGTCTGCCAGGCCCTGGAAATACGCCGGACGCACGGCCATGAAGAAGACCGATACGGCGGTAATGAACGTTCCTATGACCACGGTCTTATAGGCCGAAAACTTTTGAGTAAGCGCTCCCACTATGGGCGCCAGGATAACGACTATCACGGCATTCAGCAGGCCGAAGATGTGGCCCACCGGCGCGCCTTCGCCCAGTTCGCGTATGGCGAACTTCGGGAAGGTATAGTACATATGGTAAAGGATCAGCTTCACGAACACCACGAAGCCGAAGAAGGCCAGAAAACGGTAGAAAGTGGGCTGGGTCCAGAGGTTGGAGAAGATGCGGGACCAGTCCTTCAGCGCGTCGCGGCTGGACAGGAAGAAAGCGGTCAGGAAGTTCTCGCCCGGATATTTGGGCGTTTCCGGGGTTATCTTGACCCCTTCGTCCGTGGCCTCGACTCCCGCGCGCAGGCCGAAGTAGGTTATCAGCAGGTTGGGAATGGTGAACAGCAGGCCCAGCAGGATTATGGTCTGGTAGGTGCTGATCTGTATGCCGAGGTAGGGCACGCTGTAGTGTCCGTATTCGCCGAGGCGCGCGCGCACTTTGTCGAAGGTCCAGGCCGCCACCGCGAAGCCGACATTCATCATGGAGTAATAAATGGAGAAAGCTATGGAGCGCTGCTTTGTGGTGGAGAAGCGCCTTACAGCCGCCACCATCACCGGGGTCTGCAGGGCTTCGCCCAGGGCCAGCGGGAGCAGGCCAAGCGGCAGGGCGATCCACGGCGCCGAAAAAAAGGACATTGTAAAACGGGCGAGCACGCAGAGGCCGAAGCCGGCGAGCAGGGACTTGCGTATCCCTATCGCGTCTACCAGCGAGCCCACCATCACGGTGAAGATGGTCAGGACTGAGGACCAGCTGGCTATCACCATGCCGGCGCTCTGGTCGCTCAGGTGCAGGTCCGAGGACAGCCATAGGCCCAGCGTGGAGGTCCCGACGAGGGCGTAGGCGGTTATGGTGAGGATCTTCGTGCCGAAGATCAGCCAGAGTTCCCGGACCGCCCCCTTCAGCACCATGAACTTGCCGATAAAGGATTCTTCTTTTGTCGCGGCGATCTCGGTCATCATTTCTCCATGGCGGCGGCCTCGGTCTTTTTGCCGTCCTTCATTTTGTCGTAAAGCGCGCTGAACTCTGGTTCCAGTTTTATGAACGCGGCCATCACCGCGGGGTCGAAATGCGCGGGCTTCATGCGGTCGTCGCCTTTCGTGACTATTCTGACGGCTCCGGCATGGTCGTAATTGGGCTTGTAAACGCGGGAGTTCCTTAGCGCGTCGTAGCAGTCGCAGATGGAGACGATGCGGGCTTCCAGCGGGATCTCTTCCCCCTTCAGGCCCCTGGGATAGCCGGTTCCGTCCCAGCGCTCGTGGTGGCACAGCGCTATGCGCCGGCCGAATTCCAGGTGCGGGTGGTCTCCTATGATCATAGCGCCGAAGCTGGGGTGCTGCTTCATCTCTTCCATCTCTTCCGCGGTCAGGCGGCCGGTTTTTTTTAGTATCTGGCTGGAGATGTGTACTTTTCCCACGTCGTGCAGCACGGCCTGGCTGTGTATAAGCTCTACGAATTTTTCGGTCTGGCCCAATTCTCGCGACATCATTGCGGCGTATTCTCCCACGCGCAATATGTGGTTGCCGGTGTCTATGTCGTTGGCCTCGGCGGCGCGGGCCAGGGCCAGGATCAGGTATTCGAAAGCTCCCTCGTACTCCGCCGTGCGCAGCATGTTGGCTATCCTCAGCAGCAGTTCGGCCTGGTCGTAGGGTTTGGACAGGAACTCCTCGGCGCCGGCCTCCATGCACTTCATCTTGTTCTCCTTGGAGTCCAGGGAGGTGATCATGATCACCGGGATATGCTTCAGCTGCGGGTCGGCTTTCATCCGGGAGCAGAGCTCGTAGCCGTTCATCAGCGGCATGTTGATGTCCAGCAGCACCAGGTCCACGGTCTTGGAGGCAAGCAGTTGCAGCGCTTCCCGGCCGTTCAGGGCGGAGAGGATCTCGTAGCCGTGCGGGCGCAGCAGCGACTCGAGAAGGTCCAGGTTAAAGTCCTCGTCGTCAACGCAGAGTATGTGGTGGGCGCGTTCCATTGTCTTTGATTCTACCAAATTACTTTCTTTGTAAAACCGCCGGCGCATGCCGCGTTCTTATACTTTTTTGCATGTGTACAGGACGTGCGAGGCCGACAACTCCGTCATCCTGGGTTCGGAAAAGCCCGCCTTTTTCAGCAGCACCTGCATTTCGTCCTCCGAGATCCTTTCTTTCAGCGGAGGACCCTTGGGCGTTTCCATCTTGCGCCACTCAATTACGGACAGTTTAGTATCCGTTTTTATAGCGGCGGCCACTGCGGCCAAAAAAGCCTTTTTATCTTCCACCTCGTGCAGTACGTCCGAGATTATCACCAGGGTAAAGTCGGCTTCGGGGATGTTCAGTTTGCCGTGGGCGGCCTGCACAGTGTGTATGTTGAAGATCCCTGTGGCCGCGGTCTTCGAGCGCAGGTCGGCCAGCATCACTCCGGAGATGTCCACGGCATAGACCATCCCCTTGGGCCCCACCATCTGCGATGCCGGCACGGAGAAGTAGCCCATGCCGCAGCCTACGTCCAGTATTATGTCTCCGGGCTTTATGCCCGCTTTCACAAGGGTTTCCTGCGGCGGCATTTCCTCCCTGCGTTCCGGGTTGTCCAATTTCTCTCTGTCTGCCGGGTCGAAGATGTGTGTCATGGCTCTTTATCCTTTTCTGTTTTTTTCCGTCTATGCCGTCTTGCGGTGTTTCTTGCGCGCTATCAGGTACAGGGCCAGCGCCACGCCCAGGTAAAGCACCGTGGAGAGCGTCGCTTCAAAAGCGAAACTGCCGTTCTCCGGATGCCTGAGCGTGAGCGGCCCGTCCCATTTAAGGACTATGATGCCGGCCAGAGCTATGCCCATAAGGGCGTCGCCTGCTATCAGCCCCGACGAGAACAGCGAGCCGGGGTCATGCTCCTCTTCGGGGGCGCCGCCGGCCTTGCGTGAAACCACCCAAGCGATAAAGCCGCCCAGCAGTATCATCGGCCAGTTGGTTATGGGCAGGTAAAGTCCTATGGCGAAAGCCAGCGCCGATACGCCGGCGAACTCGCAGACGACGCCTATCGCGCCGCCGAGGCCCAGGAGCAGCCAGGGGAGGTTGCCGCCGGTTGCGCCTTCCACCAGCTTGGCCATCAACTGGGCCTGCGGGGCCTCCAGCGCGTGGGGGTGCGCAGGTGAGGAGGCGCCGAAGCCGAAGGCGGCGTACAGCAGCAGCAGTATGAAACCGGACCGCACGGCCGAGACCAGCGCGCCGGCCACCTGCGCTATCTGCACTTTCCACGGTGTGGCGCCGATGAGCGCGGCGGTCTTGAGGTCCTGGGAGAGGTCTCCTGAAACCGAGATGGCTATGCAGACCACGGCGCCCGCCATTACGGCGGCCACCTTGGCGGTTTCCTTGTCGTGGCCGAGGAAGACGAACAGCAGCGTCAGCGACAGCAGCGCCGTGATGGTCATGCCGGAGACGGGCTGGTTGGTGGTCCCGATAAGCCCCACCATGCGCGCGCTGACCGCCACGAAGAACATGCAAAAGATCACGACTACGAGCGCTTCCACGAAGGTGAGGTCGAAGATGGGCATCAGCCACAGGAGCAGGAACATGGCTATTACCCCGGCCAGCACCAGCGGGAGCGGCGTGTCCTGCTCTATGCGCAGGAACTTGTGGCAGACCTTGGCAGATCCCCGGGCTATGGCCCAGAAGCAGAAGCCGAGTATCAGCGCGCCCGCCGAGCCCGCCACGAAGACGCGCGTGACTATGCCGCAGAAGAGCTGCAGCACGGGGTCCCAGCTTTCGGGCCCGAGGTGCCAGGGGATCTCGAAGGCGAAGATGCCGATGATGGCGCCGAGCACGCCGCCGGCCCAGACTATGTAGTTCTGTTCGAAATCTTTTTCACCCGCCTTCTGCGTGCCCTCGCGCGCGCCGGCCTTTACGGTGAGGGCGGCTATGCTGCCCTTTACCGAGGAGATGATGTCGGGGAGCGAGCGGATGACGCTGATGAGGCCGCCGAAGGCCACCCCGCCGGCGCCGATATACTTGACGTAGTTGACGCGGATGTCGTCGGTGGTCATCTGGGCTATGGGGATAAGGCCGGGGGCAATGATGTTGTTCCCGCCGAAGGCGTTGATGGCGGGGATCAGGACCCAGTAGCCGAAGGCGCCGCCGGCGAACATGACGGCGGCTATGCGCAGGCCTACCAGGTAGCCCACGCCCAGGAACAACGGAGAGATCTCGTAGCCGAAGCCGGCTTTATTGAGCGAGGCGAAGCTCCAGGAGATGGTGTCGCGGAACAGCATGAAGCCGCTCATGACGAACTTGAAGATGCCGCCTGTAAGTATGCCGGCGAAGACGGGCTTGGCGGAAGCGCCGCCTTTGTCGCCGGCTATCAGTACTTTGGCGCAGGCGCTGCCTTCGGGGAAGGGCAGGGTCTTGTGTTCTTTTACCATCAGGGAATGCCTGAGGGGTATCATCATCAGCAGGCCGAGTATGCCGCCGGTGAGGCCGAGCAGGAAGACCATGGAATTTGTTATTTTGCCGCCCATGAAGATGATGGCGGGGACGGTGAAGATGATGGCGGCGGCCAGGGATTCGCCGATGGAGGCGAAGGCGTGAACGGCGTTATTCTCCAGGATGGTGGCGCTGCGGCCGAAGAACTTGGGGAGGATGATGCGGAGCACCGTCATGGAGATGATGGCTGACGGTATGGAGGCCGATACCGTCATGCCTATTTTGAGGCCGAGATAGGCGTTGGCGGCGTTGAAGACCACGGAGAGGATGAAGCCGAGGACTACGGCCTGGACGGTGAATTCGGGGATGACTTTTTCGGAGTCGATATAAGGCTTGAATTGGTAATCGCCCGTAGCGCTCAGTTTTTTCTGTTCCATGTCGTCCTTTGTTATTTTAACTTGGGAATCGAGCCGCGGGTGGAGCGAAGCGACACAATTCAACTGTATCTAACAGGATGCGTAGTCGGGTGTGGCCGGGGGTATACCCCTGCTCACCCGGACTGCAGGGAACCGTTGCGCGGTTCCCCCCCGCCTTGGGAAATTATGGCGGGGCCCCCCTTCCCCAACGGGTGCTCAGGGGTATACCCCCGGCCGCCCCCTCTGCGAAAACTTCACTGGTTACGTTTCTCTTTTTTCTAACCGGCTATCTGTCCACCCGTCTAACAGCCTAATTTTTCACGTCCCCAGCTTTCGTCCAGCCGGCTATTACTTTTAATGTGAGGCGGGCGCAGGTGTGGAAATCTTTGAGGTCCAGGTATTCGTGGGGGGTGTGCACGTCGCGCATGCCGGTGGAGAGTATGGGGGCTTTTATGCCGTGGCCGTACATGATGTTGCCGTCGGTGCCGCCGCCTGAGGCGGAGGGTTTCATCCTGAGGCCTTCTTCGCGCATGGCGCTTGCGATGAGGGCTAGGACGGGATTGGTTTTCTCTATGCGCAGGTTGGGGAATTTGTTCTCTATGAGGAATTCGTAGCGCGGGGTTATTATATGGCCGTCGGCGCGGATCCTTATTTTCTTTACTGCTTTCTTCACGCAGTCTTCCATGTGCCTGGTCTGTTTCTTCAGCTTGGCGGGGTCGTGGCTGCGGGCTTCTCCGGAGAGTTCTACCAGGGGCGGAATGATGTTGATGGCGTTGCCGCCGGAGATGAAGCCGATGTTGGCGGTGGTCTCGCTGTCTATGCGGCCGAGTTTCATGGCGGCTATGGCGCTGGAGACTACTTGTATGGCGGAGATGCCTTTTTCGGGCGCTACTCCGGAGTGGGCGGAGGCGCCGTAGACTTTTATGTCCATTTTGTCGGCGGCGGGGGCGCTGGTTATTACGTTCTCTATATTCTGTTCGTTGTCGAAGATGAGTCCGTAGCGGGAGCGGAGGGAGGCGTAGTTGAGATATTTGGCGCCCATCAGGGCCATTTCTTCACTGATGGTGAAGACGGCTTCTATGGGCGGGTGGGGTATTTTATTCTCGTCCAGTGTTTTGAGGACTTCCACTATTATGGCTATGCCGGCTTTGCAGTCGGCGCCGAGTATGGAATTGCCGTCAGAGGTGATGCGGTCTTTGTGCAGCTGCGGGTGGACCTTCTCGGCGGGGCCGACCGTGTCCATGTGGGCCGACAGTAGAAAGGGTTCGCCGGGGGCGGTGCCGGGGAAGCGGGCTATCAGGTTGCCTGTCTCTCCGCCTATTTTGCGGCCCGCGTCGTCGATGGTCACGTCGGCGCCCATGAACTTGAGAAGTATGGAGAGGCGGCGGGCAATAGCGCCTTCTTTGCCGGAGAGCGAGGTTATTTTAGCCAGGTCGCAGAACAGCTGCTCCATCCGTTTTTCGTTGATCGCGGGTGTCATATGTCTATTATTAAAATTTTAAAGCGCGTTTACAATGAAATATTCCGCAAGGATATCCCAGCTCATGGGGTGGCACGGGTATGGGCCCGGCGGGCCCGCCGGACCCATACCCTTGCCACCCCTTTTTTTTAGTTTGTCGAACATTGAATGGAGTTCCTTTTGTTTAATGTTACTTGTTCCCGCTCAGCCTTACGCCGAATTTGTCCCCTGCCCAATTAAAACAAAACCGTTAGGGGAGTGACGGTGGTTTAGCTATAATATTTTTGGCTTATTTACTAAGCCAAAAATTAGTGTGGCTCGCGCGAGGAGAAATGCATGGCAGAAATATTTTGGAATCCGCAAGTGCCGGAGCTGACGGTAATGGATTTTGCCGGTTCACTGGACTTCTATACCCGGTTATTGGGTTTTACCGTGCGCTACGCGCGTACCGGACCGGATTTCGCTTACCTCGACTGCGGCGGGGCACAGTTAATGATAGAAGCCAGGCATTCCGGCGATTGGGAAGTCGCTCCGCTGGAGGCGCCTTTTGGCCGTGGAGTGAACTTTACGATAGAGATGCCTGATGTGGATGCCTGCTTCCTGCGCGTACAAGCCGCCGGCTGGCCGCTGTTCCGGCCTTTGCGTGACAACTGCTACCCTGTAAACGAACAGGAGGAATCCGTCATGCGTGAATTCCTGCTGCAGGACCCCGACGGGTATCTGTTGCGGCCATCCCAACGCTTGGGCAAACGCGCCCGCCGGAACTGAGCTGGTCAGGTGCGGCCGAATTTTCCATATACCTCTTTGCGGTGGCCGATTTTTAGGAGCATTACGGTCTGTGCGTGGATCTGGTAGCAGAAGAACTACTCTACCATTTTCAAGCCCCGCGGCTTTCTTTATCATTCTCTAAGGGGGTGCAGTTCGCTACAGTACAAGTGTCCAGGTGGTGCCGGCGGGGGTGTCCTGGAGGGCGATGCCCGAGGCGGTCAGTTGTGTTCTTATGGAATCGGCGAGTTTAAAATCTCCGTTCTTGCGCGCGGAGTAGCGTTCCTGGATCTTCAACTCGACAGCGGGGATATCCAGCTTGTTGTTCACAATGTGCTGTTTGGTGAAAGCCTCGAGATACTGCTTCGGCGATTCGTCGAGAATACCCAAAACCTCGGTGATCTTATTGAAACTGTTCCTGAATTTGCGGCAGACGGCCGCTTTTTCAGGGGCGTTCACCTTTTTCGAATTCAGTAGTTCCGTCAGAGCTTTGAACAGTTCGGGTAAGTGGGCCAGAACTCTGGCCGAATTGAAAAAATCGTCCATGCTTTCCCGGAAGACGGTCTCCAGTGAATCTATGGCCGTTATGCCGCTGAGCTTCTCTTCCGCTGCCGCGCCGGCCGCGATCGTTTCGTCCACGCGCGCGAGAGCCTGGTAATAATTATATACATGTTTATTGGCGGCGGCCAGGTTCGCCTCGGTGAAATTGACGTTGGACGAGATGGAAAAAGACAGGATCATATACCGGATAACGTCGGCCTGGTATTTTTCCAAAGCGCTTTTTATAGTGACGAAATTGTGTAGGCTTTTGGAAATTTTTTTGTTGTCCACCATCAGCAGGCCGTTATGGACCCAGTAGTTGGCGAAACGGCAGCCGTTGGCAGCTTCGCTTTGCGCGATCTCGTTTTCATGGTGCGGAAAAATAATATCCAGTCCCCCGCCGTGTATATCGAAAGTGTGGCCCAGGTAGACTTCGGCCATGACGGAGCATTCTATATGCCAGCCCGGCCTGCCTTTGCCCCAGGGAGATTCCCAATACGGTTCGTCGGACTTTGCCGGTTTCCACAGGGAGAAATCATTAGGGGATTCCTTCCGTGCGTCGCTGCCCGGCTCCGGCTTCAGCTCGTCCGGCTTCCTGTTGGACAATTTCCCGTACTCGCGGAAGTTCGCCACCCTGAAAAAGATCTCGCTGCCGGCCTGGTAGGCGAAACCTTTGTCGATTAGTTTCCGGATGAAAGCGATTATGTCTCCGATATGCTCAGACACTTTAGGTTCAAAAGTGGCCGGCTTCACTTTCAACGCGCACATATCCGCCTTTGCCTCGTTTATATAAAAACTTGAAAGTTCAAGGGGATCCCTCTTCGTATCCCATGCCCTGGCTATTATCTTGTCGTCTATATCCGTATAGTTGCGGACGTAAGTGACCTTAGAGCCGAGAAATTCGAAGTAACTCCTGACCAGATCGAAAAAGATAGCCTGCATGGCGTGGCCAAGATGGCAGTCATCATAGACCGTTATCCCGCAGGCGTAAATTTTAACTTCGCCGGGATTTAGCGGCTTGAATTCTTCTTTGCATTTGGTAAGCGTGTTATATATCTTCATTTAGGATAATAGGATTAAAAGATATGAGCAGGTATTTTATCACTTCCGAATGTGTATTTTAAATGGATGTCATTATGAATACTTGCAATTTCATATACTAGAATATTATTTATGAAGAAAATATCGTTTTTATTGTGGTCAGTGTTCATTTTGGCGGGGTGCGCGGGGAATACGGGAAGCCCTTCGGAAAAGCGAACCGCGGCCGCCGGCGGGGCAGAGGTTTGCATTCCGAACAAGAACATACTGCCCGGAACGGGTCTTCTGCCGAAAGTTGATGATGTCCGCGAATCCGTCATCAGGGAATTGCTCGTTAAGGCCGCGGCCTGCCTTCCTTCTAGCTATGAACATGACGGGATAGTGTTCCAGAACAGGGAAGACTTCTTGCCGAGGCGGGCTTTGGGGTATTATCACGAGTACACGCTTGCCGTTCCCGGCAGGAATATCGGAGACAAGCCTGTCGCCGTCACCGTCGGTACCCAGCCTTTCATGACCGGAGCGATTTCAAGTCCGCGCGGACCTGAAAGGATAATCACGGGGGTTGCCGGAGAGATCTATTACACCCCCGATCACTACGCGCACTTCGTGGAGCTGCGTATAGTCCGCTGATCTTTTTAAGCTGCAATTTTAGTTATGAACATCAGAAAAAAACAACTGGTATTGGTTTCCCTGGCGCTGCTGCTTGTCGCCTGCTCTTCGCCCACGGCGAAGTTCATCCTTAAAAAAGCCGGGCTAGTCTCCACCCAAACCTACTATATCCCCGCCGCTCAGTTCAAAACCGTACAGTTCAACCCGCCGCCTGCCCCCGATTCCGACGCGCAGCGGGAGGACCTGGCCGCGATACTCGCCTGGCAGAACAAACGCACCGAGGCCGACTGCGCCAAGGCCAACGTGACTGCCAACTTCACCGCCGATACTTTCCTGGGTGAGAACAGCCTTTTCCCGAAACCCCTGCCAGACGAGGTCAGGAAGTTCATCGACCGCGTTTCTTCGGACCTGGAGGACGCCGTCACCAACATGAAGGAACGCTACCAGCGCCCCCGCCCCTATAAAGCCTACCCTGACCAGACCCAGCCCTGCATAAAGAAAAGCTGGGGATACTCATACCCCAGCGGGCACTCCTCTTTCTCCCGGGTGTTCGCCAACGTGCTTGCCGATATAGTCCCGGAGCGCCGCGACGAATTTTTCAAGAAAGCCGACGAGATAGCCCAGGACAGAGTGATAGGCGGCGTCCATTTTCCCACCGACATTGCCGCGGGCAAGGTTTTTGGAGACCTGTACCACGCTGAGCTGCTCAAGTCCGAAGGCTACCGGAAAGACATAGAAAAGATGAAAACCTTTTTACTGAAGTAGCATTCCGGTCGCAGCGGTCAAAACCGGCTTGTCCGCCAAATAAAGAACCGGAGGTTCTCCCCTCCGGTTCTTTATTTTGTTGCAAGCGGAGCCGCTTAACTTCCGCGTCCCCTGCCTCTCCCTCTGCCTCTTCCGCTTCCTCTGCCGCCTTCTTTCCAGCGTGAAACTCCCGGCCGGTTCTGCGGCTTGCGGTTGTGTCCTCCCTTCGGCGGCGGCGCCTGACGGGTCTGGGGGGCGGCTCCCGGGCGGCCTTCCAGCGAAAGGTCTATCTTGCCCTCCGCAGTGTCCACCGCCGCTATCATCACTTTTACTTTCGAGCCCGGCTTTAGGCCGTTCACGCGAAGAAGGCCTTCGGCGCCGGTGTCGCCCAGCATTATGAAAGCTCCGCTGTCTATAACCGTGGTCACCGCGCCGTCCATGATGGTGCCCACCAGCTCCTTCATCATCTCCGCGCGCATGATGTCCACCGACTTGTGCTCGGCGTCGGCCGCGGCGCGCTCGCGCTCGGAGCAGTGCACTCCGGCTTTATCCAGCGGCACCTCGCCCTGGTTCTCCCTCTTGCCCCGCAGCAGCGCCTTCACGGCGCGGTGCGTCATCAGGTCCGGGTAGCGGCGTATCGGCGACGTGAAATGTGAGTAGAACCGCGTGGCTATGCCGAAGTGCCCCTCGGACTCCGGCGAGTAGACCGCCTGGCGCATGCTGCGTACCATCAGCGAGTTTATCAGGTTGGACAGCGGGTGGTTCTGCGCCTGGCGCAGCACGTCCTGCAGGCCTTTCGGCGCGTTGGTCCCGAAGATATGGCCAGCGGTCAGTCCCAGGTCGCCCAGAGCGGAAGAAAGCGCCTTAAGTTTCAGCGGGTCCGGCGCGTCGTGCCGGCGGTGCAGGAACGGTATCTTCGCGGTGTACAGCTCGGTGGCTACCGCCTCGTTGGCGAGCAGCATGAATTCCTCTATCAGGCGGTGGCTCTTCAGCCGCGGCCTCAGGCTTACGCCCAGCGGCCGGCCATGCGGGTCGGAGTTGATCTTGTACTCCGGCAGGTTGAAATCCAGCGCGCCGCGGGCCACGCGCCGCTTGTAAAGCACTTCGGTGAGCGCACCCATGCGCTTCACAGCTTCGCCCACGCCCTTGGGCACGTCCGGCACCTTGCCGCCGTCGAGCAAAGCCTGCACTTCCTCATAGGTGAAGCGGCGCCACGAGCGGATAACCGTCTCCGCCAGCCGCCGCTTCGTCACCTTGCCCTGCTTGTCTATGTCCATGAAGGCGGACACGGTCAGCCGCTCTTGGTGCGGTACCAGGCTGCAAAGGTTGTCCGAAAGCGCGGGCGGCAGCATCGGGACCACCCGGTCCGGCAGGTAAACGCTGGTGGCCCTGGCGTAGGCTTCCCTGTCCAGCGCGGTGCCGGACTTCACGTAATGAGACACGTCGGCGATGTGCACGCCCAGGCGCAGCGCCCCGCCGCCCAGGTCCTCCAGCGAGACCGCGTCGTCGAAGTCCTTAGCGTCGGCGCCGTCTATGGTGCAGACCGGCAGGTCGAACAGCTCTTCCCTGCCCTGCCAGGCCGCCGGATCGAGCCGTGCGCCGAAGCTTTCCGCCTGCTCTTTAACCTCTTCCGGAAAATTCTCGTTGATGCCGCGGGCGCGCAGGATGGCGTCTATGCGGGCGCGGATGTCGCCCGGGTCTCCCAGGATCTCGGTCACTATGCCGGACGCGCCCGAGCCCGGCTCGGGCCAGTGCCTGACCTCCAGCACGGCGAAGGCCCCCTCCACCGGGGTGATCTTCATGGCGAAGCCGCTGACCAGCGCCGGAGGGGCGCTGCCTTTTTCGGGGAACAGCGCCCAGGTGTCTTTAACGCGCTTCAGCACGCCCACCATGGTGGTATGCGCGCGCTTCACCACGCGCACTATCTCGCCAGCCAGGCGGCCGGTCTTCTCCGGGCGCACCTTCGCCTGCACGCGGTCCCCGTCCATCGCCAGGTCCAGCCCCCGGCCGCGTATGAAAACGTCGCCCACTCCTTCTTTTTCAGAGAGCAGGAAGGCAAAGCTGCCTTTGTGCTGTATCACGCCCTCTACCAGGGCTTCGCGCCCGCCGGCGGCGCCTTTCTGTTCCTTTTTTTTCCAATTTGATTTCATTTTTTCCTTTGTTAAATCCTTGCTGCCGGTGTTCCGCCGGCTTCCGCGTCAGTTGAACGTTTCCTTGCCGTTTATCTTGAAGCTTTTGAACCTGGCGTAGGCGCCTTGCGGGTCCCCGCCTGAGAACCCGCCCAGGAAAAACTTCTGCGACGGAGACGCCGCGGCATCCGACGCGTCCAGCCTGAAGACCGGGATGAACTTTTTCCGGTTCATCGCGTAGGAGACCGTGAAGTAATTCCCGTCGCGCTCTATCCGCAGCACTTTCAGGTTCTTCGGCAGGCTGAACGGCCTGCCTCCGGGCAGGGCGAAGACGATCAGGTTGTCGTCTCCGGGCCGGGCGCCGTTCTGGCGCTGCACCACTATTTTCATGACGGCCGCCCCGCTGCCTATGGAGGGGCGGGCGGCGTCGCCGCCTACCCAGACGCCGTAGGAGAAGCGCTTGGTCTGGCCGGGCGGGATATTGAAATCCGCCTCCAGGTCGGTCTGCCACCTGGCTCCGGTAAGCTCACGCGAAAGTATCAGACCGGGGGCGTAGCCGTCGGACGGCTCGTCGCGCGTGTCATCCTGCCGCGCTGTAAGGTAGTAGTAAAGCCCGTCGTTCTTCGCCTGGTCGGACCCGTAGGTGTCGTTCCATCCGGTCCAGCTTGCCCAGTCGTCCACGGCGAAGGCCCCCTTCTTGAACATAAGCGGGTTTATGCACCCCGCGGAAAGCGCCGCTGCCAGCAGCAGCGCCGCCAATGCCGGCATCCTGTTCCCGGTCTTTCTGTTGTCTTTCTCCATATCCTGATCTATTTGCTCTTCGTGTCCAGCCAGATCGTGACCGGCCCGTCGTTTATTATCTCCACTTCCATGTCGGCCCCGAAAATCCCGGTCTTTACCGTAAGGCCTTTAGCCCGGAGGGCGGCTGCGAAACGTTCGTAGAGCCTGTTCGCTTCCGGCGGTTTGGCCGCCGCGGTGAAATCCGGACGGCGGCCCTTGCCCGCGTCCCCGTAAAGCGTGAACTGGGAGATTACCAGCGCGTCTCCGCCTACATCCAGAAGCGAATGGTCGAATTTTCCTTCAGCATTGGAGAAGATCCGGAGGTTGGCCGTTTTTTCGGCCAGGAGATCCGCGTCGGCCTGGGAATCGCCTTCCCCCACCCCGAGCAGGACCACCAGTCCCGGCCCTATGGTGTTGTGAACGCCGGCTGTCTTTACACCGCCGCGCTTTACCCGTTGTATTAGCGCACGCATATTTCAATTATAAACAATTTCGCCGCAGCCTGCCTAAGAAATATGCGGGCGGGTATTGAAAGCCCTACCGGGGGGTTGTATAATAGGTGTGATGGTGCGGGCTGCGGAAATATTCCCGCGAAAGGAAAATATTATGGTAACCGGACTTGTGCTTGTAAAGCTGATGCCTGGCAAAGAGAAACAGACCCTCACCAAACTGAAAGGCCTGAAAAGCGTGGTCCATATGTCGGCCGTGTTCGGCCGCTGGGACCTGGTGCTGGACATGGAGACCGACGACCTGCCTACCCTTTCCAATATAGTAGTTCAGGAAATACGCTGCACGCCGGGCGTGCTTTCAACTGAAACACTGGTGACTACATCGCTGTAAAGCGCTGCCCAAAGTCATAAGCCGCAGTAGTTCCTGCATATGGCCTAAAGCTTGCGGCTTGTGGCAATCATACCTATGCGTTCAATGATCGTTTGTCTTCTGCTGGCTATGGCCGCCGTTCCCGCCGCGGCCCAGGTATACCTGGGCGCGGAGCTCGGACCGGAATCGTTCATGAAATCGGGCGAGCCGAAGCCGGATACGTCCGGCGAGGACGCCTTCGCCTGGGCGCTTAGTTCCGAAGTCAGCAGCACCACGCTTTATGCCGTTTTTCAATCCACTGCGTCCGAGCGGGAGATGTTCAAATATCTTCGCCGCGGATTTTACCGGCAGGAACTGGCGGCGCTGCTGCTGATGTCTGAAAAAACTTCTGTGCCTTTCAGCCGGCTTGCGGGCGAGATCTCCAAGGCCGGCGGTTTTGCCGGCCTGGCCAAAAAACACAAAGTAGATGCCATGGAATTGTTCGAGGCCGGGGGCAGGCTGAAAGCCGCCGCCGATCTGCACCTCCCTCTTTTTCTGGCGGTTTCGGCCTCCTCCGCTCCGGCGGAAATACAGCTTTCCACCTCGGAAATAACTATATATGAAAAAGATTAACCTGGTTGCCGCCGCGCTGGTGCTGCTGTTCTCCTATGCCGGCGCGCTGCGCATGCCCGCCGGCGCGGCTTCCGCCGAGCTCACGCTGCCGGACGGCTACAAGGTGAATGTGGAGCTGGCGCTTACGGCCGAAGCCCAGGAGAAAGGCCTGATGTTCAGGAAAAAGCTGCCTGAAGACCGGGGCATGCTTTTCGTTTTCTCCGACCCGGGGCCTAAAGCTTTCTGGATGAAGAATACCCTTATAGACCTGGACATGGTATTTCTGGACTCCGGGCTGAAGGTTCTCAGGGTTTTTCACCGGGTGCCGCGCTCCAGGCCGGACCAGCCGGAGAGCGAGGTGGCCAGGGCCTCCGCCCCGGCCAGCCTTGTGTTGGAGCTGCCCGCAGGCGCCGCCAGGGCGCATAGGGTGAAAACCGGCGCAAAGCTTAGGATCTTCTTCCCCCCCGCCGCCGTCAGATAAAGAAAAAGCGGCCTGAGGCTCCCGGACGGTCGGGCCTGTGCTAAAGCGGTTTTTGGCAGGCATTATCTTTTATAGTAGAATAGTATGCGCATGGGTATTTGGACCAACGCATTTAAATTACCGGAGTCTCCCGAGCCGACCGAAGAGGAAAAGAAGCTCCTGGACGAACTCTCCGAAAAAGTGAAGCGGCGCGGCATGGGCGATATCGCCGCTTTTTCCGTGGAAAGTACCAGGCCGCTGCACGGACTCGGAGCGCAGGGCATAACATTCTTGGAACCCATGCTTGCCGCTCTTTTTAAAAAAGAGGACATAATGAAGTACAGAGCCCTGCTGGAGAACACCAAGGCCGTTACCTATTTAGTTGACCGGCTCAGCGCCGAACCCGCGGAAAAGGAAGACCCCAATGTCAAAAAAAGACCTTGAAGTTATAATAGCCACCGACTGCGGCAGCACCACCACCAAGGCCGTGCTGATAGAAAAGAAAGGCGACACCTACCGCCAGACTTTCCGCGGCGAAGCGCCTACCACCGTGGAAGCTCCGTTCGAAGACGTGACCAAGGGCGTGCTGAACTCTATAACCGAGGTGGAAGAACTCTCCGGGCGCAGGATCCTGGACGGAGAAAGGATAATAACCCCGAACGAGGGCATGACCGGCGCCGATATCTACGTCTCCACTTCTTCCGCAGGCGGCGGCCTGCAGATGATGGTGGCTGGAGCCGTGAAGGCTATGACCGGCGAATCCGCGCAGCGCTGCGCGCTGGGCGCGGGCGCCATCGTGATGGACGTGCTGGCCTCCAACGACGGCCGCGCCGACCACGAGAAGATAGAGCGCATCCGCCAGCTGCGCCCCGACATGATGCTGCTCTCCGGCGGCACCGACGGCGGCACGATAACGCACGTGGTGGAGCTCGCCCAGTTCCTGAAAGCCGCTGACCCCAAGCCGCGCCTGGGGGCCTCGTACAAGCTGCCGGTCATTTACGCCGGCAACAACAAAGCCCAGGACCAGATCAAGGAAATACTGGGCGACCGCACCGCCCTTATAATCACCGAGAACCTCCGCCCCACCCTGGAGCGGGAGAACCTGATGCCGGCGCGCCACAAAATCCACGACATTTTCCTGGAGCACGTGATGCAGCAGGCCCCCGGCTACCCGCGCCTGATGAAGATGGTGGGCGCGCCCATAATGCCTACCCCGGCCGCGGTAGGCACCATGACCGAGAAGTTCGCCAAGGCCAACAACTTCAACGTGCTGGCCGTGGACATCGGCGGCGCCACCACCGACGTGTTCAGCGTGTTCAGCGGGGTGTTTAACCGCACCGTCAGCGCCAACCTCGGCATGAGCTACTCCATCTCCAACGTAATGGCGGAGGCCGGCCTGGCGAACATCCTGCGCTGGCTGCCCTTCGACATGGACGAGCAGGACCTCCGTAACCGCCTGAAGAACAAGATGATACGGCCCACCACCATCCCCCAGACCGTGGAGGACCTGCAGATAGAGCACGCCGTGGCCCGCGAGGCGCTGCGCCTTGCCTTCGACCAGCACAAGGCGCTGGCCGTGGGGCTGAAGGGCGTGCAGCAGGAGCGCTCCATCTCCGACGCTTTCGAGCAGACCTCCTCCGGCCAGAGCCTCATAAACGTGATGAAACTCGACTACGTGATAGGTTCCGGCGGCATCCTGGCGCATTCCCCCCGCCGCACGCAGTCCATGCTGATGATGATAGACGCCTACCAGCCCGAGGGCGTGACGCGCATGGCGGTGGATTCCATCTTCATGATGCCGCACCTCGGAGTGCTGGCCCAGATCAGTGAGAAGGCCGCCCTGGACGTGTTCTACCACGACTGCCTCGTGCGCCTGGGCACCTGCCTGGCCCCGAAGGGCCTGGCCAAGGAAGGTCAGCTCATAATGGAGTGGGAAGTGACCGGTTCCGACGGCAGCAGGCAGGCTGGGGAGCTCCGTTTCGGGGACATTATCCATGTGCCGTTCGCAGCTATTAAGGCCAAACTGGTAGCTAAGCCGGTGAAGGGCTTCGACATGGGCGCCGGCCCCGGCAACCGCGTGGATGCCGACATCGAAGGCGGCATAGTGGGCCTTGTGCTCGACGGGCGCGGTAGGCCTTTCAACCTGGCCAAGGACCATTCCAAACGCCGTGACGACCTGAACAAGTGGTACAAAGCCATGGGGATGTACCCGGTGTAGAAAACGGCCGTTAGCCGGGAGCCGGGAGTCTGAATGTCAGTAACTCTTCCGGCCCGCGGCTCCCGGCCCATGACTCCCGACTTCGGTTTTCGACAAGGAGAAATTTATGGCTCACGCTTATACACCCGGACTTAAAGTAATGCCCTGCACGCTGCTGAAAAAAAGGCGGCTGCTGCCCATCCCCGGCACGGTGCTGGCGCAGATGGGCCAGGAAGTGGACGCCCTGGACGTGGTAGCCCAGACGGAACTGCCGGGCAAGGTATTCTCCGTGAACGTGGCCAACCGCCTGGCCGTCGGCCCCGATGAGATAAAGAATTTCATGCTGAAGGGCGAGGGCGACACGATAAAGAAAGGCGAGATCCTCGCCGAGAACAAACCTCTCTTCAAGTGGTTCAAAACTTCCATCGAATCCACCGTGGATGGCACGGTCGAGGCTATCTCGCCCGTCACCGGCCAGGTGCTGCTGCGCGAGCCGCCCAAGGTGCTGCCGATAAAAGCCTACGTGAAGGGCAGGATCGTGGAGATAACCCCCAATTTCGGCGTAACACTGGAGGCGGAGGGCACTTTCATCCAGGGGATCTTCGGCATCGGCGGCGAGACCAACGGCGAAATAGCCGTGGTGGTTTCCAGCCCGGACGAGGACCTGGCCCCGGAATCCATTAAGGAGAACCATAAGGGCAAGATCCTTATCGGCGGCAAGCACGCCAGCCTGGCCACCATAAAGCGCGCCATCGAGATCGGCGTTAACGCGATAGTGGTTGGCGGTATACACGACCGCGACCTGCGCCAGCTGCTGGGCTACGACATAGGCGTGGCTGTGACCGGCACTGAAAAGATAGGTCTCACCCTGATAGTGACCGAGGGCTTCGGCATGATCCCCATGGCCGATTATACTTTCAAGCTGCTGGCTTCCCGCAACGGCGAGAACGCGTCCGTTTCCGGCGCCACGCAGATCCGCGCGGGCGTAATGCGGCCGGAGATAATAGTGCCCGGCTTCCCCAAGAACGTGACCGAGTGCAAGAAGGACCAGGGCCGCGGCTGGATAGAGCCCGGCGACCCTATCCGCATCATACGCGAGCCGCATTTCGGAGTTATCGGCACAGTTAAATCCCTGCCGCCGGAGCTGACCGTCATCGGCAGCGAATCCCACGCGCGCGTGCTGGAAGTTTCCCTTGACGGCGGCGAGGTCATAATAGTACCCCGCGCCAACATTGAAGTGTTGGAGAAGTAAGCCGGGTAAATGGCAGCCCGTGATCGGTAATCAGTGACGGAGCATAAAAGCTTCCCGCTGGTTACCGATTCCTGATTACTGCTTACTTCCGTAATCTTATGGCTAAAAAACACAAAAAAGAGCATTCCAGGATCCAGGCGCAACCGCCGGCTAAGGACAGGTTCCCTGCCTGGCTGGTCTGGCCCGTTTTCGCCGCCTGGAGCTTTTTTGTGCTGAAAAGTTATTACGGCCGCTTCCCGATGGACTTCAACAGCCTGTTCGTTATCCTTTCCCCGGAGCAGTATACCTCCTGGCTGTTCTCGGTTCTGCCGGGCCATTTGCTGAATATTTTTCTGGCGGCGGCGTTCCTGTTCTCCTGTTTTTCGCTTGGCCGCCTGGCGCTCAGGTCCGGCGGTTTTAAATTTTCGGGCGTGCTCGAAGAGACGGTCTTTTCCTGCGGCACCGGGCTTGGCCTGCTGGCCTCCTATGTGTTCATACTGGCGGTTTTTAAGGCGCTTTATGCCTGGCCTGTAGCGGCTTTTCTGACGGCCGGGGGTACGGCCGGCATAGCGGACCTGCGGCGGCATCCGCTCCCCGTGGCGACCGGGCCCCGGGGTTTCGGCGCGGCGGACCTAACCGCCCTGGGCGTTCTGATGCTGGCGCTCCTGCTTAACCTGGTAGGGACCTTGAGCCCCGAGATATTTTACGATGCCCTGGTATACCACCTGGCGGTCCCTGGTTTCTACGTTATAAAGCACGGCATAACCAGGATGCCCTTCAATTTTTATTCGGACCTGCCTTTTACCCACGGCATGCTTTACGCGGCGGCGCTGCTGGTAAAAGGAGAGATACTGGCCAAGTTCCTTAATTACCTGGCCGGGGCGCTTACAGCCGGCGCCGTGATAGCTATGGGCGCGCGCTGGTTCTCGCTGCGGACCGGCCTGTGGGGAGCCGCGATATTCTATACCGTGGGGCACGCTATGCTCGCCTCCTGGTCGGCCGGCACGGAGGCGCTGCTGATGCTTTTCTCCACGCTGGCGCTTTACGCCGCGCTTCTCCGTAGCGACGAAGAGATGCGCTGGTTCTGGCTGGCCGCGGCATTCTCCGGCCTTGCGATGGGAGTGAAATATACGGGTTTTTTTACCGCGGTCGGGGTTATGCTGATCTATGTGCTGGCCGCCTGGCATTCCGGCAGGGCCGGCGCCGTAGCGGACCCTGCGGCTATCAAAACCGGCCGGCCTTTCAGCGCGCTCAAGAACCTCGCTCTTTTTACGCTGATAGCGTCTGTTTTCGTAGGGCCGTGGCTGATAAAGAATTACCTTTATACGGGCAACCCGGTTTTCCCGTTCCTTTCCGGCCTGCTGGGGACCGGGCCCATGTCCGACCCGGTCAAGCTGAAGAATTTTATCGCTAACGCCAGCCAGATGGGCCCGTTCAACATAGGGACCTGGTTTATGACCCCCTGGAACGTGACAATGGGGCATGTGGGCAATTCAGAATATTTCAGCCCGCTCTTTCTGCTCCTGCTCCCGGCGGCCTTTCTCCTCGGGGCCCCGGCCGGCGCGGCCTTCACCGGGCTCTGGGTGTTTTTCCTGGCGATCTGGGGCGGCTGGTCCGTTTCTTCCACGATGGTCCGGTTCCTGACGCCGGCCTATCCCGCGGCCGGGCTGATAATGGCGGCTTACCTGTTCTCTCCGGGGCATAAGGCCCTTAAAGCCTCGCTGAAGGTCATTGTGCTGGCCGGCTGCATTACCGGTGTTTACTGGGCCGGCGTCATCTGTTATATGCAGGGGCGGTGGAAGCCGGTCACGGGCGCCGTAGGGAAGGATGAATACCTGAGCCATACCCAGCCCACATATCCTTACAGCGCCTATTCGGCCATAAAATTCATAAACGAGAATACAGCCGCCAACGCCAAAGTTATGTTCGTGGGCGACGAGCGGAGTTTCTACCTAAAGCGGGACTTTATCGTAAGTTCCGTTTACGACAGGACCGCCATTGTTGAGTACGCGGCCGCCGCGAAGGACGGGGACGATCTCTACGCCCGCCTTAAGGCCGACGGAATAACCCATCTGCTGCTCAACGTGGCGGAAGCCATAAGACTTGGCCGGGACTACCGGATGTTCTATTGGGACGAGCGGGCGAGGAACGTCTTCTACGATTTCTGGGGCAAACATGTCAGCGAGGCTTTCGCTTATGAGGAGCAGGAGAAGGGGCGAGCTTTCAACCGGGTGGCGGTTTACACGATAACGGAACAAGTTCCGCCTGGCTCCCCCCCGCCGTTCAATATGATGAAGGAGATCATCATGAAGAATATAGACGCCAGGTAGTAGAGCCCTGTTTTTTTTCTTGCCTGAAAAACCCATAAAGTGTATATTATTAACAGTATGATAAAAAACAAAGCGATTTGCACCCTTGTTTTATCCATTTTTACGGCGGGCGCGGTCTTCGCCGCTAAGCCGGTCCCGGCCGCTAAAAAAACTCCTCCCCCCGCCTCCGTGGCCGCTATAAGCGGCTTTACCGCAGCGGACATGCCTTATGACGTCGGCGGTGCCGCCCTTTTAAGGTGGCCCGTCAACCCGGCCGACACGCCCGACACGGTCTATACCGTTTACACCTCCACCCTGGCGTCCGGCGGCTGGGTTAAAGCTGACGAGTTCGCCGCTTCCGCCAATATCGGCAAAGACGTCGATATGCCTTTCTGGGCCTGGGACGGGTCCGCCGGAGAGCACGCCCTGAAAGTGGAGCTGAACAGCTTCTTCGGCGAGGTTCCTCCCGAGGCTTCTTACCATTTCAGGATCTCCTCTTCTGAAAAGGGTAAGCTAGCGGCCGAGTCCCTCCCCGTGGAGATGACCACGAAAGGCAACTGGTTCAGGCTGGACCGCCTGAACAATCTGGTGCTGCTGGTCGTCATCATAATAGTCTTTTTCTGGGCCGTCTCCCACGCCAAGCGCAAGGGCTTGTTCATACGCCGCATAGCCGGCCTGGACGCCATAGAAGAGGCCATAGGCCGCGCCACCGAGATGGGTAAGCCCATCTTCTACCTGACCGGCACCCAGCCGATGAGCACGATCTCCACGATAGCCTCCACCCTGATACTGGGCGAGGTCGCCAAGAAGGTGGCTCAGTACGACAGCTACATCAAGATCCCCCATTACGACCCCATAGTGATGACGGTCTGTAAGGAAGTGGTGAAGCAGTCCTACATGGAAGCCGGCCGCCCGGATTCCTACCGTGAGGACCATAACTTTTTCGTCAGCCAGGACCAGTTCTCCTACGCTGCCTCCGTTGACGGCATGCTTGAGCGCGAAAAGCCGGCCGCCGTTTTCTTCATGGGCTATTTCTCGGCCGAGGCCCTGCTGCTGGCCGAGGTCGGCGCCACCAACGGCGCCATACAGATAGCGGGCACCGACGCTGAAGGCCAGTTGCCTTTCTTCTTCACCGCCTGTGACTATACGCTTATCGGCGAGGAGCTCTACGCCGCCGGGGCCTACCTGTCCGGGGAACCCATGCTCAAGAGCGCCCTGAAGGTGCAGGATTTCGGCAAGCTTGTAGTGATGCTCTCCGTGTTCTTCGGCATTATCGCCGTGGCGATAGGTGCCAAAATGCACTGGGATTCACTGGTGCACGTGATCCTCAATATGTTCAAGGCCTACTGACATGAAATTCATAAAAAAGACCATACCTCTGCTTATAGTCTTCGTTGTCGGCGTCCTGTCGCTGATCTCCTACTATGTTCCGCATAAGACTTCCGTTAACTTCATTGAGCTTATGAGTAAATGGGAGAACATCGTGTCGGCCTTCGCTTTCCTGCTGGGCCTGATAAGTCTGTTCTTCTCTCATTACCACAAGATCTCCAGGAAAGTCGACGGCTGGGGCTACAGCATTTTCGTCTTCATCGGCTTCTTCGCGATAATCATCCCCGCCATTCTGAACCACGGCAAGTCGATGACGGCGGCCGGGCCTACCTCCCTGGGCTGGGCCTACAGCAGCATCTACACGGCCCTGTCCGGCACCATGTTCGCGGTGCTGGCCTTCTATATCGTGTCCACCGCGTACCGGTCGTTCAGGATAAAATCCAAGCAGGCCTTCGTGCTGTTCGTGGCGGCCTTCGTCCTGATACTCGGCAAAGTGCCGCTGGGCCAGATAATCTGGACCTCGGTGCTGGGCTGGACCCATGTCACCGTTTCTACGGTGATAGACTGGATAATGACCGTGCCCGCCGTTGCCGGCAAGCGCGGCATCATGATAGGCATAGCTATAGGCGCTATCGTGACCTCGTTCAAGATAATTTTCGGCATCGAAAGACAATACTTGGGGAAGGATTAATATGCTCAAGGAAAACCTTCAGAAATTTTTTAAGATAGACAGGCGATGGATTTTCCTGTTGCTGGCAGTCTGCATTTTCGTGCCCATCATGAAGCCCCTGGGTCTGCCGAACAAGACCATCGCCCCGGAAACCAAGCGCGTCTACGACTATATAGAGAAACTGCCACCCGGCTCTTTCGTGCTCTTCTCGCTGGACTACGACCCCTCCACCAGGCCCGAACTGCACCCGATGGCTACCGCCATCGTGAAGCACGCTTTCAGGAAGAACCTGCGCGTCGGCGTGGTGACCTATATCCCCGGCGCTACTGGCATGATAGAGGAAATATTCGAGACCGTCGGCAAGGAATACAATAAGACGGACGGCAAAGATTACGTGATCTTCCCGTACATGCCGAATATCGTGGCGGCCATGACGCAGATGGCTTCCGATATTTACGGGATGTACCCCATGGACAGGAACGGCCGGGACACGCGCACCATGCCGGTGCTGGACGGGATCAAGAATTACAAGAACGTATCCTTCGTGGTCTGCATAACCGGCACCGCCATACTGGATTACTGGGTGGCTTACGTGGGCGATAAATACAGCGTCCCGGTGGCCGGCGGAGTTACCGCTATCAGCCAGCCCGGCTACGGGCCTTACCTGCAGACCGGCCAGCTTAAGGGCCTGCTGGGCGGCATGAAGGGCGCCGCCGAGTACGAATCCCTGATACAGTCGCCTGGCAAAGGCACTTCCGGCATAGACGCGCTGAACCTGGGGCACCTGCTGGTGCTGGCGCTGATACTGACATCCAATATTATAATCTTGATCGTAAAGTTCCTCTAGCGCCGGTGAGCCGTACTAACAGTTTTCTTATTCACAGGAGATATTATGTCAGAAACATGGATGATAGCGGGTGCGTGGCTGTCCGCGGGCCTTACGATCGCGATATTCAGCTTCCTCTATAAGGATAATCCTTTCTTCAAGATAGCGGAGCACCTTTACCTGGGCGCCGGCATGGGCTGGTTGTTCCAGGTTTCGGTCTTCTCCGTCTGGGGGCCCAAGATCTGGACGCCGGTATCCCACGGTGACTGGTTGGTCATAATCCCGTCCCTGATGGGAATATCGCTGCTGACCCAGTTCATCCCGAAGCTGTCGTGGATCTCCCGCTACGGCTTCACCTTCATCATGGGTTACGGCTCCGGCTTGGCCATCCCGGCCACGCTGTCCACCGACTTCATGAGCCAGATCCTGGGCACCGTGCAACCGCTGTCCCTGATGGCCAGTATGAGCCCGTTCGCCATCTTCAACGCCCTGCTGGTGGCTTTCGGCGTGATCTGCGTGCTGTTCTACTTCTTCTTCTCCGTGGAGCACAAGGGCCATTTTCAGAAGGTTTCGAACATTGGCATCTATTTCCTGATGGTCTATTTCGGCGCCGCCTTCGGCAATACCGTCATGGCCCGCTTCTCACTGCTGTACGGGCGTTTCGACTCCCTGTACGCGTCCTCCAGCGCCAGGAACTTCTACGCTACGCAGATCATACTGGCCGGCATGGTCATCTACTTCGTGCTGCACAGCTTCTTCGGCAAGAAAGGACCTGCGGAAGGCGAGGCCGCGCACTAAAACAGAGCGGCTTATAAAAAAGGGCGGGCCGGATATTCCGGCCCGCCCTTTTCCTGTTTAGCGGCGCTTAACTATTTTATTATTTCTATCTTGGCTTTCTGGCGCAGTTCGGCCGCCAGTTCCGGGAGTTTCTGGGTTATAGCCTGGTTCAGCAGGGCCGTCTTCAGCTCTTCCTTGACCGCGTCAAAGGTGGCTTCCTTGCCGGGCTTGCGCTCTTCCGCCTTGAATATGCTGTAGCCGTTGCCGGTGGCAAGCACCTTGGTGTACTGGCCGGGCTGTAGCGCGAAGATCTCCTTCTCTATTTCCGGCACCAGCATCCCCTTAGAGATGTAGCCCAGGCTGCCGTTGTTCTTCTTGAGGTTGGCGTCGGCGGATTTTACCGTGGAAAGCTTCGAGAAGTCCGCGCCTACCGAGGAAATGAGCTCGTAGGCTTCGTCAGCTTCGGCCTTGGTGTTCACGAAGATCTGGCTGAGCTTTATGGATTCCGGGGTACCGAGCTTCTCCTTGTTCTTGTCGAAGAAGGCCTTGGTGTCCTCGTCCGTGACGGCCAGCTTCTTGGCGGCGATTACGGCGGCGCGTATGCGCAACTGCCTGGATATAAGGCCACGGAGGTCTTCCGTGGACCAGCCCACGGATTTTAGGTTCTTTTCGAACTGGTCCTTGTCCGCGTAGTTGGCCGCCAGGCTGCTGAAGCGGGTCTCTACTTCCTTGGGATCGGCTTTCATTCCCATGCTGTCAGCCTCGGCAAGCAGCAGCTTCTCGTCGATGAGTTCGGTCAGTCCTTGGGCGCCGTATTGCCACCAGAGCTTCTTTGTCAGTTCCTCCGAGGCGATCTTGGTCCCGTTCACCACGGCCACGTTCTTTTCCGCCGCCTGCAGTCCCGTTGCGCAGAGCGCCAGGACCGCTGCCAGCAATATGTATCTTTTCATGTTTTTCCTCCTTACTTATTTACAAAAACGGTCTGTGTGGGGTACGCGGTCTTAATGCCGGCCGAGGCGAAGCCCTCTAGGATGGACAGCAGCACCTGTTCGTGCGCCGCCATGTAGGCGTTGTAATTCGGCTCCGTCGTGTAATAGACGGTCTCAAAGTCCAGCGAGAAGTCCCCGCAGTTGTAGAGATTGCAACGGTCGAACTCCGCCTTGGGGCGTGATTCTACGGCTTTGCGCATTATGGACGGTATCGTTTTAAGGAGTTCAGGGCTGGTGCCGTATACCACGGCGGTCTTGAAGAGTACGCGGCGCTTGGTGAGGTCCTTATAATTGCGTATGCGCGAGCCCAACAGGTTGGAGTTGGAGACTACAACCATCTCCCCGGAGACGCTTCGGATGCGGGTGGATTTCAGGCCTATGTGTTCTATGGTTCCGGAGACCGCTTCGGAAGTGACGAAATCCCCGATGTTGAAGGGTTTATCAAGCAGGATGACGAAGAAGTTGAAGAGGTCGCCCAGTATGGCCTGGGCGGCCAGGGCCACGGCCACGCCGCCTATGCCCAGCCCGGTGAGCACGGCGGAAATATTGACGCCGAGGTTGTCCAGCACGAACAGCATGGCCGCCACCCAGACTACGGTGCGCAGTATCACCTGGGTGCTGTGCACCACTGAGGTCTTGGCGGTGCCGGAGAGCTGGCGCTGGGCGGCAATTTTGTTTATCCAATAGGAGAGGAGTTCCTGCGCCATGGTGATGGCGCGGTAGGTGAAGACCAGCAGGATGACGAGCTTGAGGGCTTTGTCGAAGGCCGGGGCGCGCTGCAGGTAGCGGGTAGCCACGTAAAAGGCGGCTATCTGGTATTCAAACCAGCGGAATTTCTCAATGAGACAGACTACTAGGTCGTCCAGGTCGGTTTCGGTTTTCTGGGCCAGGACCTTAAGGCGGGCTATGCCGATGTTCTTTACAATGTAAAGCAGCGCCAGGGCGGCGCAGAAGGCCACTATGGCCAGCCCATAAGCCTCGGGTGTGTTCCCAAGTATCAGACTGGAGTCGAACCAGTTCTCGATTTCAGTACCTATCATACCCCTATTATAAGAAATTTTACCCGTCGTAACAACTCTGGGATATGGATGGGGAATGCGTCGGGTACGGGACAGCGGAAAACTACTTTACCGCGTGTATAAGTCTTACCGCTTCCAGGATGGAGGCGGGGTCGGTGGCGCGGACCAGGTAGCCGCAGTCGCCCATGGCGCGGGCGAGCACCGGGGGCAGTTCCTGGTGTTGCACGACCTTGGGGCCCAGCATGTTCAGCAGTTCCTGATGGGAATAGCGGTAATTTAAACGGTATTTGCGGCCGGCGTAGCAGCAGTGGTATTTCCGGAGGTAATCCAGCCGCACTTTCTCCCCCGCCATCATGCGGGCCCATATCGAATACATGTCTATGTCGCAGGCGTAGTTGAACATGTCCATGGTGAAGCCGCCGGGCGGGCGGATGTTCACTTCCAGCGCATAAAGCGTGCCGTCCTTACGGCGGAAGAACTCGAAGTGGAAGAAGCGTTCCCTGACCTTGAAGCCTTCCACCAGCTTGCGGCCGGCATTCTCCAGGTCCGGGGGGATGTCCCTTACGGAATAATAGGAAATATGTGCGTCGGCCAGCACGGCCTCCATCACGTCCTCGCCGTAGACGTGCGAGGTGCAGAAAACTACCTTCCCCTCCCGGTCCGCCAGCCCGTCGAAGGTTACGATGTCCCCCGCTATAAATTCCTCGGCTATGAATTCCTTGTCCGGCTTGCCGGCGAAAAAAGAGACCAGTTGGGCGCCATCGTAAAGCTTGTAGGTGAAGGCCGCGCCCATGCCGTTGTCGGGCTTCACTATCACGGGGAAGCCCACTTCCCCGGAGAAGGCCTTGAGTTCCTCCAGGGTATGCACTATCCGGCCCCGCGCGTGCGGTATGCCGGCCGCGGCGAAGATATCCTTCATGCGGGACTTGCGGCGTATGTCGGCTATGGTATCGTTGTGTATGCCGTAGATATCGAATTCGGTGCGCAGGGCGGCTTCGGTCTCCAGCCAGTATTCGTTCAGCGAATCTATGCGGTCTATGTGGCCGAACTTTTCGGTGAAGAAGCGGCAGGCCTGCTGCAGTTCTTCGTAATTGTGCATGTTGCCGACTTTGTAATACCAGGCGAGCGAGTTTGCCAGTTCCGGGTGTAGCGCGCCGAATTCGGCGTCGCCTATGCCGAGCACGTTGAAGCCGGCGGCTTTCAGGCTGCGGCAAAAGAACCGGTAGTTGGAAGGGAAATGTGGTGACAGGAAGACGAAGTTCATGATGTAATTAAATTTTAGCATACTGTTATACGGCGGTCTAAATTTAATAACATTGATGAACATGGAAATCAACTACCACAAGTTTTACAGCGATGCCCTGGGGCAGAACTTCGAACTTAAGGTCTACGGGAGTTCCGGCAAGCCCATTATGACTTTTCCTACGTCGTGCGGCCGGTTCTTCGACTACGAGAACCGGGGTATGACAGGGGCGATGGCGGAATTTATAGAGTGCGGGGATATTATGGTAGTGGCGGTGGACGGGCGGGACGGGGAGTCCTGGTATAAGCCGGTGCGGGACGAGTGGATAGGCAGGCGGCACGCGCAGTACGAGGTGTGTATCAACCGGGAAGTGGTGCCTTTTCTGCAGAAGACCTGCGGGGTGCGGGAGAAGTTCATTGCTACGGGAAACAGTTTTGGGGGCTTTCATTCTGCCAATTTCTTCCTGAAGTTCCCGGAAACTTTCGATTCTGCGGTGTGTTTGAGCGGTCTTTACGCTATAAAGGGTGAGCTGGGCGGCTATTCCGATCCCGGCGTGTATTTCAACGAGCCTTTGAGCTATCTGCCGGGTCTGAGGGACGAAGCTATGCTGTCAAAGCTGCGCGAGGGCTACCTGGTCATCGCCCACGGCGGCGGCGCCTGGGAGACTTTCAACGACCAGGCGGCGGCGCTGGGCGGCATCTGCGCCGCCAAGGGCATCCCCTGCTGGTACAACGCCTGGGGCCGCGAATGGCCCCACGACTGGCAAACCTGGCACGCCCAGATAAAAAAGTACCTCTCCTGCTTCCGCGACGGAGTTATACACCCCTCCGGTACCCTCAAACTGACCGGACCAGACAGAAGAATAAATCTGTTGCCGTAGTCTGACGATAGCGTAGAAGGGCTCTTGACTATGCCTGATTTATGGTGTACACTGTAAATATGAGGTTCGAATGGGACGGGAGAAAGGCCGAACTCAATGCCCTTAAGCACGGGATAAGCTTTGAGATGGCTGCGTTCGCTTTTGACGACTCTTGCGCCTTGATGGTGGAGGACGAGAGGCATTCCTCCCGTGAGCGCAGGCAGTGGCTGATAGGCGATTCCGGTGAAAAAGTCGTGGTCGTTGTGTTCACTATACGCCCGCCGGCCGGGAATATTAGGATCGTCAGCGCGCGGCGTGCTAACCGCCGGGAAAGGAGGCTGTATGAAGAAAGTAAAGGAATTTGATTTTTCAAAAGCGCGGCGGGTGACTCCGCGGGAAACGACGGCTTATAAAAAGGCCATAGAGGCTACTTTTCATGTGAAGCGCCCTTCCCGGGGCCGCCCTCCGAAGGGCGCCGATAAGTACAGGGATGTTCACATCCGGCTGCACCCCAAAGCGCTGGAATGGGCCCACGCCCAGGCCAAACAGCGCGGCATAGGCTACCAGACGCTGATCAACGAAGTCCTAATGCAGCGCGCGACCGGCGGCCATGCCCCCCACCGCCCGCTTTCGCACAGTAAGTAGCGTGTACCCCCTGTTGCGCCCCAGTATTCAATATGGTCTGTAGACTACTTTGAAAAATTCAGTGAGGATCATGGCGTTTTGCAGGTCGTTAATCCCCAATTTTTCCAGGTACGGTGAAAACAGCGCTCCATGCGCCTTTTTCCAGTAGGCGACCGAGCAGTCGCCTTCTCCCTCGGCTTTGGCAATTAACTCCGGAATGTCTTTGAAGAGGTTGCAGGCAACATTCACTGTTTTTACGATGCAAGCCGGGGTATCTTTGCTGTCTAAAATTATCCAATAGCTCCCAATGGCAGGAAGCCTGTCCCCGGCGGCTTCAAAGTCTTTTACCAGACTGCTGCCCGCGGTCTTTTCCCCGGTCAAATAAAGATCCAGCAATCCGTCAGCGATTTTCCGATTGCCAGGAAATGCAGCCTCCACATACGGCAGAATAGGCCGTGCCGAAGCAGGAAGAGAATCCAAATACCCCTGCCAGAACTTCATTTCATTCGGTTTTAATGTTTTCATAGTGACCGGGGAAGCTTCCATGAAAGAATAATAGCAAAAGGACAGGACAATCGACTGCACTATGATTGTATCTGTTGGCATAGTCTGCGCGAGTCCTATCGGGGCGGCGAGGGTATGGGCCCGTCGGGACCGGCGTCGCGCACACCGTGCGCGTGCCTCATACTCTCTGCCTCCGCGCTTACGTAAGCGTCGGGCGAAGAAGTGTCGCTTCGCTCCACCCCGAGAAGACCCGCCGAACCCATACCCTTGCCACCCCGACTTGGCTATCCTGCGGTCCCCCATCCAAAGCCATGCGGCAAATAAAGAAGCCGGCTTTTGTGCCGGCTTCTTTATTTGCGTGTGAGACGCGGGTTATTTGTAGTGCCTGGTGAGTTCTTTGCGGTTGACGCTGGCCAGTTCGAAGTCCTGGGTGGTTATCAGGGCCTTCTTCGGGCAGGTCTCGGCGCACTGCCAGCAGTACACGCAGCTGCCCAGGCGCATGATGCAGTCGAATTTCTTCTTGGCGGGTACTATGGGCTGCCCCTCAACCTGCACGGGAGCCGGCGGCTGCTCCTTTGAAAGCGGTATCTCTATGGCCTTGGCCGGGCAGACGCGCACGCACATCTGGCAGCCTATGCACTTCGACGAGTCGAAGTCTATGCGGCCCCGGAACTGCGCCGCGGGCTTGGCCGGCGTGAACGGGTAGCTGCTTGTCGCCGGTTTCTTGAAAAGATGCTTTATCACTTCGCTGAAGACTCTTGCGGGTATTTTCATGGGGTTATCCTAATCTGGCTTTGAGGAAAATATCGAAGATAACCTGCGCCATCGCCACCGGGGCCAGGTACTTCCAGCAGAAATTTATCATCTGCTCTATGCGGATACGGGCCATCAGCACTTTAAGCAGCGCCAGCAGGAAGGTGATGAACAGCGTCTTCCCCAGGAACATCGCCACGCCCGCCGCGCCGTGGAAACCCAGTGCGCCGCCCAGGAACACCGCGTTCAGCAGCGCCGCGCCCACCACCAGCTCCATATCCACTGCCAGGCAGAAGAAGCCGAACAGCCGCCCGGAATATTCCGTGAACTGGCCGCCCACTATCTCGTTCTTGGCGTGAGGAATGTCGAAAGGCATGCGCTCGAGCTTCCCCTGAAGCGCTATCAGCGCGGCCGCGAAGCCGAGGATCTGCGCTGGGATCAGCGACGGGTTGGCCGCGAAGAAAGCCGAGATCTCCGTTATGTTCCAGGTTCCTGCCAGTATCGCCGGCCCTATCAGCGATAGCATCAGTGGCACTTCGTAGGCGAAGAGCTGCGTCAGCACGCGCATGGAACCGACCGTGGCGTAGGGGCTCGACGAGCTCCAGCCGGCCAGGAAGAAAGTCACCGTCGGGATGGTCAGCAGATAAATCACCGCCACCATGTCTCCCTGGAAACTGTACAGCGCGTGCCCCCACACGGGGATAGAGACCAGGGCGGTCATCACCGCGGCCATAGCGAAGAACGGCAGCACGCGAAACATCGTCCCGCTGGCCTCGTCCGGCACTATCACTTCCTTCGCCAGCAGCTTTATGAAGTCGGCGTAGCCCTGGAACCACGGGGGGCCCATGCGGTTCTGCATCACCGCGCATAGTTTCCGGTCCACCCACTGCAGGAAAAGACCGTAGACGGCCAGGAACAGGAAGCCCGGGAAGATCAGCAGATATGCCAGCGACGGGAATATGGAGTCCATTGTCATAGTTTCCTTGATTCGATCACAGTTTGGAGAAGTCCACGCCGCGGCGCTTGTAATGCTCTATGCCCATCTTGCGCATCTCTTCCCAGCTGTAAACCTCGGTCTTCCCCTTCTTGGCATCCCAGACCGCGGCGCGGTCCGTGCAGGACATGCACGGGTCGATGGCCGCTATCACCAGGGGCACGTCGGCCAGCCAGCCGCCTTCCATCATGTAGGCCACGCTCTGCAGGTTGGCCAGCGTCGGGGCGCGCACTTTCAGCCGCTCGGGCTTGTCGGTGCCGTTCGATTTGAGATAGTGGATGTCCTCGCCGCGGGGAGCCTCGTAGTGGTTCACGGCCTCGCCGGGGGCGATCTTCATCGGCACCTTAACGGCTATCGGGCCCTCGGGTAGGTTGTCTATGACCTGATGGATCATCTTGTAGGACTCCACCAGCTCTAGAGCGCGCACCACCAGGCGTCCGAAGACGTCGCAGGTGTTGTGTGTGATGACCTTGAAATCCAGTTCGTTGTAGATGAGGTACGGCTCGTCCTTGCGCACGTCGCGCGCCAGGCCGGAGGCGCGGGCGGTGGGGCCCACGGCGCCCCGCTCTATGGCCACGTCCAGCGGCAGCTTGCCCACTTTCTGCGTGCGGGCCAGCACTGTCGGCTCCTCGGTGGCGAGCTTTATGTAATAGTTGGTGCGCTCCATCAGGTAGTTTATGCGCTTCTTCACCTCTGTCTTCTGCTCGGCGGTGATGTCGCGGCGCACGCCGCCTATGGTGTTGATGGAATAGTGCACGCGGTTACCGCTCAAGAGCTCAAGGCAGTCCAGCACCTGCTCGCGGTCGCGCCAGGTGTACATGAACAGCGTCTCAAAGCCCATTTCATAGCCGGCCACGCCCAGCCACAACAGGTGGCTGTGCACGCGCTCCAGTTCGCCTATAAGGGTGCGGATGGCGAGGGCCCGCTTGGGGGTCTCGCACTTGGCTAGCTCCTCGACGTTGGTAATGTAGCAGGTGGTGTGGGAATGGGAGCAGATGCCGCAGACGCGCTCTATCAAATACAGGTCCTGCAGGTAGGTGCGCTCTTCGGCGGCCTTTTCCATGCCGCGGTGGTTGTAGCCCAGGTTTATGCCGGCGCTGGTGATCTGCTCGCCTTCCAGGACGAGCATGAAATTCTCGGGCTCTTTAAGAGCGGGGTGCTGGGGCCCGAAGGGGATGGTTATCTTGGACATTATTTGGCCTCCATTTCTTCCGCGGGCTGGACGAACTTCCAGTCCTTCCTGAGCGGATACTGGTCGGTCGGGAAATCTTCCGGCAGCGGGTAGCGGCGCCCGGCGGGCAGCCCGGCTATCTTGATGCCGAACATGTCCTCAAGTTCCTTCTCGTAGGAGACGGCGCTGGGGAAAGAGGCCAGCACCGACGGGATGGATGGGGTGGCGCGGGGCGTCCTGACCTTTATGTTTATCAGCATTTTCGTATCGGTCATGTGATAATAGGCGCCGAGGTTCTCCCCCTCGTCGAAACCGGTTATCGTGGCCAGGTGGTTGAAGCCTTCGGCTTTCAGCCAGGCCAGCAGCTCGGGGAGCTTCGCGGGTTCGCAGTCCAGCCAGACGCGGTTCTTGCGCTGCACCACGGCGTTGGAGACCGCGCCGTGGAACTTCGTCTCTATGTCCGACTTCATCTTCTCTTCTTTCTCAAAATCGCTCATATTATTTCTTCCCTTCCACGCTCTGTATCAGTTTCACCACGCCGTCGATTATGGCTTCGGGGCGCACCGGGCAGCCGGGGATGTAGACCGAGACCGGCAGGGTCTGGTGCACGCCGGGGATCACGCCATAGCAACCGTTGAACACGCCGCCGGAGCAGCCGCAGGCGCCCACGGCCATCACGAACTTGGGCTCGGGCATCTGCTCGTAAATGGTCTTGAGGCGCTTGGCCTGCTGGCGGGTGACGGGGCCGCTGACCACCAGTATGTCGGCGTGCCGCGGCGTGGCCTTAAGGACTATGCCGAAGCGCTCCACGTCGTACTTGGGGGTAAGTGCGTCCACTATCTCTATGTCGCAGCCGTTGCAGGCGCCGGAGTTGAAGTGGAGGATCCAGGGAGACTTAAGCAGCGACCAGGTTATCAGTTTGTCTATGATTTTCATGTTTTTAGCCCACGAAGAGTATGGTGAGGATAACTAGAACCGCCCCCGCGTAGCCCAGCACCAGCCCTACGCCGGCGGAGCCCGGGTTGAAGCTCCAGGTGGCCAGCATCAGCCCCGCCACGTGCAGCAGCGTGAAGAAGATGGCGAAAGGAAAAAAGCCCTGGTAATCCGGTATGGCCTTGGCCTGTTCCACCGGCACGTCCTCGCCGCAGCCGTAGGCTTTGTGCTTGGCCGATCCCGGCACGCGCGCCGGCTTGGCGGCCATCGGCGAGAGCAGTTCGGACAGGAACATCACGAACAGCAGGGAGATTATGAAGGCTACGGGAGGAAAAAGGAGTATGTTCATGTCGTTATCCTTTCAGACTGCTCAGCGTCCAGATGTCGGCGGAGCCGTGGAGGCGGAAGTTCTTTACCAGCAGGGCCAGGCCCGTGGCCACCACCACTACCTCTATCACTATCATCGTTATAAGCAGGGCCTGCGCGTAGATCAGGTTGTTGGAAAGCGCCCCGGCGGAGATGACTGTCAGCATGGCGGCTTTAGAGATGATCTCAAGCCCTATCAGCTGGCGCACTATGCTGCGCGACGCCAGCATGCAGTAGAAGCCGACGAACATTATGATCGCTATCAGGTACCAGTCCAGTGAGAAAATGTTCATTTGCTCTGGGTCCTCCTCGGGAATACCGATTTTATCACGAAGACGCCTGCGGCCAGCATCAGAACCTGGCCGAGCAGGTCCGGGCGGCGCATGCCCCACAGGGCCCTGCCTATGGAGCCCCCCCCGCTGCCTATCTTGGCGCCGGCGGCCAGCTCTTCCACGAAGGCGGGCAGGTAGAACCAGGCGGCAATGGCGAAGATAGCGGCGGCAAAAGGAAGCGCGTAGAAGCGTGCCCGGTTCTCTGGGCGCTTCTCGTCCTCGGCCCGGATAAGGCTGACCGCGCCTACGAACAGCACGGTGATAAGCCCGGCGCAGACCGACAGTTCGAAGACGCCGGCCCAAGGGGCGCCGAAGTCGAAGAATATCAGCGAGACGCATACGCTGACCAGCGCCAGCATTATGGCGGAAACAAGAAGCTTGCGGGCCATTACGGCCCAGAGCGCGAAAACCGCGGCCAGGGCGAACAGCAGGGTGTGGTAGATCATAGTATTATCCTCTCCGCCACTACTTTAACGTAGGCGTAAAAGTACGGGAACAGCAGTCCCAGCGCCACTATTATGGCGCTCATCAGCACCACGGGTGCCAGCAGCGGGGCAGAAACTTCCTGGACGCGCTCCGAGGCCGGGGTCTTTTTGCCGAAGAAGACTTTCTTCTGCATCATCATGAAATAGGCCAGGGTCACTATGCTGAACAGCAACGCGAGCACGGCGTACACGCGCAGGCCGGACTCCCACAGCGCCAGGATGATCAGCAGCTTGCTCCAGAAGCCGGACAGCGGCGGCACGCCGGCGGTGGACAGCAGGGCCACTATCGAGGTCCAGGACGTCCAGGGCATAGAGTGTTCCATGCCGCCCAGCTTGTCCATGTCGGTGGTGCCTGTGGATTTCTCCAGGCTCGCGCTGTTGAGGAACAGCACGGTCTTGAAGGTGGCGTGGTTGATAAGATGGAACACGGCGCCCATGATGGCGAGCGGCGTGCCCAGGCCGGCCGCCAGCACTATATAGCCTATCTGGCTGATGCTGGAGAAGGCGAGCATGCGCTTGAAATTGGTCTGCTTCAGCGCGGCGAGAGCCCCCACGGCTATGGACAGCATGCCGAGGAACATCAGCATCTCCGAAAGGGCCTGCGCCCTGCCGTCGAAGAAGCGCAGCAGCGTGGCCAGTTTTATTATGGCGTACACGCCGGAGATCTTGGTGACTATGCCTGCCAAGTGCGCCGAGACCGGGGCGTAGGCGCCCTGGTAGGCGTCGGGCGTCCAGGTGTGGAAGGGCACCACGCCGGACTTAACTATGAAGCCCAGCATGATCAGCGCCGAGGCGAAGGTGACGGGGCCAGCGGGCGCGTCCGAGGCCATGAAGAGGCGCAGGTTCTCGTACGACAGGCTGCCGAGCGTCATCATCAGTATGGCTATGCCGACTATGATCAGCACCGAGGCCGGGAAGGTCAGGAAGAAATACTTCAGCGCGCCCTCTATGCCTGCGGAGGAGTCGTCGGTGGTTATCAGCGCGAAGGACGTGACCGCCAGGACTTCTATGAACACGTAAAGCGTGAAGAAGTCGGTGGTGGTCACCACGCCGGTCATGGCCGCTACCGAGACCAGCAGCAGCGAGTAATAGGCCGGCCTGTTGGGCAGTCCTTCCTCGATGAAGTAGGCCGAGAAGAACGTTACGCACAGGCCCACCAGGTAGACGGCCGCTACCAGCAGCAGCGAGAGCCCGTCACCCGGGATGTCGGCGAAGCCGCCGGCTATCATCGAGGGGCGTAGCGCCAGCCAGAGCAGGTTCGCCAAGCCCGCCAGCAGCGTGACGTTGGCCAGTATGTCGGCCATTTTGGGACGGGTCCTGGCCGCGAAGGGGATTATTACCGCGCTCAGCAGAGGGATAAGGAGATAAGCTAGAAGTCCCTTGTCCATTATTTAAGTCCTCCGTTGCTGGCAAGCAGCAAGATGTAAATTATAGCGCCGGCCAGTGTCAGCGCCATATAAAGCGGATAGGAACCGGTGTGAAAGCGGCGCGAAGTGTTGCCGAGGAAGCCGGCCGCGCCGCTGGGCGCGGTGTCTATCACCCAGTCGAAGAAGCGGTCCACCTTGAACAGCGCGTACGAGAACGCCGGGACTACGCGGTCCATCCCTACCTCGTAGATGTCGAACACGCGGCGCTCGGCCATGGCGTAGGCTTCCTTAAGCACCGGTGCGTAGTGTATATGGTCGGAAGCCTTGTCGGCTTTCCCCCCGCCGGCGGCCAGACCCAGCAGGTGGTTGATGACCGCTGCCAGGATCACTATGACCGAGAGGAAGTAGAGTTTGTCGGGGTGGAAGCCGGTGAGTATCCCGTGCCTGATGTTCAGGGCTTCAAGCGAAGGCGAGATGAACCAGTTTATGGGCAGTTGGGCGCCGAAGCCGAAAACCACGCAGATAGCGGCCAGTCCCAGCATGGGCAGCAGCATGGAGAAGGGCGCTTCTTTTGTTTCCTTAAGGTTCTCGGGGCGTACCCCGAAGAACACGGAGTGCCCGAGCTTAAGGAAAGAGGCCAGCGTCAGGAAAGAGCCGAGTTCTGCCGCTAGGAAGAATATGGTGTAGCCGGTATCCAGCGTGCCCTTGTAGACCAGCTCCTTGGAGAAGAAGCCGTTCAGCGGCGCTATGCCGGAGATGGCGGCGGCGGCTATGATAAAGCAGAGCCCTGTCACAGGCATCGCGCGGAACAGGCCGCCCAGCTTCGACAGGTCGGTGGTGCCGGCCTGGCGTTCCACCGAGCCGGAGGTCATGAACAGGCAGGACTTGTAGGTGGCGTGGTTGATCATGTGGAACAAGCCGCCAGCTATGCCTATGGGGTTAAGTGTGCCAATGCCCAGGATCATGTACCCGGTCTGGCTTACCGCGTGGTAAGAGAGCAGGCGCTTGTAGTCCTTCTGCACCAGGGCCATCATTACGGCCACCAAAATGGTGACCGCGCCCAGGGTCATCAGCACCAGCTGCATGGTGCCGTTAAGCACGAAAAGGTAAATGCTGGCGCGGGCCAGGAAGTAGATGCCCAGCAACTTGTCTATGGCCGCCGGCACGAAGGCCATGAAAGACGCGCTCGAGTCGGTGGCGGCGTCGGGGATCCAGGTATGGAACGGGAAGGCCCCGGCCTTGGAGACCGCGCCTATCAGCAGCAGCACGTAGGCGAACACGGACCAGCCGTAGTCCAGCGTCAGTTTGTTGTGGGAGATCTCGGACATGCTCATGGTGCCGGCTATGTAGCCGGTTATCGTGATTCCGACCAGCAGGCAGATGTCGGTGGCTCCATTAATAAGGAAAGCCTTCATGGCGGTGCGCTTGGCGGCGTAGGTGGTCTGCGATAGGGCGATGAAGGTGTATAGGAACACCAGCAGGCCTTCC
Organism: uncultured Elusimicrobia bacterium; assembly: GCA_903917735.1. Taxonomy (GTDB): domain Bacteria; phylum Elusimicrobiota; class Elusimicrobia; order Elusimicrobiales; family UBA9959; genus UBA9959. The sequence continues at coordinate 7,056 of CAIXBR010000047.1, read as the reverse complement.
CAGAAGAACAGCATGGCCACCATATTGTCGGCCAGGGCCGCGCCCGAGGCGAAGGCCTGGGTCATCAGCAGGTTGAAGAAGAACCATTTGGCCGGGCCCTTGTTGGGCATGCTGAAGGAATAGATGGAGATGGCGGCCGAGAATAGCCCCGCGGCCAAGAGCAGGAACGCGCTGAGCGTGTCCGTGGAGAGCGTGAAGCTGATGGCCGAGCCCAGCCAGGCGTAAGAGACGGTCTGCGCCGGCAGCAGGAAGATGTTGGCGGCGGCCAGCAGCGAAACGACGGACGCGCAGATGGCCAGCAGTTCCTTAAGATAGCGGGTCCGCTCGCTGATGAGCAGCAGCGCCAGGGCCGAAACGATGGGCAGGATTATGGGTATGAGTATCAGGTTCATTGAAGGTTCACTCCTAAGTTGTTGGTGAGGAGTTCGGTATAGGCTGACGGGTAGTAGATCAGCGCGCCGAGGGCCAGCCCTATAAGCGCGAGAGCCATTACGCTGGCCACCATGGTGTAGGAGCCCTCTTTAGGGTTCCCATGCCCGCCGGGCTCACCGAGGAAGATCTTGTAGAACAGGCGGACCAGGTAGAGCAGCGTCATCACCGCGCCGGCCAGGAACATCAGCAGTACGGGCAGGTTGCCGTTCTGGGCGGCCCCGGAGAAGACCATGAACTTGCTGAAGAAGCCGCCGAAGGGCGGGATGCCCATCACGGAAAGCGAGCAGAGCGCGAAAGCCGCGCCGGTGACCGGCATGGACGAGAACAGACCGCCCATCTGGTTTATATCCTTGGTGTGGGCGTTCTGCTCGATGATGCCGGCGCACAGGAACAGGCCGGCTTTGGCAATGCTGTGCATCAGGATGTAGAGCAGCGCGCCCGCGAAAGCGGTCTTGTTGCCCGAAGCCAGGCCCAGGAAAATGAAGGCCAGCTGGCTGATGGTGGAGTAGGCGATTATCCGCTTGATGTCGGTGTCGATAAGCGCGGCCCCGGCCGAGACCAGGGCGCTGGCGCCGGCGATGTAGAGGACGGCGGTGGAGAAGCCGTCGGGAGCGGCGAAGGTGACGCCGAAGATGCGGGCGTAGGCGTACACGCCGATCTTTACCAGTACGGCCGCGTGCAGCAGCGAGGTTACGGTGGACGGCGCCACGCCGGCATCGGGCAGCCAGGTGGAGAAGGGTAGCGTGGCCGATTTGGAAAGTATGCCCACCAGAATGAAGCCGGCGGCCGCGTAGGAGATGGCCTGGCCATGCAGGGCACGCAGGTCCAGCGTGCCATAGTCGAAGTAGATCATGATGATGCCGACCAGCATGCACAGCGCGCCGAACACGGTCACAAGTATGGTCTTGTTGGCCTTGGCCACGTCTTTGTCCGAGCGGAAGAAGCCTACAAGGCGCCAGCTGGCGAAGCCGGTCATTTCCCAGAACACGTACATCCACAGGAGGCTGGCGGAGAACACCAGGCCCATCATAGAGCCCAGGAACAGGACCACCATCGCGTAGTATTCGGTCTGGTTGTCGTAGTGGGAGATGTAGTCCAGCGAGTAGATCAGGATTATCGCGCTGACGAAAGCCGAGATGGAGGCCATGAAGACCGAGAGCATGTCGGCGTGCAGTATCAGGTCGAAGCCGCGCGGGAAGGCCAGGGTCCAGGAGGCGGTCTGTCCGCCTACAACCAGCTTCATCAGCGAGGCCGCGGCGAAGAAGGTGAAGAGGCCCAGAAGTACGGCGAAGGCGTTCCTGGTCGGGACGGACACTTTGGCGGCGATCGGTATGAGGAACGCGCCAAAGACCGGCACGGCCACTGCGGTTATGAGCATCTGAATAGGGAGATCCATATGTTTTCCTTAAAGTACTGTAAGTACTATTATACAAAAAACAAAAAAAGGTTCGGTTTAAAAACCTTAATGCGGGTATAAGAGGAACTAATGACCCTGGACCCGGGACTTCCCCTTTTTACAGCGGGATGTTCCCGGTGTGTTCGTTCTCGCCGGGGCGGCGCTTTCCGGCCAGAAGGCGGAAGGCGTTTATCAGGCGGGTGCGCGACTGCGCCGGCTCTATTATCTCGTCTATCGAACCTGTGGAAGCTGTCTGGTAAGGCGAGGCGAACTTGTCCGAATATTCTTTCGCCAGTTTGGCGCGCAGGGCGTCCCTTTCCTCTTCCTTCGCCTCTTTTATCTGGCGGGAGTAGAGTATCTCCACGGCGCCGCGCGACCCCATTACCGCTATTTCGGCCGAAGGCAGCGAGAAGTTGATATCGCCGCCCATAAGTTTGGAGCTCATCGCGATGTAGGCTCCGCCGTAGGCCTTGCGCAGCACCAGCGTGACTTTCGCCACGGTGGCTTCGGAGTAGGCGTAAAGTATCTTGGCGCCGTGGCGTATGATGCCGCCGTGCTCCTGGGCCACGCCGGGCCAGTAGCCGGGCACGTCTATCAGCGTGAGGATGGGGATATTGAAACTGTTAAGGAAGCGGATGAAGCGCGCCGCCTTGTCGGAGGCGTTGATGTCCAGCGCGCCGGCCATGTGCGCCGGGTTGTTGGCTACCACGCCCACTACCCGGCCGCCGAGGCGTATAAAACCCACCACTATGTTCTTGGCGTAGTTGTGGTGGACTTCCAGGAATTTGTGGTCGTCCGACAGCCACCAGACCACGTGGTGCACGCGGTAAGGCTTGCGGGGGTCCATCTCGCAGAGCCTCTCCATCAGCGAGATCTTCCTCTCGTCGGCGTCCTTGGTGGCTTGGAGCGGAGGGAGTTCGAAACGGTTCTGGGGCAGGAAACTCATCAGCTCTTTTACCTGCCTGAAACAGTCCGGCTCCGAGTTCGCCACGAAATGGCAGACCCCGGATTTAGTGGCGTGCGTCATCGCCCCGCCGAGGGTCTCGAAATCCACCTCTTCGCCGGTGGCGGCCTTCACCACTTCAGGCCCGGTCACGAACATATGGCTGATCCCCTTGACCATGAAAACGAAGTCGGTGAGGGCCGGCGAATAGACCGCGCCGCCGGCGCAGGGGCCGAGGATGATGGAGATCTGGGGGATTATGCCGGAATATTTGGTGTTGCGGTAGAAGATCTCGCCGTAGCCGTCCAGGGAGTCCACGCCTTCCTGTATGCGGGCGCCGCCCGAGTCCAGTATGCCTATCACGGGCACGCGGGCATCGGCGGCCATGTCCATCAGCTTTGTTATTTTATCGGCGTGCGTACGGCCCAGCGAGCCGCCCATCTGCGTGAAATCTTCCGAGAAGATGGCCGCCAGGCGGCCGTTTATCCTGCCGAACCCGGTTATTACGCCGTCGCCCTTTATATGCTTATCCTTTACGCCGAAATCGGTGCAGCGGGTCTCCATCAGCAGGCCCAACTCCTGGAAAGAACCCTCGTCCACCAGGTACGCTATCCTTTCCTTGGCCGTGAGCTTGCCCTTGGCTTTCTGCGCAGCTATTTTTTCGGGAGGGCCGCCGGCTTCGGCCAGGGCCTGTATTTCGCGGAATTTCTTCAGGGATTCCGGGACAACGCGGACTTTTTTGGGATGGGATTTCTTGCCGGCCTCCTGGGCCGCGCTGGTTCCCGAGATGGGGTCTTCCATTAGATCAGACATTGGTTTCCTCCAAAATTATATTCTACCTTTTTACAGGCTGGCCTGCCCCTGTTTGTCCGCGGCCAGGGCCGTCCAGAAGCCCTCGGGGAAGGCGCGTATTTCCACCGTAAAGGCGGGGCTGCCCAGTTCCTTGTATCTTTCCAGCGGCTTGCCGCTGAACTTTATTTCCCCGGCAACTCTTATGTCGAGCGGGTCGGCCATCAGCCCCAGCCCGAGCGCTTTCAGCAGGGCTTCTTTTATAGCCCAGAGGCGCGTCCCTTCCGAAGAGTCCGGCTTTTGAAGTTCCGAGGGATGGAAATAATCGGAGTACCAGGCGGGGTGGCGTTCCTCTATCTTCTCCAAGTCCGCGCCAAGGAAGGCCGAGCCGGGCTTCATGGCCGCCATCGCCCAGCCGTTGGAATGCGATATCGATAGCAGCGTTGTCCCGCAGGAGGGGCGCCCGAGCAGGTCGCTGGAGATCTCGAAGCCGGACAGGACTTCCCCCCCGCCGGCCGCGGCCAGCAGGGATTTAGCGGCCAGGCGCCCCGCCAGCCACTCCTTCCGCCTTTTCTCCACGCGGAAGGCGGAATACAACGCCGCCTCCCGTTCGGATAAGGCGGCGCCGGGATCAAGTCCCTCCACCTTCAGGAATTTGACGCTGGCACCGGTCTCAGGCCATGTTTCCGCGTTTGTCATCGGTTATATCGGGGTCGGGATCATCGCGTAGTCGCGCAGTTCCGCCGTCAGGTTGAACTCGCCGTCGAAAGCCCACGCGTCGTAGAGACTGCGGCCGTCGTCAGAGCGTCCCTTGAAAACGCCGTAGAGAAACAGCGTCTCCGGGTCTACCGGCTCGTGGTCGTAGACTATGGCCGCGCCTATGGCGTCAGGCAGGGCCATGGCCCTGTCGAACTGAATGTCGCGCCAGCCGCAGGCCTGGAACAGGGCCTCGAATACCAGCGGGTGGAAGACCAGCTTCTGTTGTCCGTGCTTCCACAGCGGGGCGGCCGGCCGCTTGAAGACCGCCAGCACGGAGGTCTTCTCCACGGAAATTATCCCGTCCAGCACCTGGAAGCTGGGGCCGTGGAAGTAGGTCTTGTAGATGGTCGAAGCGTCAGCCTTGTATTTCTTCAACTTCGGGAGCGCGGGGCGCATCTCAGGGTTCCAGGCGGAAGGAGCGTCGGCGGTGGAAACGGCCTTAAAGTGGGTGCGCGTCTGGCCCAGGCGCAGGCCTTTGGGGCTGACGAAGTCGGACTCCAGGCGTATCTCGCAGCCGGCGCCGGAGCCCAGGACCAGGGCCTTTATCTTCACGTCGGCCGGCTTGTTCCTGAGCAGCTTTATCGGCACGGCGAAGCGGACCCCGGTCAATGCCTTGGGCGGGGCGCCTGTCACCAGCGTTGAAACTTCGGCGAAGGTCTCGAGCCCGATAACCCCGGGCACGTAGGGCGTGCCGTTTATGGAGTGGTCGACCAGGTAGGGGTCCAGCTCCAGCGAGAATTCCTTGGAGGCCGAGAGGCTTTCCCCTTTCAGCAGGTCCTCCACCCTGGGCGCGAAGTGGAAGCCCGTAGCCGCCGAAGCGGAAAAGCCGGGCTCGTACATTAGTTGCTTGTCCCAGTCCATCTTGCCGAGGCTGCCGGAAAGTATTATCTCCGGCACTTTGCCGTAGGCCAGCTCGTCGAGCAGGGCCTGCATGCCTTCTTCGGGGTAAAGGAATTCCATCTCCTGTGATTTCAGGAAGGCTTCCACCCCGGGCCGGGCGCCCATGCCTATCTGCGCGTAGCCGGTCATGTCCACGCTTAAGGCGCGCACGCCTTTATTGGTCTGGCTCAGGCAGAACTTGGCGATATAGTCCGAGGCTGCCGCGTAATCGGTCTGGCCCAGATTGCCGAACTTGCCGGCTATCGACGAGACCATCAGCCAGAAGCCCTTCTCTTTAACCACTCCAGACTTCCACAGATTTATGGCGGAGTTGGCCTTTACGTTGAAGATGAGAGTGAACTCGTCTACGGCCTTGTCCATGGCCAACTTCGAGCGTTCAAGCCCGGCGAAGTGCACCACGCCGTCCAGAGTCCCGAAGTCGGCCTTGATGTTCTGCATGGCCGCGGCGAAGCTCTCCGGGTTGTTGAGGTCGCAGCGGTAATAATGCACCTTCACTCCGAGAGCGCGTATCGCTTCCATGTTCATGTGCATGTTGGCCGCGTCCTTGAGCTTGGTGAACTCGCGCTCGAGGACGGCGGGGGTGGGCTTCTCTACCGTGGCTTTTATCTCGGTCCAGAGCTCGCCGGTCTTGTAGGCCTTCAGTTCTTCGGGGCTCATGGCCGTAAGGCGCTTCGCCTTCTCGCTGATATCTATGATGTCGAGCAGCACCAGGTTCGGCTTGTGCTGTTCGGCCAGCATCCTGGAGAACATGGCGCCGAGGCCGCGGCCGCCACCCGTTATCAGCACGTTACGCCCCTGCAGTTGCGTGGTCTGGCGCGACTTGTCCAGGGCCTGCGGTTTGCCGACCATGGTCCAGCGTTTACCGTCGGCATAGCCGATGGCCAGGCGCTTGTCCGAGTAGAGTATCTCGTAGAAGGTCTTCTGGACTATGGTCTGGTTGGAGGAGCTAGGTTCGAAGTCCAGCAGCTTTACCGTGCTGTACTCGAATTCTTTGCGCAGGCACAGGGTGGGGCCGTGGATGGCGCCGTATATGGGGTCGTAAGCGTCGCGGGTTTTGTAGCCGAAGCCGCCGTCGAGCGTGGTGACCACCGCCATGAAGGTGGTGTGCCCGGGGTCCGCCTTGTTGAGCCCGGCGCCCAGGTATTTGGCCCCCAGGAACAGCGGTAGCGCGTAGCGCTTCAGGTCCTCGAAAGCCGCCGTCTCCTGCGAGAGCGACTTCACCATGCAGCCGGGCAGGTAGACAATCCCCTGTGTGTCCGGGTGCGCGGCCGCGAAATTCATCAGCGCTTTCTCAAGCGCCGGGATGTCGCGGAAGTCTACCGTGATGGCGTCCTTTATCTTGGTTTTGGCCGGGGTGAAGATGTAAGAATCGGCGCGGTGCTTGTTCAGCTCGGCGCGGAAAGCCTTGGCCAGGTCCAGGTCCTCGGCGAAGATAGCCACGGGGCGCTTGGGCGACAACTTCTTTATCACTTCCTGCTCCACAGGGGCTTGTATGATAACGGGGACGTGCCGGATGTGGCGCTTCGGATGTTCCGGCTTGGCATGCTTCACGACCGGTTTTTCCACCGGTGCGGCCGCCAGGTCCAGCAGTTCGGGCTGCTGCGGCGCTTCGGCCTTGCGGCTTTTGGCCAGGCCCGGGGCGGCCTCCGGCTGCGCGGCGGGGGCCGGCGCCGGTGAGGCCAGTGGCGCGGATTTTTCGTCCAGCACGTACTTAATGCAGTGGCGTATGGTCGGGTAATCCTTCAGCGACACGTTTTCCTTGCGCGCTATATTGTAATGCTCGCGCATGGCGGCAAAGAGCTCGGCCTGCTTCACGGTGTCTATGCCGAGGTCCGCT
>CAIXBR010000046.1 GCA_903917735.1 uncultured Elusimicrobia bacterium | reverse complement strand
GGTGCGGGGCCGCGCTGCGTGGCCACGCCCGCGACGACATCTCGCGGATAGGGAACTCATTCGATCCCGTCCGGATGTTCGTCAAAAAAGGTACGAACTTCGACCAATAGCCTCCACCAGTTTGGAGATTCTGCATTTTTTTGATTTTTTCCGGAAGGCCAGGAAAGAAAATTATGCAGAATTCTCCATGGTTTTTTATATTCAAACGCGATTTTTTTCTCGCGCCTCCGGAAGTTGTTTGGCTTACGCCAAACGGAAGCATTGCACTGCTTCCCGAACCGGTTTTTTTCCCGAGGCAGAGGCCCGTAAGACCGCCTTCGCTTGCGCTCAAGCCAAGGCGGACTTGCGGGCCAAGAAAGAAGACGAACCCATTTATACGCCATTCGACCCGGCTCCGCTCTGCTGGGCCGACCCGGTCCGAATAGCTTTAAGAATAAGATAGGCCCTTCATTCCGGCTTCGCTTTCAGCCAAGCCGGCCTGAAGAGCAAGGTAGAGGTGCTCTTATGCAAAACCAAACCATGCGGTACTTTCTTTATGCAAGAAAATCCACGGACGAGCCGGACCGGCAAATCCTATCCATAGAAGCGCAGCTCGCCGAGCTGCGCGAGTACGCCGCAAAGCTGAACCTTATAATCGCTAAAGAATTCATCGAGAGCAAAACCGCCAAGGAGCCGGGGCGCGAAATCTTCAATGATATGGTGGCCGCTATGGAGCAGGGCGCGGCGCAGGGCATTATTGCCTGGCACCCCGACCGCCTAGCTAGGAACAGCGTGGACGGAGGTAAAATTGTCTATTTGGTGGATATCGGCAAAATAACCGCCCTTAAGTTTCCAACCTTCTGGTTCGACCCCACGCCTCAGGGGAAGTTCATGCTTTCCATAGCGTTCGGCCAATCCAAGTATTATGTGGACAACCTCTCGGAAAATATAAAGCGCGGCATCCGCCAGAAACTCCGCAACGGCGTCTGGCCGGGCTGGGCACCGCTCGGCTACCTGAACGACAAGAATTTGCGGACTATCTTGCCGGACCCGGCAAAGGCCCCGCTTGTTAAAAAGGTCTTCGACCTGTACGCCACAGGCAACTATCCCATAGCGCAAGTCAGAAACAAGCTGAACGGGTTGGGGCTTCTGGGTAAGAAGAACAAGACCCTTACCACTTCCAACTACCAGCATATCCTGAAAAACCAGATCTACTACGGGATTCTCAAACACAAAGGCGAGTTTTACGAGGGCACCCACCAGCCGCTGATCTCCAAGAAGCTTTATGACCGGTGCCAGGAGGTGATGCTTACCAAAAGCAAGCCACAGACTCCCGGCCTTAAGCCTTTTGTTTACCGGGGCATGTTCCGCTGCGGGGAATGCGGCTGCGGCATCACTATGGAATTCAAGAAAGGCCGCAGCTACATGCGGTGCACCAAGCGCAAGACGCCCTGCTCGCAGCGCTTTTCGCGCGAGACGGACATAGAGCTACAACTGCGCGAGGAAATAAAGGGTGTAGCCCTGTGCGGGGCCTGGGCCTCTGAAATAATCGCCCGCCTTGAAAAGGAAAAGTCTGAATCGGCCCAGGCCGGGAGCGTGATAGTAAAGGACTTACAGGACAGCCTGGAGCCGCTGGCCCGCAAGCTGGACGCCCTTCTGGACATGGCCCTAAACGGCCAGCTTACCCAGGAGGAATACGCCCTGAAGAAGGGCAGTCTGATAAACGAAAAGAAGGAAATTCAGGAGAAACTTGAGGTTTGCCGCAAAAAAGACTATGACCGGTTCACACCCGTCATAGACTTTTTTGCGGAGGCTTCTCACGTCGGAGAGTTGGCTGAGGCAGGAAAACCGGAAGAAATCCGGGATTTTGTCAAAAAAACCGGTTCGAACTTCCGGCTGCGCGAGAAAAAAATCGCGTTTGAATATAAAAAACCATGGAGAATTCTGCATAATTTTCTTTCCTGGCCTTCCGGAAAAAATCAAAAAAATGCAGAATCTCCAAACTGGTGGAGGCGCCGGGATTCGCACCCGGGTCCGTGAACCGCTTGTCAGAACCGCTACAGGCTTAGCCCTGAGTTTGTCTCGGCCGGGATTAGATCAAGGCAACAATTCCCGGCCATGCTCCGTATTGTCTTAAGCCTACGCGGGACGAAGTGCGCTCCCGTAGGCAGCAGCCTGAATTTAACGCAGTACAGCCCGCTCAGGCGGGTAGGCTATAAGCGAGGCACACTTAAGCGTGCGCCCAGGCCATCTCGTTGGAGTTGGCTTTTATGTTTTTTGACCCTGTTTTACATGGCCTGGTCAACCATGACCTGCTGATCTGACAGAACAAGTTAACGTCGAACCTATTCGCCCCCGCTTGTCGCACCCCACACGCACTGCATAGCGTGCGGGGCGAATAACGCCTGGCCTAATAAAGGTACTCGGCCAGGTGCTCTACAAGGGGAAAACCCAGGTTTTCCCCATTATGTCGTCGCCGTCGGCCAGCCCGCTTACGCGGGGGCCAGGACGGCTGAACCCCTTTCCTGAGAGGAATGGGGAACCTATACAACAAGAGGGTTCTCAAAGAGCGATACTGCTTACGTTACCCATATAGTCTAGCAGGTTTTCATTGGGAAAACCATAGATAAAAAGGCCCGGGGGTGACCCGGGCCTTTTGACTGCCTGCAACTACGGTCAGTTGAAGGAGAAGGGAGTCAGGTCCTTCGGCGCGGTGTTCACCACCGAGAGCACGGCGATGGAATTATTCCCGCTGACGTCGTCGGTATTGACCGAGGCAGGGATGGTGTTGCCGTCGTCGTCGGTCAGCTGCACTTCCACGGCATATGTGCCTTCAGCCAGCGGCCGGCCGTTAGGCATGGAGCCCAGCTTAAGGCTTACGCGGCGGTTGAAAAGGTTGTTTTCAGGTGTCACCGCCTGGGAATTATCATTGCCGCTGTTAACTACGGGGCGGGGTTTGTCCAAGGTGAGTTCGCCAGTCATGGCGGTCTGGGGCTGGCCGCCTTTCGCAGTAAGCACCACGGTGTATCTGACGTGGTTAGTGCGGTTCTCCAGGGCGGTAAAATCTATTTCTACAATGCTCCCGGGTGTTACCACATTGGGAGAGACCGACAGGCCGGAAACCAGGGGAGGCAGTCTTCTGGAGGCGGATTCCACCAGGGCCTTGGTGTAGCCGGCGGCCATGCCGAGCTGGCGGGCGGCTATTTCAGCGGCGGTCATGGAAGCGCCGCTCCTTAAATTCTCCGTCACGGCGTCGCCGAAAGTGTCGGCCCCTCCGCCGTACACGCCTATCGGGCCCTGGGTAGCGTCCACATAGCGGGAGGCTTCAACGGACGGCGTCCAGAAGGGACCGCCGGTCCTGGGATTTATCCACTCGGCTAAATGCTGCCTGGTGTCGTTCTGCAGCATCTGGTAGTACTCGAAAGGCATTTTCTCGTTGGATACCTGGGGGATAGCGCCGAAATCCGGGTGCTTGCCCACATATTTCTCCATGCCGTCCGGCGGCAGGTTGAGCACTACACTGTGCGGGATATGGGCGGCATGCGCCGGCACGGCCTGGTCCTGGGTGAGGTGGCACATCCTTCCTATATTCATATAAGCGTCGGTTATCTGCAGCCTGGTGTAGTTCGGCAGCACGCCGCCCTTCAGGGTGCCGCGGCCGTCTCCGCCGGTCCACCAGTCCTGCGGCTTGCCGCCGCCGTTATGAATATTCTCGTGGCCGGCCTCCGAGGAGGAACCGTCCTTTATCTGCTGAGAGGCGGTGTCCATGTCCGGGTACTGGCTGAAATCTACCAGGTGAAGAGCCTTGTCGGCGATCTTTTTATGAGTGGAGGATTTTAATAGCGCGATGGATTCCCATGCGAAGGCACTGGATGAGAGCGCGAGGATCAGGACCGGAGTTACTGCGGCGAATTTCTTATTTAACATTCACTTTCCCCTTTGACTTAAGTCCGTCTTCCACTGCTTAAGAAAATCTTAAGATTTATGCAGGGCGGGAAAATAGAAGCGAAAGGCCCAAAAACAGGAAGTTATTGGGCCTATGACCGCGTAGGTCTTATGTCAGCTTTCAAGGATATTAGCCGTTATGGCTATGTCGGAAAGAGGGTCGTCCACCGAAGAGATCCTTATGCCGTCGCCGGCCTTGGAGGGCAGGAACGAGAGCCGCGCGCCGAAGGCCTGACGCCAGCCGCCGATGACCTTCGGCTGCACCTGGGCCCCGGCGAGGAAGAAGATTTCAAGGTCTTCCTCCTTCTGGGTAACGGCGCGCACTGACTTTTTGGCCAGGACTTTTTTCAGCCGTATCATCTCCACCAGGTTCTTCAGCGGCGCCGGCGCTGGGCCGGAGATATCCTCGAAATCTTTCAGCAGGCCGGCCAGCTCACGCTCTTTGGCGTTCAGCAGCTTTTTGTAGAAGTTCAGGCGTTCCATGTCGTCACCGACATAATCTTCCGGAATGAAGGCCGGCACAAGGATATCCATCTTAGGCTCAGGCAGTTCCCTGGCGTCGGCCCGGCCTTTTATGCGGTCTATCTCGCCGTTGAGCAGCTTGATGTACATCTCCAGGCCTATGGAATTTATGAAGCCGTGCTGGCGCAGGCCGAGCAGTTCGCCCGCGCCGCGTATCTCAAGGTCGCGCATGGCCAGGCGGAAACCGGAGCCCAGCTCGGTAAATTCCTCCAGCGCGCTCAGGCGGCGGACGGCGTCCTCGCTTATCGGAGCCGGCTCGTCGTTGCCTTCCGCCCTGGACTTCAAAAGTTCGGCTTTCTGCTTAAGGCGCTCGGCCCCGGTCTTCATCCAGCCGGGGTAGAACAGATAGCAGTAGGCCTTCTGCTTCTCGCGCCCTATGCGGCCGCGCAGCTGGTAAAGCTGTGCCAGGCCCATTTCGTGGGCGTTCTCCACTATCATGGTATTGACGTTGGGGATGTCCAGGCCGGACTCTATTATGGTGGTAGCCATCAACACGTCGTATTTGCGGTTGAGAAAATCCCACATGTGCTTTTCTACGGCGTCGGCGCGCATCTGGCCGTGTATCACGGCTATGCGCAACTCCGGCATTATTTTTTTAAGATAGGCCCTGCGGCTGTCTATGGTCTGCACGCGGTTGTGCACGTAATAGACCTGCCCGCCGCGGGCCAGCTCGTAGGTGACGGCCTCGGCCGCGCTTTTTTCGGTGAAAGGCCGCACGAAAGTGGAGATGGCCTGGCGCCCCACCGGCGCGCTTTCTATCACTGACATGGACTTCAGCGAGGACAGGGACTGGTAAAGTGTGCGGGGGATGGGCGTGGCGCTCATCAAGAGGCAGTGCACGCCCTTGGCCATGGACTTTATGCGGTCCTTGTCCTTCACGCCGAAGCGGTGTTCCTCGTCGGCCACCATCAAGCCGAGGTCCGTGAACTGCACGTCTTTCTGCAGCAGGCGGTGCGTGCCGACTATGATATCCACTTTCCCCCGCGCCAGGTCCGCCAGTATCTTTTTCTGCTCGGCCTTAGGCACAAAACGGGAGATAACGGCTATATTAACCGGGAAACCGGCGAAACGCTTTACGAAATTTCTGCAGTGCTGGTCGGCCAATATGGTGGTGGGTACCAGCACGGCGGCCTGCTTCCCGTTGGCCACGGCGCGCATGGCGGCGCGCATGGCCACCTCGGTCTTGCCGAAGCCCACGTCGCCGGCCACCAGCCGGTTCATCGGCAGCTGCCCCTCCAGGTCGGATAGGACCTCCACTATGGCGCGGGTCTGGTCGGGGGTCTCCTGGAAAGGGAAGGAAGCCGCGAACTCTTCTTCCAAATGTCCGCCGTGCGGCAGGGCGGCGGTCTTCACGGCGGCGCGCTCGGCTTCCAGCTTTAAAATATCCAGCGCCAGCGCCTCCACCTCTTTCTTCACCCGGGTCTTCATCTCACCCCAGGTCTTTGTGTCCATGTGGGACAGGCGGGGCACCTTGCCCTCGGAACTTATGTATTTCTGCACGCGGCTGAAGTCGTGCAGCGGCACCAGGAGCTTGTCGCCACGCGCGTACTCCAGGTAAAGGCAGTCCGAGTCCTCCACCTGCTCACCCTGGGCGTTCCGGAAGAAAGCCTTCTTGATGCCGAGGTAGCGGCCCACGCCGTAATCCTCGTGCACGATGAAGTCGCCGGTCTTGAGGTCGGTCCATTTGAAGAATTTATTTTTTGGCTTTATCGAAGCCGGGTCGAAGCGGTAGCGCCGGCGGAAGAACTCGGAGGAGGTTATTACCGCGGTCCTCGAAGGAAGATGGACGAAACCCTCCTCTATGTAGCCGGTGGAGATGGAGACCAGCCCGCCGGCCCCCTCGTCGGCCAGCGACTCAGCCAGTCGTTCGGCCTCGCCGCGGTTTATGCAGAAGACCCTGGCGGCGGCGCCGGTTTTTTTCAGACGCCTCAGCTCCCCCGCCAGCAGCTTTATGTCCGAATTGAAATTCAGATTGGAGACCGCGCTGAAGTCCTGCTCCCCGCCCAGTGCCGAAAAAGCGTACGCTTCCCCGGCTTCAGTTGCCGCGCCCTCCGGCAGGTCCGCGTCGAGGAAAGCCTTCCAGCCCGGCCCGGCGCAGGCGGCCAGCGGCCGGCCCGTGCCGCCGAAAGTGTTGGGCGGCACGTCCACGCTCTCGAAGAAATCCGAGGTATGCTGGGTGTCTATCTCGAAATAGCGTATGCTGTCCAGCTTCTTATCGGAGAAGAACAGCCGCACCGGCTTGTCCGAGCCGGGCGCGAAGAAATCCACCACCGAGCCGCGCGCCGCGAACTGCCCCTTTTCCTCCACGAAGGAAACGCGTTCGTAGCCTGCTTTTATGAACAGGTCCAGCGAGGCGGTCCTTTCATAGGAGTGACCCTGCCTGAAGAAAAAACGGAGCGAGGAATATGCCTCACCCGCCATCAGCGGCTCGGCCAGGGCCTCCGGCGAAGCCACATGGACGTAATTGCGCCCGGGCTCCGGCGAGTAGAGCGCACGCATGGCCTTAGCCTTTTCAGAGCTGTCCCCGCCCCAGAGGCAGACCGTAAAAGGCGGGAGTTCTTTGATCAGGCCGGAAAGGGAATTAAAGGCATGCAGCCAGGAATCAAGGGCGTCTTCGCCCGAGGCGGCGACCAGGATGTTCGACGGAGCCTTCTCATAGGCCTTCAGAGCGAACCAGGCTTTGGCGCTTATATTCGGGACACCCTTGATAACCTTAACGTCCATCAGGTTAATGATATAATTTTGTGGTATCCGCAGGACAGCGGCGCTATATGCTTAAATGGGTTGAAATAGATTTGAAGGTAATGGCCGGGAACGTCCGGGCGGTAAAGAACGCCCTTAAGCCCGGCGTGGATCTTATGGCCGTGGTAAAAGCCGACGGCTACGGCCACGGCGCCGCGGCCGCTTCTAAAACGGCCCTGGCCAACGGCGCCGACTGCCTGGGTGTGCTTACCGCCGAAGAGGGAGCATCGCTACGTGTATCCTGCCCCCAAGCCGCCATCCACCTGCTGGCCCCTTCGCTGCCGGAAGAAGTCCCCCTTATATTGAAGAACCGCCTTATCCCCACCGCCGACTCGATTGAGTTCCTAAAGACGCTGCACAAGGCGGCAAAAAAGCCGGGACCGTACCACCTGGACATAGACCTGGGCCTCGGGCGCTGGGGAGTTAAGCCCGGCGACGCTGAAGCTTTCCTGCGCGCCGCATCAGGTTTTGCCAAGGCAGGGCTTTACGGCCTTTCCGCCCATCTTGCCTACAGGCCAGCCCAGAACATGATAGAGGCCGAAGAAAAGCTTTCTTCCTTCAGCGCCCTGGCGGACAAGTTGCGCGCAGCGGCGCCGCGGCTGAAAGCTCACGCGGCCAATAGTTCCATACTCTGCGACTTCCCTCACTGGCAGCTGGACATGGTGCGGGTAGGCAACCTGATGTACGGCATCTACCCCACCGACATCTATAAAAAGAAAAAACAGGGGCCGCCGCTGCCCGGGCTGGGACGGCCGTGGCAGTTCTACGCCAGGATAATTTCGGTGAGGAACGTCAAAAAGGGCGAAGCGCTGGGCTACGCCGGGGAATTCACCGCGCCGCGCGCCATGCGCCTGGCCACCATCCCGTCCGGCTACTCGGACGGCCTCACGATGGAGCCGACCGAGAACCACATACGCATAGCGGCCGGCTTCAATTATTGGGGCGTCATAAACGGCAAGAGAGCCTATTTCACTGGCAGGACCGGCATAGTCCACACCATGCTGGACGTAACGAACCTCCCCGAAGCGGTCATCGGAACCCCTGTTGCCTTGCACGTGCGCCGCACCGCCGCAAACGCCCGTATCCCCCGCATCTACAAGAAATAGTCTTATGCCAGTTCAGGTCAACCGCGTTCGACGCGGGGACAGGATAAGCAAAACCCTCACGGCGTGGACTTCGCTTCCCGCGTTTCCGCCCGGTCACTTCTGTGCCCGACACTTGCGTAAGCGCGGAGGCCGGGTGGCCTAAGGCCACCGCAGTGTGGGGAGGCGCGGCCACGGTGTGGCCAACGCCGTGTTTTGCGTTCCTGCCCCCACGGCGGATGCGTGGGAGATGAGAGACAAAAATAAGCCGCGGGGTTGCCCGCGGCTTATCAATGGCACACAGCCGATTCGTCAGTGCCCGGCGTCGCAGAATTCTTTGGGCTCGGTGCCCTTTATGAAGGCCTCCAGGATCTTCTTCTTGCAGGTAGGCAGCGCAAGCTTGCCCGTCTCCTGGTCCACCGTCACGAACACTATACCCTCAGGCACCGGGAAATCGCGTACCGGCTGATCCTTCAGCACGGCTTCCATTATCTCCGTCCACCACGGCACTACGGTGCCGCCGCCGGTCCAGTCCTTAAGCGGGATGGAGCCGTAATCGTCGTAACCCATCCAGGCGGCCGCCGTCAGGTCGGGCGTCATGCCTATAAACCACATATCCTTCGAGTCCTGGCTGGTGCCGGTCTTGCCGGCTATGGGCCGTTTCAGCTTTGAGGCGTAGGAGCCGGTACCGCGCTGCACCACGCCCTTCATCATGTTGACCAGCACGTATGAAAGCTGCGGAGAGAAGCTCTCGATTTCCTCCGGCACCGACTCTTCCAGCACCCGGCCCTGGTTGTCCGTGACTTTCAGAACCCCGAATGGCGTGGCGTGTATGCCGCCGTTGGCGAAAGTGGAGAAAGAGCTGGCCATCTCGATGGGGCTCACCAGCGAAGTACCGAGGCCGATGGACGGCACGGCGTCGAGGCTGCGCTTGATGCCGGCCCGGTGCGCCACGTCGGCCACCAGCGACGGCCCGACCCGGGTTACCAGGTAGATGGAGGCCAGGTTGCGTGAGAGCTCAAGGGCGTGCCGCAGGGTTATGCGCCCCATGCTCTTGCCGTCGAAATCGTTAGGCACCCAGATCTTAAAATCCTTGTTGCCGACGAAAGGCTGTATGGCCAGGTCTATGGCGTACTGATCGGTGGCACCCTCGAGCAGTCTCCAGTCCTTGCCGTCGTAATAGTAGGCCATCGGCGAGTCGTCCACCATGGTAGCGGGGGTGTAGCCGTTCATCAGCGCGGACATCCAGACCATGGGCTTGAAGGTTGAGCCGGCCTGCCGCGCGGCCTGCGTCACGCGGTTGAACTTGCTGTCGCGGTAATTGCGCCCGCCTATCATGGCCTTTATGGCGCCGGTCCTGGTGTCCAGTATCAGGAAAGCGCCCTGCAGCGCCGCGGAAGAAGCTTCCACTCCGGAATCCTTATCCTTATCTTTCTCGCCGTCCTTTTCCTGCGAAGCAGCCTTGCTCTTGGCCGCGTCCTGGTCGTACTTCGCCAGGGATCGCTCCATAACGTCTTCCGCCGGCACCTGCATGGTCAGGTCCAGCGTGGTGTAGATCTTCATCCCGCCCTTCCAGAGCTGGGCGGTGCCGTATTTCGGCTCCAGGATCTGGCGCACGTATTCCACGAAATAAGGGGCGTGGCTGGCGAACAGCGTGGATTTTTCGGTGGGGATGGTCTCGGCCTCGGCGGCCTCGGCTTCCTTGGCGGTTATATAGTTCTCCTCCCGCATCCTCTGCAGCACCAGGTGGCGGCGCTGCTTGGCCCGCTCCAGGCTGTTGAAAGGCGAGAAGCGCTCCGGCGACGGGATAAGGCCGGTCAGCATGGCGCATTCGCCCAGCGTCATTTCGGACACGTCCTTGCCGAAATAAAGCTTGGAGGCCGACTGCACGCCGTAGACGCCGTTCCCGAAATAGATCTGGTTCAGGTAAAGCGCCAGTATCTCCTGCTTGGAAAAATTGCGCTCTATCTGCAGCGCCAGCACCATCTCCTTCACCTTGCGGCCCAGCGTCTTCTCCGGCTTGAGGAAGATAAGCTTGGAGAGCTGCTGGGTAAGGGTGGAGCCGCCCTGGGCGCTGCGCCGGTGCAGCACGTCGCGCAGCAGAGCGCGCGCTATTCCCCTGGGAGAAATGCCCCAGTGCCTGAAAAAATTCTGGTCCTCCATGGCGATAACCGCGTTCTGCATATCCACCGGGATCTTGGAAAGCGGCAGGATGGCGCGCTTCTCCACCGAGAACTCGGCGATGACCTGGTTGTTTACGTCGTAAACGTAGGTGGTAAGCGAAGGCGTATACTCGTCCAGTTTATCCACGGACGGGATGTCGGAAAGGATCTTGTGCATAAGCACGGCGGAGACAATTATACCGGCGGCGGAAACCACGCCCATAAGGTATACAGCCTTAAGAACCAGCTCCCTGGCCGAAAGACTGTCGATATAATCAAAAAGATTGCGGATAAAAGACATAAGATGATTATATAGATTAATGGCAACTGAAGGCAAAATTACGGTTGACAGCAAAAGAAAGCAAAGGAAGGCCGGTGAAAGCAACTAAAAGCAAAAATGCGTAAGACTTATTTTGTGTACCCTTTTTGCTTTACGCGGCCTCCCGTTGCTCTCTTGCCTTGCGTTGCTCTAATATATCCCCCGGCCAATCCCCCGGCCAATTGCCCGGCCCGAGGTTAAAATGATACATTTACCCTAATATGAAAAGACTTTTAACTCTTCTCGGGGTGGTGCTTCTGATCTCAGCCTGCTCCAGGCAGGACGGCAAAGTGTTGGCCCGTGTGGGTTCGGAAAAGATCACCGAGCCCTACCTTCAGTCCAAATTCGCCGAAATAAGTCCCGCCGCACGGGAATACCTGGCCTCCAAGCCCGGCCGCCGGCAGTTCCTGGACGTGATCATCCACGAGCGCCTCATGCTTATCGCCGCCAGGAAAAGCCGCATAGCGAACGGCGAGGACTATAAGACGCGCGTGAAGCAGAAAGAGGCGGAGATGAAGGAAACACTGGAAGATTATAAGGATTTCATGCTCACCCGGATGTGGGTAGAGGATATGCGCTCCGGAGAATTAAAGGTTACGGACGCGGAAGCCAGGGACTATTACCGGCAGTACCCGAATACGGTCACACTGGCGCACATACTGCTGCCCAGCGAAGAGGTAGCCGAGAAGGTCATGAAAAAACTGAAGGCCGGGGCTGACTTCGAAAGGACGGCCAAAGAATATTCGCTGGACAAGGAAACCGTGCGCCTGCCGCCCGTCATGTACGGGGAATTCCTGCCCGAGCTCGAGGATATGGCTTTCAAGATGCGCGTGGGAGAGACGCAGGGCATAGTGAAGACCTCGCTCGGCTTCCATATAATAAAGAAGCTTTCGCAGGAAAAGGTGGACGAGACCCGCGCGCTGGAGCGCGTGCGTAAGATACTCGAAAAGAAGAAATTTGACGCCTATCTGGCGAAATTCCAAGAAAAGAACAAGGTGGAGGTCATAGATGAGAACTACAAATAAAATCCTCGCGGCCGCGGCGTTCTGCGCCTTAGCGGTTCCATTACAGGCCAAAGTCGTAGAGGAACTGGCCGCCAAGGTCAACAACGAGGCCATCACGACAACCGAATACAAACAGGCCAAAGAGGCGCTTACCGAGCAGTACGCCTCCGCCATGCCCGACTTCTTCAAGCAGAAGGACGCCGACGCGCAGCTCGAGAAAGCGGCCCTGGACAAACTGGTGGACGAGGCCTTGCTCCGCCAGAAAGCCGAAGCCCTGAAGATCAAGGTCTATGAGCGGGAACTGGAGACCGGGGTGGCCGAGATCCGCAAGCGCTTCGCCCACGCTCCCGACGGCACCGCCCTTTCCACCGAGAAGGCGGAAGCGGCCTTCCGCGACGAGCTAAAGAAAGAAGGCGTTACCATGGAAGAGTTCCGGGAGCGCATCCGCAAGCAGCTGATGGTACAGAAGCTGGTGCAGGACACCGTAAAGGCGAAGGCAAAGATCCCCGGCGACGCGGAGGTAAAAGCCTACTTCGACAACGTGCTCCTGGTCCTGAAAGGCGAACAGGCTTCCATAAAAGGCCTGGACGAGGAAGCCATGCAGGACCTGACAGCGGTAGCCGGACGCTTCAAGGAAATAACCTCCGAGCGGCTCCGCCTGCGCCATATCCTTATAAAGGTCGCGGACAACGCCACCCCCGAGGAGAAGAAAGCCGCCCAGGACAAGGCACTGGCCATCCGCAAGGACCTGGACGGGACGCTTGAGTTCGACGACGCGGTGACAAAGAACTCGGACGACCAGGACACCGCCCGCCGCGGAGGCGACCTCGGCTACGTGGTTAAAGGCATGCTCCCGCAGGAAGTGGAGAGCGCGGCCTTCAAAATGCAGGTCGGCGAGAATTCCCAACCGCTGCAAAGCAAATTCGGCTGGCACATACTGCGCCTTGAAGAAAAGCGCGCTGCGCAGAAACTCCGCTTCGAGTCCGTCAAGGACGACTTGGAACAGGTCCTGGCGCAGAACAGCTTCGCCATAGAACTCGGCGCGTATATCAAAGACCTTCACAAAGACGCGAAAATAGAGATCTTCATGGATAAGAAGAATTGATATAAAGCGGGCAACGGAAGACAACGGAAGGCAGCAGAAGGTAAGAAAGTTTTTTGTCCTCTTACTTTCAGCTGCCTTCCGCTGCTTTCCCGCCTTCAGTTGATATAATTACACCAATGAAGCCTAACATACTGATCACAGCAGGCGATCCCCTGGGGATAGGCCCGGAAATAACGGTAAAAGCCCTTAAAGACCGCTCGGTGCGACGGGCCTGCCTCCCTTTCGTGATAGGAGACACCGCGGCCCTGCGGCGGGCCGGCTGGACGCCGGCGCTTTGCCCGCTTTTCCCGGTGGACGCGGTAAAACTGAATTTCTCGAGACCCAGCCCTACGGCGGCCGGCGGCGCCGCCTCGCTCCAGGCGGTACTGGCCGCATATGAAATGATAAGAGCCGGCTTTCCCGGGGCGCTTGTCACCGCGCCAGTCTCCAAAGAAGCCTGGAACCTGGCCGGCGCCCCCGCCCCGGCCCACACGGACCTGTTTCGCCTGCTGGAGAAAAGGGAGCCGCTGATGCTTTTTTCGCGCGGGCGGGTGAACGCCGCGCTGGCCACCGAGCATGTGCCGGTCAAGGATCTCAGCCGCAGGCTAACCAAAGACCTCCTGAAGACAAAAGCCCTCCTGTTCTGCGCGGCCCTCAAAGCTCTCGGCTTTAAAAAACCCTCAATAACACTATGCGCTCTCAATCCGCACGCCGGAGACGGGGGCGTAATAGGTTCGGAAGAAATAGAAACGCTGACCCCTGCCGCGCGCGAGCTCAGAAGGCGCGGCCTGAACATAAGCGACCCTACTCCCTCCGACGCGGCCTGGGCCCGCCACCTGGCCGGTAAAAGCGACGGGTTGCTGGCCCTCTATCACGACCAGGCCCTGGCGCCGCTGAAAGTAGCAGCGGAAGCGAAAGGCCCCGCCGTACACTGGACCTGGGGGCTTTCGTTCCCGCGCACCTCCCCCGCCCACGGAACGGCTTTCGATATAGCCTGGAAGAACAGGGCGGACGCCTCCGGCATGGCCGCCGCGATAATTTTCGCGGCGCGCCTTATGGCAAAAAAAGAAAAGAAAGGATCCTTCAGGAAAAAGATCTAGGCCTGCCTTACGGCACCTGTTCAAGACGGACCGGGCGGCCCTTTGGCACCGGCGCCCTGGCGTACGCCTCGCGCTGTTCGCTTGGCGACTCCGAGGCCATTGCCAGCGGGTTCACGCGGTATTTCACCACGGTTTCCTTCTTGCCGGCCTCCACGCCGGTTATGCTGAAGATGCCGCTGGGAAACTCCGAAAGCGAGATCAATATCAGCAGGTTGTAGGAAGAAAAATCATATTCCACCGGCTTCATTTTGCGGGAAAGCGCGAAAGCCCCCCAGACATCCGAACTCTTGAAGATCTTGTAGTCCACCGGCGCGCTGAGCATGGTCAGACCTTCCTGGCCGGGACTGCGCCCCATCTCCGGCATGGTTGAGGCCGACAGATGCGGCTCACGGCCGGGCTCCCCCGCTACAGTTATCTTCTTGTCCAGGTCGGAGTCTTTTAGGGCTATCGGCGCGGGCTTGCGCTTGTCCCCGCCGCCAAGGTCGCTTAAGATAGACATCATATCCTTAGGCTGTTCCGCCACCCCGCCGAAACCCTTATCTTTTACCAGCATTATCGCCCCGCTGGAGTTCACCGCGGACGGGGAGACCCCTTTGCTGTACGGCTCCATGGAGTTAGTGCCGCCGCCGCTGGCTTTAGCCGCCGCCAGGGCCTGCTGCGCCATATCGGCGGCGCTGTCCGCCTTTTTGCCTGCCTCTTCCCGCCCCCGCGATTGGGCGCGGAAACTGGCCAGGCTGCCGAGGTAGTTGACCAGTATAAGCAGGGTAAATACGAGGATGATCCCGGAAAAAAGGTATATCAGTGTTCTAAGCAGTCTGTTGTCCATAGATCGGCCAATTACGATTCTACAAAAAAAGGATTTAACTATTAGTTATTATTTCTGTAACAGCCCGGGAGTAGAATTATATAGCAATGATTATAATTCCTTTAAGGATGGTTATTCCGGGCGGACTTGGGTGCAACGGTACGGCACGGCCCCACGGAAACAGGAAAGCGCTATGAAATATTGGGCATACGTTAACAACGAGATCTTAGGCCCGTTCGAAAAGGAGAAGCTGCTTGAGCTTCCCTCGTTTTCCCCTTCCCTGCTGGTCTGCCCGCAGACGCCTGTGGGAGAGAAGACCGAAGACTGGAAGGAAGCCGCCACCTACCCCGAGCTCTCCGCACTTATAGCTTCCGGCTCCGGGCTTTCGCACGCCTCTGCGGCCCCCGAAACCGCGCCGCAGCAGCATGAGCCTCCGGCGCAAAAAACCAGCGCCATAGAACCTTCCGCGCACACCTTTAAGTCCCTTACGGCGTCATCCATAGACCCTGTCCCTCCTTCAGACCACGGATTAGCCGGGATAAACATCTCCAGCAATAAACTGGGCAAAGCGCATGCCGAACCTGCGCCCGGCGCCGGATCTCCCTCCCAAGGCTCCGCTTTCGACCCGATAAGCCTCTCAACGATAATGCGCCGCACAGAAACTCTCTCCGGGCAGGATTCCCGCGAAGGCGAAATAGCGAAAGAACCTTCAGCGGCCTTTTCACAGGCGGAGCCTGCGCCCGCCGGGCATCTGGCCGGCCTTGAAATCTCCGCTATCACCCACCAGAACGAGCCTGAAACCCCCGCTTTCAGCGCCCCCGCGCCCGCCGAGGAACAGCCGGCGGCTCCGGCCCCGCAGGAGCGAACGCCTGCTTTCAGCCCTTCTTCGGCTGCTGCGGAACCCCTCGCGGCCCAGCCGGCCGGCGCGGCAGTGGCCGACACCGCGGCGCTGAACGCGCTGGTGAACAGACTGGACGCCATCTCTAAAGCCGCCGTTACCCGCCATGACATCTCTTCAGCGGTGGACCCTTTGCGCCTTAAGCTGGACCAGATGGGCGAAGTTCTCTCCGCCATAAAGAATTCCCAGTTCCAGCGGGAGGTGATGGACAAGCTTAACTACCTGGAGGGCGCCATAGCGGAAATGAAGTCCTCGGTAAAGAACCTCCAGTCAGCGCCGCGGCCCGCCGCCGAGCCGGTTCCGCTGAAGATGGAAAGGGCTTCAGACGTATTCATGGGCGTGCAGCCTCCCCCAAAGGAAGCGCCCAAAGCCGATCCCGCCAAAGAAACGGCTAAACCGGCCGAAATGGTAGACCAGGGCAGCAAGACCTCCAAATTCAAGTTAGGGCCGCTTTTTAAAAAAGCCTTTAAAGCGATACTGACAATAGTCCTCCTTATAGCCGTCCTTCTGGGGGCGGTGATCGGCCTGAATAAATTCGGTATTTTTGACGCGACTAAATTCATTCCCTTCCCGCTGCCGTTCACCGGCGGCGCCGCGCAGCAGGCGTCAGAGCAGGCGTCCCAGGAACAGCAGTCCGCCGCTACCCAGCCCCAGCAGGCGGCTCAGACAGGGGCTCAGCAGGCCCAGCCGCAGGGTGCCCCTCAGGGTCTGGCCCAAGGCGCGCAGCAGAGCCAGAACTCGCAGCAGCAGGCCCAGCCGCAGGGAGCCGAGCCCCAGCAGCAGCCTCAGGAACAGGCCCAGAAGGAGCCCGATCACTCGCCGGAAGTCATATATTTCACCCGCACCTTCAAGCTGAAACCGGCCGGGCCCAGCCTTGAGGACAAGATATACGCGGAAGCGGCTAAATCAGGCGGCAACTATAACCGCACAAGCTGGAAGGTAAAGCCGCCGGTACAAGGCGCTTACGAGATAGCGGCAGTGATCCCCTCCAAGGCAGGGAACCTTTACTACACCTTTACGGTAAATCTGGACCAGAAAACGCTGCAGCCGGCCGACGACACGGGTAAAGCGGCCTTCAGCTCGCTTGCGGCAGCCAAGGCTAAAAGAAAAGCCGGCAGACAGAAAGCAGTAAAACAGCCCCCTCGACAGCAGCCCCAAAAGGCCGCATCAACCAAGCCGGCGGCGGCCAATGAAGGGGAATACGAATATGTATACGAAGAGGACGACGGGACAGGGAAATAAAGACGGACGGAGTTATCGTCCGTATAAGATAAGAGGCCCGCTTTCAGCGGGCCTCTTGCTTACCAGATACTGCGGCCCTATTTTCTCGCTATGCTCAGCCGGCGGCGCGCCGCCATAGAGCGCACAGCTATCGAGACCAGCTCCTTCAGTACTTTTTCCGGCTTGAGCCCGGTCTTTTCCCAAAGCCTGGGGTACAGGCTGTGCGAAGTAAAACCCGGCAGAGTATTTATCTCGCAGAAATAGATCTTCTTTTCGTCCTTAGGGTCCACCAGGAAATCCACGCGCGCCAGCCCCGAACCGCCCAGCGCCAGGAAGATCCTGACCGAGAGCTCTCTTAATTTTGCGGCGGTCCCGGCCGAAAGCGGCGCCGGCATTTTCAGCGCCATGCCTCTGTCGTCCAGATACTTGGCCTCGTAGTCGTAGAACTCGTGCTTACCCTGCGGAACGACTTCCCCGCATATGCTGGCTTTAGCCCCCTCGGCTGAACCAAGCACGCCGCAGACTATCTCGCGCGCCCGGTCCACCCCTTTTTCCGCCATAACGGCGGTATCGAACCTGAAAGCGTTTAGCACCGCCGCGCGCAGCTCCGAAGCGCGCTTTACCTTGGTTACGCCCACTGAAGAACCCTGGGAAACAGGCTTGACGAAAAGAGGGAAGCCCAGCTTCTCGGCCTTTTTAAGCAGCGGCCTTATAGCGGCTTTCTGGTGAGCCCTTATCACCACGTGCGGAAGAACGGGAATAGCATCCAGCGCGGCCAACTCCTTTGAAATGACCTTGTCCATGCCCACCGCCGAGGCGGTGACGCCGCAGCCTGTATAAGGGATGCCTAGCAGCTCCAGCATCCCCTGAAGAACGCCGTCCTCCCCTGTGGAGCCGTGTATTATCGGGAAAAGCGCGTCCGGCCGCACGGCGCTTCCACCCTTTTTCACGAAGCAGCCGCGCGCCAGCGAAGGCTCTATTTCTGCCCCGGCCAGCTTCCCGCCCGCAAGCAGGGTCTTGAGCGGCACCAGCCTCCAGCCCCCGGAGCGGGGCGCGTAAAGAGGGAGCGCGGTAAAGCCGGCTTTCTCGAATTTGGCGCAGACCGTTTTAGCGGACTCTATGGAAACCTCATGCTCGGGCGACTTCCCACCGAAAATAACGCCTATCTTTTTTTTCATAGATCTTTCTCCTTGAGGCCCGCAGTTATTATCCCCCCGCCCAGCACCCTGCCGCCGTCGTAAAAGACTACTGACTGCCCCGCCGCCACAGCGAACTGCGGGCTGTACAGACGCACTCCGGCGCGCCCGCCCGGCGCCAACTTTACGGCGCAGGGCTCCGGCTTATGCCGATAGCGTATCTGCGCTGAGGTTTCGAATTCGTCCCGCGGAGGAAGCGCCAGCCAGTTGAGGTCTTTTACCCCGAAGGCGGAACTGTGCGCCGCCTCCAGGGGACCGAGCACGACTTCGTTGATTTCCGGCCTTATTTCCACCACATAAAGCCTGGAGCCGCCGTAAACCCCCGTGCCCCTGCGCTGACCCACGGTAAAATTAAAAAAACCGTTATGCTTTCCCAGAAGTTTCCCCGCCATATCCACTATAGGCCCGGGGCGCGGCTTTATGCCGGCCGTCTTCCTGAGGTACAGGTCGTAGTTGCCTTCGGTCACGAAGCAGATGTCGTTGGACTCAGGCGCCTTAGCTGTGGGCAGGGAGAAGTCATCGGCCAGGCGCCGCACTTCTTTTTTTGTCATGCCGCCCAGCGGAAAAAGCACATTGCCCAGCTGTTTTTTTTCAAGACAGTAAAGGAAATAGCTCTGGTCTTTCAACGGGTCTGCCCCCCGGTAAAGGCCGTACTCCCCGCCGGATTTTTTTATAACTGCATAATGCCCCGTGGCCAGGTAATCGGCGCCCATGGAACGGGCCAGGTCGTAAAGGTATGAGAATTTTAGATGCCTGTTGCATTCCACGCAAGGGTTGGGCGTGGCGCCGGAGAGATAGCCCTTCACGAAATCGTCGATCACGGTCTTTGAGAAAAGGCCCTGCGCGCTTTTGAAATAATGCCGTATCCCTATGGCTTGCGCCGAGGCCCGGGCCGAGGCCGCGCTGTCGGCCCCGCCGCAGCATTTTACCGAGTTTTTAGTCTCTGAGAAAAGCCGCAGGGTAACGCCCACCACCTCGAACCCCTCTTTCTTGAGCAGGGCCGCGGTAACGGAGGAATCAACACCGCCGGACATGGCGACCACGACTTTCTTCATAAAGATATTTTAGTATTTTGACGGATGGATAGACAGTTGGACGGATAGACAAACAGACGGCCATAAGGTCCGCTGCCCCTTATGGCCGCCTATCCGCCGATCCGACTGACGCTTTACTGCCCGAAATCGAAACCCTTGAACAGATCCTCTTCAGCCTTGCCGCCTTCTGCCGGGGCGGCCTCGCCCGCAGCGCCGGCCGGCTTGGTCTGCTCGGGCGCCTTGGAGCCGGGCAGGTTCTGCATTCGCCCCTTGCCCTCGCCCACGGGCTGAACTATCACCTTGCGTACGCCCTCTGCGAAAGCTAGAAAGCCGTTGTTCAGGTCGTAGTAAAGCCGGAAAGGGGATTCCTTCATCTGCGGCTCATAAGCCTTGCCCAGGTTAAGCTTCTGCTGGTCCCAGCCGGGGTTATAGACCAGCTTGCCGCGCACATCCACCTCGTCGTCCACCACCGGCAGGGAAAAATGTATCTTGTAAAGGCCCATGGTATCGCTGATGCCCGGGGCGAAAGAAAGGTTTATAGACGCGCCGGCGTTCTCCTGCGCCGCGGCCAGTTCGTCCGCCCCCATTTCAATACCGGTCTTGGACTTGCCCGCGTCCGGCACTACTTTTACCGTGACCCCCTCTATAGGGTTGCCCTGGTAGTCGGTTATTATGCCCTGCAGGTTGCCTTCCATGAAGATACCCATCTTTGTGGTGGAGAAGAACAGAAAATCCCTCTTCCCTGTGACCTTCTTGGTAAGCGACAGGTCTCCAACGCGCTGGTCGGTATAATCCACCACCTTAAGGCGTTTCATCCCGCCAAAACAGCCCGCCAGCGGGGCGGACAGCAGCGCCAGAGCGCCAAGCCTGAAGATCAACTTTATTTTTCTCATGTTGTTCACTGCCCGCCTTCAGTTCCCGCGGCCCCTGCTGCCGGAGGGACTTCCCCCTCCGCTGCGGGTGCGGGCGCGGGTTCCGCCGCCGGCACCGCTTCAACCGGGGCAGCGGGCTGCTCGGCTCCGGGCTGCCCAGCGGCTTTCTTGGCCGGGACAGGGGGCCCGTTCGCCTTGGCCTCCGGGTACGGGTTGTTCTTTATAAAGAATACCACCCTTCGGTTCTTCTTGCGGTTGGGCTCCGTGTCGTTCGGCACTATAGGGTGGTATTCCCCGTAGCCTACCGCTGACAGGCGCTTCGGGCTGAAATTTGACGACAGCAGGTATTTGACCACGCTGGTGGAGCGGGCGGTGGAAAGCTCCCAGTTGGAAGCGTACAGCTTGGTGGCTATGGGGATATTATCAGTATGCCCCTCCACCACTATGTCGTGTTTTTCGGAAAGTTTTAAAAGGACAGGCGCCAGCTTGTCCATCTGGGCGCGCATCTGGTCGGTCATGTCCGCCTTGCCGCTCTCGAAGAAAGCCATCTGGCTTTGTTCCTCCAGGGTTATGCGCATCCCCTCTTTGTCCATGGCCACCTGTCCGGCCATTTTGCCCTCTTTTATCATCTCCTGCACTTCCTGCTGGGCTTTCTGCATATCCTTGCTGAGCGCGGCGCTCAGGGCGTAAAGGATGATGAAGAAGCAGACCAGCTCGGTCATGAGGTCGGCGTAATTGACCATCCACGGGGGCGCGGGCTCACCCACAGGCGCCACGCGCCTGTCGTCCTCCGGGATCATATTGCGCATCTTTAAAGCCATAGTTGGATCCGTGCCGGGTATCTCAGGCCGCCGCGCCTTCCTTCTTTACGGCCTTGCGCTTCTCCGGTTCCAGGTAGGCTTTAAGGTTGGCCTCTACCACGCTGGGGGTGGCGCCGCTCTGCAGCAGCAGTACGCCGCGTATGATGATCTCCTTGACGAACAGCTCCTCTTCGGAGCGGTTCTTGAGCTTGCCGCCGATGGGCAGGAAAAGCCAATAGCCCGACGCCAGGCCGAAGAAGGCGGACGCCAGCGCCATGGCCATGCGCCGCGGCACCTGGGCCACGTCGTCGATGGAGGAAAGCATCAGGATCATGCCGAGCACGGTGCCGATGATGCCGAAAGCCGGGGCGTAGGTGCCGAGCGCGTTGAAGATCTCCCGGCCGGCCTTATGGCGCGCCCTTATGAAGTCGATCTCGGTCTCGAGCATGTTGCGGATGAATTCGTGGTCGGCGCCGTCGATGACCAGCTGCACGCCGCGTTTCAGGAAATCATTGTCTATCGCCTTAACATCGCCCTCCAGCGCCAGGAAGCCCTCTTTTTTGGCTTTCTGCGAAAGAGAGACGAAGGTGGAGACGAGCTTGGACGTATCCTCGCCCTTCGAGGTCATGACCTTCTTCAGCACCTTGCCCACTCCGATGACGGAGGAGAGGGGGAAATTGACCAGCAGCGCGCAGAAGGTACCGCCCAGCACCAGCATGAACGCTTCCAGGTTCATGAAGGGTTTGAAGCCGGCTATACCTTCCTGCATATAGATGGCGCCGAAAACGAAACCCGCGAAAACCACGATCCCGGTGAATGTTGCTATATCCATATTAACTCCGGAGAATTAGCGGGCCGCCGCTACTTCCTCTCAAATCCTTCCAGCGGGTTCACGCACTTCCGCTCGGCGTAAACCTTTTTTTTATACTCGATCACCTTTGCTATCACGACGTCAACCGGGTCCTTTACCAGGTACCTGTTGCCGGTGGCGAGGTTTATGACCGTGTCGGGCGCGGCCTCAACGCTTTCGATGAGTTCAGCGTTGATCACTATCGTGGTCCCGTTGAGTTTCTCAAGCTTTATCATCAGATTAATTATACTTAAATTGCCGTGCCGTCGAGATGCGAGGAGACGGGCATTTAAGGACGCAAAGCCTGCACCCTAAACATCCCGTCTCCAAAGCTTTGCCTGCGTATCAACTTTGCTTTTTGCCTTTAATAGCCCACTTCAGCCTTTCCGGAAAGGAGGCCTCAAGCGCCTTATAGCGGGCCAGCGCCCCGGAAAGCTCCGCCATGCCGGCGGTGTCGCGGGCCTTCTGTTCGGCCGCGGCGTCCCGGGCGGCCTGCGCGGCGGCGCGTTCGGCCTCGAGAGCGGCCGCGGTTTCCTGCGCCTGATATTCCATCTGCTGTATTTTCTGCTTCAGGAAAAGGAGTTCAGATTCGGAGCGGGCGCGGTTTTCGCTTCCCGTTCTGAGGTCCTCGCCCTGGGCGCGGAGAGTCTCGGCCAGCTTGGCGATATCGGCGTCCGCGGCGGCTTTCTGCGCGGCGAGAGCGGCGTACTGCTCCCTTATGGAGGCGTGTTCCGAAGAAATTTTCTGGTACTCGTCCGCGGCGTCGCGGGCGTATTTGCCGGCGTCGCGGGCCAGGCTCTCCGCTTCGGCCTTCTGAGCCGAGGCGGCAGCCAACTGGGCGTCCTGGCGGCGCATATCTTCTTCCAGGCGGGCCATACGCTCCCCGGATTCCTTGGTGCGCGCGGCCATCGTCATGTCGAAGTCGGCGGCTACGGCCCGGAGCCGGCGGTTCTCCACCTCAAGCTTCGCGATAGAATCCATTGAAGCGTCGGCTGCGTCCTTGGCTTCCTTAAGCTGCGCCTCGTGCTCGGCCTCCAGCTGGCGCCTGAGGGCATTCTTTTCTTCCTCGGCGGAGGCCTCAAGCCTGATGCGCATCTGCGACACGCATTCCTCCACTTTTCCCTGACCCTCCGCAGCTATCCTTGACATCTCGGCCTGGTGGGCGGCGGCGGACTTGGCGGCCTCCTCCTGGCTGAGGTTTGAAATCCTGGCTATCTCCGCCTGGTAAGACGAAGCGGTTTTGGAAAGCTCCAACTGGTGAGCGGTTGAGATCCTTTCCAGCTCCTCTTGGCGGGTGCGGGCGGCGGCGGCCAGATCCTCGGCGTGCTTGTGGTCCATCTCCGCGCCATAACCGTCCTTTACCCTGGCTATTGCGGCCTTGAAGGCTACAGCCTGCGCCTCAAGTTCGCGCTGGTGGGCGGCTTTCAAGCTGTCCAGCTCCTGCCTCTGGCGCCTAATCTCCTCCAGCTGGGCGGCCATGTTCTGCGCGAGCTGCATTTTCTCCAGTTTAAGCTGGCCGCGCTCCTTGTCAAGCACGGCGTTTATGGCCTGCACCCTTGAAACAAAGC
This sequence comes from uncultured Elusimicrobia bacterium, assembly GCA_903917735.1. Classification (GTDB taxonomy): domain Bacteria; phylum Elusimicrobiota; class Elusimicrobia; order Elusimicrobiales; family UBA9959; genus UBA9959. The sequence continues at coordinate 104,821 of CAIXBR010000046.1, read as the reverse complement.
CTTTTATCTTCAAAAGCTCGGACACGGCGCGGATCTTCTCTCCGGAAATGTCGGCAATGGATTTTTCCTTTTCCTGCAGCTCACCCTCGTAGCGGGCCTGGACCGTCTTCAGTTCTTCGTTCTTCTCGGCGTTCTTGCGGTCGGAGATGGACCCGAGCTCGGCCTGGAGGCGGCCCATCTCGGAATTATATTTTTCATCGCGATGCAGCGCTTCCAGGCGGGCGGCCTCTTCGCGGGACCGCACCGCGGAGTTCGTCATTTCCTCACGGCCGCGCAGCATTATATTTTCCGACCTGAGGTCCGCGATCTCCCGCTCTTTCTCGGGAATCATCTTTATATAGGATTCTATCGAGGCCTTTTCGCGCTCGGCGCGGGCCACGTCGTCACGGAGCTTCGAGGCTTCGCGTTCCGTCATGGACTTTTCCAGGGAAACCTTGCGGAATTCGTCCTCCACTTCGCGCAGGCGTTCCGAGGCGGTCTTCAGGGAGCGGATCGTTTCTTCGCGCGAAGAGATCTCTTTCTGCCACTGCGCCTTCTCGTCCAGCCAGCGGCGCTCCATCTCCTGCAGCCGATAAATAAAATGCCCTTCCACGTCACGGCCCTGGGTTTCGCGCTCCGACATCTGCTCCTTGAGCGTGTGCATCCAGGTCTCGCGCTCCTGCGAAAGGCGGGTCTCCAGTTCCTTTATCTTCCCTCTCAACGTCAGCCTTTCCTCCTCGACCTCGTGGTCGCGGCGGTCGCGGCGCATTTTGTCCTGTATATCCTTCAGCGAGGACTCCACCCGGGAAGAGAGTGCCTCGTCCTGCTGGTTCTTCAGCGTGGCGAGCAGGGCTTTCTCCTTCTCCTGGGAGAGGAGCTTTTCCATGTCGGTGATCTTTTTCTCCAGCTTGTCCTTATCGTCCTTCATCCGCTGGGACTCCTCGGCGGCGGCGTCCCTGGCGGCCTGGGAAGACTGGGGCTGCTGCGGCTGGGAGAACTGATTAGCGAACGGCATCTGCGGCATGCCGGGAGAAGGGAACGCTCCGAAAGACGGCTGTACCGGGGACAAAGAAGGCTTTCCCCCCAGCATGGGCGGAAGGTTCGGCTTCATCATGCCGGGCGGCAGCGGAGGTATGCCGGGCTTAGAAATTTTCTTGTCCTTGTCGTCCATATATAAGCTGCTTTTTCGCTATTCTGCTTCCACTATATTCTAAAGAAAGCTGATTTCAATTAAGTTAAAAAATTGTTAACAACTTAAAATCCAGTTCCTAATCCTCTGCATAACTCGTAAGCCCGCCCGGGGCATGGGCCCGTCGGGCACCGCGTCGGCCACACCGTGGCCGCGCTCCCCACTCAGGCTCGGCGCTACGCAAGCCTCGCCTTCCGTGAGGGCCCGACGGGCCCATGCCCCGGGCGGTCTTTCTTTATCTCCCCACCTGCTGCTTGAAGCCGGTCAGCCATTCGGCCGCGGCCGGGTCCCCGGAAAGGATAGCGTACTTCTCGTAGGCGGCCACCGCGTCATCCACGCGCTGAAGGGCGTAATACGCGGCGCCCAGGTACTGCCAGGTCTGGGCGTCACCGGGATTGACCGAGGAGGCGTACTCCAGATACTGCAGGCTCTCCTGTATCTTCCCCTGATTGTACATGTCCACTCCGGCGGCCATGTACTGGCGGGCCTGCTCGGTCTGCTCACGCGTGAGCCCGGTGGAAGCCTCTTCCTTCGGAGCGGTCATGCTCTCGAACTTGCGTTTGCGCTCGTCGCCGGAGGACATCTCGCCGCCGTCTATTATATAGACCTCCTGAGTGTTGCCCTGGCGCACGTTTATCTTGCCCTCAGCCTCCAGCGCCTTTATGGCGTCCAGGATCTTCATCTGGGACTCATCCTGCTGCACAGGGGTTATTTCCCCGGAGTACTCCATTATTTCCTTTATGGCGCTTACCGCGCCCTGGGACATATTGGAGAAGAACTTGTTGGCCAGGGCGGGGTCCGCCTTCGCTACGGCCTTGGCTATGTCCTCGTTGGACAGGCTGCGTATGATGGTCTGCATATCGCGGTCCGGGAAATTGACGATATCCTCGAACATCATCATTATGCGCTTGACCTTCTCGAAGATGTCCGGCTTCTGAGTCTTAAGGTACTCTATGATGTTCTTGCGGGTCGCCGGATCGGAATCCTCCAACATCTTCGACAGCCGCTCTATGCCTCCCATCACGAAATCCACGTTGTCGCGTATGTCCTTGTCTATCGCGTCTATCTGCTCGCGGGTAGCCTGGCGCACGGTCAGCGCCTCCAGCGCCACTCGTGACTGCATCTCCACCGGCAGCATGGACAGCGCCTGGCGGGACAGGTCCGGCTTCAGGTAGCTGAGCACCACCGCTATCACCCAAGGGTCCTCTTTCCTGAGCAGGAACAGGTAGATCAGGCGTTTCAGATTTTCCTCGTTGAGGTAGGTAAAAGGGTCAAATTTTTTCATAAGCGCGTCCTCGTCTTCCTTTTTCTCCTCATCCTTCTGGAGGAAACTCATGTCTATGCTCTGGTGGCCCTCGGTCTCATCCTTACCCTCCTCCTCGCCTCCGCCCCCCTCCTCCCTCTTATCCTCGATGTTCACCTCGGCGCCGGGCTTGGCCATCAGCGCCTTGACGTACTTGCGGAAGAAGCCCCAGAGCGGGCCGAAAAGGAACAATAGCAGTATAAGGAAAAGTAGCGCGTAAAGCAACGGCAGATAGACCGAGGGCCGCTTCAGGTCGTCTAGCGGGTTGGCCGCCTTGAACTTGGTGGGCTTGAACACCACCGTGGGCGCGTCTTTTTTTCGTATCTTGTACGGCAGAAGGAAATCGTTCACCCGCTCGCGGGCCAGCGCCACGGCGGCCTTGGGCAGCAGGTCGTCGTGTATCACGGTCAGCTGAAAACCGGTTATCTCGGTCTCAAGGCCGTAGCGCGTCTTCTGCATGCCCTTGGCCTGCTGGGTCTGCTGGCCCAGGGACGACTCGGGGCGCTTGTTGTCGGTGCCCAGCACGGATTTAGGCTTGGGGATGCCGGGCAGCAGAAAATCAGTGTTGCCGCCCTGATCCTGGCCGGCGCCTTTCTCCCTGTACTTCTGTATTACGCCCACGCCCTCGTTGGTCTGGTCGGCCTTTTTCGCTATAACCTCCATCTCCACGTCGGCAAAAACGAAAGACCTGTCCGCCCCGAGTATAGGGTCCAGTATCTCTTTCTTTATCTTGGTCTCCACTTCCCGGCGCATGCCGTCCTGCTTCTCCATCAGGGAAGTCTCCATGTTCTCCTGCTGCGCATAAAGGCGCTCGGGCACCGCGGGCAGCGCGAGAAGGAACAGAAGGGGCGGAAAAAGTAACTTCCTCATATAGATGATTCTATCTTTATCCTATTACAGAAAAGTTTCAAAAAGGTGAAGCTATAGCAACTGAAGGCAGGAAAGCCGCGCAAGGCAGCAGAAGGTTATTGGCCATCGGTTATTAACGCACCTGCTTCAGGAAGTTCTTGATCAGCTGGTTGTTGGGGTTGATCTCAAGGACCTTCTCCCAGATGACCTTGGCTTTCTCTTTCTGGTCCATCAGGTAGAAGGAGCTGCCCATGATCTCAAGGGCGGTCTCGTTGTTGGGCTCCAGGTCCAGGATGTCCTGCGAGCGCTTCATCGCCAGGTCGTATTTGCCCTCGTAGATGGCCTGGCGGGCGTCGTAGGTGCGCTGGTCGATATAGGTGAATATCTCGGGGCCTTCCGGCTTGCGGGTCAGTTCGGTAACGCCGGACTCTTTCTCCACCATGTTCAGCAGGGAGAGCAGGCGGTCGTTCTTCGGGTCCTTGTTGAAGGAGTGGCGCAGGATGTTGACGGAGGAGCGCATATCCTTACCGTCCACGTAGGAGATGATACCGCGGCGGGTGAGGGTGGGCACTTCCTCGCTGCCGGTGGCTTCCGGCACGTAGTCTATGGCGGCCTGGAGGCGGGTGATCATGCGGCGGATCTCGGTGTTGCCGGGATCGGCGTCCATGGCGCTGCGCAGCTTCTCCATCGCGCGGCTGAAATAGCCGGACTTGAAATACTGCAGAGCCTGGCGGACAATGTCGCGGACTTCTTTTTCATGCTTCGTCTTATTGGAAGCGCCCATGCGCATGGTCACGGAAAAGCGGGTGGTGGTGCCGAGCGCGTGCACGCCCTCGGCCACGTCGAAGCCGAGGCTCTTGTACTTTATGCCCAGGCCGAAGTCGGCTTCCTGTATGCCGGGGGCCCCCATCACGCCGAAGCGGAGCGCCGCCCAGTACATCAGCCAGTACTCGCCGCCGAAGCGCCAGTTCATGGCGGCGCCCTGGGGCTTGGCTATATCGAACCCGAACAACAGGCTGCCTTTGAAGAGGCTCAAGGCCTGGCCGAACTTCAGGGTCAGGGGGAGCTTGTCCTCGGTGTCGCCGGAGGCCATCGAGAATACGTTCTGTATGCCCACCGCGGCGCGGTAGGTGGAAGAGAACTTCTGCAGCATCGCTATGTCTATGGCGTTGAAGGAGTCCTTGGAGGTGTCAAGCTGGCGGCTGATGTTCTTGGCCATCACACCGAAAGAGAGCTTCTCGGAAACATCGCGGCCCCAGGAGAAAGCGAGAGCCCGCTCCGTGCTGTCGAAATTGCCCAGGTTCTTAATGTCGATTATTTCGTCGCCGGCCGGGTTAGCGGTGATGGAGATCTTCTCGAAGCCCACCGACTTCAGCTGGGTCATGCTTACTGCCCAGGTGCCCCTGCTGGTGGTGGGGTGCGCGTAGGTGAAGAAGTTCAGGGTGGTGTCGGCGAACAGGGTGGCCTGCATCGCGGTGAATTCCTTGCGTTCCAGCAGGGTGAGGGCCGCGGGGTTCCAGTAGGAGGCTGAAGCGTCGTCGGCCGCGGCGAAGAAGGCGCCGCCCATTCCGAGGGCGCGGGCGCCGGCGCCGTAAGACATGAACTGGCCGGGCTGGCCGCCGCTCTGGGCCAGGGCGGAAACCGCCGAAAACGCAATAAAAAACCCCATGGCGGGGCTGAAGCGTATTAAGCGCTTCAGGAAAGCCCGTATAGCCAAGGGGGCAAATGCATCAATAAGAATGCGTTTCATCGTTTTCGGCAGCCTGACCCCCGCTCACTTAGCGGGTCTTAGCTTTGCGCCGCCGGTTTTCACCGGCTTTGCTATTATCGTAACAATACAGTATTACAAACTCGTTACAGATTTACGGCATTAATAGTATAGCAGATTAATATGCTTTGTCAAGGCCCCACCCTTGACATGTCAACCCCTGGCTTTTTGGCCATCCTTCCAGGGGGCCGGGACGCAAAACGCGGTCGGCCACACCGTGGCCTCCCCCATCTCTCGTCCTCGGCGCTGCGCAAGCCTCGGACTCAAGAAGGTTTTGCTAACCCGGCCCCCTGGAAGGACGGCCAGGCCCTTTAGTGGATCACACCCACCTTGCGCATTATGACCTTGCTGCCCTTGGGGCTGGAGGCCTTTATCCTGACGATATAGCCGCCCTTGGAAACCACGCCGCCCAGGCCGTTGTGCCCGTCCCAGAGGACGTGGTTGGGCCCCAGCGCGCCGCCGGGGCTGCCGCTGGTGAAGCTGAATTCCCTGACCACGTAGCCCAGCAGATCGTAGATGGTCAGCGTCACCTCGGCGTTGTCATTTAAGGTATAAGTAAGATCCACCCTTCCTTCGACGCCGCCCTTGCGCAGATCGACAGGGTTAGGATAGCTGGAAACCTTGCTTATCAGCTCTTCGCCTATAGCCGTGCCGGCCGGGGTAGAGACCGTGGACCAGTCGGAATGCTGGCTGGCAAAATTCCAGCTGCGCACGCGGTAGGTGTAGTACTTGCCCAGCGGGCGCGGCGTCTCGCCGGGGTTGACGGGGTCGCCGACCGTGTAAATATTATTTATGGCTCCGCCGGTCTTAAAGCCCGGGATCGCCGCGATCGTTGTCCAGACGGGACTGACCCCCTCGCGCTCCTGCACTTCATACGCGGAGATGTTCGACTCCGGGTCGGTGGCCGCGGTCCATTTCAGCGTGTAGGACTGCCCCGAGGCTACGCCTTTGGCCACCTGCGGCTCTGGCGCGCCGGGCACGGTCGGGTAGGTGGTGTCTATGCGGTAGATCATTACCGGGGTGCCGCTCTCGCTGGGGATATAGTGCCCGTCGGCCATTACGCCGCGCACGCTTAGCACGTAGCCGCGGTCGGACACCGTCTCGCCCCATGCCGTGTGCGGCCCCTTAAAAGAGCCCTGTACGCCGCGCTCGTTTATCGCGAAGGTGGTGTTGTCCACCTTTGTCACCAGGATTATCTCGTTGCCCACATACACCACGCCTTCGGCAGCGAACCCCTCCGTGGAGTCGACCGTGAAAGAGGAGGTGTTGACTTCTATGCGGCTTTCCAGACGCGTGAAATGCCCGGGCGACAGCGCCACGTTAGTGATCTTGCCTCTCAGCACTTTACCTACGGTCTGCCAGGCGTTCTTTACGCTGGTCGGGTCGGAATAACTGCCACCCAGGGAGAGCTCGTAGCCGGTTATCGTCCCCGTAGAGGGGGGGTTCCACATGGCCGGCAACTCCGTGGTCTTGGAATACCAGGCCGACGGCACCGCACCGAGGTCGGACACCGCCAGCTGCAGCTTCTGGTTCTGCACGTTGTCCCCGATGAAATACAGCGCCTTGCCGGTGCCGTCGTCCACGATCTTATCCGGCACGTAGTCGTTATTGGCGTCGAAATCCAGTATATGGTCGCCGTCGATATCGAAAGACGGCAGGCCGGTGTTGTTAAGGCTGATGTTATTGCACTTGCCGGTGCCGTAATAGTCGAAATTGTCGGGGATACCGTCGCCGTTTATGTCCACCAGCGGTTCGTTGGCCTTGCAGCCTGAGGCCGTGTAGTTGTAGATCCACTTGCTGGTGTCGGCCACCGGCAGGTTCCCGGCGCCGAGAACAATGTCTCCGGTGATGTGGTCGGTCTGAACGTAGGCCGGATAGCCGTTGGAAGCCAGCATAAAGCTCTTATAAACCGGCGTGAGCGGGATAATGGCCGGAGCGATCAGCACCTGGTTGGAGGACATCGGATACATGTCGTTATAGTATTGCCCGGCGGCCAGCGGCAGCCCGGCGAAGCCGCGCAGGTCCGTGAAAGCCGCCAGCGACAGCCCCGCAAAATGCCCCATAGTATCCGCGCCGGACTGGTCCGTGCTCGAACTTATATCGGCTACCAGATGCAGTATTACCGTCTTGCTGGAAACTACAAGATACGGCAGGTTGCCGTCCGTCAGATTTATCGCGATCCCGGACTTGAAGGAGCTGGTGGAGGAATTGGCGAGGTAGCCCAGCCTGGTATCCGTTATCGGGCTGAAAGCGCCGTCCCCGTCGTCCTTCCAGACCGAGACCCCGGCCAGGTCGCCGTCGCCGTATTTTAGAGTTGAACTGCTTATAGTGCCAGTCTGGGTAAAGTTTATCTGCCCGATAGCCACGTGATCGGACAGCGTGGCCAGGTTAAAGGTCATTATGGGGATGTTCCTGCTGTTCTTTACCGCCGACTTGGGCGCGATATTAATGCCCTTTACCCCGAGGGTAACGGAGTTTATAGGCACAAGGCTGGAGCTGAAAGGATAGATATCCTGGTAAACGCCTTTCGGCATGGCCTTGGTCACGCCCATATACAACACGCTGGAAATGTCGTGGGGGACATTCACCGTTATCCACGACTTGTCCCGTATCATTAGTCCGACCTTGTTGGCCTTTACAGCCATTTCGCCGATGTCATACACCGCGAAATAGGTCTGCGGCAGCGAGCTGAGCGTCTGTACTTGCGACAGGTTGACCAGTATCTGCGTATTAAGCGGATTCTCCTGGTCGAAAACGTCCACCTTGCGCACCGAGGCGAGGAGAGGATGGCTCACCGTAGGCGTATAGAAATCGCCGAGCTTCTCCCCCCTGGAAGTGATGGTCAGGTACTGCTTGCCGTCCGTAGTGATCCCGGTGCCGGAATAGCTCATTAGCTCGGCCTCGCTCACGTAGATACGCCCGGCATCCGGGAAGCCGACCGTGGATTTCACTATCAGCTGGAACGGCACCGTGCCGGTAGAGGCGACATACGCCAACAGCGTGGTCTTCGCCTCTGAAATGTTCAGGTCGTTCACGTCCAGGATGTCGTTCTGGTTGGAATCCTGGCAGATGCTCACGAACTTCACGTCGTTATTCTTGCCGAAAGGCGAATTAAGGTCGCTATAAGAGGCGCCGGTGCGCTGCACTTTTATGGCGGACCAGCGGGCGTTCCCGGCCTCGGTAGTAAGGTTGAACCGGGCCATCGGGACCTTGACCTCGGCCTGGCCCACTCCGCCCTGCAGCACCAGGTCCGACGCTATGTCGTTCGCTCCCAGCACCACGTTGGACGGGATTTCCTTGACTATCATGGGCATGGTGGCTATAGGCCAGGTGGACAGCGTAATGGTATTGGGGATGCCTATAGTGAAGCTGGAGGAGGAAAGCACCACCACAGCCGCGCTGGACCCCACCAGGGCGAACTGGGACACGTCATAGCTGATAAAGGAGCAGGCCGGCGTTGTGGTGACGATTATCTCTTTCTTCAGCACCAGGTTCACCGTGCTGGAGGAGAAGGACTCGTTGCCGTAGCTCATCAGGTTCGGGTAGTCCCCGGCGGTGTTGCTGGCCGTATCCACGGAATCCAGTATGCAGTTATCGTTGGAATCCTGCCAGACCTTTATCAGGTCTATGTCCGAGTCGTTGGCGGTGCCGCGGCGGCTAAAGCGTATGGCCTGGACGCGCGCCGAGGTCTTGTCGGTGACCATCCTCATCGCCAGCAGGCCGACGTTGTGGTCGTTCTGGGTCACGTTGGCCGGCGAGATGTCCTCCGGGGTCATGGTAATGTTATTGAGCGTGGGCATTACCACGCTCACCTGCCCCAGGGCCGGGGTCGGGAAATAGGCGTTATGTCCGGAGTTCTCCGGGCCGAAAATAAAGTTGGTCTCGTAAGGCACGTCCACTCCCAGCACGTCGTTGGGCAGGGTGAGCAGGGCGTTCGAGAAATTAGAGGCCTTGTCTATATCCATCGAGATGAAGATCACCGTCGGGGTGGCGCTTATGACTACATAGCTCTGGTTCTTAAGCGCCGGGTCCGCCACGTTGATGGTGGCCTTGCCTACGGCGTCGGTGCCGGCCCCGAACAGGCCCGTGCCGATAATGGTGTCCGAAGTGTCCAGGCCGCTGGCCGCGTCGCGGTCGAAAATGCCGTTGCCGTTGTCCTTCCAGATCTTTATGCCGGCCACGTCGGAATCGTAACCGTTCAGGCTGGAGGGCTGCTTGCGCACCAGTTTTATCCCCTGCCAGCGCACGCCGTAGCCGGGGCTGGTCAGCGTCATCTTCATGAACGGATAGTTGGTCCAGCCCTGCTGCACCATTCCGCCTATGACTGTGCCTGAACTGTGATTGACTATGGGCGAGCTGAACGCGCCCCTGGTCACCGTGGTCAGCGCCCCGCCCAGGGTGCCGCCGTAATATATTATCTCGTTGTCGGCCATGGCATAGCCGGATGAGGGAGCGCCCGCGGTGGAGACCACCAGCCAGGCGGCGTCTATGGGCCCGGGGCTGGTTATATCCTGGGCAAGGCGCAGCGACGGCATTGAGCCCGTGCCGCTCGGCGAGAAGATGGGCTCCGCAACCACCGTAACGGTACTGGGCGAAGCGACAACCTCCCTCACCTGGGAGGTGAAAGGCAGGTTGGAGAGGGTGGGCGAGAAAAAGTTCGGCAGCGAAATGGAGTTCTTTGCCGCGTCGTCCGTCGCGGGGCTGTTCTGGAGAAAGGACTCCGCCTTGATATACGCGCCAAGATAGCGCGGGTTGCCCAGGGAGTCGTTCGGAAGGGCCGAATTCCTGATGTCGTAAGTGATGAAATAGCGCTGGGATATCCCGTCGCTGCCCGCCTTATCCTCGGTGACTATCCTCCGGTCGCCCGTGAAGCTTATCCTGGAAACCAGCGGGCCGTAGATGGTATTTCCAAAAGTGCCGGAACCTACCAGCACGTCGCTGGCCCCGAGGAAGCCGTTATTGTCCAGGTCATACCAGAGTTTTACGGCGGCTACGTCGTTTATGGCGGAGCCTTCCTGTATCACCGTGCCGGTGGCATAAACCATCATCCAGCGGAGCAGCGCGTCGGCGACGTCGGTCTTAATGGTTAACGAAAGTATCGGCTGGTTCACGGCCTTCTGCTGCAGCGTCTCTCCCGTATAGGTATCGCTGGCCTTTATCACGACCTGGTCGGCGTATTCCTTGACCTTGCCGACAAGGGAGACCGACTTGCCCTGACCGGTGACCCCCACGTTAAAGGAACTTAGGATCTTCGGCGCGTCGAGATAGAAATAATCCGTGGACCGTATGGCCAGGCCTAAATACGAGAAATTGGACACATTGGCCAGCGGGTCTATGTCGTAGGTGACGTAATAGTCCTTGGCTGTGGTATACAGTACCTGGCCGTCCAGGTTGGACCCCTCTCCCATCAGCGGCAGCACGGCCTGGCCGGAGACTACCGTGCCGCTGGACCAAACCGTCTTGGACGTCCCCTCCGCGCCGCGCGTAAGCCCGACGAAATTATTATTCAGCACGTCCACGGTCTTGTAGTAGACCACCTCCTTCAGCGATGGGTCTTCCTGGCCGTCGTTCATTATCAGCCGGCCCGGCGCCTGCACCGTGAAAGGGCTGTCGCTCGGGAAGAAGAGCTGGATATCCCCCACGTGTATCACGGTATCGGTGGAGAGCAGCGGGGTTCTGATAGTATCGTATGGGAAGGTGCGGTTCTTGGATCCCAAGAGCAGGACCTCGGTGTCCTTTACCGTGGTAGTGGTCTCCAGCATGCCGTCGCCGGTGGTTTCGTGCCAGACGCTTATCTTCTTCACGTCGGTGACCTTGTTCCAGGCGGGGGTGTCGCCGTTCTCGGCGCCGGTTATCCAGCGGTCCAGCTTAAGGCCTTTCCAGACGGCGGAACCCTGCGAACCGTTTATCTGCAGGGTAAGGCGGGCTACGGCCTTATTTACGTCGTTCTGCGTGACGAAGGAGGGCTTGGAGAAGCCGCCGATAGAACTATTCACGTCGGTAAGATACACTATGTCGGAGGTGGCGAACAGCGGCACCGTGGACGAATTTATCGGCGAGAAAGCTCCCACCGCTCCGTCGATAAGCGCGACGCCGGAGTTCTCCAGGCGCGCCCCGTGCGTCACGTTGGAAATAGCGTCCGGCGCGAACTCATAAACCACGAAATAGGTGCGGGTGCTTATAGACACCGCGCCGTCCAGCGCCGGGTTATAGAGCGGCAGCACGAAGGTTCCCGGGTCGTTGGGGTCGAATGTGGGCGGGTTCGAGGGGTCCGAGACCTCTTTGTCTATGCTGGGCTCAAAGGCGCAGGTGGTGCTGGAGACGGCGCAGTCGCCCATCGCCGGGTCCCCGCCCGAGGCGTCCATGAACAGCCGCACGCTCTTAAGGTCGGAGCCGGCGCCGGTGCCGGTCTTCAGCACCTTAAATGACTTTATAGTGCCCAGGAAATTATCCGTCCAGACTTGTATCTTCAGGAAGCCGACGCGGTCCCGGCCTTGTTCCACGTAACCGTACTGGCCCAGCGACAGCGTGGTGGTGCCCACCGTCGGCTGCCACCAGGCCGCTATATCCGTCCCCTGTATCCTCACCGTGGCCGGCTGGTTGCGCACCGGCGAGGTGGCGGTAAAGATGGGGAAATTATTGTCGGCCACACCCACGGAGGTGTTGTACATAACCACGAAGTCCGGCTTGTCCATCACCAGCGCGAAACTGCGCGGGGTTTCCGCCACGGTGGAGACGCGCACGGCGAAGAAGAAGTTACGCGGGGTATTGGAAACTATAGCCGCGGTCGAGACCTTGGTATTCAGGTTATCGAAGAGCCAGGTCCCAAGGCCGGTGTCATATACGCCGCTGGACATAAAGATGTCCACAGGATTGCCGCCCAGCACGGTCTCGCCGTCGAAAGCGCCCAGCTGTCCGTTCACCGGGTTATCGGCGTACATGCCGATTTGGATTATGTCACTGTAAGAGAGAGTGCCGGAACTCTTGACCTGCACCGACTTAAGATAGGCCGCCGGCGCACCCGTGGGGGAAGTCTGCATGGTAAGACGCAGCATGGGCACCGGGGCGGGGACGCCGTCTATGGCGCCGTCGCCCTGATAGATGGCGCGTTTAGTGAGGCCGATGGAAGTCTTGGAGGTCGGCAGCGGGTCCTCGGGCGCCAGATCGGTAGGGGTGATCACAAGGCCCGAGAGCACCACGTCGGCATTAGAGTGTACCGGCAGGGTGCGGGCCGTGTCCCCGGTGTTCCCGTAAAGAGTGGCGTCGGCGTAGTCGGTCACGGTGACCTTCAGCGTCTCCACCATGGTATCCTGCAGCATCAGCTGGCGCTCGCCGGCGTCGGACTTGACGAAAGAATAGTAGGTCGCCGGGGGGGTGATAAGCCAGTCGTACAGGCTCGCCGACCCCTTGGTATTGGTGGCCATCTTTATCTTGCCGAGGTAATAATTGCCGTTCCCGCTGTCTCCAGTGGCGATATTGCCGAACCTGTCCCTCACGCGCAGGGTCACCATGCCGGGCGTGCTTACGCCCAGCGGCTTGGTGAGGACATAGCCGTGGTGCAGCGTGAAATACGCGGCCGTGCTGGGCGTTATGTACTGGTCCTGCGAAATAGTGGGCAGTATAATTGGGTTATCACCGGGAAGAGTGGCGGCCGTTATAGTGGAAGTGCCCACAATGGTATCCCAGACGTAAAAATTGGCATAGGAATGGTTCGCGAATATAGGGATGGACACCGGATTGGTCTTGAGCAGCTTCCACTGGGGATTGGAGGACGTGACCTCCTGCAAGGGGTCAATGCCGCCGTAAGCAGTATTGCGCGCGGCCGAGAAACTCACGCTGATGGCCGCGGTGGTGGAAGTGGTGTTCTCGAACCTGTCCTTCAGCGCCACCGTAATAATGGTGGCCGTGGTCAGGTTCGCGGAATAGTCAATATACTGCACGGTCGTGCCGGCCACCAGGCGGTGCTGCTGCGTAATGAACCCCAGGTGATCGGGCCCGGCCGGGATGACCGCATACGGAAAGACTGCCGGCAGCCAGCCTGAGCCTGACAAGGCGGCATTGACCGTAAGCTGGTGCGTGGGTGCCGACATCAGCGTATCTATCATGTAAAACCCGGTGGAACCCTGGCCAAGCGCCATCTTGACCGAGCCGGGCTGGGCCGTGAAATTTACCGGCTCCGGGGCAGCAAAGGTCACGCTGCCCAGGGAGTCGGAGTTTAGCACAAAACTTCTGCCCGACCCCAAGCCCGAGTCCTCCTGGCCGGAAGCGATGGGGGTAGGGTTGCCGAACTTGTCCTCTATCGAGAGCATGAACATATGCGAGGGCACGCCGGCGGTCAGGACTTGCCCCGCGCCGGAGCTGACGTTTATCCTGTAGGTGGCGTCGGGCTGGACCGTAATGGACTGCGTAGACGAGGTCAAGCTTGTGTTCTCAGGAACAGAAAGCTGGATCACCGGCCTTAGCCACGCGGCCGAAGAGGGATATACGCTGGAGGCCGTAGTGTCCAGATAATAGAAAGTTGCGAAGTAGGAATTCAGCGGTATTGTCACGTAAGAGGTTGTAGACTGAAAAACAGGCGGGAAGGCTGCGGACATCGCGCTTGAGCCGGAGAAGGAAAAAGCGTTATTAATAAGGGAGTCCTGGCGGCCGCCGGGGGTATAAGTGGACAACAGCACGTGCACATCAGCAGTGGCTATCGCCGGGTTGTTGAATTTATCGCACAGATCGGCCTCAAAAGGTTGATCGTCGCCGAGGATGTCGGTTATATTTCCGGCTATCAGCTCCCGCTGCGGGTTGCCGAAAGTGACCTGGGTTATGGCTATCGGGTCCATGCGCAGCTGGTGCGTGGCCGGCTGCATGGAACCGGAATTTACCAGTATCGTCCAATAGCCGGGCCGGCCGCCCTTGTACGTGTTTGTTTCCGGAGACACTCCGGCATACGAGGATGTCTTGTCACGGTAAATAAAGGAGGCCTGCGTCTGGTTAGGCGGTATGCTGATAGAGTTCGTGAACATTACATCCGCCAACGCGCGGAAACCGTATGTCCCCCCGGGGACGCCGATATCCCCCATGCCCAGGGCCCTGTGTATGTCTTCCTGGGCCGGGGGGATGCTAAGGTAAACGATGGACTGGCCCTGTTTGGTCAGGTTGTCGAAATCGTCACGGCGCTGAATGGTATAGCGCGCCCCGGACCCGAAGACATCGTTCTTGTCCAGGCCTACTATGGCCGAAATGGCCGGAGTTGAAATTAATAGCAGCTTCGAAGGATCGCCTCCTGTAGTAGTAAGCTGGCCGCTGACATTCTGCCGGGCGGCGGCGTAGGTGGCGTAGGACGCGGGATTTATGGCGGTAGTACCTATCCACACGCGGACCCAGTCGCCGGCTTTGCTGGAAACCTTGTAGGCTATCTGCGTGGAAATGCCTATCTGGCCTTTCGCGTCGGTATAACTGACGGTTGAGGTCCCGAGGTCGAGCCAGGCGGAACCGCTCTGATACTGCAGGGAGCCGGTGGAACCGTATACCGAGGCCAAACTCATGTATGCGATAACCCCGGGCGAGGAGATGTTGTTGTCATAGGCGTCGGCGAGCTGGGCGGTAACCAGCTGGCGCCCGGGGGTAAGCATCGAGCCCGCGGGCACCTCAACGTCCGCGTTGGGAGAAACGGCATAAATATTGGGCGCGCCCGGAGTCACGCTTACCTGCAGCAACGGGCTGACCGCAATGGACTCGTCCACGGTATCGTACGCGCCGATATAGTCCGGCCCGGCCTTTTTCAGCGTGAACCAGTTGGGAAGGCTCTTAACGCCCATATCCGAGATCCCGAACGAAACCGTGGGAGAGGACAGGATGGGCAGCTGGTTGGGGTTGACCTGGTCGGTGACCACGAAGGTGGCGGTGCCCAAATAGACGTTGTTGCCGGTAGAACAGATGTTCTGGTACTGGTCTTTGACATACAGCGTAGCCGAGAACGCGGTACCGGCGAATACCGTGGTGGACGGCAGCACGTATACCATATGCGTGGGCAGGCCGGGGTTCACCGCCAGGGTGGCTATCCCCACGGCGTAATTGGCCGCTGACGCGGAGGTGGTGGCCGCCAGCAGGGTATAGGTGCTGAAAGCGACTTGCGATTTCAGTGAGAATATCGCGCTGCCGTCCGTAAGCAGCTGCGGGTCCGTGGCGGATATCTGCCAGTCCCCGGGCGCTGAAACGGCGACCTTCGGCATAACGGCTATCGGGTTGGTATCCTCCAGCGCCCCGGTAGCGTCCGTGGCCCTGTTATAGAACTGGTCCGTAAGATAAACACTGGCGGAAAGAGCGCCAGATTCTATAGTGTAGGCCGCAGGCGGCCCACTCCTGCCGGGCCAGGCGCCGGCATCGCGGCAGATCCCGCTTACATTGCACTTGCCTTCCACAAGGGTCTGCCCCGGCAGCACCACCTCGAGCCTGACGGCGGTGGAGGCGTATACCTTGAAGGTAGACTTGGCGGCCGTGTCGCTGTTAAGACATAAGCCGCCCGTCACCACGTTGGCGGAACAGACGGAGTTGGCGAGCGAGGAGTTATCCAGGAAAACCTTTATAGCGGCTGCGCTGTTCTTTGTAACCGGGGTAATGGAGAACAACCGCGAACCGCCGCTCAGGGGAATGCTGGCCGGGTCCACGTCGTAAGGGTCGGAAGTCCAGACATAGACCGTCGGGCCGGCCTGCAGACCCTTGTAGACGTTCATATACTGGTCCACCAGGTTCACCGTTACGCTGAAGGGCGCTCCAGCCGTCTGCGTGGAGGCCCCGACGATCTTGCCGCCCACAGGGTAATTTCCGGACCCCGGCACCGCGGTCTCGCCGGGTATCACCAGCTGCAGGCCGGTAGGCTTGGCGGCGCTCACGGTGAAAGTGGAGGACTGCGGGTCGTCCGACAGTCCGGACCCGGCGGCGGTAACGGAAAGGTACTGCGTGGCCGCCAGGTGCAGATCGACCTGGATCTTGCCGAGGTCGGTATAGCCGTACGCCGGATTTATAGCCGCAGTGCTTACCGCCGGCGCGAAGAGATCTGCCGGCGTCTTCACACGCACGTCGTACGTTTGGCCGGGGCAGAGGTTGAAGTAGGAGTCCACCACGCCCACCTGCACCGGGAAATCCTTGCCGGCCGTCTGGTCCAGGGCCGAGCCTATCTTCCCGGTAGAAGAGCCCTGGCTGAAGGATTCGCCCGGAATGAGCAGCAGCAGGCGGCTGGGATCACCGTGAGCTACACTTACCACCGTGGCGGTATCAGTGTAAAGAGTGGGCAGAGACAGCGAATTAACCAGCTCCGCCCTCACATAGGTGCTGCCGGCCCGGTAAGGCGTCACTGTGAAAGTGGCGGAGCCGACTATCACCTGCGAGGACGGGCTGACGGTGGAGAAGGGGTCGTCCGAAAGCAGGCGTATCTGCTGGCTGGCGCCGGGGGTCAGGTTCCAGAACCCGTCGACTATGTCCACCACCACGGTGAACGGCGTACCGGCCTTCTGCCCGCCCGGGTTGCCGGTGCGGCCGTTGCCGGTGGAACCGGAAACCCGGCTCTCACCCGGCACCATGGTGCGCAGGTTGGTGGGATTCCTGGGGGTAAGCATCAGGCCGCCGCTGATAGTGGCGCCCAGCGAGGGGGTTGCGCCGCTCTGGTCGGTGGCGGTTATGGTCCTTACCCCGGCGGTCCTCATGTAGAGGCCGGTAACGGTAGCGCTGCCGCCGGTCATATTGAAGGAACTGGGATAACCCGTGAGGAAAGGCGGACTGGAGAAAGTGTCGTCCGAGGTGATCTGCATGTTGTTCCTGTTCACGGTGGCGACCACGTTGTAGCGCGAGTCCGTCGCGTAGATATTGGCGTCAAAGAACACGCCGGCCGTCTGCGTGGAGATGCTGCCGTCTACACCGTAAGGCGCCACCACCTTGCCGGGGACCAGGTATTGCGTGGGCAACAGCACGATAAGGCTGGACGCGGCGCCGGGGACCACGGTTATGCCGGAGTCGGTGCCGGTGGAGAGCTTGGGGATCTTGCTGTCGTAATCCACCGCGTCTATGACCAGGTTTGAGGTGGCGGCGCTGGGGATGAAGCCGGCCATGGTGGCTATGCCTCCGGCCATGGACTGCTCGGGAGGATGCACGGCGTAAATGTCATTAGAATACAGACGCACCATGCGATTGTCGGTGGTAAGGTTGCCGAAAACATCCACCGAGCGCGCGTATATGGTATAGAGGGTGCCGGCGGTCAGCGGCGAGGGGACTCCGGTCTTGCCGCCGGCAATGCCTTCCGTCGCCGTCTCGCCGGGCGCCACCAGTAGTATGCTGGAGGCGGCGGCGGGGTTAACTATTATGCCTCCTACCGTGTCGGTGCTGTAATGATTGCCGGGATAGGCCAGCCCGGTGTCGGTTACCTGCACGGACAGGCCGGAGGCTTGGTTGCGGGTGACGGGAATCACGCTGAAATCTACAGAGCCGCCCGCGCTAAGGCTTTTCTGGTAAGGGTTGTTCTCCAGATGCCGCAGCTGTATATAGGGGTCATTTGGGAAATCTATCTGCACCTGCGGCATATTGGACGAGACCGCCAGGAACGGCGTGGTGCCGCCTACCACGTTATAATAGTCGTCGGTCAGATATACCGTCAGCTGCGTGGTGACACCGGCCATTAGCGGCGTTGGCGTGCCGGTTCTGCCGCCGCCGGAGGGGTTGTGGGTGTACAGCGGCAGCCCGGGCACCAGTTTCTGGCCCGCAGCTATCAGGTGCAGCGTGGAGGGCTTGTTCCACCACACCTTTACCGGCGTGGGGGTGAAGTAGGTGGAGGTGGCTGAACCCAGCGCGGAGCTCTCGGCCTTTATGGTCTGCGTGCCGGCCACTATAGGAACGAAGACGAACGTTGTAGCTCCGGAAACCAGGTTCTGGGCGGCCGGCGTGACATCGTAAGGGTCGGTGGCTATGGACGACAGTACCTGGAAACTGGCCGCGGGGGCGGTGTTATAGTATGAATCCACGCCGTATACCACCACGGCGGCAGTGGAGCCGGCCAGCCAATCCGAGGGCGTGCCGGTCTTGCCATACGGCGACGCCGTGTATTTGCCCTGCACGCGGGTCTCGCCGGGCAGCATCACCAGCATGCGGTCCGCGCTTCCCGCCGTAACAGGCACGCTGGTGGACGGGTTCCTGGAGTTGGGGTAAGTACCATACCCCGAGGCGGAAACGTTCCAGCCGGCCGAGTTGGCGGAAACGAAAGTGCGGGAAACGGTGACGGACCCCACGAAAGTGACATAGCTGTCCGGCGAGGCCACATAGCTGTTGGTATCGGTGTCGGTCACATAGACCGTGGCCGCCGAGGAGACCAGGTTCCAGTACATGTCCGTGACCTGCAGCAGGAACGGGATGCTGATGCCGGCTGTTTTTGTGCGCGGCGTACCGGTGCTGCCTTCCACTCCGCTCTCCGCTGGGCTGTTCATGCGGCCCGGAGCCGGCATCTCTCCGTCGAGGCCATAATCGGCTATGACCTGCACCTGGGAGGGAACCGTCGGCTTTACCGTCACGTTATCCACGCCGAATATGGACGGCTTATCATTGTCCTCGGCGCGCAGTATGCGCGCCCCCGCCTTGCGCGGGATTATGTGGAAGACCTTTATGCCGCGGTCGCTGGATTTGAAGGTATATTGCTGCGGCAGGCCGTGATAATTGTCATTGCCCGGGACGTCATCGTTATCCATCACTTCGGGGCCGCCGGGGTTGCCGTCCATGTAGAAATTGACGGTGCCGGTGTAGGCCGTGGCCCTGTTGCCGGCGCCGTTAAAAAGGTCTTTCGCCTCTACGGTAATGCTGATATCGGACCCCGCCGTCATCGGGTCCGCCGCGGTTATCAGGAAGCTATTGGCCGGAGCCGCGATATAGAACTTGGGGCCCTGGGTTATAGTGCTCAGCGTTCCCTGGACGTTGCCGGCGTTGTCGGTGGCGCGCACCCAGGCGGCGTACGGAACACCGCGCACCCAGCAGGTATAGGCGGCGCGCTCGGTGTCGTTGTCGCAGGTGAGGCCCGAATACTGCCAGTTACCGTACTCGTCCAACTGCGCCGGCACCCAGACGGCGCCGTCCGCCGAGGGGGTCCAGGTGGAGCCGTTCCAGAAATAGCCGGAGCTGTCCCATGCGCCGTAGATTATAGGCCCGTCCGCGCTGAGCGCCGGGTCCGCGTCCCTGAAAACCGCCACTTCGACCTTGCCGGCGTGCCAGGGCGGGGTGGGATAGACTCCGGAACCGGTGCCGTCTATGCCGGAGGTAAAGCCGCTGTCCGAGAAGTTACCGGACAGTTTGAGGCTGTCCTCATTAACCACCGAGTTGGGCGGCTGCTGCACCGAGGACTGCGGCTCCGTAGTGTCGAACAGGAACCTGGACTGCCCGACTATGGTCTGCACGTTGCCTATGGAGTCGGTAGCCGAAGATTTCACTATATAGTGATGCCTGTTGGTGAAACTCAGCGAGCCGCTGGGAGAGAAAGTCCAGGAGGACAGATAAACACTGGCCGCCGGCACCGTCAGCCAGGTTTCGGCCGTGGCCGTGAAAGTCGAGCCGTCGAAGTACCTGGGGCCCACGGTCTCGTCCTGGCCCAGGATAGAAATTTTCACGCCGCTCACCTTGGGGACAACGGCGTCGGTGGCGGTACCGTAGATAGTCGAAATATTATTGTACGCGGTGTCCACTCCGGGCTGGTACGGCGCGGAGATAGCCGGCACATTGTCGAACTGGAAAGTCCTGGTAGCCAGCACTACCTGCCAGTTGGTAGTAGTATCGACGGCCTTTGTTACTATGTAGAAGATTTTGCCGTTGCCATGGTCGTGGGTGGAATCCTTCCAGGCGAAGTTGGAGCCGGATGTGTAAAAAGCTGGGTTAGAGTAGTCCCAGCCGCCAGGACCGCTTGAGTGCGGTCCGTCGGCGATTGAAACCCAGTTCTCCGAAGTGGCCCAATGCGGGGTATCGGTCTGCCAGTAATAGGTGGTCGAGCCGCTCAGATACCATATCTTTATGTATACCGCGTTAATAGCGGAGGTATTGTCAGAAGAAGCGCCGGAGATGGCCGTCATGGAGGAGTAAAGTGTCCCATCCACGGGCGGATACAGCGTAAGCGAATCCGGCGCCACGCTGTCGAAACTGAACGTAGAAGAAGCTATCGAGTAGTTGCCGGCCGCGTCCATGGCTTTAGCGTCCAGCCGCAGTCCGTTGTCGCGCTCCATTAAGGGCAGGGAAGCCGCATTGTAGCTCCAGTTGAAGCTGCCGCCTATTGACGAGGAAGACAGGGCTGTATTCCAGATCTCCGGGAAGGATGGACAACCATCTATGTCTCTGACCCAGCCTGGCAGTGAGGCGTTGCCACACATGCCGGTGCCATCCATCCAGTATTTATTTAGCTGTATATCGTAGACGCGCACCAGGGGGAAGTTTACGTTCCAGGTGTCCGCGGCCGTGCCGGTAACGGACGGCAGCGTGTTGTACCTGGCCCCGTTAAGCGGCAGCGACACGAAGACTGTCGGGCTCGAGACGTCGAACCGGAAGGAATTGCCGGCCATGGGGACCGGCTCCGTATTGCCGGCTATATCGTAGGCGCGCGTCTGGACGGTATAAAGCAGCCCGTCCTGGAAACCGTTTAAATTATCGGAAGGCGGCAGTTGCGTGGTCTTGGTCCAGGCGCCAAGGACCACCGGAGCAGGGTCAAGCCAGGTCTCCGAACCCCAGATGGAGCCGGTCCAATACGCGCCGTCTCCCCTGCGTATTTTGAGCTGTGCCCCCGAAACACCGGAGGGGTTGGAATTCAGGTCCGCGGCGGTGCCGGATATAGCCGAAAGCTGCTTTATAAAGACGTTGTCCGGAGGAGTGGTCGGATTGGAAACGGGCGGCGTAATGTCATAGCGTATGACCACCGGCGAAGCCAGAGTAAAGACGTTGCCGGCCACGTCGTTGGCCGCGACATACAGATTATAGACCTTGTTGTCCGTCAACGGCGGCGGAACGGCGGTCCAGGTATAGTTGGGGCCGGTCTGAGTGCCCGGGATAGTGGCAGTTATCCACTTAGCCGCGGCCGAGCTAAAAGTCGAGGTCTGGGTATCGTAGTAAAGGACCGGAGGGCCCACCTCCGCAACCGCGATAGAGGCCGACTTTATACCGAACTCCTCGTAGGCGGTGCCGGCCACCACGGAAAGGACGTTGAGATTGGCTCCGGAAGCCGGCAGGGACACAGGGTAGGAAATATTGGCCAGCGGCGCCGTCTTGTCGTAAGTAAAGGTGATGGAGGAGATGTCGGTTTCCAAGTTGGAGGGCGAGACATCGTCCGAAGCGCGCACCTTAATGCGGTACGTGTAGCCATCGCGCAGCATGGTAGGCGAAATAGCAAAACTCCAGACCCCGGTACCGGTATTGTACGAAGTTCCGATGGTGTGTTCGCTGAGCGGCTGGAAAGTTTCCGAAGTAAGGGTGAAAGTGCCGGCGAAAACTCCGTTCCAGTTGCCCGCGGCGGGGGAGACCTCGGCTATGCTCACCGCTATCTGGCCCTTAGTTGAAATACCGGCCAGGTTGTCCAGCGCGGTGCCGGTTATGGTGGTCAACGCATTTACCCTGGAGCCTTCAAGCGGGTAGGTCACCCTGGAGACGGGCTTGGTGAAGTCATAGATAACGTTGGCGTTGGTGACCACGTTGTCCATCTTCGAGGCGGGATTCGGAACCGGCACGGCGTCATCCTGGGCGCGCGCCCGGAAACGATACACCCGGTCCCCCCCCGCCGCCACGGCGTTGTGCAGGCCGGAGGGAGAGTACTGCCAGGTCCCGGAAGACGGGCCCTGCAGGGTCCACATACTGGCGTTGTACCAGGAGTTTATATCGGTCAGGCTGGAGGAGGAGAACGCCGTAGAGTTGTCAAAGTAATAGGTGTCGGCGCCAAGCAGATAAGAGACCTGCGCCTGAATATTGGCAGCGCCGGCTATGCCCGAATTAGTGGCGTAATTGGGGTCGTCGGCCGTGCCGGTGAGAGAGTTCACAGACGAGATCTTGGAACCGGCGGCGGGGGTCAGCACCGCCACGGTCGGGGGGATCTGGTCCATGGCGAAGGTCACGGAAGAGCCGTTGCCTGTGAAGTTGGTCTGCACGTTCCCGGCCTTGTCGGTGGCTTCGGCCGTGACGGTGTACCAGGTATTGTCGCTCCAGGTGAACGAAGGCGTGTAGGACCAGGAGGACTGGAACACCGTGGCGGAAGGCCAGGACGTGGGAGCTAGAAGCCAGCCCGAAACAGTATCCCAGTAGAATCCCGTATAATTGTTCCTGATCTTCACCCTCACGCCCTGTATCTGCGTGCCGGGCTGGTAACCTATGTTGTTCGCCAACACGTTGTCCTCTATTAGCGTACCGCTGGCTACAACAACCGCTGAGCGCCTCTCTCCCGCGTACACCGAGGTCACCACGGCGGTGGGGACCGTTATGTCATAGTTGAATATAATGCCGCCGGACAGGAAGTCCGCGGTGAAATCCGATTCCGTGCCGGAGAAGGCGGAGTTGTTATAGGTGTTGTCCAGCGCCTTGGCGCGCACCCTGTACTGCGCCCCGTTGGAGAAGGCGGCGGTGGGATAGCTGACGGTATATTCCCAGGAAGAGACAGCCACGAAGTAGGAGCCCGGGTTGCCGGTCTGGTTCCAGACGGTCGTAAAATTGGAGGTGGCGTTATCCCAGAATTTGCCGGTCTGGGGCCCGTTCACCGCGTACAGTTCCCCCCACACGGTGTTCACACCGGCGGCCGGCGGAGTGGTGCCGGGCGGGTCTATGGCCGTGCCGCCCAGCTTGGGCAGGCTATTGTAGTAAACCTGGGCCACGGCCGGCAGCTGCACGTAGGCCGAGGGTTTCTGGGTGTCGAAATAAACCGTGTTCACGGCCGGCGTCGCGTCCACGTTGTCGTTGCTCTTGCCTATGGAGGTGAAGGTATAGGAAGAGCCGCTTACCAGCGCGGGCAGGGAGCTCATCTGGCTCCAGGACCCGCCGCCCGGAACGAGGATGGTGACGGAGGTCACGGCAACCTGCCAAGCGCTGGAGAAATCCCAGTACTTGTTGTAGCTGTAGCTGTACAGCTGCAGGGCGACCTCTTTGGTGTCGCTATTGGCCGTGCCGCTCACAAGGCTGAGGGCCTTGTAGTACTTGCCGTTCGCCGGCACCAGCACGCTGGTGCCCGCGGGAGGCGGGGTGTACTTGAACCGGCGGTAGCCCAGCGAAAGTTCGCCGTTGGCCACGTTGTCCACGGCGCTGGACTGTATGACGTAGTAGCACTGCGCCTTGAAAGGGGTCTTGCCGTCGGACTGCGCCGGGTCGTACTCCCAGGAGATAGAATTGGCTGAAGTGAACTGGTTCACGCCCAGCCAGATCTCGGAACTCTGCCAGGAGGTCCCGTTCCAGTACCAGCCGTCCAGCCCGCCGTTGGAACAACTGGGATCCTGGTACGCGGCCGTGGACTGCTGTATGCGTATCTGCACGGTGGAAACTCCCGAGGTGAAGTCGGTGGCCGTGCCTGTTATGGTGGAGATAGTGACCAGTGCGCCGCCTTCCACGGACGGGAAGGTCATCAGCGAATCCGGCAGTATCAGGTCAAGCGTAAAGGTTGAATAGTTCAGGTTGAACCCGGAAACGTTGCCGGCATTGTCCATGACCTTGGCGCGCAGCAGATAGGTGGCGCTGGAGCGGCCCACGGCCCATGAGGCGGCGCCCGTGGTCGCGTTGGAAGGTATCGACCCCGACATGGTCCAGCTCATGGAAGGCGAGGTAACGGTAGAAATATAGCCGGCCTGCCACAGCTTGGTATTGAAGTTCCAATACTTGTTCGGCTTAACGTCGGTATCGGTAAGGTCGTACTCTAGGGACTGCAGCCCGGACGGGGTATTCCCGCCGACAACAGGGTCGAAGGCGGTGCCGGTAAGTGCGGCAAGGGAGCGGAAATAGCTCAGCTGCGCAGGCTGCTGTATGGAAGCCGTCGGCGTGCTGAAGTCCATCAGGAAGGTGAAAGTGGCGTAGGCCACCTCGGTGTTGGGGCCGCCGTTGACGGACTGGGTATTATCCATGGCCTCCGACTGCAGCTCGAAGCGGTAGCCGTCGGCGTTGTTCCCGGGCGTAGGGGAAGCGGTGAAAGCTGAAGGCGGTATGGATTTTGTCCAGGCGCCGATAGTCCCCCCGTCAAAGGGCATGAACGTCCAGGTGGCAGCTGTCCAGTTCTGGTTCCCCCAGTGGTAATAGGTCCTGACGCCGGAGGAGTCCAGCCTTGAAATACGCACCTGCACCCTGTTCAGGCCGGAAGGCGTGCCGTTGCTGGCGTCGGTTGCGGTGCCGCCCAGGTATGATATCGGCGCGTTCAGGTAGCCGGTTGCGGGATAGGTGATAGCTGAAGTCGGAACTATAGGGTCTACCGTAAACGCCACCGGGTTGGCCGAGGGCGCCGTATCCGGCCTGGAAACATTCCCGACCACGTCCTTGGCGCGGACATAGACGTTGAATTGCCGCGAGTAAGCAGTAGTCTTCTGGGTGGCAAGATAGGTCGCTAAATTCGCGTTGGAGTAGATCCAGTTGTCGGAATTCACAAGAACGGCATTGCGCCAATACATGGCGGTTCCGGTGGAAATGAAGTCGACGCCGTCCCAGAACGAGTTGTCGGCAGCAAGCTGCAGCGCCACCTGTATGCCGTCTACGGGGTTCAGCATGCTGACCTTCTCGGCCACCGTGCCGTAGATGGAAGGCATGCTGGCGTAGGCGTAATTGCCCGGCATGGTTATGGTAGCCGTGGGCGCCGAGGCGTCATAGCAGAAAGACTTCTCTACGTAATCCTCCAGGTTCTGGGAACGGTCCAGGGAGCGCACGCGTACGGTATAGGTGCTGGCGTCCACCAGGGGCGGCGGCCATGTGTCGGTCAGGTTAGGATAGGACCAGGTGACCCCTGAAATTATGTTCACGCCCATAACACTCCCAGCAGATGTCACGGGAGTAATTTTGGCCGTGTGCCAGGACTCCGGCAGATCCGCCTGGTCCTTGAAGCTGGTTCCGTCGAAAACCTTGCTGGCGGCGGCTTCCACTATCTCCACCGACACTCCGCTCGGATCCAATCCGCTCATGGCCTCCGTAGCTACATTGTTGACCCAATCTACGGCCGAGCCTGAGAAAGCGAGGGTCTGCGACGCGTTCAGGAAAGCCGTGGCCGGCGTGATTATGGTGCTGGACGGTTTGTTCACGTCGTAGATGAACTCCGTAACCGGAGTGGTTAAGGCCGGCACCTGGTTGCCGGCGTAGTCCTGCGCCCATTTATCTACGCGGAAACGCTTATTCAGCGGCCACGAAGGAGGAGTGAAAGACCAGGGGTTCAGGCTGGTGACGGCAAGCCAGGGAGAGGCAGCGGTAGTCCAAACCCCGCCGTCCCACACAGGCTTCGGAGACCCGGGCTCGGAAAGATTCGAGATCTGTATCTTTATGGGCGGGACTATGCCGGACGGGCTGTCGGAAGCGGTGCCCAGCAGCTGGCCCGTGGGCCTGTTCGGACCGTAGAAGGCGCCGGCGCCCGCCACGGGAGTAGAGATGCCTATAGCCGGGTAGTTGAAGTCCGAAGTGACGGTAATGGACGCGGGCGTTTCGGCGTTGCCGGCCTGATCCACGCCCGCTATGGAGATGGTGTATACGTGGTTATCCGTGGAGATAGACGGCGCCACCCAGGAGCTGAGAGGTATCGGATAGGTCCACGTTATAGTGGAGGCCGCGGA
Source organism: uncultured Elusimicrobia bacterium (assembly GCA_903917735.1). Classification (GTDB taxonomy): domain Bacteria; phylum Elusimicrobiota; class Elusimicrobia; order Elusimicrobiales; family UBA9959; genus UBA9959. Next base: position 78,968 of record CAIXBR010000046.1, on the reverse strand, counting down.
GGTATAAGACACAGGCAGATCGACCGGCGTGCCGGAGCTCCAGCCAAGCGCGGTTTTCCCGTTCCAGTAATAGGCGTCCGCGCCGGCCATGTGGGAGATCCTCAGATTAAGCCCGCCGGAAAGGGCCTGCCCGGACAGGCCGGCGAAGCTGGTGCCGGAGATCACGTCCAGGCTGTGCTGTATGAAGCTGCCGGCGGTGGGCGTGGACACGCGGGAAACCGGCGGCGTGCCGTCCACCACGAACGAGGCCGCCGTGTACGGGTTCTGCTCGTTGCCGCCGTTGGGGCCCGAGAAGGGAAGCGCCGTGTCGAAGGCGCGCACGCGCACTAAGTACGGCATGTCGGAAACCCAGTTGCCGCTGCCGAAAGCGTAGCTCCAGCCGCCGGTCCCCATCACATCTTGCCAGGAGCTGGCTTCGGTAGTGGGGAAGGAACTGAAGGCGACACCCGTCCAGTAATAGGTGTTGCCGGACCGCAGGTACGACAGGTTCATCTGCACCTTGTTAATATGGTCGGTTATATAAGGCAGCGTCCCGTCCGTGGCGGTGCCGCGCAGCGGGTTGCCCCCGGCCATGTTCGCCGGCGTATAGCTGGCGCCGTCCACCGGATGTGTCAGGGAGCTCACCGGCGGGTCGTTATCCCAGATAAAGGTCACGGAGGAATTATTGGAAACGAAGCCGGCCTGCATGTTCCCGGCGCAGTCCAACGCGCGAGAATTCAGTATGTAAGCCTTGCCTGAAGTGAAGGACAGGGACGGGTGCGAATAGCTCCAGGTAGCGGTGCCCGCGACTATGTTGAAGCTGGAACTAAGAAGGCTATACCCGAACGCACCGGAAGCGCCGTTTTCCTGCCACCACTGGTTACCCAGCGGGTCGTAGATCTGCAGCTCCACCCTGGCCAGGTCCGACCTCAGGTTATCGCCATAAACGCCGTAGGGGTCCAAAGCGGTGCCGGTTATAGACGGCAGAGAGCGCAGCACGGTGAAGGGGCCCGGCTGCACTATCCAGGAGGCCGGCGGGGAGGTGTCGTAGATCACGGTGTAGATGGGCTCGGTGGGAACAGAGTTGGACTCCTCGTTGTTGTCGCGGTTGCCGGCCTTGTCCTCCGGATTCGCGTAGATCGTATAGTTGTGGCCGTCCAGCAGCGCCGGCGTCACGGCGGTGGCGGTGCTCCAGGTCAGGGTTCCGGCGGTAAGGATGGTGCTGGAAGACAGCAAGCTGCTGCCGAAGTTTTCCCCGTTCCAGTAGGTGCCGGAATATAAGTCTTTTATGCGCAGCAGCACCCGGTTCATACCCTCAGGCAGATTGGTGCGGCCCGGGTCTATGGCGGTGCCGCTTATGGTCGGCATCGAATTTATGTACGGGATGTTCGGGGAAAGCATGGCGCCCTGCGGCAGCGTATTGTCTATTATTATATTGCGGTTCGTGGGAATGACCTGGGCCTCGCCGGTCGGATTGTATCCGATGCTGGTGATAGTGTAGCTGGCGTTGTCCACCGTAAAGGCGGAACCGCTCGAAACGTCCATGGTCCAGAGGCCGCTTATGGCGTTCACGAAGGTATAGGTGTCGTAGGCCAGCCAAGCCCTGTTGGCGGGAACGCTGTTCTCATCCCACCAGACCACGGGGTCTTTGAGGCGTTTTATATGCACCTGCACGCTGTTCTGGGAGCGCAGGTTGTCGCCGTTGCCCCGTACAGACGGCACCGCAGCACTGGTATAATTTCTCCATTCGGTGGCGGGACTGGTGATGGTGGTGTTGGCCGACACAGAAACGAACTGGAACGTGAGATCATAGACGGACTGACCCGGCCGGGTGCGTATATTGCCGGCCTTGTCCACGGCCAGGGTCTGTACGTCGTAAGTGGCGTTGTTTAACCAGCTAAGGGCGGCGGTATTCCAGCTCCAGAGGCCGGGCTGGCCCTTTGGGTCGCTTATAGTGCCGGTGGAGAACCACAGGCGGTCATTGGGCAGGCCGTCGGAATTAGAGTCGGTATATAGTCCATTGGGGCACGTATCCCAGGTATTGTTAGTGTTGTTGTAGCAGGCTACTGAGGGCGAAGTGCGCCGCAACGCTATGTTCACCACTCCGGAAACCCTTAGTTCTCCGGGAGGTGTATCCTGCGCCCAGCCGGAGATAAAACTGGTGGAGGAGATCTGCACGGTAGGGTAGGTGGCGAGCGATGCGGGCCCCGCGGTATCGCCGGTGAAATAGTTGGTGGTGTACTGCGTCTGCAGGTTGCTCACTATATCGCGCGCCCGGCTTATGGCGTAATAAGTAGTGCCGTCCACTATCGAGCCCGCGGTTAGGGAGTAATTCCAGGTTCCGGACGAGGTTCCGGTAAAGGCGGTCGTGTTCCACTTCGCCGCGCCCAGGCTGAAGCCGCCGCCGTCCCACCACAGCCCGGTCTTGAGATTCTGCATGGCCAGTTCCACGCCGCCCGCGGTCAAGCCTGACTCGTAGCTGCGGGAGGCGGGCCAGCCTTCGCCGGCGTGCAGGTTCTCCACGGAGTCGTCGGCCGTACCGGAGATGGAGACCACGGAACCCATGAAGCTGTTGTTCACCGGGAAAGTCACCTTGGAGGTGGGCGTGGTCATGTCCACTATAAAGGTGAAGGTGGAATAATAGGCCCCGGTGCTGTTGTTAAGGGCATTGTCCTTCGCATAACTATAAATGTCGTACTGGTAGCCATCGTCCTGCGACAGGACACTTAGGTTCTTGGTCCAATAGGTGGTGCCGGTAACACCGGCAAAGTCCGCGAACGTCGCGCCCCAGTTGGTGTTGGCGAAGCTCCAGTACGCCCCGTCTGAACGGTGCAGATTCACGCGCACCTCGTTGACCCCGGAAGGCTCGGAGCCTTGCTCGTAAGACATGCCGGCTATCAGCCCCGTGGCCACGCTGAGGGCGTAGTGGTCAGGAGTTGTGACCGTAGTCCAGGGGCTCAGATCGTCGAAATTAAAGTAATACGCGGTGGAGCCGTCCGAATTCAGGTTGAACGCTATCTGCGTGTTCGACGGCGTAGCCTGCCAGTTCCCGGCCTGGTCGCTGGCGCGCGCCCAGACGGAAATATTATTATTGTCCACCGGGGACAGGGACGGCAGCAATACCTTCCAGGCGCCGTTGACAGGGGTGACGTTGATCCAGTTTAGGTACTTGCCGGAGGAGTCGTCCCAGTCGGAGATGCTGTTCAAATAAGTCCCTTTCCAAGTGCCGTTAAGTCCGCCGCGGGCCTTTATCATTACCTGCACCCCGGTGACGACGCCGGTGTCGTAGACCACGCCGTATATATAATTGACGCTATTGACGTAGGCGCCGCTTATGGGGGAGGTGGCGGTGGCCACGGGCAGCACGTTGTCGAACTTTACTACACGTCCTACTCCGGGCGGCACGGTTGCGCTGGGCGGATCTCCGGAGACCGGGCCGAACTCCCTGTTCAGGGCCAGGTCGTAAGCCCAGGGGACTATCAGGTAATCCTTGCGGCCCCAGCCTGAGATCGTGTTGATCATATCCGCCGTCAGGCTATAGGCCCAGTTGCCGTAAGTGGCGGGGGCGGTGTCCACAGCGGCTTCGTACCATTTAGGCTCGGCGCGGTCGAAATCCTTGGTAACTTCGTTCCACCAGTCGCGCCCGACCTGCCGGATGGCGACCTTAACGGTATAAGTGCCCAGCCCGGCCTCGTAGGAGTGGCTCCCGTACCTCTCATCTGAGGCCGTGCCCTGTACCGCCGCAAGGGTATTGACGTATTCCGCGGCCTGCGAGGTCACCGTGGACGTGGGGATCTGCACGTCATATCTGGTGGTGACCCCTACCACGGAGGAATAGTTGCCGGCTAAGTCCATAGCGCGGACATCGTACCTGTACAGGAAGTCGTTCCCGAAGGCCAGCCCGGGCTCCGTATAATTCCAATTGGGCAGCGTTCCCTGCGCGGGCCGGAAAACCGGCGCCGAGCAGGCCGTAAAGGTGGAGCCGTCGAAGCAGTAGAGATAGGCGCCGCCGCCGGAAACCTGGCTGACCGCCACCGCCACGGTGCTTACCCCGGTATTGGCGGACAACTGGCTGGAAGTAGTTCCGCCTGTCACCTGCGTAGAAACCAGAATATGCGAATAGGCAGCGCCTTCCAACGGATAGGACATGGTCACATTCGGGGCCTTAATATCGTACGTGACAGCACTGGTGGCATAAAGCGTGGAGTAGTTGCCGGCATAATCCAGCGCGCGCGCATTGAAGGTGTATACCACGTCGTCGGCCAGCATGGCCGCCGGTATAGTGTAATACCAGGAGGTATCGCCCAGCTTGCCGTTGGTAGTTATCCATTTTGCCCCGGCCTGCCACAAGCCGGTGCTGTCGTTCCAGTAGCGCGCGTAGGAAGCGGTGGAGATCTGCAGCTCCACCCCGCTGAAGCCGACTGTGCTGGCGCTCACGGTGCCGCCTATGCCGGGCAGCGTGCGCACCGCTACTACGGACGGCGTGGTTATCAGCACCGACGGGGGAGAGTCGTTAAGTATGAAATACCGCACATTGTCGCCGCGCGCCTGCGCGGTTTCCCAGTTGCCGCCAACGCTGGCGTCGGGCAGGCGGGAATCGTCCATGGTCTTTACTTCGGCCTTGTACTCATGCTCCACCGGGCTCGGCCAGGTTATATTCTGGCCGTAGGTCCAGGCCCAGGCAGGGGCCGAGCCGGTTACCGAGATGTTCTGCCACATGGTATCCGAGGAAACACCGCTGACGAAGTTAGAGCCGTTATAATAGTAGGTGACGCCGGCCGCCAGGTAGGACAGGCGGATGCGGCCGTCCACCACTCCGGCGTTGTTCACATGGTAGGCGGAGTCCGTGGCGGTTCCGTTCAGGTAGTTGGAGCCGTTCTTGCCGAGGTTCGTGGATTTGTAGCGGCCGCTTGCGCCGTCCAGGTCGTCCGCCGGAAGGATGAAGGCGGAGGACGGCGGCGCCTTGTCTATGCGTATGACCACCGAGGAAACGCCCACGCCGAACGCGTCCTGCTCGTTATTGGCCACGTCCAGCGCCTTTACCATTATCAGGTACTTTACGCCGTCGTCGTACGGGTTAAAGCGCGTGTCCAGGCCGGCGGGCGCGTACATCCAGCTGGTGGCGCTGGGCGACAGGTAGGCGCTGGTATTGCCAAGCAGTGGTATCCAGTTCGGCTGCGTCTGGATCAGGTTGAAGGCTTGGGCGGAGTTGCTGAACCAGGCGCCGGTCTGGTCGAGCTGCTGGATGGCTACGGAAACATTGTAGTTGTAGCCGGAATTATCCCAGGCCGTGCCGCTTATGGCGTTCACCAGGCGCACGCCGTTGACCGAGGAGGTCGACGGGATAAGTATCCTGGCCGAAGGAGAGGTTATATCCATGGTGAAAGCGAAAGAGGCGGCGTTGGCGGTGGTCCAGCCCGCCCTGTCGGTGACGGAGATCTCCTCGGAATAGCTGTGGTCCGGCTCGAAGACCACGTTCGCCTGGAAATAGGTGGTGGTATAGCCGATAGTGCCGGTCTTCAGCACGTCGTCCCAGACGAACGAGCTGGCCGGCAGGTCGGTGTTGGCCCCGGACGTGGTAAAAGTGGACGCCACCCAGTTCCAGTACTTGCTGTCAGAAGTGCGCTTCACGCGGAAGAGGGCGGACACCACCGTGCCGGGCGCCGCGTCCGAGACGGTGCCGGACAGAGACGTCAGCGTGTGTATAAAGGTCGTGTTCGGCATGGTAACGCCGGCGGACGGGGCCGTGGAGTCCACCACGAACTCCCTGCTGGTGGACGGTACTTCCGTAGTGATGTACACGCTGCTGACCGCCCTGGAGGTGACGCGGTATTTGCGGTTGCCGTTCCAGCTGGTGTCGGGGATGTCCCACTGCCAGTTCGGAGCGGCGAAAGCAGTAACGCCGGTGTAGCCGGTAAAGACGGTGGTGGAGACCCAGGCCCCGCCGTTCCACACCCTGTCGTCGCTGGTGCCCTCGGTCAGGTCCCCGCCGTAATCCACCACGCGAACGGCCACAGTGGTAGCGTAGATGGCCGTACCGATAATGGCCTGGCCGGGCTGATAATGCGGGGTAGCGGCGTCGGGGGTCGTTATCGCGCTGACCGGCCGCGGCGGATACAGGGTGAACTGCACCAGCGGGGAGGCGGGGGCCGCCGCTCCGGGCTTGGTGGTCACGTTGCCGGCCGCGTCCACGGCCTGGGCAAAGATCTGGTAAAGCACGCCGCTGGCGCTGTTGAACACCCAGGTGGGGGTGGAGACCCCGGTGGCCTGCCAGGCGCCTCCGCCTATGGTGGTGGCGCTGTAGAACTTTTCCGTGGCCCCCCAGGACATGGCCGAACTGTCCCAGTACTTGCCGTTGCACGTGTCGGACATGCAGTAATAGGACAGTTTGACGTCGGCCAGCGTGCCGGGGGCCACGTCGGAAGCCGAGCCCGAGATAACGGTCAGGTCCGAATAGGGGGCGGCGCCGTTGCCGGGGTCGGTAACGGTGGAAAGAGGGTTGGTGAAGTCGGCTTTCACGTTGGCGGCAGTGGAATAGGCAAGTTGGTAATTGCCGGCCTTGTCCACGTCCCAGGCGTAGATCTCGTAGACCTCTCCGCTCTGCCAGGGCGAGGGCGTGTTAAGCTGCCACCAGGTGGCGCCGGAGCTGAGCGTGCCGTACGTGAGAACGTTGTTCACCGTGTTGGCCGCGGTCCAGGAGGCGCCGTTCACGCTGTAGTATTTGCCGTAATTGGTGCCGGGCGCGGTCTCTTTTATGACGACGAAGACGTCCTTGACCACGCCGTTGGGAATATCGTAGCAGCCGCCGGTTATTTTGCCGGTCTTGCTGATATAGCCGCCGTCCGACGGGTAGGTGATGGCGGCCGTGGGGTTCGAGATGTCGTAAACGAACGACGCCTTCATCGAGAACGCGTCGGAGTTCTCCTTGTTGAGCGCCGCGTCCGCGGCTTTGGTGAATATAGTAAAGCGCCGGCCGTCGTTGCTGTTGAACATTGTGGGAGATATCGTCCAGTCCCATGTGTCCAGCGTGGGATTGTTCACCGAAAGCGTAGGCTGATTGACGTCCCACGCCAGGCCGTTCCAATACTGCGGCGCGGCGTCGCGCGTGACATAGATATTTATGGCCACAACTCCCGAAGCCGCGTCGAAACTGGTCCCTTTCACCTGCGAGGGCATATAATTCAGGTAGCTGCCGTCCGCCGGCACGGTCACCGTGGAGACGGGCGCCACATTGTCGAACATAAAAGTGGCCGTGGTGTAGGTCGTATCGTAATTCCCGACGATGTCCACGGCTTTCGCGCGGATGTCGTACCAGGCGCCGCTGGTCCAGCTGGAATCAGTAATGGTGTAGGTCCAAACCGACGAGCTAAGGTAAACGGTCTCGGTCGGCTGCAGGGAGATCCACGGAGCTTGAGCCTCGGTGCCGCTCGCCCAGGGCCAGGAGGCATGGATCGAAGGGTCATAATATTGGTTCAGGGTTGTATTGTAGATGGAGAACCAGGTCTTTGACACCTTTACATTATCGCCGGTCGTGCCAGAAATGACGGGCAGACTGTTATAATACGGCAGCACGGGCAGCGTTATGTGGCTGGCCGGCGGCTGGTTGTCGAAAATTATCACCTTGCCCACGCCGGCCGGGACGTCGGCGGCCTGCGGCTGGCTGCCTACGGGGCCGTATTCCGGGTTAAGGGCCAGGTCATAGGCCCAGGTAACTATGCGGTAGGAAGAGTTCTGATAGCCCGAATCAGCCAGGTAGTTCTTAAGATTGCCGTCCAGGTTATAGAAGAACTTGCCGGAACTGGCCCCTGTGGTCGCCAGACTAACCTCGTACCAGGTCGGGGCGGAGTTGGTGTTGGCGAAATTGGAACCGTTCCACCAGCCCGTCTCAGAACCAGTCTCGCGCTTAAAGGCCACTTTCACCGTGTAAGTGCCCAATCCGGCCATGTACGCCTCCGTGAAGTCGGCGGCGGTTCCCGACACCTGCGCGAAACCGGTGGTATAACCGTTGAGCGGGGACAGGATGGCGGAGGTGGGCTTATCCACCTCGTACTTTATCGTCGCCGAGACCACGGAAGAGGGGTTGCCGGCGAAGTCGGTGGCCTTGGAGTCCACGCGGTACGAATGATTGTTGATGAAGGGCAGCCCCGCCTTGGTGTAAGTCCACGCCGCCACGCTCCCCTGCGCCGGCAGCCAGGCGGGGCAGGCCCCGAACGCCGAAACCCCGTCGAAACAGGTAGGCGTCCCGGCCGGGTCCATCATTATCTGCACCGCCACCGTGCTTACCCCGGTATTAGGCGCGCTCTGGCCCGTCTTATAGGCCGTGCCGGAACTCGGGATAGGGGGATTAGCCGCGCAATAGGCTGCCCCGTCCAGCGGGTACGACAGGGTAACCGTCGGGCTCTGGTTGTCGAAAGTAAACGTGGATACCGAAATATGGGAATCACCCAAGGCATCCTGCGCGTTGCCGGCCGAGTCCACGGCCTTCGCCCGTATGCGGTAGATCTTCTGGTTCTCCCATGGCGGCACGTCGGAATAGTCCCAGTTCGCCTGCGTGTAGGTGGTGGTGTCTGAGGTGACATTCCCCATGGTGGGGTCAAGCCACTGCTCGGTACTGCTCCCCCAGCCCCCGACCGAGCCCATCCAGTACAGGTTGGAGCCGAAGTTCTGCCTGATGGAGATCTTAACCGGAAGGGCTGCAGGATTGGAGCCGGGGTAAGGGTCGTTGTAACTCCCGACGAGGTCGGTCAGGCCGCTCAGGTTAGCACCGTTGACAGGGTTGGTTATGGAAGCGGTGGGGTAGTTAACATCGTACGTGAACCCGTTTTGATTGATAGGCGTCTGCACGTTCCCTGCCACGTCAGTGGCCCGGACCTGTGTGATGTAGCTATGCCCGTCGGTTAGCGTCGGAGTGGTGTAGGTCCACGGGGTTTTCAGGCCCGGGTTGGCCACCGTGGCGACAAGCCACGTCTGGCTGGTGCCCCAACCTGAACCTGTATAGTAGGTGGTGGGCCAGGCCAGGGCGCTGCCTATCGGCCCGAGGTCCTGTATCCAGACCGACACGCCCCCGGAGGGGATGCCTGACATATCGTCCACAGCCAGGCCCTGGAACTTGTTCAGCGAGTTGACCGCATTGTTATAAGCCCCGGCATCGGCCGGCGCCGTGATGCTGGCGGTCGGCGCGGTCATGTCTATGGTAAAGCTATTGGTTGTAATGGCGCTCTGCCAATGGCCCACGTCGTCCTGGGCGCGCGACCTGGCCTGATATGTGCCTGAGTACCAGCTTATGCCGCCATACGACCAGCTGAGCGTTTTTTCCGGGAGGGACTGCATGTTGGCGGAACTGACCCAGATATCATAGCCGGGATCGTCCTGCCAGAACAAGCCGTTCCAGTACTGGTAGGGCGACGTAAAAGCCGAGGAAGTGGATTTTTTCAGGCACAGGTCCACTTCGTTAAGACCCTGGTTGTCCGAAGCGGTGCCGAAAAGCTGCCAGGAACCGGCGCCGTAGATGCTGCCGTTAGCCGGGGAAGTCGCTACCGACGCCGGAGCCTGCAGGTCCATAGTGAATGTCATACTGGAAACGCCGGGATTGGATAGGCTGTGGTTTTCGACGTTGCCCGCCAGGTCGGTGGCCACGTAGCGGATCTCATAAGTGTAATCGTTCACCCAGCCGGTGGACGGGGTTACGCTCCAGGTATGTTCCCATCGGTTATTGGTGGTGTTCAGCGTTCCGCCGCCAAGTGCAGCCGGAAGTGTCGTAAGGAATCCCCAGCCGGAGCCGGTGAAGTACTGCCCGGTCTGCAGGTTGTAGATGGAAACGCCGACACTCTGCAAAGAAGTACCGACGGGACCGGTCGGGGCGGTATCCCAGGCCGTGCCGGTTATCTGCGTAAGGGAGGCCAGCACCGCGCCGGTCGACACGTTGGCGACGGCCGAGGTGGGTTTGTCCACGTCGTACCAGAAGAACTGGGCAGCGCTGGTCCCCACGTTGGGGGTGGGAGTGGAGGAGTCCACGCCCTGAGCATAGAGCTTGTATTTATGACCGCTCACAAAGGCCATGGAAGAAATATCGATACGCCAGTAACCCATACTGTAGACCGTGGCCGTGCTCAATTGCGGCGTGGCCATCCATTCCTTGGTATATTCGTTCCAATAATTGGAACTTGAAACGTCCTGCATTTGCAGATACACAAGGGACGAGTCGGTATCTATGGTGCCCTGCACGGTGGTCTGCGGCCCCAGCGGCGCCGTAATGTAGCCCAGTGAAGCCGGAGCGGTTATGGCCGGCGTCGGGGCCTGTTTATCATAAGTGAAAGTGACCGTGGTAAAGGACGTTTCATAACGCAGGTAGTCCTTGGACTGGACGTTCACCTGGTAGTCCGTGGCCGGACTGCCGGTCAGCTGCGCCGCTAATGTGACGTCATTATAGATCCAGCTGGCAGTTCTCTGCGCCAGGTTGGACCCCAGCGTAACCCAGGCAGCTTCAGCGTTGGATTGAGTGAAAGCCCCGGCATTCCAGTACATGCCGTCGCTGACACGCTTAACTCTGACGCGGAGCGAGTCTATCTTCACGCTGTCAAAGGCGGTGCCATAGATGCCCGAAATGGAGGAATACCTGGCTCCGGCGGCGGGCATGGTCGTAATTGAGACAGGCGCGACGGTATCCCACCAGAAGGTAACGGTGGTCCTGTTTATCTCGTAATTCGGCGCGGCGTTCCCGCTGGCGTCCACCGCCCGGTCGGCCGCCACCGAGGTTATGTAGTAAGTGGTGCCGTCGTCCATGTCGGAGGCCGAGGGCAGCATGGTGGTCCTTTCCCAGTAGACCGGCGTACCGCCGGCGGGAGAGACCAATGTCGGGTCGGGCCAGGAAACGGGGTTGGCCGGGACAGGGCCCGCCGTCCAGGGGTCCATCCAGTAATTGTTGTCCGAATTCCGCCAAAGCACCCATTTTACGTTATTGATACCGCCCATCGAGTTGTCGGCGGCGGTACCGTATATAGAGGAAAGGGAATTGAGCACGGAGCCGTCCGCCGGTGATTGGGTAAGGGAATCAGGGGTTTCCGGCGGTCCGAAGGAGTAAGTATCGTAATAGAACGCCGTGGTGGACCAGTTAAGCGCATAATTCCCGGCCGAATCCACGACCTTGGCGTAGATAACGTACCGGTGGTTGGGCGACCAGCCGGGATCGGCGTAAAGCCAATTATTCGTAGCCCCGGCTACCGCCGAAACCGTGCCCGTGGAGATCCATTTGGCCGGGTCGTACTCGTAGCCGGAAGCATACGAGGACCAGCCGGTGCCCGGAACATAGTAATTATTGGTTATGCCCTCCTCTTTGATGAAGAGCTTAACATCGCCGGCCTTTATAAAGTAATTATCAGTGGCGGTGCCGGCAATGTACGGCACGCTGCTGCGCCAAGTGTTGTACGTGGGGCTTGAGATAGCCAGGGTGGGGAGGGTCTGGTCTATAGTGAACCTGTGGGTAAAATCAGCGGTTCCGCCGTAGTCTGTCCAGGTGGCGCCCGAATCGGCCGAATAGGCGGCTAAATAATTACTGCCGCCGCCCCAGGTCTCTTGGTAAAAAGGCACGTCCGAGTTGCCGGAGACGGTTTCCGCGCCCTGCTTCAACTGCGTCCTAGAAGTTGAAACAAAGTAGTCGTTAATATTGCCGGCAAAGCCGTCTTCCCAGAAAATAAGCCTGTAGGTCACGCCGTTCTGCAGGGCCGCGCCCGGAAACGTGGCTGAAACCTGGCCCCAGGCGCCCGCTGTCGGGAAATTAGCGGCCGGAATAGTCTGGGTAGACAGGACCAGGGTCTTCTGGGAGTCGGCCGTCTCTATTTTGAAATCAAAGCCGCCGGCGGGCGCGGCTATATTCCTTTTCCCCCAGAAATACAGTTTGACGATGCCCATGTTCCCGCCCGACATCGTGAATTTCTCGGCCCTGGACTGGACACCGCCCATGCTGGTAAGGGCTACTTTCGTGGTGTCGTCCGTACCGCTAGCAAAACCTAAGATCGGGTTGGCAAGATTAATGGCGTCGTCGTTGGCCGTGGCAAAAGGCACGCCCTGGTAGTTGGCGCCGCCGTCGTACCTGGCCACATAGAGGGGCTGGTAGCCCTGGTCGAACCAGGTGGGGCTGATATAGTATTTTACGTCGGCGTTGGCGTCCGTGTCGTTAGTTCTCGGTATCCTGCTGGGGCTCGGCTGGCCGGTACCGCAGATAACACGCACCGACCCGGTCGGAGTCATATTGGTTGTTGCTGTGATTACGATATGGTATATATCGCCTGCCACAACGGAGGCAGAAGACCCCGTTAAGTCGTACGGCACCCATTTTGTGAAAGGCGCGACTGAAGGGAAGGTGGCCGTTACGGTCGAAAGGACCACTAAAGAGCTGGGGTTGCCGTCGTTATTCGCCGCTATATTGACCTGGTATTCTTTTCCGTCCACTTCGACGGTGTCTATAGACTGTATCGGGACCCAGATATAGTCTATATACCCGGTGTACTTTGCGGTGAACCTAAGCGTGACCTGGTCGGTCGTTCCGTTGGATCCCCAACTGGTCGCCTGCACCGCATGGCCGGTAATGCCCTGCATGTAGAAGTCGGTGCCGATGTCATAGTCTGCGCCGGCATTGGGAGCCAGAAGGAAGGGAAGCAGGGAAATAAGGAGGCCAGCGGCGGCTTTCAAGGCCGTCCGGCTGGTCATCCTTTTTAATCCAAGCTTAAGGCTCATAAATTAACTAACGTTCTTCACCCTCTCGTCACTTCCCCAAAAGCGAAAGATATTTTTCCGCCAGCTCCTTGGTGTCGTTGTCCTTGAGCATCCTCTCCAGATGCGGCCGCACACGTGCTTTGTCCGAGCTGAAGCCATTGTAAAGCGAGACCAGCGCCTGTTTCCTGATGAGGACGTTGCTGTCTCCGAGGGCTTCCACAAGGACCGTGAAAACGTCATCGCGGGGGTAATTTGCCAGGGAATTAGCCGCCTGCAGTCTTATACCCGACTGTTCTTTTTCATCGTTGAATTTCTCTATCAGGACGGCCACGGCGGCCGCGTCCTTCAAGTAGCCCAGAGCGCGGACGGCCGAGCTCCGCACATCCGCATCGGCGTCGCTTTTAGCCATGGTGGAAAGCTCGGAGGCAGAGTCTTTGTCCTGCTTCTTGTCGATAGCGTCCACCAGGCGGGCTCTGACGTGCGGGTTCTTCTCTTTTTTAAGAGCGGAACGTAGGGCTTGTTTCGCGGCGGGGGTGCCGTCCTTGCCGAGCGCGTCTATGGCCTCCAGGGGGCGGTCCTGGTCCTTCAGCTGGGAGATCTTCTGTTTCACTTCCGAGGCGGAAAGCGGGGCGTTCGCATCGGGACGCGTGGAAGACTCCTGCGCGAAAGCGGGAGAGCAGGCCAATAAGATAAATATAGTAAGCGTCAGAAATTTCATACAAAAAGCACCACGGCCTTGCAGCCCAACTACCTTTTCACGGGGGCGGCAAGGCGTATATATTATTATGACATTATAATATAAAGATAATGTTATAGAAAAGTTAAATCTGTGCAGTTGCGCCTTGCTTGCCATTGAAACTGTCCCGGAGACAGTGCGCATGACTCCTCCAAAAGACTGCGGCGGCGAGAAAAAAGAGACCGTTTCAGTTTTCTTCGCCTTAACCCGGTTCTGGGTTAATACCCCGAAGACAACTGAAACGGCCTAAATCCGTTCCAAGTACGCCGGACAAACCGGTCGTTTTTTCATTTTCGGCAGCCTGACCCCCGTAAATTTAACGGGTCACAGCTTTGCGCCGCCGGCTTTAGCCGGCTTTGCTATTATCGGACTTACTAAAACGCCCCGCCCTTTTGGGACACACACCGCGCACCCACACTGCACCGCGCCTGTCTGCGACCGCACTACAACCGCTACTCCACGACCGCACCGCTCTGCACTGTACCAAGCCAAAAGGGCGGGGCACTGCAACCGCACTACGCTACGAACATATTATAGCAGATATAGGCCCTTTGTCAAGACCCAGGCCTTGACAGGTCAAGCCGCATTATTTCAGCTTTTTAAGAGCTTCCGCTATCACCGGGTCCGCCCCGGCCAGCGCCGGAGGGAAGTCGGCAGAAAAGGCGTATTCCCCGTCAAGCGGGTCCGCCACCGGCAGGTCCGGGGCCAGGCCACGGCCGTCCAGGTCGGCCCCCGACGGGGTGACCAGCCGCGCCACCGTTATGCGCAGGGCGCCGCCGCGCGAGAGGCGGAAAGTTTTTGTGACCGAGACGTTGCCCGCCGTATTGCCGCCGGCCACTATCGCGAGCCCTGCCTCCTTAAGCGAGGCCGCGAAGACCTCGGCCAGGGAGACCGTACCCGAATCCGTCAGCAGTACCAGCTTAAGCCCGGCGAAGGGGCCGGCCTTCGGCGCGGCAAAATCCCTGCAGTACCCCGGGTGGCGGGAAACCGCCTTGAACAGCGCCCCCGGGCCGGGAGCAAAAAGAGACAGCGTCTGGGCCAGCGTCCCCATCGGGCCGCCATAGCTGTGCCGCAGATCCATTATGACGCCGCGCGCCCCCGAGCGGAGCAGGGCCTCCAGCTCTTTCTTTACCTGAGCCGGGGTTCCCTCCGAAAAAGAAGCGAGCCTGAGATAACCGGTCTTGGATCCGGGCACCATGAAACTCCAGACCAGGGGCATTCCGCCAAATTCCCGCTTCAGCGTTCCGGCAAGGGCCCTGCCTTCCTTCGTCTCGGCCTCATAGCGGAACTCCCCTCCCCTGGCGCCCCAAAGGGCGGCCAGCACGGAGGCGGGCGGCGCGTTCTCGGCATTAAGCCCGTCCAGCTTTACCACAAGGTCCCCGTCCCTCAGGCCCGCCTGGTAAGCCGGGGAACCGTCAAAGACCTTCACGGCGGAAAATCCCTCCGGAGTGCGCCAGAGCACCAGCCCCGCGCCGGCTTTCGTCTTTACCGGGTAATCGGACACGAGCCTTTCCCCCGGGCTTAGCACGGCGGCATAGGCGTCTAGCGGCATTATAAGGGAGGCGCGCCCCGACCCAAAGGCCTTTTTAACCGCCGCTGGGTCGTCCGCGGCGAAACTGTGCCTGGCGAACACTTTGGCTATCTCTTCCGGGTCGGCCTTGTCGCCGTAGCAGCCGGCGGCAAGCAACAGTGATGCGATCAATAGTCGGTACATCTGTCCTCCGTTATGGATTGGCCTGCGCGGTGCCGGCGGAGCAGCCGGACGCGCCCGGCAAAAGGCATTGTTTGCCGTCGTCGCAGCCGAGCAGCGTGCCGTCGGCGCCGAAAATATAAGTGATGCCGTCCGCGCCGGGCACCTGAGTGGGAAGCGTCCCGTCCACGCCGTCAAGCGTGGGGTCTTCATCCCAGTCCACGTCGGTCTGCAGGTTGATCACGGTTTTGCTGTCCCCGGAAGACCCGCCGGAAACGCCGGAATACAGGCCGTTAAGCATTCCGTCCGCGATGCCGCCCATCGCCTTTTTGTTCTGGTAATCCTTGTCTATTTTGAGGGCTTCGCTGGTGCCCTGGCTGTCGCCCTGCGGCGAGCTGACGCTGCCCGGCGCCAGGGTTTTGGCTTCAGCGGAGTTCACGTCCTGGTCCCGCAGGAATTTGGGAATGGAGTTGGGGTTCACCACATCCAACTTGGCGCGCATTTTCTCGTCGTATTCTATGGACGTGTTCGAGTCCGCGGTGGCGTCGAAAGTTTTGGCCACCCAGCTTTTGGCCGAGTCCTGCGACGCTATGCGGGCCCCGTAGAAGGAGGCGCGGAACGCGCCTTTCAGTGCGTCCATCACGCCGCCGCCGCCGCCCTTCCTGGGCAGACCGGCCTGGGTATTCTTCTGTATCAGCGGCTTGCCCGAAGAAGCTTCGCCGGAATCAAAATCGCCCGCCTGGGCAGTGGACGCGCCTTTTGAAGGACCGGCCGCGCCGGAATGGCCGCCGAAAGACCCCTTGGCCTGCAGCTTGGCCCCCATACTGTCGCCGGCATGCTGCGTAGCGGACGCGCCGCCCGAGGCCCGCGCCCGCTCTTCTTCCTGCGCGGCCTCCGCCGTCACCGGGGAAGCGCCTGACCCGTCGGAGTTCTGCCTTGCGGCCGCCCTTTCCGCTATCATCTCTTTAACCCAGCCCGGCCTGAGCTTGTCGTTAAGCGCTGAGCCGGAGGCCTTCTGCTTCGCGGGGGCCGCCTCGCCGGAGGCGAAAAGGTCTTCTTTCTTGCCGGCGGCGTCGCCGCTGGAAACGGAGCTGTCCTCTCCGAGGGCGCCGTTGTTGGCGCCTTCCGCCAGCTTATGGGCGGCGGCCCGCATGGAGCTGACGGTATAATAGCCGCCGCCGGCCAGGAAAAGCAGCAGCAGGCCCAATGTCAGCCACCAGCGATTCTTTGACTTGTCGCCGGGCGCCGCGGCGCCCTTATCGTCATCTTCTTCGCAAGCCATACGCCCTCCTGGAATACAAAAAAACATAAGGTCTGGGGACTGGCTATGCCTGCGCCGTAAAGCGCTGCGCGCTGAACGGCCTGGCAGAGGAACCATCTCCAAGGCCTTTGCGTTACCGTATGTTATAGCAGAGGAAATCCCATATTTCAAGACCCAGAATAGAAAAGCGTCAAGCGCAGCGGAATTACTTTTCGACAGCCCTTTTCAAGGGCCGCGGCGGCTTGCCGTATTCGTTGAAGACGGAGGCTATTTCGTCGTAGTCCAGCTCTTCCCGGGCCAGCAGCTCATTCACAAAACGCTCCACTATGGGCCAGTTCTCTTTAAGCAGCAGGTCCACGGCCTCATACTCGCCCTTGATCATTTCCTGCGCCTCGCGGTTAAGGGCGTTGCTTATGTCGCTGGAGCGCTCATGTTCGGGAATAACGGTAAAATCGCCCATAAAACCGGACCTGCCCATGCCCAGCCGCCAGACCATGTCGTGCGCCAGGGTGGTGGCCTTGGCGAAGTCGGAGCGCACCCCCTCGGTGGTGACGCCGTACTTGATCTTCTCGGCCGCGTAGCCGCCCATGGCGGTGCGGATGTGGGCCAGCAGGGTATTCTTGTCGGCGGCGTAAATTTCCTCGGTGGGCACGGAATGCACCACGCCCAGCGCCCCGCCGCGGTTGAGGATGGAGACCTTGAACACGTCGTTGGTTGGGTGGGTAAGGTAAACCGCCAGCAGGTGGCCCGCCTCGTGGTAGGCGGTCATCTCCTTCTCGCGCGGGTTCAGGCTCAGGCGGTGCGCCACGCCCAGCTCCACCCGCTCGATGGCTTCACTGAAATCCTTGTAGATAACCCTGTCGCGGGTGTTGCGCGCGGCTATCAGCGCGGCCTCTTTGACCACGTTCTCTATCTCGGCCGGGGTCTTGTGCACGGCCTTGCGGGCCAGGCGCGGTATCTCTATTTCCGGGTCGTATTTCACCTTCCCCATGTAGTAGTTGAACAGCGCTTCGCGCTCGTCCAGGTTGGGCCTGCCCACGAAGATCTTGCGGTCGAAGCGGCCTGGGCGCAGCAGGGCGTCGTCCAGGATGTCCTCCAGGGCGTTGGTGGCCGCGAAGACCACTACGTTGGCCTCCGATTCCAGGCCGTCCATCTCCACCAGCAGCTGGTTCTGGGTGCTGTTGGTCTCGGAGCCGCCGCCGAAGGCGTCGTACAGCACCCTTTTGCGGCCTATAACTTCTATTTCGTCTATAAAAATGATGCAGGAGCCGTGGGCGTGTGCGTACTCCTTGGCCTGCTTGAACAGCTTGCGCACGCGGCTGGCGCCCACCCCGACGAACACCTCCACGAACTCGGAGCCGGAAATTGAGATGAACGGCACGCCGGCCTCGGTGGCCACGGCTTTGGCCAGCATGGTCTTGCCGCAGCCCGGGGGCCCCACCAGCAGCACGCCTTTCAGGATCTTGCCGCCTATGGCCTTCACGCGAGTGCGGTCCTTTATCAGCTGCACCACTTCCCAGGCCTCGCGCTTGGCCTCGCCCAGGCCTATCACATCGGTGAATTTGATATTGACCAGCCCGGCGTCTATTTTGGTCTTCTTCAGGGCGCTGAAGCCGCCGGACTGCATGAGGTACAGAAAACCGACGAAAATAATAGTGTTCAGCACCATCCACGGCATGCTGGCCACGTTCATGCTGATAATATAGCGGCGGGTATTCTCCTCCACGCCGGCCAGGTACCAGACGGGGAAGACCACCGCCACTACGGTCAGGACGACCACGGAAATGGCTATCCAATGGTGCTGGAAGAAGAGCTTTAGTTTGAACCAGAACATGTTTTCCTCATTATATTGTCTGGAGCCGCGGCGCCGGGGCCGGGTTAGCAAAACCTTCTTGAGGGCGAGGCTTGCATAGCGCCGAGCCCGAGAGATGAGCGAGGCCACGGTGTGGCCGAGCGCGTTTTGCGTTCCGGCCACGGTGACGCGGCGAACCCATGTGTTTGCGTTCCGGTCCATGTGGCGCGGCCTTCGCCATTACTTGAGCCCCGGCAGCACGAACTGTATGGGGCGGTCGCGGTTGGGCACGTATTTTATCACTTCCAGCTGCTTGCCGCCCTTGCAGATATAGTCGTGCCCGTCCATGCAGGCCTGGCCGTAGGGGGCGGTACAGACGGCCTGTTTGGGGTACTTGCAGAGCATTTTAACGCCCGCCGGGTTGGTGGTGACGGTAATGGTTATAACGTTCCACACCTGGGTCCTGACCACGTCCATTTTGATGTCTTTCAGATTAAGGAACTTGGTAACGGCCGGGCTATCGAAGCCTATGTAGCCGCTCACCGCCTTCTCTATGTCCTTCTTCAGGGTGCCGTCGTCCCAGCCGGCGTAGTCGGCGTTCAGGTGCGACTCCAGTTGCCACCTGCGGGCGGCGTAATACGAGGCTATCTCCAGCTTCTGCACCAGCACCAGCAGCGCGAAGATCTTGGCGGTTATGAAGACAATGACCAGGAACAGCGGGAAAAGCAGCACCACCTCGGTCATGGCCTGGCCTGGCCTGCCGGCCCTCAGGCAAGAGGCCGCGCGCCCCAGGCGCCCCGATATGGTCTTTATTACGGTCCTCATAGGGTTCACGGGTACAGCCTCGTCTGGTACTTGGGCGTAGGGTCCGGCCACACGCAGTTATTGCCGTTCTGCAGCGCCGGGCACTGCGTAGTTATCCGCGCGTGCACGCACGGGCGGCCGGTCTCCTTGCATTTGGCTATAACGCTAAAATCCACGTTGAAATAGTTGGAGGGGGCGTCCCAGCCCTGGTACACGTCCAGGCCGTCGCCCAGCTTCTTAAGCGCGGAATCCGTGACCGTGGCCAGCTGGAAAAGGCCGTCGGGGGACATGCTGGTCATGTCCATGGGCGGGTTGGTTTTGCCCAGGTAGTACGGGGGCAGGCTGCCGCCGGTGAACACCTTGGCGTAGAACAGGATCTTCTGGACATAGTGCTCGAAAAAGTTGTGCCCTTTCACCAGCTTGTTGGCGTAAAAGCCGCCGGAGCTGTACAGCCCGTCGTTGCCGCAAGTCTGGGGATTGTTCACGCAGTCCGGAGTATTGGCGTTGAGATAGTAGGATTTGCGGAAGAAATTGAAGCTTTCGGTAAGGCGGTCGAAGACGGTCCACTGCGACTCTTCCACCGAGCCCAGCAGGCTGTAGACCTGTGCGTAGAACTTGTAATAGCCTATGGCCGTGCCCCACTCCAGCATGATCTTCACGCCCTGGTCCTGCGTGATAAGGTCGAACTGCGGCTTGTCTACTTTGGAGGTCGGGTTCGTGAGGAATTCCGGCCGGGCCGTAGGGTCGAACGCTATTTCCCATTTTTTCTGGTCGTCCAGCGCGGCCGGCTGCGCCCCTTTCACGTCGTTCTTGTACTTCGGGATGGCGCCGGCGGCGTAAAGCATGTCGTAAGGGCATATCTGGCCGCTCTGGTCCGTCAGCTGCATCGGGGTTTCGGGCGGGCACTCGTAGGCCTCTTTGAAGATGCGGTACGGGAAGGCGCCGTCCACGTAGGCCGTGCGGTTGAGCAGGTTGGTGTAGTCGCCCATCTGTATGAAAGCAGCGGAGTCCACGGCGAACTGCTGGCGGATCTTCTCGCGGGAGATCTTGGTGGTCTCGAACAGCAGGTAGACGAACAGCAGCAGCGACGGGATTATCAGCAGCGAGGGAATAAGGATCTGCCCGGCCCGCGCGGCCGGCTGCCATCTTCCTCCAAATTTTTTTTCTGTCATCCTCTTCATAGGAATCCGGCTTTTCCCCGCGCCGCCTATTTCGGCGTCCCCGCGCCTATTATCAGCCCTATCATGGTGAAGATGCCGCCCATGATGCGCTTGTGGAACATAACGGCCATCATGGCCGCCATACCCGCCACCACGGCCAGCATCAGCAGGTATTCAACTGTGGTCTGCCCGCGGCGGCGCCTGAAGAATGAGGGCTGAAGGACTAAAGATAAAGGATGTAAGCCGCAAGCATAAGCCCGGAGTTTAATATCCAGCAAAAGATCGGACAACGATATTCCGGCCCTTAAGCCTTTAGCCTTCATCCTTTAGCCTTTTTTTCCCTTATGTTATACCACCGAAAACGGCATAATTCAAGTCTACCATGCTAATGTTACTTTATTGTTACCTAAAAGCGCATACCATAACAAAACGGCCGGCCTTTGCAGGACCGGCCGCTTTATGGGAAGACGGTTCTTAGCGGCCGTCTTCCGGGGAGATAAGGCCCTTCTCTATGGCCCTCACTACGGCTTCGGTGCGGTTGTTCACACCCAGCTTCTGGAAGATGCTGTTGAGGTGGTTTTTGATCGTTTTCACGCTGCAGCCCAGCTCGGCGGCTATTTCCTTGTTGCTCTTGCCCTTGCCGAGCAGCGCCATAACCTTTATCTCGGTGGCGGTCAGGGAGTCCGGGGAGCTGTCGTAGCCGGGGCTGCCCATCTGGCGCAGGCCCTGTATCAGCTTGCCCATGATGGGCTGGGGTATCATCACGCCGTCGGTGGTGAAGGTCTTGAGCGCGTGCACCAGTTCGGAGGCGGGCAGCATCTTGGACAGGTAGCCGTTGGCGCCGGCCTGTATGGCCTCGGTCACATGGGCTTCGTCCTCGTAGCTGGAAAGGATCAGCACGTTGGTGTTGGGGCATTCCTTGCGGATGACGCGTGTGGCGGACACGCCGTCCATCTGCGGCAGCTTTATGTCCATCAGGATGACGTCAGGCTTGAGCTTCTTGGCCATGGCTACCACTTCGGGGCCGTTGGAGGCCTCGCCCACCACGGTTATACCCTTCTCATCCTCGAGGAGGTCCTTGATGCCTTCCCTAAAGAGGGTCTGGTCGTCCGCTATCAGCACGGTAACGTTTTTTTTGGCAACGGCCATAAGTCAGCTCCTTGTACTCTGTAATTAGCGATACCCGTCGTTCTGCTTGCCGTCCTTGGGCGTTTCAGCCGGAGGCGGTTCCTTGGCGAAGGGGATGGTGAACTTGAAGGTGGAGCCTTTGCCCACGCCCTCGCTCTCCACTATGATCTTCCCCTCGTGGCTCTGCACTATCTCTTTGGAGATGGACAGACCCAGGCCGAGCCTGCCGTGCGGCGCCTTGCCGCCGGCTGGCTGGTAAAAGCTCTGGAAAAGCTTGGGAAGAACCTCGGGGTCTATGCCCTCGCCGGTGTCCTTTACCGACACGCAGACCGAGTCTTCCAGCGGACCCACGTGCACCACTATCCTGCCGCCGCGCTGGGTGTGACGGATGCCGTTCTCCAGCAGGTTCATCAGCACCTGCCCGATGCGGCGCTTGTCGGCGCAGACCATCTTCAGGCCGGGAGAGACCTCGGCGGCGATATCTATGTTCTTCTGCTGGGCGCGGGCCTTGGGGCCCGCTATCAGCTCCTCCACCATCTTGTCCATCTCGAAGTAGTTCTTCTCGAGGCGGAACTTGCCCTGCTCTATGGAGGCCCAGTCCACCAGGTCGCCTATCAGGCGGGAGATCTGGGAGATGCTGGTGTTGATGAAATCCATCTTCTTCTTCTGGTCAGCGTTGGGGCTGATGGTGGCGGCCAGCATCTCGAAGCTGATCTGCAGCGTCATCAGGGAATTGGACAGGTCGTGCGAGGCCATCGACATGAACTTGGACTTCATGCCGTTCAGACGGTCCAGCTCCTCGTTGTTGTGCTTCAGCATGTCGATCAGGCGCTTGTTCTCCTGCTCGAGGTACAGCTTCTCCTCGGCCTTCTTGATGGCGCGGCGGAGGTAGTTGAAATCTACGGGTTTTATCAGGAAATCGTAGACGGACTCCTGTATGGCCTTCACCGCCGTGTCGAGCGACGCGTGGGCGGTCATCATCAGGATCTGGCTGTCGGTATTGAGCTTGCGGATATCCTTGATCACCTCTATGCCGGTCTTGTCGGTGAGGTTGAAGTCCATCAGGATGATGTGGAAGAAATCGGAGACGACCATCTTCATGGCCTCGGCGCCGCTGCCGGCCTCGAACACTTTGTAGCCCTCCATCTCCAGGAGGTCGCGCAGGGTTTCGCGCAGATGCGCGTCGTCGTCAACTATTAAAATTTTGCTTTCCATGGGGTTAAGGCGTTCCGGCACGGGCCGGACTCTCTTTATATTTATACTTAATTTATGGCCCAGCTACAAGCAAAATATAATGGGGTCGGTTTGAGCGGATTTTACTGAATTCACCGCGGAGGCACAGAGGCCGCAGATGAAGAACATTTATTTCTCCTCGTTCTGCGCTCTCTGCGGTGAACTTATTATCCTTGCGGCGCGGGCGGCGGCGGGTTCTGCACCACCGGGATGAAGAACTTGAAGCAGGTGCCTTTGCCCACCACGCTGGTCACTTCCACTTTGCCCTTGTGGCGGTCAGCCACCTTCTTCACCACGGCCAGACCCAGGCCGGTGCCGCGGGCCTTGGTGGTAAAGAACGGCGCGAAGATCTTTTCAGCGGTTTCCTTAGGCATGCCGCAGCCCGTATCCTCCACGTCTATGCGTACGGTGCCGGCGTCCACCAGCTCGCTCCTGACGTAGATCTTGCCGCCCTCAGGCATAACCTCTATGCCGTTCTTTATCAAGTTCCTGAGCGCCTGCGTCATTTCGTCCGCGTCGATGTTCACCGTCGGGTTGTCCGGAGAGAAAGTCTTTATCATCTCTATCTGCGGCGGCACCGGGTAGGACATGGTCAGGTCCTCCAGGTAGGAGTTCAGGCGCACCAGCTTCGGATTCAGTTCGCGCGTGCGGGCGAAGCCCAATATCTCGTCGATGATGCCGTTCGCCTGCCGGATCTCGGACTCGATGATGGCGATGTGCTTGATCACCTTGGGCTCCGGGTTGGGCATCAGGTTGTTCTTGGTCTTGATGAAATAAATGGAGTTGTTGATCACGGCCAGCGGGTTGCGGATCTCGTGGCCTACTACGGAGGCCATCTGCCCGATGGCGGCCAGACGCTCTTTCTTGATCAGCTCATCCTGCGCGGATTTAAGTTCCCTCGTGCGGGCCTCTACGCGGTTCTCAAGGCTGCGGTTAAGCCGTTCGAGTTCGGTCTTCGCCGACATTATTTCCGCCGTCTTTACCTTCAGGCTCTCGCTCATCTGCATGAACGTATGCGCGAGCTCCCCTATTTCATCGTTGGGCATGCTGAGGTCGGGCAGGTAGTCGAAGTCCCCCTCGCCCAGCTTTATGGCGGCCTCGCGCAGGGCCTGGATGGGCTGCGTGATGACCAGCGAAACGGCGTAGCCCAGGAACAGCACGAAAACGGTGACTATCAGCATCATGCGCCAGGTGCGCTTGAGCATGTCGTCGGAGGCCTGGTAGGCCACCGAGACGGAGCGCTGTATGTAAACTACCCAGCCCAGCTCCGTGACCTCGGCGAAGGCGCCCAGCACCCGCTCGCCGGTGGACTCGAGGATGATCTCGCCGCCGCCGGTCTTGGCGTCGTTCTGCAACAGGATGCGCAGCACGTCGTCGGGGAGCTTGGCGTCGGCTTTGTAGATCTCTTTGGAGTTGGAATGGGCTATCAGGAACCCGCTGGAATCTATCACGGCGGCCTGAGTATGGGTCGCCTCGGGGAAGCCGGTCTTAAGCAGGCTTGAAAGCGCCGTCAGGCTCATCTTGGCGAGCACCGCGCCCACGGCCTGGTTGGTGGCCGGGTTTATTATCTGTACACCCATGGTTATAGCCGGGTAGGAGCCCATGTACTTCTCCAGCCCGCCGACTATCTCCCCCGCCCTGATCACCTTCTTAAAAAGGTCGTCGTTCGAGAAATCGCGCATCTTGTTGTCGTGCACGAAGCGCCCCAGGCGCACTGTCTCAACCCCCGAAGCGTCTATAACGGATATCTCCAAGAACGCCGGGTGCAGCTGCATGATGTGGTTAACCAGCCCCTGCTGCTTCACCACGTTCATAGAGGCGAAATCTTCCAGATGGGCAGCGTCGAAAAGAACGTTGCGGAAATTTATAATGTAGCTTGAAACGGTGTCGGCGAAGCCTACGGCCAGCGCTTCCTGATCGCGCGAGATAGCCTTGTTCAGCGTTATCTGGCTAAGGTTTACCAGGTAATATCCTACTATTCCCAGCGGCACCAGCGAAACTATGAGAAAAATGAGGAGCAATTTATAAAAAAGCCTTCCTCTTTTTTTGGGAGCTTCGGTCATAAAATCGGTACAGCAACTGCCCCATGCCACCGCGCGGCCGCGCCACAGGCCGCAAGTCTCAAACTGCTCCGCCGCAGGCTTATGGCTAAAGCCTGCGGCATGATCTCCGACAGATATATTATCCCAAAAGCCTGTTACGGAATTGTTGCGCCCTTATTTATTGCAGCCGGCGGCCGGCTGCCCCGGAGGCGGGACACCCTCGAAGCCGGGCATTTTTACAAGTTCGTTCAGCCCCACCATGAACTCCCGACCGCCGACCACGAAAGAGGGCGAGGTGCCTATGCCGAGGGCCGTGGTGGCGGCGAAATCCTCCGCCAGCAGCGCCTTGGCCGTTTCGGAACTGGCCTCCACGGCGGCGGCGTCGATACCGGCGGCCGCGGCGGCCTTCTTCCAGTCGGGAGAGGTTATTTCCTTATTGCGCTCCGCCAGATAGGCCGTGAATTTGTCCGGGAAATTTTTGGAAATGGAGATCTGCCTGGCATCCTCTTCCGCCTCGGCCGGGCCATGCAAGCTGTTGAAGTCCCAGCCGCCTTTCTCGTTCTTCTTGGCGTCGCCTATATAATGCACTTCCAGAGTGACGCCGTCGGGGAACAGCTTGTTCTTCTGCGCGTCCAGCAGTGAGGCCTCGGCCATCACACCGAACGGGCACATGCTCATCACAAAAACTTCCAGCTTGTTCTTCTTCTCCGGCCGGGAGGCATAGTACCCCTTGTGCTGGCGGTCCTCGTACACAAGATAGCCGCCCTTTTCTACGAAGAGGCCGGCCTTTATCTCGTTCTCCAGGCGGACCTTCACGTCCGCGGTAGCGGGCAGGATATAAGACGGCAGGAACTGCAGTTCCGGGAACTTGGCGGCCCGCTCGGGGGAGCCGTAATCCAGCACCACGGGCTTTATGCCCTCGAAGAACCTGTCGAAGACCCCGACAAGGGCGTCGTTCTTGGTTATGCCGGAACTGACCACCACCCAGAAGCCGGGCGGAGGGGGCTTGGGCACGGGCTTGTAGCCGGCGGGCGGCGCCACGCGTTTGGCGGCGGGCAGCGCGGCGTTGACCGCGTCGTAAAGCGGCAGCAGGCGCTGGGAGCCGGTATAGGGTTTGCCGTCAAGGAGAAGTACAGCCTCGGTTCGGCCGGCGGCGGAGGTCTTTTTATAAACGTCACCGAGCGCGGCGGCGCCTTCTGAAGCAAGGCGTTTATCCAGTTCGTCTGGATTGATGCCGGCGAACAGTGCGGCGTCGCGCCAGCCGTCCGCCGAGGGGCTCAGGGACCTGCCGTTGAGATAACTGATCAGCTTGGAGGGGTAATCTTTGGAGAGAACGGCCATCCGCATGGATTCCGCCAGCTCCGGATCTCCGCGCCGGGCGGCGAAAGAGCCGTCCGCGTTCCGGGAGACCAGGGGGTACACTTTCAGTTCGGAGGAGGGCAGATTGCGCCGCACCGTGTCGGCCAGGAAGAACCACTGCCAGCCCTGGCCGTCCATGGCCTCCAGGTAAAGCTCCAGCCTGCCGGCGGAGGGCGCGCTTTTAGCGGCGGCGGGAACCGCCGGCCTGGCGGCCGCCGGGGCGGCCGGCTGTTGGGAGAAAGCAGGGGCCGAAAGAAGGAACGCGAGGAGCAGGGCGGCGGTTCTGTTCATTTATTTCCCCTCCTGCTCAGCAGCTGGCGTATGCGTATGGACAGTTCCTGTATGTCGAAAGGCTTGGTTATATACTCGTCCGCGCCCAGCGCGAAGCCCTGCGTTTTTTCTTCCGCCGAGAGAAAGCGCCCGGTCATCATTATCAGGATGAAATCCTTGGAGAACTTGCGCAGCTCCTGACAGATCTGGAAGCCGGAGGAATCCGGCAGCTGTATGTCCATTATCACCACTTCGGGAACGCTCTTTTTGGCGGAAGCTATGCCCCCCTTGGCGTTGCCGGCCTGGAAGCATTTAAAGCCCTCCAGCTCCAGCACTTCGGCCAGGCTCTCGCGCAGTTGGGTATCGTCGTCAATTACCAGAATTTTCTGTGCAGCCATCTTATCCTCCAGTTCCGCAGATCAGATTCGGGAACGCCACCAGCTATCCGCCCTAACTCCGGGCTATTTAGAGGGCACCAATTTGTAGCCGACGCACGGCACGGTATGTATGTACCGGGCCGCCTTGCCCATCTTGGACCTGAGCCTGCGCACATGCACGTCTACGGTGCGCGGCGAACCGAAATAGTTGTAGCCCCACACGCGCTCTATCAGGTAGGGCCGAGACAGCACGCGGTTGGGGGAGCTCAGGAACACGTAGAGCAGGTCGAATTCCTTGGCCGTTACCGTGATCTCCTTCTTGGCGATATTCACGGTATAGCTGGACATGTTGAGATCTATTTCGTTCATCTTCAGCACCTCGTCCGCCTGCACGTTGACGGTGCGGCGCACGACGGCCCTTACACGGGCCACACTTTCGTGCAGGTCCTGGCTGTAAGAGAGACACTCGTCCGCGCCAAGCTGGAAGAAGGCCAGCTTATAGGAGATCTTGGGGGCCTCTCGGCCGGAGGGGCCGTGCGGCATGAGGGTCTCGGCGGTAAGCCCGGAGGGCATATGGTCCAGAAAGGTGTCGGGAGATTCCAGCATGGCTATTACCGGGATGTTCTTGTTCTTGGCCCTGAGGTTCTTGAGGAAGGTCAGCCCCTCCTCGTCGGCCAGATTCTGGCCGACCATGACCATGTCGAAGGATTTCTCGGCCAGCATCCCCATGACCTCGCGGGAGCGGTTCGCGGTGGCGACCGAATAGCCCTGGCGCGAAAGCATCTCAAGTATCAGAGATGCCCTCGAAAGGTCTTTTGAGGCGAAAATGATGTTGATTTTCACAGCGTTCTCCTAGTTGCGAATGGCACGAATTCCGCAGTACAACATGGATTAATGCGGATTCAAAGCGGACATCGGAAAGATAGGCCCCGGAATGAACTGTCCCGGCCATATCAGCGGGATCCTTCGATCTCATGACCCGCGCTATCCGCTATTCCTGATGCACTTCTTCTATTTCAAAAGTTACGCCGCGCAGCCCGAGCACGCCGGTAAACACGTTATACACGAAGGCGACGAACACCATAACGGCCGTGGTAAGGACGACATAAAGAAGGGCGTAAAGGCCGACGCTCATGATCTTCTGCATGAAGCTCATAGGGGCCAGCTGAAGATTAGGCACTATCATGAAAGTTATTACGCCGCCGAGCAGGGCCAGGATGAATACCACGATGGGGACCGAAGAGGTAACCAGTGAACCTACGCTGATATTGCGCACTTCAAGTTTCATTTTCCCTCCATATAAAGTAACAGCAGGCGGAGCTATGCGCGCCCGTCCAATAATAATACATTATTTTTAATATTTATGGACGGCCAAATCGCTGAAAATCACAGCGGCGTAAGGCGGGGATCTTTCACCCTTTCCCGCTTTCCGCTGCGCTGCGCGGCCTGCCGGCCTCCAGTTGCTGCCTGTTTCCTACATCGATACGCCCTGCTTGGGGTAGAACAGTATCAGCGTGCGGTTGGTCTCCGCGGTCTGTCCTACGTGCAGGATCTTGACGTTAAGGTTCTGGTTCTTAAAAACGGTCTCCCCTTCCACGGGATGGTCGGGCATCTCGAAAGCCTGGCCTACCAGCCGGAGGAGGGTCTGCTGCTGGCTGTCCACCACGTCCAGCAGGTGAATGTTCTTGGCGTCCATCCCCTGGGCGAGCTCGAAATTGGCGTAAAGGATGGTGTTATTCTCGTCGACGACAATGACATAGTTGTTGCCGGGGACTATGACGTTCAGCAGCGAGCGCCACCAGCGCTGCTCGGCCTCTTTGTAGGTGAGGTCGCGGTTTGATATTCCCTCTATCTCCACCTTCATCTTGCCCATCAGCCGGGTGATAGCGCCGGCAAGCTCGCCAAGCTCGTCGGAACGGGCCGGGAAGCGCAGGTCGAAATTCTTCAGCGAGACCCCCTCGACGTTGTCGCGCAGCATGTCCATCGGGGAGATCACGTAATGGTGGAAAAAGAAATAGAGCGGCAGCCCCAGCAGGAAGAGCACGCCCACGGCGCCGAAGACATACTTGCGCATGGCCGAGCCGATCAGCACCTCCGCCCCGGCCCTGGACACCAGCAGGTCCACTATGCCTATTATCTCGCCGCGCACAGAGAACGGGATGGCTATCTCATAAAAGGGCTCGCCGTTTACCTGCCGGACCTTGGGCATTTTCGAAAGGTAGGCCTGGCTGATGGCATCCGTGGGTGGAGGGATCTGCGCCTTGAAATCGTCCCAGGTCATGCCGATAAAACGGGCGTCCTTGTGCCAGCGCACTTTGCCCTGGCGGCTCAGGTAAAGCACGGAGGTGATGCGCTCGTCCTTGATCAGCGTCATCATGATGTCGTATTCCTCGAAGGAGATGGCCGAGGCGTTGTTCAGCAGGCCGTTGCGCATTGTCGGGGCGTAGACCTTGACGTTGTCTATCACGTCCTGCTTCAGCTTCGCGTCGAAGGTCCACTTGAAAAGGTTGTAATAGAATACGCCGCCCAAGAACATCACGTAGATGCCTATCCCGACGAACCACAGCATCCACTTCATTGTAAGCCGCATAAATAGGTCCTTGCCCCAAATTTGGCGGGCTTAGAGCCCGCACCTATAGTCTACAAAACGCCTGTTAACGGAGTGTTACCTAAATATTAAATATTGCGGAGGTCGGGTGGGGTATGGGCCCGGCGGGCCCTGTCGGAAGGAGCCGCTTGCGTAAGCGCGGCGACTGAGAGAGGAGCGCGCGCACGGTGTGCGCGACGCGGTGCCAGCCGGGCCCATACCCCATCCGACCGGAGCGGGCCCCTACTGCCCGCCCGCTAGTATCTGTTCTATGCGCTTCAGGCCCAGGGCCACGTCGGCGTTGCCGGGGTCCAGCTGCTTGGCTATGGTCCATTCGTCGCGCGCTTTTTCGAAATTGGAATTCTGGAAGAATTTCAGCCCTTCGAGATAATGCTGCTGGCCGGCCAGCCTGTTCTCCTCGCTGATGCCCTGCGGCTTCTTCGTCATTTCCTCTACGGTCACGCCCTTCTGCTTGGCCTCCGCCTCGGCCTTCTTCCGGTCTTCCTCTTCCTTGGCCTGTTTCTCCTCTTCCGCCTTGGCGCGGCGCGCGGAGTCTTCCGCCCGGCGCTTCTTGTCCTCGGATTCCAGCTTCATCTGTTCCCGGGCGCGCGTAATGAGCTTCTGCAGGTAGGACATGTTGGCGGTATAGGGCTTCGCCTTGTCCCACTCCCCTATCGCCTCCGGGTAGCGGCGGGCGCCGTAAAGTTTTTTGCCGACGGCCAGGTAGCCGTTCTCTATCTCCAGCTTAACCTCGGCCAGGAGCTTGTTGGCCTTGGAGTCGCCAGGCTGTATCTCGAGCGCGCGCTTCAGCCCCTCGTAAGCGTCGTTCAGGCGGCCCTGGGCGTAGAACTCAAGCGCCTCCTTGAGCCTGTCGTTGGCCCGCTGCTGACGGAGCTCGTCCTCGATGCGCGTTATCCACTCTATAGTCAGGGCGTCCCTGGGCTTTATCATCAGGGCGTTGTAGAAATTGTCCAGCGACTCTTTCAGGTCGCGGGCCGCGTATGACTCGGAACCTTTCTGGAAATAGTATTCCTTCAGGTCGTCCTTCATGCGGGCCAGCCAGTACTTGGCCTTGATGTTGTTCGGGGAGAGCTTCACCACTTCCTGCATCTTGGTATGCGCCTCCACGATGCGGCCCTCGGTGTAATAAGACAACGCGGTCTTGAAGCGGTCTTCCAGCATCAGCTTCTCGCTCATGCCGGGGCGCGGGCTCCCGCGCAGCTGGTTAGAAGCTTCCAGCAGCATCTGGGCGTCCTGGTAATTGGGGTCTATAGATAATATCTTAGCGGCCAGGTCCTTGGCGTCCTCGTAATTCCCCTGGCGGTAATATTCGAAGGCGTTCTCGTAGACGTTGCCGAGCATCTGTTCCTGGATCTTCGCCTTTTCAAGCCTTATCGTCTCCAGAAATTTCTTCTTCTCCTCAAGTTCGCCCAAGCTCCCCAGGCCGGTCTTCTGCAGGTTCAGGAAAAGGGATTCCTCGCTTTTAACGCGCGCCTTCTCCTGCGCCGCGCACGGCATGCCGGCGGCGAAAATAAAAAGAAAAAGTAGGTTTCTCATAAAAGCCTCGTCTAGAACGGCATGCCGCCCGTTATCAGGTCGCTGATCATGGGGGACAGCATCAGTATGAACACCGTCGGGAAGATGAAGATGAAAAGCGGGATAAGCATCTTGGTGGAGGCCTGCGCGGCCAGCTTTTCCGCCTTGTTGAGGCGGCGGAAGCGCATGTCCGTGGAGTAGTTTCGGAGCAGCTCCACCAGGCTGGTGCCGAGCTCGTCCGACTGCACTATCAGGCCGACGAAAGAGCGCACTTCCTGCAGGCCGGTGCGCAAAGACAGGCGCCTGAGCGCGTCGCGGCGCGAGTAGCCCAGCTGGACCTCGTTGATGGTACGCTCTATCTCCAGCTCAAGCCCGGTCTTTACCGGGGCTATCTTGACTATGCGGTCGAAGGCGGTCATGTAGTCCAGACCCGACTCTATCATCAGGGCCGCCAGGTCGACGAAAGTGGGGAAGTTGCGGATGATGTCCTCCTGGCGCCTGCGTATGCGCCCGGAGTAGATGGCCGCGTCCGGCAGCAGGAAACCCAGCGGCGCCAGGACCAGCGTGAAAGGGGACTGGGTCAAGACGAAGGAGACAAGCGGCAGCACCGCGCCGGCGATAAGCTTGAGGTGGAGCATTTTCAGCGGGTCCGTGCCGGGCGGGCGGCCCAGCAGCATGTAGGTCTCTTCCAGTTTCTTTTCCATGCCCATCTGCCGGGCGAAGAACAGGTCCAGCTTGTCCCAGAAGTTCTTGCTGCCGTCCAGCTTCGTGAAGAAGGAGGTTTCTCTGCCCTCCATGTCGCTGATGTCGCCGATGGCGGAGCGTTCCTCCTTGCGGGGGGCGAAAAAGCGCTGCACCGCCGTGAAAGCCGCGAAGGAGCCGGCTACGGACAGTATTATAAGGAGAGCGCTGGTTATTTTATCCGGAGTCATACGTTAAACTCTTATCTTGCCCAGGCTGGACACGACTTTCATGCCTATGGCTATCCAGATGGCGCAGAAGATGAAAACGGCCATACCCAGCGGGCTGCCGTAGAACTTTATCATGGTCTCGGGCTGGAACATGAACATGACGCCCACCATGACCCAGGGCATTATTCCGACCACTATGGACTGGATCTTCTGCTGGGCCGTCATCGCCTTGGTCTTTTCCTCAAGCTTGGACTCCTCGCGGATGTCCACCACTATGCGCTCGAAAACCTTGGTCAGGTTGCCGCCCATCTGGCGCTGCAGCACGATGGCGCGGATCATATACGCGAGCATCTTGGAATCCACGCGGTCTTCCATCACACCCAGCGCCTTCTCGAACGACATGCCCAGCTGGTAGTTCTTTATCACCAGCGCGAACTCGTCGGAAATGGGCGGCATCAGGTCCTTGGATACCATCTCGAAGCCCTGCACCACGTCGAGGCCGGAGCGCAGACAGTTGGAGAGCAGGATCAGGCCGTCCATCAGCTGGGTATCTATCTTGCGGCCGCGCGCGCTCTTCATATAGTTCAGCACGAAATTGGGCGTGCGGAGACCGATGGCGAGGCCCAGCGCGCTCAGCACGAGGAAAGCGAGTATGTTCATCGTCAGCATGCCGATGAAGGCGCAAACGACGACCGGCCCCAGCACCAGGTACTTGACGTTGATATTTATGAACTGGCGGGAGAAAGCCTCGGTGAAGACCTCCACCTTTTTGGAATAGTCGCCCATCATGGCGTTGGTCTTGGAATCGTTCAGCGCGAAGAAAGCCTGTACGGCGAGGAACATGAGTATTATGCCCAGGATGGAAAGGGCGGTGGTAAACACGCGCGACGCGTTGGATTCCGGGGTCGGCGGTTCGTACTTGCGGGGCGCCCGAAACAGCGTCCGGAAGGAATCCTCGCACAGCACGGCCGAGGCTGTTACCGCCTCGGCGTAGCGCCGGGAGTTAGTGCTGGAGATGGCGTCCGATATGGATTCCATCTCCCTCAGCACCAGCGCATACTGGGCCATTATGGTGCGGCCGCGGCCGTTCATGGAATCCCCCATGTTCAGGTCCTTGGTGCGCGCGCGGTAAAGCCTGTCCATCGCCATCTGGAAGCGTATGCGGATGTCGGCGTATTCCTTGACCAGCAGGCCGGGCTGTATGCTGGCGCCCCCCGCTTCGGGCGGGAAGGTTTTGCGGGTCAGTTCGAGGTATTCGTAAAGGATGGAGACCGGGGTCTGCCACAGGGACGCCTCGGAGATTTCCCCCTCCTCCGGGTCGCGCCACACTTTGCGGCCTACCATCTCGGGCACCGCCGCCTCCACCCACTTGGGCATCTCCAGTGTGATCTTGGACCCCTTGCAGGTCATATTGAAATTCAGCACCTTGGGATCCCGGTCGGGAGAGAGGTAATAATAGAAAAGCTGCGTCTTCATGGCGGAGCAGGAGATCTGGTCCATCTCCTCCTGGGTAAATACTCCGGCGACCGCGGGTTTCCCCGCGAAAGCGCCGAGCAAGAATATTACTGCCAGCAGTTTCCTCATATTTTGGGTCCGCAGCCCTACTTCCCCGCCCTGGCCCGCTTCTGCTCCTCGGTCCAGAACATCTCTATGGGCACGTGCATGCCGTGCGTCTCGAAGTCCTTGTAGAACTTGGGAGGATCGCCCGTGGCGGTGAAGTACCCTACCACCTTGCCGTTCTCGTCCATGCCGGTCTGGTGGTACTTGAAAATATCGTGGATGGTGATCTGGTTCTCCTCGCGGCCGGTGATCTCGGTGATACCGGTGATCTTGCGGGTACCGTCGGAGAAGCGCGTCAGCTGTACCACCATGTGTACGGCGGAAGCTATCATTTCGCGCAAAGCCCAGATGGGCAGGTCGGCGCCGGCCATCAGACACATGGCCTCCATACGGGTCAGCGCGTCGCGGGCGGTGTTGGCGTGGATGGTGGCCAGCGAGCCTTCGTGGCCCGTGTTCATGGCCTGCAACATGTCCAGCGCCTCGGAACCGCGGACCTCGCCTACAACTATGCGGTCGGGGCGCATACGAAGACAGTTCTTCACCAGGTCGCGGATGCTGACCTCGCCTTTGCCTTCGATGTTGGGGGGGCGGCTTTCCAGGCGCACCCAGTGCTCCTGCTGCAGCCGAAGTTCGGCGGTGTCCTCCACGGTCACTATGCGCTCGTCCTCGGGAATGTAGCTGGACAACATGTTCAGGAAAGTGGTCTTGCCGGTGCCGGTGCCGCCGGAGATGATGATATCCTTCCTGAGCCGCACGCAGGCTTTCAGGAAGTCCACGGCCGTCTGCGAGATGCTGCCTTTCTTTATCAGTTCACCGTCGGTAAAGGGTTTAGCGGAGAAACGGCGGATAGTGAGCGTGGGGCCCGATACGGCCAGCGGCGGGATGATGCCGTTGACGCGCGAGCCGTCCTTCAGTCGGGCGTCCACCAGCGGCACGGATTCGTCAATGCGGCGGCCCAGCGGGGCCACGATGCGCTTCATCACCTGCATGATCTGCTCGTCGTTGCGGAATTTATATTTGGTCAGCGTCAGCTTGCCGGCGCGCTCTATATAGACCTTGTCGGCCGAGTTCACCATTATTTCGGTGACGGCCGGGTCGCGCATCAGCTCTTCCAGCGGGCCCAGGCCCAGGATCTCGTCCAAGAGTTCATTTATGAACTTTACGCGCTGCTCGCGGGTCAGCGGGGTGCCGGCCTCTTTCTGCAGCAGGTTGTTTATGATGCCGTCCACCTTCCTGCGGGTCTCGGCGCTGCCGGCGGCGTCGTCGGTGATCTTGATGCGCTCGGTCTCAAGGGCGGACACCACGTTGCGGTGCACCTTCATCTTGAGCTCTTCCCAGAAAGCAGGCACGTCCACGCGGGGGGCGGCCTGATGCCCCGGCGCCTGCGAGGCCGCGGGAGCGGAGGAGGCCGGGGCTTCCTTCTCGGTCTGGCGCCAGAGCATGTCGGAGCCGTGAGAGAACTCGGCGGTGGAGACGTTGGACACCCACTGCTTTTCCGAGGGCTTCAGGTCGGACAGCCGCCCCAGCAGCACGCGCAGCATGCGCACCCACTGGGTATTGGGCTGTTCCGTTATAAGTACCTTATTCTGGTTGGCCAAGGCGGGCAGGGCGTCTTCCCAGGGCATGAAGGCGAGGATATCCTTGCCCATCTGCTTGAAGAACTTCTCCACTTCCTTGGGGGGAACGGCGCCCGGCATATCGTAAAGGTTCGCCACCACTTCGAACTTGTTCATTGGGAAGTGGAGCTCGTTGATCTCGCGGAAGATGCCGGCGGTGGCGTTCAGGGACGACACGTTGGAATTGGTGACCCAGAACACCAGGTCTGAAATATCGAACGAAAAGACCTGCATGGGGAAATACGGGTCCACGTCTATAAAAATGTCGAAGTTCTGCGACAGGCGGGACAGCATCGGCAGTATGATGTCCGGCGACATCTTGGCTATGTCGGAACGCCGCTTCGAGAGCGGCAGCACGCCCACGCCCCACTGCGAGATGGGGATCTTGCCCTTCAGCAGGGCCCCCAGGGCGCCTACCGACTCGCGCCCGACGGACTGTATCAGCTCGGCCATGGAGGGCGGGTTAAGGCCCAGCAACTGCGCGTGCTCGGCGCGGCACATGGGGTCCAGCGGCAGGATAAGGACGTTGCGCTTCTGATAATTAGCCCAGGCCAGCGCCAGGTTCATGGCGATGGAGGTCTTGCCCACGCCCTCTTTGGGGCCCGAGAAAGTTATAACTCTTGGGGCAAGGTTCTGTTCGTCCATATAAATCAGTTGGCCAGTTAGACTGTTGGACAGTTTAAAACATGCTATCCGTCGATTTGGTTATCCACCCGTCTATTTAATAATATCGAAAGTCACGAACAGGAACAGCGAACTCTGTTTCTCCACGATATCCGTGGAACTGAACAGCGCGCCGATAAGCGGCAGGCTGCCCAGTATAGGCACTCTGTTCTTGGAAATGTCGCGGCTGCTGCTCTTCAGGCCGCCGATGACCAGCGTTTCCCCGCTCTTCAGCTCCACCTCGGTCTGGATCTGGCGCGTTATCATCGAGGGGATGGTGGTTCCGGAAGCGACCACGGTCTGCGAATAGTTGGGGTTCGAGACCTCCAGCTGTATCTGCACGTCCACTGTGTCCTTTTTTTCGGCTATTACCACCGGCAGCACCACAAGAATAACGCCGTATTTCTTGAACTCGGCGCCCACGCCCTGGTTGTTGGAATACGGGACCGGTATCTCGCCGCCGACGGTGAAGTTGGCCTGCGTGCCACTCTTGGTGATGACCTTGGGGTTGGACAGCATCTGCGCCTTGCCCTCCGTCTCCAGCAGTTTGATAGAAGCGGCCAGTTGCGTCTTGCGCTCAAAATCCCCCACAGTTATTATGCCCGGAATGGTCTTTTCGCTGAAATCGAAGAACTGGTTCCAGGAGAAGCCCCGCGTTTTCTGTATGGAACCGCTTATTTCCACGATATCGGCGCTGACGGCCACCATCTGAGTGGTTTCCGCCGCGGCAAGCGCGGGCAGGGCCAGCGCGGCTGCGGCAAAGATGATCTTTTTCATAGGTTATCCGCCTTATTTTATAAGCCGCTTGAAAGAGGCTATTTCCATCGGGTGCAGCTCCACGTCGCCGAGTCCGCGCACTATTACGTCCACCGCCCCCTGTTTGATGGAGAGCGACAGGTACTGGGCCTCGTTGGGATTAAGCGCCAAGCTGAGCGCGGCCTTCTCGGAGAAAGCCTGGTCGGCCGCTTCGGCTGAGGCCTTGGATTTCGCCTGGGCGCCCGAAAGCCCCTGGCCGAGGTTGCCGCCCACACCCAGCACCAGCACGTTCTGGAGTATGGTGGCGGTGACCTTTTCCTTGCGGTTGTCCCCCATCACGGCGTCAAAGGTAACAAGTATATCCACGCGGTCGCCGGGCTTTATAAGCCGCAGCAGATCGTTCTCCAGCGGCACCACGCAGCCGCGGTAGCCGGGCGGAACCTTTACGCTCAGGCCCGCCTCGGGGCTGAGCGAGACCAGCGCGGACTCGGTGATCTGGTTGCCTTTCGGGATGCGGATGGAAGTGACCAGGTTGGAGACCAGCTTGATATCGGACTGGCTCTTGACCTCGTAGGCGTCCTGCTCCACGTACATGCGGGGCACCACCTTGGTCTCGACAAGGTCCACGTTCATGATGGTGCGCGCGGGCAGGTCGAAACGCGCGGTCAGCACCGTGGCGTTCTCGTGCTGGGCGGACATTGCGCGCTCTTTGGAAGTCAGCACCCACCAGTATATGCCTGCGGCCGCCAGGGCCAGCAGCACAGGGACGAGCATGCCTTTCTTTTCCATATAGATATTCTCCAGTTAAATTATTGACTTCCCGTTAAATCCGTATTAAATCTTAAAATCCACCCGGCCGCTTCCTACTGGAAGTACGGCTTTTCCACCGGCATGCGCACCCGCACTATTATCTTCTTCTTCTTGCTGCCCTTCGGCGGGTCCGATAAAAAATAGCTGGAACCCGGGAAGATAAGCTTGGCCGTATACGTCAGCGTGACCAGCAGGTCCTGGCCCATCTGGCCGGACTGGGGGTCCTTAAGCGTATCCACCATGGTGCTGTCCACACTTACCCCCGGGGATGCGGGGAACATCTGGCCCAGGACGCTCTTCATCTTTGTCTGGGCCAGGCTCTGCCCGCCGCCGGTGCCGGCCCCGTTAGGCCCCGCCACCAGGGAGCCTATGCGCGCCAGTTCATACGCGCAGTGATGCGCCAGTATGGTCTGGAAGCCCATATTCCCCATCTCCATTATAAAGAACAGCAGCAGCATGAAAACCGGCAGCACCAGCAGCAGTTCTACGGTCACCTGTCCCGTCTTTTTTGCCCTGGCCCAAAGCCCCCCGGGTTTACCGGAAAGGGGGGATGCGCCTAACGCTGAGCGTTTCATGCAATATCCTGCGGCCCCCCCGGAGCCTGTTTCCGGCCGGGGCCTTACCGCGAAATTCCGGGCCCGGCGGTTTTACCGCCGAGGCCCAACCGCGACCGCGGACTGCGGCTTTAATTGTTGCCGGCGGAAGAGCCCAGCGTGCTGGCAGCGCCGTTGATCATGCCCTGTATGCTTCCGAACAACTGCGGCATATACTTCTTGAGCGCAACGCCCGCTATAAGCACGACGCCCACTACGACCGCGAGCATCAGCAGGTATTCAACGGTATTCTGGCCTTTCCGGTTCTTGAACAGCTTATTCATTTTGTATTCCTCCGTGAACAATTTCAGATCGTGCCCTGTCTTTTACCAGGGGTCTTCCTTATACATCCTTATTATCACCATGCCGCCGCGCTTGAACTGGTTGGCAAGCGAGTACTGCAGCGCCTTGTACATCATCACAAAAACTAAAAGCAGGGAAACCGTAACCAGCAGATACTCTATCGCCGTCTGGCCGTTGCGCTTCCTGCGAATGGTCATTGCGCGCGTCCTTTAGAACTGGAACTTCAGCGCCAGCTGGCTGGTTTTGCCCAGCGCGCCGTAAGGCGCCAGGGTATAATCGAAGCCCATGCCGTAGCCCAGCGCCTGCGCGCTGTAGAGCCCCACGCCGAACGCCCACCCGGACAAGTCGTTCATACCGAGGGTGTCTATGGTCTTGTCGGTCATGTTCTTGCCGTGGCTGTTGGACGGAGAATAGCCGGCGCGCAGGGACACGCGGCCCACCTGCAGCACCTCCTCGGGGAGGCTCAGCTCTACGCCGCCGCCGAGATGGCCGGAACTGTCGGAATAGGTTTTCTGCTCAAGAACCACCGTGAAAAAAGGGTTAAAAGCGAACGCCCCGCCCAGGCGCTGCACCTTCACCACCTGGCTTTTCTTGCCGGAGAAATTCTGCCCGGCCCAGCCCAGCGAAAGTTTGCGGCCCAGGTGCAGGATGGCGCCCATGTCGAAGACCAGGTTCCTGTACGTGGCAGCGGAATTATCCTCCATCACCTCTTTGGCGCTTACCCCGACCAGAAACTTCTCGAGGAAAAAGCCCTTGGCGATGGAAATGGAGGAATAGCCGTTGCGCACCTTTACGTCGGTGCCGTACTGCGGCTTGCCGTCCGAGTCGCGGACGTCGAAGCCCGTGATGCCGTAATACGCCAGGTTGATCCCAATAACCGACTGCCCGATAGGGTGCACGTAGGACATGTACTGACCGCCGTAACCCTGCAGCCAGCTCAGATAGGAAAAAGAGACCTCGCGCATCTGAGCGGAGGCTATACCGGCCGGGTTTATCCCCATGGCCTCGCCGCCCTCCAATATAGAAACGCCGGTGTCGCCGAGCGCCTGCGCCCTGGGGCTGCCGGTGGGAAGCTTCAGGAAAACCGCGCCTTCGGTACCTATATTCGAATCGGCGGCGTAACCGGCGGTTGAAAAAGCCAGAAAGGCCGCGGCGACCAGGATGGTTTTTGTTATATGTCTCATAAAATTACCGCCTATCTGGGAGTCGGGCAACGCGAGACTGTTCTTGTCAAGAGTCGTGTGTGACTCCCTGACTCTTATCTCCCCTACGGTATCAATATCTTCTTCACCGTCTGGCAAACGTCTCGCGTTCCCTCCGTGGCCTCAAAGCGTATTACGGCGAAGTAGACGCCCGGCGCCACGGTCTTGCCGGAGCGGTTGACCCTGGGCCAGCAGGCGGGATCGGTGTGGGTGACCGAGCACTTGCCGCTGCCGTTTATGTTGTCACCGCCGCCCTTTATGCCGTAATCCCTGCTGTAAATCAGGTCGCCGGCCAGGTCGAAGATCTTCATCGTGACGCGCCCGTTCATGATCAGCGGTATATTGAACCAGCCGCCGTTGCCGTTGTTGTACGGGTTAGGCGCGAAGAAAGAGTCGTGCTCGAACTCGGCGCAGAGGTCGGCTGTGCCGCCCTTGGTTACCGGGATATTAGATGTTATTATGTCGTCCGCAAGACACGAGCCGTTGGGACAGAGCAGAGGGTCGGGGATGCCGGTCAGCGTGCTTATCGCCTCCGTCATGGTAGAAGCGTAAACCTTGAACACATAGTTGCCGTCCGGCACCTTGGATAGCGTAAGGTCAGTGCCGTCCCAATATTCGGTTATCTGCGTGCGGGCCGGCCTTACGCCTATAATGCGTTTCACCAGGCTGCTGGCCTCGGGCGGATAGGCCTCGGTGCCTATAAAGGAGGTTCCCGGCTTATAGATCTTGGTCACCACTTTCATCGGCTCCGCCACCTGGTAGGAGACCGCGGCCGGCGTATCCATAGTTAGCGGCACTATGGAAACGTCGTAGAGGCGCAGCGGGTAAACGTCTATGGTCATCTGCACCGTGGCTTTGGAGTTCAGCTGCTGCGTTGAGATATCCTGGGCGCGTACCCTCACGTTGTAGGCCCCCCCCGGCACAAAATTGCCGAGGGCGTCCTTGCCGTCCCAGAAGTCCTTGTAGCCCAGGTCGCCGTCGCGCACCTGGCCGGCCGTAACCGTGGCCACCAGGCGGGGATTAATGTCCAGCGTGAGTATCTCCACAGTAACCGAAGACTGCCTGGTAACGCCGTAGTCTATTTCGAAAGGCGGCAGTTTCACCACGTCCGAGGAGCTGTACATCTGCGGGATGGTCGGCGTTACTTCGAACTCCGTGAAAATTATCTGGCCGCGCGAAATGTCCACGTAGCCGTAGGTCTGGTCGGTGGCGTACATGGTCTGGGCCGTGCCGGTGCTGTGCGCCACCAGCGTAAAAGGATAACGGCCGTCCGGCACCAGCAGGCCGGTATTGTCGCGCCCGTCCCAGTATTCCGTTATCTTGAAGCGGCCGGGGCGCATGCCCTGCACGTTATAAACGGGGGAAGGCAGTGAGGAAGGGTTGGGAGGCCAGGGGGAAGGGTCTATTACGGTGCTTACCGGGTAGACATTCAGGTCCATGTACATCGGCTCGGAAAACTCGAAGCTGATGCTGGCCATTTCGGAGGTGCCGCCCAGCAGGGCTTTTTGCTGCACGTCCACGGTACGGAACATATCCACCGGGATAATAGCCGTCACCGTGGAGGTTTTCTGCGTCGCGCAAACGAAGGGGTCGGTAGTGACCAGCTCGGCCAGATAGGGCCCGCTGGC
The DNA here is from genome assembly GCA_903917735.1 of uncultured Elusimicrobia bacterium. GTDB lineage: Bacteria > Elusimicrobiota > Elusimicrobia > Elusimicrobiales > UBA9959 > UBA9959. The sequence goes on along the minus strand of CAIXBR010000046.1, from coordinate 38,261 downwards.
AACATAAACTCCGTAGTCGTCCTTGCCGTCCCAGGCTTCGCGGTTGGAGAAGTTGGCGAAGCGCATCTCGTTATCCATAACCTTGCGCTTCACCGTGATGCCGTCCATCTTCTTTATCGTAAGGCTGGCATAAGTGTCGCGTACCGGGGTATAGCGGAAATAGAAAGGCTCCAGGCCGGCCACCGAAGGCGAAGAGCCTATAACCGTCTGGGAGGGGCTCATCAGCGCTATCACGCTGCCGCGGTTCACCGGCACCGTGCCGGTCATGGTGCGCATGGTGTATATCTGGCCGACGGGTGCGGAAGTTTGGGCGGGGGAAGGCAGCACCGCGTAAATGGCGTAAACATAATTGCCGTCGCAGACCGGGCTGCCGGTATTGTCGCGGCCGTCCCAGTAGGTGGTGACCTGTTTACGGCTTTCTTTCTCCTCCATAAAAGTGCGCAGCAGCTTGCCGCTGGAAAGCACCGGAGGCGCCACATTTACGCTGGAGAAGGACGTTCCGGGGCTATAGATCTCCACATAAACCGTAGCCGCCTCGGTAAGCAGGTAGCTGATGGTAGCCAGGTCGGTGGAGGAAGCGCCCAGCGGCTTTATGGCCACGTCGGTCACCTGCAGCGGGTCCAGCGCTATCTGCACCGTGGTAGGGAAAGCCAAGTCGGAGCCGGTAGAAGCGTCGGTCCACATGTCGTTGGTTTTGGCGTCTATCTGCGCCAGGTAAAGTCCGGGGGGCATCATGTCGCCGTGATTGTTGCGGCCGTCCCAGAAGTCGCCGTTGGTAAGGGTGCCGTCGGGCGTGCCTTCGCCCGCGCGCGCGGTATCGGTGATAATGTTGCGCACCGGGGTATCGGTGTGCAGGGTGCCGGGGGTGTTGGCGTCATAAATAGTTATGCTGGTCAGGGCGTCCTTGGAAAGGCGGTAAAGGATATTGTACGGCTGGGCCGCCACACCGGTAATCCTGCCCACCACGGTGGGGCTGGAGCGCACCGTGTGTATATTGGTCACGTTCACCTGTATGGGTATCTGGTTCTGGCCGGGATAGGCCACGGTCTGTTCTATGGAGATATTGCCGGCCTGCTGGCTTACCTGGTTGGTCTTGACCTTGGCCCTGAAGCCGTACTGGCCGTTGGTCTTGCCGAATATGCCGTTGAGATTATATGAGGCGTCCCAGTTGGAACAAAAGGTGCCTATATCGATGGATTGATTCGCGCAATTAGTAGCGTCGGGAGTGGCGGCGTTGGGACATCCGCAGGTCCCTATGTTGTACATTGAAATGGTCTTTATAGGCGGGGTGGAGGACGGGTCCAGCGGATTGGATCCGGAGCCGAATTTGAAGAGTTCGAAAGTGAGTTCATCTATACCGAAGGTGGACGGTGTACTGGCGATTACGCACTGTATACTGGCGCACATGGCCAGGCAGTTACCGGGGTATTTATAAGTGCCGGCGCCACCAGTACCAAGCCGGGGCCTTTCGAACTCTATGAGCGCCGAGTCGGTCCAAGGATTTCCGGTCAGGCCGGTATAGAAAGAACGCGACAGCGCCCCCAGGGTGCCGTCGTTGCAGTATTCGTTGCCGCCGTCGCCTACGTCGACTTTATTTATATAGAGCTGCTGGGCGGATGCGGAAGCGGACAGCCCGGCCAGTACGGCCAGAGCGCCAAACAATGAAATCAGTTGTTTTCGCATAATCTTCCATTCCTCTGAAGTCGCCGGATCATAGGCCACCGGCCACGAACGGCCTCAAAAAAAGAGGGCAGACCGCTTATCAGAATCAGCGGACCGCTTTATCTTATAATTACAGAATTTTGACATTTTCCTCATATATAAATCAATATAAATAACAAAACCGCAAAATCTGCCGCAGAGGCGCAGAGAGCGCAAAGAAATATTCGAGTGTTGAGACAAAGAACACAATCTCAAATTCTTTCATATTTTTCCTCTTCTGCGTCCTCTGCGTCTCTGCAGTGAACAATAAGATCCGCTGTCGTTAATTATACAGTTTCAGCGAATAACTTTTCAGTTCATATCCGCCGGACAGTTCCCCGGACTTTTCTACCGACCACAGGACGTTCCCGGCCACCCAAATGGCGGTGGCCTGTTTATGCCCGAAAAGCTGGCTTGAGAGCTTCTCAAATTTTCCGTCCTTAAGAGCGTAGCGGCCCAGCATGTTCTTGCCGTCCAGGGTCCACAGCGTTGCGCCGTCCCACTGCATGCAGACCAGGCTTTTCAGCCCTTCCAGCTGGTAAGTGGCGGAAGCCCCGGCCTTAGGGTCCAGTCCGTACTTGTACAGCAGGCCGGAGGAGGCGTCGAAAGCCCAGAGGTTGTAGCCGTCCCAGGCCGCGCCCTGAGGGGCCGGGCCGGGAGTTTTTACGGTCTCTATTATTTTGCCGTCCTTAAGGTCCTGGCGGGCATAGCGCAGCTGCGCCATGTCCAGCGTCCATAGGCCCGAGTCCGAGGCGGACAGCGCCCCGGCCCTCACCGGCTCTTCGGCGGCAGGCGCCAGCACGCGCAGAGTGGTCATGTCCTTGCCGTCTTTCAGGATCAGTCCCCTGTTCCAGTCGGCCAGCCAGACGCCGTCCTTGGTAACGGCCAGCCCTGAAGGGCTCTGCAGGTCTATGGGAGCGCTGGAGAGCAGCGTGTAATGGACTTTGGCGCGCCAGCCGTATATCTGCCAGGCGGCCACGCTCATAAGCATAATGCCGGCCAGCCCGATAGCCAGCACGCGGGTCACGTTATTGCGGGCGCGGACGAAGTTTTGGTCGGGCCCGGCGGAAACGAAAACGCTGGGCAGCTCCACACCTTTAAGCGCGTAAAGCTTCAGTATCTGCGTTACCTTCTCGGACCACTGGCTGGACTCCTTGAGTATGTTGGTCAGGCCGGTGGCGCTTTCCAAGCCTTTCGCCTCCTGCTCGCGCATTTTAAACGTCCAGGCCTCGCGCTCGGAGCGCAGGCGCTCCTCCCACACAGCGAATTCCTGTCTGTGGGTCTCCCAAACGGAACGCTCGCGGTCCCACAGTTCCCGCCACTGCACGCGCTCGGCGTCCCAATTGGTCTTGGCACCTTCCAGGCGGCCGGTCAGATCTTTGATCTTGGTTTCCAGGTCCCGCATTTTAACCTGGTCGTCGCGGCGGTTCTTCCGCTCGCTCAGCAGTTCGGACAGCGTCTTCTCCACCGCCTCTTTCGAGCCGGCGAGCTTCGCCACCAGCCCGGCCTTCGCGTCGGCCAGGTCCGCCCTTTCTACCGAGTAGGAATCGGCCTTGCGGCGCGCTTCGTCGCGCTCCAGGCGCAGCGCGTCTATGCGGCCCTGCAGGCTAGACTGCAGGGTCATCAGTTCGGTCCTGGTGCGCTCCAGAATCTCCTTCATCAGGTCCGTCTCGCGCGCATGGTTCTTCTTCTGCGCGTCCAGCACTTTCTTGGATTCTTCAAGCCCCAGGGCCGCCGACAGCTCCTCGTTCAGCGTCTTTTCATGGGCTTCCTGGTAATGCTGCTTCAGCTCGCTCAGGTGAGCCTTGGTCTCCTCGAGCTGGGCGTTCAGGTCGCGCAGCTGGGTGTCCTTACCCGCCACCAGGGTTTTCCATTCGCTCTCGGCCTTGGAGAAATTATCGCGCAGGAAACGCATGGTTTCCATGTTGGACTGGCGGATGTCCGGGGGCAGAGGCGAAGAATCCGGGACGTACTCGTTCCCGGCTACTTTTTTCCAGAGCTCGTTGAGGTGCCTGTCGATATCTTTGCTTTCCATAGATTAATGAGCCGCCCGGCCTTCCGGCTGTCTGGCTTCTCTATATTTAGTTTAGCAGGGGGGTATTAACCGGCAGTGAAATAATTGTTAACAAAAGGTTACAGAACACCCGGTCTCGGGGCCTGACCCGGGGACCCGGTTATCAAAACACGCTTGGCCAGCCTCAGGGACCGGGTTAGCAAAACCTTCATGAGGGCGAGGCTTGCATAGCGCCGAGCCCGAATGATGAGGGAGGCCACGGTGTGGCCGACCGCGTTTTGATAACCCGGTCCCTGAGGCTGGCCCGCCCCGCTATTTCACCAATTGCTGCAGTTCTACCGTGGCCTGGCTCATGTCCACCCCGGAGTCCTGGTACTGGCTCACCAGGCGCTGCAGGGAGCCTTTCAGAACTTCATCAGGGGCCCCGCCGCCTTTCAGCTTGAGGTAAGCCTGCCAGTCCACGCTGAAATTGTATTTGAGCTGGCTCAGCTTGTCAACCTTGTTCCTTTCGGCCATCGCCTTAAGCTCGGCCTCCGCCGCGGCCTGCCGCCTTATTACGGCGGCCAAGCGCTCTTTCTCGCTGGCCGCGCTGGCTTTCTGTTCCTGCGTGTCCTTCAATCTGGAATTAAGCGAGTCTATTTCGCCCTTCATCGAAGCCAGTTCTTCTTTCAAAAGATTCTCGCGCTCGGCCGATTCGTCCAGCGCCTCCACTAGGTCTTTGCGGTACTTTATCTCCTGCCTGATCAGGCGTTCGTACTCCGACGTAACATCCCGGTCCCCGAAGCGCAGCGCCAGGGTAAGGGAATGGGCCGGCACCACGGCGCCGGTAAGCGGCACCGAGATGGCGTAGGAAAACTCCGAAGCCAGGTGTTTCCAGCCGAAGCCCGCGCTGAGCGCCGTGGCGCGCTCTGCTAGGTTCAGGCCGGCCCTGGAGAACAGCAGACCCGCGCGCTCGGTGCGCCAGACATGCTCCACCCCGGGGTTCAGGCTGACGTTCCCGTTCTGCCCGGCCGAGGCCGTGCGCTTGGCCAGGTCCAGCGCCATCGTGTAGTCCTCACGGCGCTCGGTAACACCCAGCCTTATCACCAGCGGCGCCTTGTCCTTGAGCGTTCCCACGTTGAAGGACGGATTATTGAGGTTCAGTATCGAAAACCCCACCGCATGCCTGTCGTCAGGCTTGAAAACCGTTCCCAGGTCCAGGGCCACGCCGGCGGCAGACTCCCCCGCCTTGTCCGCGGCCTGCATTATCTTGAAGTTAGCGCCGAAATCCACCATGCCGGAGTCGTTGCGGACCTTATTCAGCGTGCTCCAGCCCAGGAGCAGGGTTTTCTGGGTAAAAATCCCGGCGTCGCCGCGGTAGAGCCCCGCTATTGAAAACGTGGCCGGCTTGCCGACGCCCGTGCGGGGGAGGGTCAGCCAGGCCCCTGAAGCGTTAAAGTCGGCCGGGCCCTGGGTGGTGCGCTTGGAGGCCAGGAAAAACGCGCCGGTCTCGAATTTACGGATAGAACCCGGGAGGGCCGGGTTCGAGAAAAAGGAAAGCGGGTCCTCAAGCGCTGCGGACTGTCCGCCGAAACCGGCTTCCCTGGCCCCGGCAGGAATATCCTCGAAAGCGGCGCGGGCGGAATAGGCAAAAGAAAACAACAGAAAGCCACAGAAGGCCACGGAAGGGAAGAAACAGCGGTTTCCCCGCCTGACCGTAAATCCGTCAATCCGTCCAACCGTCCGACTTCTATTTAACTGCATTATTGCTTCCTCCGGCCTGTTCGGCCTTTTTCTTCTCCTCCGCCACATCGGAATAAAGGGAGATCTTGCCGCGGCCGTGGGACTTTACCCAGTACAGCGCGTCGTCGGCTTTTTCAAGCAGGGCGTCCTGCGTGGAGGCGTCGGCGGGGAAGGTGGAAATGCCTATGCTCATGGTGACCCTGAGCTCCCGCGTTTTGGAGAAAGGCACCGGGATGCGCAGCTCCGCCAGCTCCTGGCTCAGGCGCTGCGCCAGGCGCGTGGCCTCGGCGCCGGTGGCCTGCGGCAGAAGTATTATAATCTCGTCGCCGCCGTAGCGGCACGGAAAGTCTATCTTGCGGAGGTTGGAAAGTATGAGGCGGCCTGTCTCTTTCAGCACCTTGTCGCCGATCTGGTGGCCGTAGGTGTCGTTGACTTCCTTGAAAAAATCTATGTCCGCCCAGATCAGCGCCAGCGGCTGCTTGAAGCGCTCCGCGCGGTAGAACTCCTCCTGGAAGCGCTGGTTGAAATAGCGGCGCAACGGCAGCTTGGTGAGCTCGTCGTAAAGGGAGAGTTCCTCCACCTTGTCGAACAGGCGCGAATTGTCCACGGCCAGCGCTATCTGGCCGCCGAAGGACTTCAGCATGGCCAGTTCCTCCGGCTCTATCCTCTGCTGGCTCAGCAGATTGTCCACTATCAAAAGGCCTATGGTCACGCCCTGCACCGCCATCGGCATATAGAGCACGCAGTCCTTGTAGCGCTCCATAAAAGCGCCCGAACTGCGCCCCAGCACTATGTCCGCGAAGCGGTGCGCGCCGGGCTCCAGCGGTATCTCCTCGTAGGCTATGCTCTTTATCTGGCCCCGTATGTCCGCCGATAGCTCGCCTTTGAGCTTGCGGTTCTTCTCGTCTATCAGGTACAGGCGCACGCGGTCGAAGCCGAAATAAGTCTGTATGCCGGAAAGGATATGCCGGAAGCTGTCGCGCACGCGCAGCGCCGTGGCGAACACTTCGGTGAGTTCGGTTATGGCCGCCACGTTCTTGTCGTACTTGCGGTAGAGCGAGAAGAACTCGGCCTTGTAATAATCGCGCAGGAAAGACCTGAGGTAGGCGTCGGCGCGGGCCGTTTCGGCCGGGGAAAAGCGGCGCTTCCGGGGCGAGCGCTCCAGCCGCACCAGGCCGAAGCAGGGGATGACGCTGCGGCCGCCGGCGGGGTCGCAGTAGTCGAACCTGAAAGGGGAGTACAGGAAGCTGCCGCCGGGAGACTTCGAGACCGCCGCCTTGAGAGTCTCTATGGCGCGCGCGGCGGCCGACCCGGGGACGGGCCTGAGGTTCTCCTCGTGTTCGAAAGAGACGCCGGCGGCGCAGCGGTGCTTCAGGCGCAGCAGGCCGGTCTTCTCCTCATATTCGTAGAAAGACGCGCCGTCCAGGGAGAACTGTTGCGAGACGGCTTCCAGGGCCGCCTTAAGGAACGCGTCACGCCCTTCGTAAAAAGCCCGGCCGGGGTCCGCGTCGTATAAGATCTTTCCGCTCTTTTTCATTTTTCCGGTTCAATACAGCGACAATAAATAATCCGCCTCGCCCTGGGCCATTATCAGCTCCCGGGTGAGGTCTTCGCGCTCGTAATCCCTGCGGGCTATTTTAAGCGACAGGTTCCACAGCGCCCGCTCCAGCAGCAGCTCGGCCGTGGGATAGACCATGATGTTCGGCTTCAGCTCCGGGGCCGAGAAAAGCCTCCTGTAAACGTCCGATTCCCTTTCGTCGCGCAGGTGCTCCTCGAACACCGGCTTCAGGCAGGGGAACACTCCGAAACTTTCGGTGAACGGCGCCACGTTGCGCGGCTCCATGGCCCAGGACACGAAAGCCTGCGCCTCGTCCGGCACGCGGCTGGAGGCCGAAACGGCCAGGTTATAGACCAGCATCAGCCCGCCGCCCGAAGGATAGCCGGGATACGGCAGCATCTTCAGGCCGATGCGCCCGGAACCCTGTATCTTCCGGGAGGAGATCATGAAAGCGCACTCCTCCGGAGTCCGCGGACCGTTCTCAAAACGGTCCGGGCTGAACAGCTCTATCTTGCCGCTGACGGCCAGTTCAAGCCAGTCCTCTATGCCGCCGGCCGTCTCTTCTCTGGTGAAGGTGGCCCTGTTGAAATCGTCCGAGAAAAGCCCGCCGCGGCGGCCCCAGACGCGCGGCAGCACGTCGGCCACGGAAACGGAGCCCGAAGAGCCTGGCACGGAAAGCGCGCGGAAATTCCCCCGCCTGGCCCCGGCGCCCACGCGGTCGAGGGCGGCGCGGAACCCCTCCCAGGAAGCCAGTTCGGTCTCCGGGTCGGAGACCGCGCCTTTAAGAGCCTGCGCCCTGTAGAACAGCGCGGGAGCCTCCAACCACCACGGGGCCGAAAAAGCGCGGGCGTCCTCGTGGCAGAGTTCCTTCAGTATGAATTCGGGGTAGCGCCGCTGGGCCAGCGCCTCTATTTTTGAGGAGATGTCGGCAAGCAGGCCGAGCTTCGAGAACAGCTCGGTCCAGTTCTGCGGAATCTCTATAATGTCGGCCAACGGGTTGCGCTTGGGGTCGCGCAGGTGCGCGAAAAGGCTTTCCCAGAGGCTGTGCCGGCTTTTTACGGAGAATTCGGCCTGGGCGGACGGAAAGGCCGCGGAAAACCTGGTCAACAGGCTCTTGAAAGCCAGATGTTTCCTGTGGTCGTAGTCCGAAAGCAGCCAGATTATCATCTTTAAATTTATAGCAACGCGCTGTTAACTATATATTGCGCGAATTCCGGCTACCAGCCGGGGACCGACAACTCCGGCGCCACCCGCAGGCTGTTCCTGAACCTGCCGGTCTCAAGGCGGCGCAGGGCGCAAAGGGCTATCATCGCGGCGTTATCTGAGCAATAAGCCTTTTCGGAGAACCGCACCTCGAAACCTTCTAGCCGGGAGAAGGCGGCCCGCAGCGCGCCGTTGCCCGAAACCCCGCCGCCTATGGCTATGCGCCTAAGCCCCAGCGAGCGCGCCGCGTCGGCGGTCTTCTTGACCAGCGTTTCCACCACGGCGTTCTGGAAAGCCCGGCAGACCATGGCCCTGGCGGCCGGCGGCAGGCGCAGGCCGCGCTTATAAAAATCCTGTCCCAGGCGGCCAGCCAGGTAATAGCTGACCGAAGTTTTAAGCCCGCTGAAAGAAAAATCGCGCGTGCCCGCCATGAAGGGCCTGGGGAAATCATGGATCTTGCCCCTTGCCTTGGCGGCCTCTTTCTCCACCTCCGGGCCGCCCGGGTACGGCAGGCCCAGCAGTTTCGCCACCTTGTCAAAGGCCTCCCCGGCGGCGTCGTCGCGGGTGCGGCCGAGTACGCGGTAATCCCCATAGCCGCGGGCGTGCCATAATTCCGTATGGCCGCCGGAAACTATAAGGGCGGCCAGCGGGAAGTCCAGCGGCCGCGAAGCCCGACCGTTCTCAAATTCACAGGCCAGCAGATGCCCCTCCAGGTGGCTCACCCCTATAAGGGGCGCCGCGGCCAGTTCCGCCGCGGCTTCCGCGGCTACGCGGCCCACCATCAGAGCCCCCGGCAGCCCAGGCCCGCGCGAGAAGGCTACCGCGTCGACGGCTCCCGGCTTAAGCGGCAGCTTTATTCCGGCGCCGCCCAGGGCGGAGCCCAGCACGAAGGGCATTTTTTCCAGGTGCGCCCGGCTGGCCAGCTCGGGCACTACGCCGCTGTATTTTCGGTGGAGTTTGATCTGGGAGAAAACGGAATTTGAGCGCAGTACCCGGCCATCCAGCACCGCTGCGGAAGTCTCGTCGCAGGTGGTCTCGAAAGCGAGTATCTTCATCGGATAAGGGTCGGGGGTCGCGGGTCTGGAGTCGGGGGACGGAGGGATAAGATCTTTGCCTCCCGGCCCTCGACTCACGACTCTCGACGCTATTTACCCGGCTTAAGGTTCCCGAGCACGTCGCGCGCTTTCAAAAGTTCCACGGCGCGGAGCAGTACGTCATCCGCCGCCAGGTCCTTCTTCTTGTCGGTCTTATCGTCCTTGCCCGGGAAGTAGATCTCGTCCGCCTGCAGGATCAGCTTCTTCTCGGTCTCCAGCGGCACTTTTACCTCTATGTCCGGGTAGATGCCGCCGTGCTCGTTGGTGGCGTCGTGCATGATGGACTTGCCGCTGGGCGTGTAATACTTGGCGATGGTCAGGCGCAGGGCCGACTTGTCGGACAGCGGGATCATCGACTGTACGCTGGCCTTGCCGAAGGAGCGCTCGCCCACTACCACGGCGCGCTTATTGTCCTGCATGGCCCCGGCCACGATCTCGCTGGCGGAAGCCGAATAGCGGTTCATCAGTATCACCAGGGGCAGCATTTCGTAAGGCCCCGAACCACTGGCGCGGAACTCCTGGTAATTCTCCGGCTTGCGGCCTTTGGTGAACACTATCATCTTGTTGCCGTTCAGGAACAGCTTGGATATATCCACGGCCGCGGAAAGCAGGCCGCCCGGGTTATAGCGCAGGTCCAGCACCAGCGCTTCCATACCCTTGCCCTTGAGCTCACCCAGGGCCTTGTCGAAATTCTCCGTAACATGGCCGGTGAACTCCACTATTTTTATATAGCCGGTCTTGGAATCCAGCATGCGCCATTTGACGTTCTCGGATTTTATAAGTTCGCGGGTCAGCGTCAGCTCCTGCGTCACATACTCGGCGTTCTTATCCTCGGGCTCGCGCGCGGTGGTGATCTTCACCTGGGTGCCGGGCTTGCCGCGCAGCTTCTTTATGGCGTCGTCTATGATCATGTCCTTGGTGGACACGCCTTCTATTTTTATGATCTTGTCCCCGGGCATCATCTGGGCGCGCCAGGCCGGGGTGTTAGGCAGCGGGGTTACCACAGTAAGCCAGCCGTCTTTCGTGTCCACCCTTATGCCTATGCCGCCGAATTCCCCCTCGGTATCGCTCTTCACCCGCTCATACACGTCCGGTTCCATGAACTGGGAGAAATCGTCCAACTCCCCCACCATGCCTTTGGCCGCGCCGTAAACCAGTTTCTGGGGGTCTATCTGCTCCACGTAGCTGTCTTTTATCAGCTCCATCACGTCCACTATCACCTTCAGTTGCTGGTAGGTCTGGTCCAGGGCGAAGTTGACATAGGGGAAAACCGCGCCTATGACCAGGGCCGACAGGGTGACTAATATTATTTTGCGCGCGTTCTTCATATATGCCGCTCCTTAAAAATCCCAAAAAAAGGTTTAAACCGGCGCTATGCGCGGCCGGCTGCTATATTATCCGATTATATCTAATTTGGGAGCCATTTTAGGGGGTCTATGGCGCGGTCCCCCTTGCGTATCTCGAAGTACACGGCAGCCCCGGGAGCTTTCTTCCCTGAACTCATGGCCTGGGTATCCTCGCCAGCCAGTCCTATGGGGGCGGAGGCGGGAACGCTCTGCCCCTTCACAGCGTCTATGCGGCTCAGCAGGCCGTAGATGGTGAAAAAGCCTTTTTCATGGTCCAGTATGACCACGTTCCCGTAAGTGCGGAAAGGCCCGGCATATATGACCTTGCCGTCCAGCGCCGCGTGCACTACCGCGCCCTCTTCGGTGGCTATGCGTATGCCCTCGCGGACTATCCAGGTTTTAAGCGCCGGCACCTCTTCTCTGCCGAAGCGGCCTATAACCTTGCCCCTGGCGGGCCAGACCAGCGAACCCCTGGGTACCGGGAGGGAGTCGCTGACGCCCTCCGTGCGGTAAGGGGCCTGTTTCTGGAGCTTTTTAACCAGGCGGGTAAGGCCCAGGGCGGCGTTCTGCAGGGTCTCAAGCTCCCGGTTGAGCTTGACCTGCTGTTCGCGGGTATATTCAAGCTCGCCCTGCTTGCTTTTCATTATGGTCTTCTGCGCCGAACTCTGCCGGCGCAGCAGTTCCTGACGGGACCTGAGCTCTTCGCCCTTGCGCTTGAGCGTCTCGATATCCTTATTCACGCGGGCGCTTTCGCCTTTTATGCGGGTCAGCAGCGCACGCTTGTTAAGCATGGCCGAGCGCATCAGCATGTCCTTGGAGATATCGCGTGAGCCGTAATACGGAAAATAAAAATCCTTCTGCAGGGAATACATCACCAGCTCGCCGGTAATATCCCCGGAAAGCTCTTTTTTCGCTTTTTCGAGGGACTCGTATTTCTGCCTGGACTCGCCGGCGCGGGAGCGGGACTTTTGGAGCTGCCCCTCTAGTTCCTGGCGCCGGGAGGCAGCCTGCTTCTCTTCTTTTTTCAGGCCGGCCAGTTCTGCGGAAATACGCTCTTCCTCCGCGCGGTAGCGGTCCAGCTCGTTCTTCTTTTCCTCAAGCTGCCGGTTTATCTCGTCCAGGTTCTTTTTTTTGGCGTCGACGGCCGACTGCGCGGCGCAAAGGGCCGGGCAGGCGAGCAGAAAGAGGAGTATGAGCTTCAGTACCTGTCGTTTTTCCATTGGCAGAGCACCCAGCCGAGCAGCGAGCCCGAAACTATGACGGCCGCCTGCCACATCGGGTTGGGCCAGATCCAGACGGGACTTAAATATTTTACGGGGTAGACCACGGCATAGGCTGCCAGCGCCGATAGCGCGCCGCCGCAGGCCCCGGCGATGAACCAGGCCTTGTCGGCGCCCAGCGAGGCGGCCAGCGTGGCGGGAGTGTGGCCGTGGGTCATCACCATCGCGGCCATTATCATGAAGGCCAGGAAAGCCAGCGCCAGGCCCAGCGTTATCAGGTGGCCGTAAAAGACCGAATGCATTATGGCGTAAGCCTCCAGCGGCTTATATTTTATGTCCGCGACGCCGGGCACGCGCCAAACCGCGTCGGTCCAGGAGTTCATATCGCCCAGAGACTCTTCGGCTATGGTGATCTCCCAGGTATCCGGCATCGGGTTGGAGCCCGGGGAAAGCACGGAAGCGACCAACTCCGGCTCATCGGCCTTCAGCCTGGCCAGCCGGTCCTGCCGGTTCACGTAAACCACCTGGGAACTTCCTTTTATCGCGGAGAGAGCCGCGCCTATGATCTCCGGCGTCTCTTTCGATCTTTCATCCCGGACCACTATGATCCGGAAATCGTCTTTAAGCAGCAGGGAGATCTCGCGCATCTGCGCCTGCATGAAAAGGAGCATTTCGGCCAGCAGTCCGGCGGAAAAAGCCAGCAGGAAAGCCACCCTGTAGCCTTTTCTGGGCTTGTGCGCATGTGCGGGCGTGTCGTGATGATGTTTATGTTCTTCCATAAAGTTGTTACACCGATCAGGTCGGAGATCGCAGAGTTCAAGCCGGCCCAACAGCCGCCGGGCATATCTTGATTATAACTTTTGTGGGCGGCGACTGGAAGCAGCGGGAGGGCAAAAAAAAGACAGGCCGCTTTCGCGGCCTGTCCTGCGGCGCCGTCCGGCGCGTTTACAGCGCGGGGTCGTTGAATTCCACCGAGGCCACGAACGGCGAGCGGGATAGTTCGCTTATCATCCCCACCGGGATGGTGCCGGTCACTCCGAAAACGCTGAATTTGGAGTCCGCGGATTTCTGAGGCAGGCGGAACCAGTTTTCCGCGGCAAAGCCGTTCTGCTCGGTAAGTTGCTTTATAAAATCAGGCACGAAGGCGTTGGGGCGGTTCTGGTAGGGCACCTTCAGCGTAAACCGCACTTTTGTTTTAAGCGGCATCCCGGCGGTTTTTTTCTCCACCGCGGCTCCGCTCACGCCTTTCATTTTCATGATTTTGGAGAAATTGGCGGAAGGCGCCCAGCCGAGGATGGTAGTTTTCTGTGAATTTCTGGAATAGTAAGTTTTCTCGCCGACGAACCTGAACCCGGCGTCAGCCTCAAGCCTGGGGAGTATCTTTGAATAGTCCTTCTCCTCCAGCTGGACGCTGAGGAAAACGTATTCGCGCGCATAATTCTTCGGCCCCTCGCCTATCGGCCAGACGAAAGACCCCACCGGGCCGGCGTCACCGGCGAAAGTGACCTTGTAATGCCCGGCCGGGAACGCCGGGCCTTCCGCCTTGACGGTTTTCGGGGCCGCCGCGGCCTGAACCTTGGCCGGAGTCGGGTGTTTCAGGCTGGGGGCGGGCGTTGAAACCGGGGAGTCGCGGAAATCGCTGAAGTCGGAGCGCACCTTCATGGTGTTCTTGGAATTGAGATAGCCATCCGAGGTCTCCATCATATCCTGGAATTCAGGATCAGAAAAAGGGTTAGCCTCCGTCACCTTGGCGGCGGACCGGGCAGTATCGGGGGTGTCTTCCGCCAGAGCGGGAACAGCGCAGCAGACCGCGAGGAACAGGGCTATTGTCAGGTTTTTTTTCATTTTTTATCCATTTAACCAAAGCAAAAAAAGGAAACGAGATCATTTCTGATCCGTTTCCCCTGGTTACAGCGGGTTAAGGCCCACCGGTGGATTCTCCCCCGCCTGTTTTCGGGGGATTACAAGGGTAACATAACACTACGGTGATAATTCTATACCTCTTTGACAAAAGACAATAGAGGCATAGGGCCCAAAAACAATAAATATTAAGACCTACCCCGGAATAGGCCCTTTGGCCCTATTGACAACCCGAGCCGCGGTCTGTTATAATTTATTTACCGGTAGGTAAGTTTTTTATGAACCAACAAATATCCCTCAAGATAACCAAGGGCGACAAGACCCGCCAGCGGATAATAGAAATGGCTTCCGCGCTGATGGCCGAGAAGGGCCCGGACGCGGTCTCCATGCGGGAGATCTCCGCCAAGCTGAAGATCACCAAGCCCGTCCTCTACTATTATTTCAAGGACAAAGATGAGCTGATAAAGGCCTCCTTCATAGAGGGGACGAAACATTTCAGGGAACTGCAGGCTGAAATAAGCAAGCCCGGCCTGACGCTGGAGCAGAAACTGGCCAAGATCTTCTCCAACCACGTGGACTTCATAAAGCGCTATCCGAACATGCCCAAATGCGCGCTGAAGATCATGGCCTCCCCTTCCAACAGTGTGCTGAACTCCATGGCGCTGGAACTCAAGGAGCAGAACCGCGAGAACCTTACCAGGATCCTGGGCGAGGGCACCGGCAAAGACGGCCTCTCGCGCTCCCACGCGGACACCGTCATGCACATGATAAGCGCGGTAATAACTCATTTAATGATAGAGGCCCGCCAACGCGGCATAGATAGCCTGCCCAAGGACCTGCCGCAGCGCATGGCCAAACTGATAGCGGCCGGGGTGAAAAATCTCAAGGCGGCGCTGGTAATAATACTGCTTTCCCCCCTGCTGGCCAGGGCCGGCGCGCTGGACCTGACGGTGGACGGCGCGGTGCGGACCGCGCTTAAGAACAACGCCACCGTGAGAACCGCAGAAGAGACCCGCGCTATATATAAGGAAAAGGTCACGGAATACTGGGGCACGGTTTATCCCCAGCTCAGCGCCAGCGCCCAGTATACCCGCAACATAGAATCCCCCGTTTTCTTTTTGGGCTCCGCCAAGGTGAAGATGGGGCTGAACAACGCCTACACAGCCGGCCTGAACCTGAACCAGGTGCTCTGGGCCGGCGGCAAGGTAAGCACCGGCATAAAAATGGCCGATCTTTATTCCAGGGCCAGCGACGAACAGCTGAAGACCGCCCAGAAGGAAGTGTCCAAAGACGTAAAACAGGTCTATTACTCCGTACTGCTGGCTAAGTCCATGGCCGGCATACAGAAAGAGTCGCTGGACCTGGCCCGGCAGCATCTGGACATGATAGACGCGCAATATAAGCAGGGCGTAGCCAGCGACCTGGAGGTCCTCAGACAGAAAGTAGAGGTCTCCAATACAGAACCAGCCCTCACCCAGGCCCAGAACCTGTACGAGGAGGGCCTGATAGACCTGAAGAACCTGCTGGGTCTTGACCCCGAGACCGACATCTCGCTGTCAGGTAAATTCGACTGCCAAGCAGGCCCCGGGGAAGTAACGGAGCTTTACAGACAGGCGCTGATGAACCGCCCTGAGTACCGCAACCAGAAGTACCAACTGGCCCTCTACACCGAAATGATAAAAATAGAACGGGCGGGGCATTTCCCCTACCTGAGCGCCTTCGCCTCCAGGCAGTTCCAGGCACAGAGCGAGTCGGGCTTCCCCGGAGCCGCAGCCCAAAACTGGAGCACCTCCGCCGGCTTAAGCCTTTCCCTGCCGCTTTTCTCCGGCGGCTCCATAACCTCCAGGACCAAGCAGGCCGAGCTGCAGGCCGAAATAGCCCGGACGAACCTGGCGGAACTGGAGCGCGCCGTGAAAATAGAGGTCAAGAAGGCCTGGCTCAGCATAACGGAAGCCTCCGAAAGGCTTGCCTCGCAGACCGCCGCCGTAGAGCAGGCGCGCAAGGCGCTGACCGCAACGGAGGTCAGGTTCAAGAACGGCCTGGCCAGCCAGCTTGAGCTCAACGACGCCTCGCTGGCGCTGAACAAGTCCCAGACCCTTTACACGCAGGCCCAGCACGACACCTGCTCCGCGGACGCGCAGCTGAAGTGGACGCTGGGGGAATAGGGAAGACCGGAAGTCGAGAATCGGGAATCATTACAAAGTACAGAGAGAATTTATGAAAAACATTAAAACCAGAATATTTATTTTAGCGCTGGCGGCCGCCGCGGCTGCCGCGGCCGGCTGCAAGAACAAGGACCTGGCCGCCTTCAACAGCCTTGAAAAGGACCGCTTCCTGGTAAAGACCGACAAAGCCCAGGTAAAGAACATAGAGGATTACCTAATCCTTGTGGGCTCGGTGAAAGCCATGGACGAGGCCGTGCTTTTCCCCAGGGTCTCCGGGAAACTCCTGAAGAACCTGGTAACGGAAGGCGACGCGGTAACGAAGGATCAGCCGGTTGCGCTGATAGAGCGCGACGAGCCCGGCGTGGTTTACGAGCCGGCGCCGGTGCCCTCCACCCTTACCGGAGTGATAGGCCGCGTTTATCAGGACTCCGGCTCCAACGTCACGCCGGCCACCCCGATAGCCCTGGTGGTAAGTCAGGGCCAGGTGCGCGTGGTGGTGGACGTGCCCGAGCGCTATGTGGGCAAGGTTTTTATGGGCCAGGAGGCCTACATCAAGGTTGACGCCTACCCGGACACGCTGTTCCGCGGCAAGGTTTACAGGGTCAGCCCCGTGGTGGACACCAAAACCAGGAGCGCGGCCATAGAATTGCTGGCGGATAACACCACCGGCAGGCTCAAATCCGGCATGTTCTCCGAAATACGCCTGGTGGTAGGCGCCAAGAGCGGCGCGGTGGCGGTGCCGGCATCCGCGGTCCTCAACGAGAACGGCAAGCCTTACGTCTTTGTGCCCGTCAACGGGACGGCACTGCGCCGCGAAATAAAGACCGGCATCCGCAACGACGACACGATACAGATCTCCGCCGGGCTTAAGGCCGGGGACGAGCTGATAACCTTCGGCCTGTACGGCCTGAAGGACGGCAGCAAGATAAAGGTGCAGAACTAACAAGAATTCACCGCGGGGTGGAACGAAGCGACGCAATTCAGCCGTATCTAACAGGACGCAGAGGAAGAGGAGGCTGGAGGGGAAAAGAGAAAAATTCAGAAAATTATTTTCTCGCGTTCACATTCTTTTCTTTTTGACTCATCCTCCTCTGCGCCTCTGCGGTGAAATAAAAATGCGGTACTCATCTTTCTTATGAAAATAACAGACCTTGCGGTTAAACGCCCCATTCTTACCACCATGATGATCTCGGCCCTGGTGGTGCTGGGGGTATTTTCCTACTTCCGCCTGGGCGTGGACCTGTTCCCCAATGTGGAATTTCCGTACGTGATAGTGCAGACCACGCTGCGCGGCGCCGGCCCCGAAGAAGTGGAATCCTCCATCACCAAGCCGATAGAAGAGTCCGTCAACACCATCTCGGGCATAGACGAGCTCACCTCGACCAGCTACGAAGGCATGTCGATGGTGATGATCAAGTTCGTACTGGAGAAGGACGGCGACGTGGCCGCGCAGGAAGTGCGCGACAAGATCAACGCCGTGCTGGCCCAGCTGCCGCAGGGCACCGACCAGCCCGTGGTGTCCAAGTTCGACATCGGCGCCGTGGCCGTGGTGAACATCGTGGTCTCGGGTGACCGGGACATGGTGGACCTCACCCGCTTCGCCAAGAAGAAGATCAAGGAGAATATCGAGACCGTGAGCGGCGTGGGCTCGGTGGACATGGTGGGCGGCCGCGAGCGCGAGATCCACATCGTGGTGAACCCTCTTAAAATGGCCTCGCTCAACCTTTCCACCAAGCAGCTGAAAGACGCCATCACCCAGCAGAACATAGAGATCCCCGGCGGCAAGGTGGAGCAGACGGATAAGGACTTCGTGCTCCGCATCCTAGGGCGCATCAAGGACGTTAAGGATTTCAGCTCGATAGTGATCTCCAATGTGAACGGCACGCCGATCCGCATCTCGGATATAGCCCGTGTGGAAGACACCGGCGAGTACGCGACCACGGCCTCCTACCTGAACGGCAAACCCGCCGTTACGCTGGTGGTGAAGAAGCAGTCCGGCACCAACACGGTGGAGGTGGTAAAGAACATCCGCGCGCGGCTCACCGCGATGCAGTCCATCATCCCCTCCGACATCCACACAAAGATCATCGGCGACCAGTCCGAGTTCATCCAGAGCTCGGTGGACACGGTGAAAGAGCACCTGATGCTGGGCGCGCTGCTGGCGGGCCTTATGGTGCTGGTGTTCATGGGCGACTTCCGCTCCACCATCATCTCGGCGCTGGCCATCCCGGCCTCGCTCATCGCCACGTTCTTTTTCATGGACCAGGCGGGCTTCACTCTCAACAACATGACGCTGCTGGGCATGACCATAGCCGTGGGTATAGTCATAGACGACGCCATCGTCATGCTCGAGAACATCTACCGCCACATGGAGGAGCATAAGATCTCCCCCGTGAAGGCCGCGCTGGAAGGCGCCAACGAGATCGGCTTCGCCGTCATCGCGATGTCGGCTTCGCTTATCGTCATCTTCGTGCCGCTGGCCTACATGGGCGGCATAGTGGGCCGCTTCGTGAAGAGCTACGGCCTCACCATCGCCTTCGCCATAGCCATCAGCACCTTCGTGGCGCTGACGCTCACGCCGATGCTGTGCTCGCTGTTCCTTAAGGTGAAGCAGTCCGAAAAAAAGAAGATGCAGAAATTTACCGACCACATCAACGAGTGGCTGGCGAGCCGCTACATCGTGCTGCTGGAATGGGCGCTGTCGCACCGCAAGGTCATGGTGGTCAGCTCCATCGGCATCATGCTGTCCATGGTCCCGCTGTTCATGTTCATCGGCAAGGACTTCATGCCGCAGGACGATACCGGCCAGTACCAGATCACCATCAAGGCGCCTGAAGGCACCAACCTGGAAGTGATGAAGCAGCTGTTCTCGCAGATAGAAGCGGAAACGAAGGCCATCCCTTACGTGGTCAACACGCTGTCTTCCATAGGCACGGGCGTCGGCTCGCATGCCGGCTCCTCCGCCACCAACGAGGGCTACGTGCTGGTAGAGCTGGTGGACCTGTCCAAGCGCCCCAAGCTCAACACTATCATCGAGACCTCCCGCGCAATGATGAGCAAGTACACGGGCCTGCGCATCGCCGTGGCGCCCATCGGCGGCTTTGGCGGCGGCGGCGAAAAGGAGCTGCAGTACAACCTGACCGGGCCGGACCTGGACAAACTGCAGGCCTACGCCAAGGCCGTGACCGACCACCTGAAGACGCTGAAAGGCGTGGTGGACGTTGACTCGAGCTTCTCCAACGCCAAGCCCGAGTACCGCGTGGAGATAGACCGCGACCGGGCCCACGACCTGGGCGTGAAGATCGAGGACATCGCCTTCTCCCTGCGCACGCTGGTGGGCGGAGAAGAGGACATTACCAAGTTCAAGGACGCGGACGAACTTTACCAGGTGCGCGTGCGCGCTGACCAGAGCTTCCGCGACAGGAAGGAAGTTATTGAGGCGATGGTGATCCCAGCTACCGGCGGCCGCATGGTGCGCCTGGACAGCGTGGCCAAGGTGGTGCAGGGCTTCGGCCCCACGCAGATAGAGCGCTTCAACCGCCAGAGGAAGATCACCGTAGAGGCCAACACCAACGGCATGCCGCTGGGCCAGCTTATTAAGGAAGCGGACGCGGAATTCAAGAAGCAGAACCCGCCCGCGGAGTACACCGGCGGCGCGGCCGGACGCGCCAAGGAACTGGGCAACATGTTGAAGGGATTTATCATGGCCTTCGCCATGTCGTTCATCTTCATCTACATCGTGCTGGCGAGCCAGTTCGAGAGCTTCGTCTATCCTATCTCCATCCTGATAGCGCTGCCCCTGACGCTGCCGTTCGCGGTGATCTCGCTGTTCGTGGCGGGGCAGAGCATGACGCTGTTCAGCATCATGGGTATTTTCATGCTGTTCGGCATCGTGAAGAAGAACTCCATCTTGCAGGTGGACTATACGAACACGCTGCGGGCGAAGGGTATGGCGCGGCACGAGGCCTCGATACTGGCCAACAAGACAAGGCTGCGCCCGATATTGATGACTACGCTGACGCTGGTGGCGAGCATGATTCCGACGGCGCTGGGCACGGGCGCCGGCTCCGGCTCCCGCCGCGCCATGGCCTGGGTCATCATCGGCGGCCAGTCGCTGTCCCTGCTGATCACCCTGCTGATGACCCCGGTCACCTACACCCTCTTCGACGACCTGGAAACTTGGTTCCGGAAGAAGTACATGGGCAAAGCATAAGGCTCGCCAAGCCAAACAAAAAAAAGGGAAGCGAAAGCTCCCCCTTTTTTGTTCTATCGCTTTAAGTTAGAAACCGCAAGATGCCCAGTTGGCGGCCCGGCGGGGGTATGGGCCCGGCGGGACCGGCGTCGCGTACACCGTACGCGCGCCTCATACTCTCGGCCTCAGCGCTTACGCAAGCGTCGGCCTCTGAGAAGTCCCGCTGAACCCATACCCCCGCCAGGCCCTTTCCTATGCCAATCAGACTTACTTCAGCTGCTTTGACAGTGCCAGCATGGCTGCGGCTTCTTTGGGAGAGTTGGCTTCGCGGAATTTTTGGGCTGCGTATCGGGAGATGAAGGAATAGCGGTAGCGGAACAGCGGGGCGGGGAGGAAATCAGGCAGGGTGGCCGGGGCGGCGTAGGCGTTCTCACGCAGGGAGGCCTTCATAAGGCCCAGGCCGCCGGGAAAGTTTTCTTTAATGTGGCCCAGGGCCTGTATGAACCTCGCCATCCGCGAACCCGGGTCAAGCAGCAGGGCCCGCCGGCATTCCCTCTCCGCCTGTTTTGGATACCCGGCAAGGAAATAGATATTGGCCAAATGTTCGTGTGCGCGCGCGTCCGAGGTTATGTCATAGATCCGTATGTTGTTGCCTATAACGGCGCGCGGCTCCACACCGCGCAGCCAGTAGAGCATATCCTTGCCGAACTCCCGGAAATAAAGCCCGTGCAGATTAGTAGCGCTCACCGCCAGGTACTCCCTGTACGGCGTAAGACTGTTCACGTGCCCGGCGGGGTCAGCCACGCCGGAGAACAGGTCCTGAAAATCCCGTTCTATGTAACCCTGGGTGGTGGAACCGAAATAAGACAGGACCAGATCTGAAACTTTCTCCTTATCCAGGTAAGACTTAAGCCCCTTAAGGTCCTGCCCCCAGTCCAGATTCGAATCGAGCAGGTGTTCATCCCCGTGCGCCGGGCCGCCGGCCAGCTCGTTAAAATAAGTCAGATAATAGGGCTGCACGCTGGCCGACGCCTGCGCCTGCCAGAGCAGGAGCGCAGCAGGGATAAAAACGGCCGCTTTGCCTTTAAAAAGCCTTAGCGCCCCCCCGCAAAAGACGAACAGGAAAGGATATACAGGCAGGACGTGGCGCAAGCCTATGTTAAAATCGGAAAAGGACGCGGCCAGTAACAGGGCCACCGGGAAAAGCGCGAGGTAAACGCCGTCAAGTCCCAGACAGATCCGCTCCTTGAACCTGGCCGCCCCGGCCAGGACCGCGAAGATCAGCACAGGCAGAGGCGTTTTCACCAGGATGGCGTAAATAAAATAATTCCAAAAACCTTTTACGGAGTATTTTCCGTTCAGATAGGTCGTATGGCCGCCACCTACATAAACCGCGGTTTTTTTAAAGCCGGCCAGGAATTGGTCAATATGGAACACGCCGTAGAAAGCCAGCAGGACCAGGACGGCGGCGGCACAGAGGGCGCCGAACTCAAGGCATCGGCGCTTGAACTCCGCCCCGTTCCCGCGGCGCGAAAAATGCTCATACAGGCAGCAGCCCGCCAAGGCCGGGAACAGCAGGATGTTAGTCTGTTTCGCGTTCAGGGCCAGCCCCAAAGCCGCCCCGGCCAGCAGCAGGTCGGAGGTCCTTTTCCTGCGGTTATAGCGGCTGTAGCCGTAAATAGTGAGAAAAGCGAAAACAGCGGCCGCCATGTCCTCTGTGGCAAGGCCGGCATGGGCCAGGATATTCGGGCAAGTGGTATAGAGGAACAGCGACAGCAGCCCGCCCGCCCTGCCGTAGAGCCGTGAAGACCAGACGTAAACCCCCAGCCCCAGCAGCATGGCCAGGAATACTATCGGCAGCCTGGCGTAAAACAGCAGCTTGTCCGCCTGTACCCGGTTGTTGTGCAGAAAATCAAGGGAGTACAGGCAGACATCGCCGTATTCTTTGCCGGCCGCCAGATTCCTCCAGTGTTCATTGCGGGCGTTGAACCCGGCATTAACTAAAAATAGCGGCAGCCCCGTCAGTAGCGGCACCAGGTCGCCCTTGTCGTTGGCCAGCCGCCAATCGCCGGTTTTAATGAGGGAATAGCCGTATGCCGGATAATAGGCCTCGTCGAAAGTGGGCGACGAGTAGGAGATGCAGAGCATTTCCCTGATGAAGAAAACGCAAAGCAGGGCCGCGACGGCCGCAGCCGTCAGATATTCAGCGCGGTGCTTCCCGAAAGCTTCCGGTAGTCTCATTTTTATTTTACAGGCGGACGGATACTGCCCCGGCCCGGGACGCTCCGCTCGGCCGGGTTACAGCTGCCTTCGCTGGGCCGCGATGCTGAAGAGTTTTATATAGGCTTCGGCCGACTTTCCCCAGGAGTAGTCCCCCCGCATGGCGTTCTTCACCATCATGTTCCAGTTCTCGCGCCAGCCGTAAAGCGAAACTATATGCCCCAGCACGGAGCGCAGCTGCCCCTCGTCTGAGTTGTCGATGGCGAAGCCGTTGGAATCCTTAGGTTCGCCGTTGTAGAACACCGTGTCCTTCAGCCCGCCCGTGCGCGTCACCACCGGCAGCGCGCCGTAGCGCATAGCTATCATCTGGCTCAAGCCGCACGGCTCGAAGCGCGAGGGCATTACGAAAATATCGGAGCCGCCGTAGATGCGGTGCGCCAGCTCCTCGTCAAACCCCGCTCTGAAGGCGACCCGCTTCGGGTTGGCCGCGGCCAGCGCCGCGAAAGCGTCCGACAGCCCAGGGTCGCCCGCGCCCAGCACCACGAACTGCATTTTCTCCAGGAAGTCGGGCCCGGCCTTTAAAAGCGTATCCAGCCCTTTCTGCTGGTCCAGGCGGCTCACTACGCCCGCCAATATCAGGTCCTTGTTCTCTTCAAGCCCCAGCTCCTTCTGCAGAGCCTTCTTGGCCGCCGCCTTGCCGCGCTGGAAGCTCTTCAGCTCGTAGCCGCGCTCCAGGAAAGTGTCGGTGGACGGGTCCCAGATCTCCTCGTCTATGCCGTTGAGGATGCCGAACAGGTCCGAGGTGCGGTGCTTCAGCACGCCCTCGAGACCGTGGCCGAATTCCGGGCGGTACTGGATCTCGCTGGCGTAGGTGGGGCTGACGGTGGTCACCAGGTCCGCGAAAACCAGCCCGGATTTCATGAAATTCAGGCCGCCGTAGAATTCCAGCTTTTCAGGAGTGAAGTCCAGCCAGGAGAAACCCGCCTTCTGCAGGGTTTCCTTGGGGAACATGCCTTGGTAGGCTATATTATGAATGGTGAAAACCGAGGCCGTCTTGGCGTAGAACGAGTCCAGGCGGTACAGCGTGCGCAAATAGGCCGGCACCAGGCCGGTCTGCCAGTCGTGGCAGTGTATCACGTCCGGCTTGAAGCCGATGAACTTGGCGCCCTCCAGGACGGCGCGGGAGAAGAACACGAACCGCTCGTCGTTGT
Organism: uncultured Elusimicrobia bacterium; assembly: GCA_903917735.1. Lineage (GTDB taxonomy): Bacteria > Elusimicrobiota > Elusimicrobia > Elusimicrobiales > UBA9959 > UBA9959. The sequence continues at coordinate 14,755 of CAIXBR010000046.1, read as the reverse complement.
CCTCGTAATCTCCGGCGGCGCTCCGGTACATGCCGGGGCGGTCGAAATATTTGGAATTCTCTATGAAGTAGACCGCGACCTTGCCCCACTGGACGCGGCTCATGGTGGCGGTCTCCACGCGGCTGCCCACCGGTATCAAAAAGCTGCCGCCGGCCGCTTTAAGGGAAAAAGCCCCGCCGCCCACGTTGCGGTAGCGCGGCAGGAAGAGCACCACCTCGGCGTCCTCCGCCCTGGAGAACACCTGGGCTAAAGCGCCGGCAACGTCGGCAAGCCCGCCGGTCTTGCAGAAAGGGAACGCTTCGCTGGCTGCGATAAGGATCTTCATAAATTCTCCCCTAGACTTTATACTGCTTCCCCGAATTCAGGATCTCGGCGGCGGCCTCGGGCGAGACCGCGTTGATGTAAAAGCCGGTACCCCACTCGAAACCGGCCACGTGCGTGAGTTTGGGCATTATCTCGATATGCCAGTGGTAATGCTGCGCCTCAGGCTCGCACACCGGCATGGTGTGCACTATCAGATTGTAGGACAGGTCCGGCAGCGAAGCTATGAGCTTGCCGAGGGCGGTTCTGAGCACCTCGGCCAGCGCCCCGGCCTCCGCCTCCGGGATGTTCTCAAAATGGCTGAAATGTTTTTTAGGCAGGATCCAGGTCTCGAAAGAGAAGCGGCTGGCGTAAGGCGTGACGGCCAGGAAAGACGAGTTCTCCGCCACCACACGCTTTTTAAAAGCGATCTCCTCGGTCACAATATCGCAGAACACGCAGGTCCCGCGCTCTATGTGGTACTCGGCCGCCCCGTCTATTTCCTGCATCACGCGCAGCGGGGCCATGGGCATGGCGATTATCTGCGAATGCGGGTGCAGTAGGGTGGCCCCGGCGTTGCGGCCGTGGTTCTTGAAGATCATCACGTACTTTATGCGCGGATCCTTTTTTATCTCTTTGACGCGCAGCATGTAGGTCTTTATTACGTCTGTAACCGCCTCTGCGGGCAGTTCCTCCAGCAGGCGGCCGTGCTCCGGGGTCTCTATGACCACCTCATGGATGCCCATGCCGTCCATGCGGTCGTAGATGCCGTCGCGCCGGTTATCGGAAGTCCCTTCCGAGACCAGCGCCGGGTATTTATTGCGCACCACGCGCAGGCGCCAGCCGCCGTCCGCTCCGGGCAGGGAATAGATGGTGGGCGGGGTAAGCTCCTCGTTGCCGGGGCAGAAAGGACAGAGGTGGTCGCCCGGCTTGCCTAGGAAGTCGTTGGGGCGCAGGCCGCGCTCGGAGGCTATAATAACCCAGCGGCCGAAAACGGGGTCTTTTCTTATTTCAGGCATGGTCAGTAGCAGTTAGTCAGACAGACGGATAGACAGTTGGGCGGCAAGGACTCAGTTGCCTTCGTGCGGCTCTTCGGGCGCGGCCTCCGCGGGCTGTTCTGAAACAGCGGCTTCCACCGCAGGCTCCGCAGAGAGTTCGACAGCTTCGGGAGCGGGCTGTTCCTGCAAGGGGGCCTCGGCTTCCTGGGCGGGGTCAGCGGCCTCCGCGGTCTCTCCCGCGGGAAACTGCTCGTCCGCGGCCTGGATGGGGTCTTCGGGCGGCGCCCCCTCGGCCACGGTCTCCACGGCGGATTCTTCCTCTATCAGCTCTACGGCGGTGGACTGGGCGGCGGCCGCCATGTTCTCGATGTTGAAGCTTTCCAGTTTCGGCAGACTGTCCAGCGAGTTCAGGCCGAACTGGCGCAGGAATTCGCTGGTGGTGCCGTAAAGTATCGGGCGGCCTATGCTCTCGCGGCGGCCCACCACGGTAATAAGCCTGCGCTGGCTGAGCGTATCGAGCGGGCCTATAACCTCAACTCCGCGTATGGCCTCTATCTCGGCCCGGGTAAGGGGCTGCTTATAGGCGATTATGCAGAGCGTTTCCAGCGCGGCCTGGGTAAGGCGCACCGTCATTTTATTGTGGTAAAGCTTTCGCACCCAGAGGCCGTATTCGGGACGGGTGGCCAGCTGCCAGCCGCCGGCCACCTGCATTACCTGCAGGGTGCGGCCTTCGTCGTCGTAGCTCTTGCGGAGTTCGGCCAGGGCGTTTTCCACGCGCTCCTTGTTCCTTATTTCGCAAAGCTGCATTATACGGCTCACCGGCAGCGGCGCGTCCGTTATGAACATCAGGGTCTCAAGCACTTTTTTAAGTTCGGCGTCTTCCATGATTTACCTCTTAAAACCGTAATCAAAAATCAGTTGACGGACCCGGCGGGGGGCTCGTTTGCGGGGGCCTGCGGATCGGCGGCGGGGCCTTCCGGGGCCGCGGCCTCAACAACGGCCGCTGCGGGTTCGGCGGCCGCGGGAACAGGCTCCTTAACGGGTACGGGGGCCGGCACCGGCGCGGGATAAATGCGCACTTCGGTATAGGCCTCGTCCTGCGAAATCACTATTTTCCGCTGCTTTACCATCTCCAGGAGGGCCATGAAGCAGGTTATTACTCCCAGCCTCTTCTTCTCCGAAGCAAAAACCTCGTCGAGCAGCAGCCACTCCCGCCCTTCCAGCATCTTCTCTATCTTCGCCACGCGCGACTCTATCGGGAACTGGTCGGCCTCCACCTCGCGGCTGGGCTCGGCCTTCTCGAAAGCGCGCTTCACCGCGTCCATCAGCGCATAAAAATCCAGGTCCAGGTATTTCTCCTCGCTGGAGAACACCGGGGAGCCGCGGTAGAAGGAGTCCTTGAAGCGCGCGAAGCGGCTGTTCATGTCCTTGGAGGCTTCTTTATAGCGCTGATACTCTTCCAGCATGGACACCAGCGCGCCTCTAGGGTCCGGCCCGCCCTCGCCCTCCGGCTGTTCGGGAGCCGGCAGCAGCATCTTGGCCTTTATCTGCATCAGCGTAGCGGCCATCACCAGGAATTCCCCGGCCACTTCCAGGTTCAGGCTCTTCATCACGTCCAGGTACTGCAGGTACTCGGAAGTTATGTTCGATATCGGGATGTCGTAGATGTCCAGATTGTTCTTCCTGATAAGATGCATCAGGAGGTCCAGCGGACCTTCGAAATTCTCCAGGTGTATGTCGATAGCGCTCATAATTTACACCAGCCCCGCGGCTTTCGAGGCGGCCTTCATAGTGACCGAAGCCACCGCCCCGGCCCTTTTAGCGCCGTCGGCCAGCAGGGCCTCCACATCGGTCTTAGCGGCCAGCTCCGCCCGGCGCGCGCGCAGAACGGCGGTTTCTTTCTCCATCAGCGCGATCAGCTGACCTTTGCAGGCGCCGCAGCCCGTCCTGCCCTCCAGGCATTCCACCTCGCGGACCTTCCAGTCGGGGTTGTAAAGTTTGTGGAAAGCGCAGACCACGCAGCCCTCGGGGTGGCCCTTGTCGTCCAGCTTTATCTTGAGCGGGTCGGTGTACATCTTCTTGACCTTGGCCTCAAGGCTTTTGGCGTCTTCAAAAATACCTATCGTGTTGCCGTAGGACTTGGACATCTTGCGCCCGTCCAGGCCGGGCACCACCGGGGAGCTGGTGAACAGCGGCTCAGGCTCGCTCAGCACCTGCCCGCCGAACACGTGGTTGAAGCGGCGCACCATGTCACGCGTCAATTCCAGGTGCGGCAGCTGATCACGGCCTATCGGCACCAGTTTGGCGCCGTAAAGCAGGATGTCGGCGGCCATCAGCACCGGGTACCCCAGGAAGCCGAGCACGGCCATGTCGGAATGCAGCGCCGTGGTCTCGGCGTCCTCGCCGTGGGCCTCGGCCAGCTGTTTGGTAACGCCCTCAGCCTTCTTCATCTTGTCTTCCTGGCCTTTGTACTTGGCCTTGTAAAGCTCCTGCAGCTGGTCCTTGAAAGTGGGGTTCCTGAGCAGCCAGCTGATGGGCGTGACCATGCCCAGCAGCAGCGCCAGCTCGGCGTGCTCTTTAACGTCCGACTGCCGGAAAAAAACGCACTTGGCCGGGTCCAGGCCCAGCGCCAGCCAGTCCAGCACCATCTCGCGGGTGCATTCGGCAATGTTGCCGCTCTTGTCGGCGCCGGTTGTCAGCGCGTGCCAGTCCGCCACGAAGAAATAGCAGTCGTACTTGCCCTGCATGTCCGCCCAGTTCTTCAGCGTGCCCCAGTAATTGCCCAGGTGCAGGCGGCCCGTAGGGCGCGCGCCGGATACCGCCACCGGTTTCTTGTTGTTTTCCATAATATCAGCCTATATAAATTCCGAAATGCGTCAACAGCGCAAGCGCGAGCGCGATCGGCGGCACTACTAAATATTTGAATAAGCCCGTAAAAACCAGGCCCATTATTATATAAACCCCGTACGGCAGATGTTTTTCGTAGGTTTCCAGCCAGTCCCCCTTCAGCAGGCCCAGTGCCACCTGGCTGCCGTCCAGCGGATAAACCGGTATGAGGTTGAACATAGCCAGCGCCAGGTTTATTATTACCGCGAAGCCGGCCATCTTCATAAGGGTGTAGGACAGGTCCGCGCCCAGGAAACCGAACGTCAGCAGCTTGAAGATCAGGGCCGCCACCATGGCCAGAAAAATATTGGAAAGCGGGCCGCTTAAAGCCACCATGGCCATGTCGGCGCGGGGACTGTGCATACGGTAAGGGTTGACCGGCACCGGCTTGGCCCAGCCGATGGTAGGTAGGTGCATCAGGGCGCAGGCAACCGGCAGCAGCACGGTGCCAACCGGGTCTATATGCGGGATAGGATTAAGGGAAAGCCTTCCCGAAAGATAAGCGGTATCGTCCCCGCGCCGGTAGGCAGCGTAGCCGTGAGCGAACTCGTGGAAAATTACCGAAAAAAATAGAACAGGAAGCTGTAAAATCCAGTCCATATGAAGATAATTATATTAATTATAAGTCCTATTAGGGAAGCCGGCGGAATTACTGCAGCAAGGCAAAGGAAAGCGGCAGTCTGGAATTCACATATTTTTTAGTATAATTGAATTGAATTTACAGGAGATAATAAAATATGGACAAAATCAAAGAACTTATTAAGACCAGGAAAGCGAAGATCGGCATAGTGGGCATGGGCTACGTGGGCCTGCCGCTGGCCATGGAATTCTCCAAAAGCGGCTTCGCCGTAACCGGCTTTGAAGTGGACGCGCAGAAAGTGCGCGACCTGAACGCCGGCCAGTCCTACATCCCTGACGTGCCCACCGCGGAAATGGCGGCCATGGTGAATAAAGGCCTGCTCTCCGCCACGCTCGACTTTACCGGCCTTAAGAAGCAGGACGCCGTCATTATCTGCGTCCCCACCCCCCTCCGGAAGAGCAAAGACCCCGACGTTTCCTATATAGTAGCCTCCGTGCAGGAAACCCGCAAGTACCTGAAGCGCGGCCAGATAATAATTCTGGAGAGCACCACCTACCCCGGCACTACCAAGGAACTGGTGAAACCCATGCTGGAGACCGGCGGCCTGAAAGCCGGCCGTGATTTCTACCTGGCCTTCTCGCCCGAGCGCGTGGACCCGGGCAACAAGAAATACGGTGTAAAGAACACGCCCAAGGTGGTCGGTGGCCTTACCCCTGCCTGCACCGAGCTGGCCGGCCTGCTGTACGGGGCCGTCATAGACCGCGTGCTGGAAGTTTCCAATACCGAAACGGCCGAACTGGTGAAACTGCTGGAGAACACCTTCCGCGCCGTGAACATCGGCATGATGAACGAAATGGCCCTTATGTGCAACAAGCTGGGCCTGGACGTCTGGGAAGTCATAGGCGCCGCGGCCTCCAAGCCGTTCGGCTTCATGCCTTTCTTCCCCGGCCCCGGCATAGGCGGCCACTGCATACCGCTGGACCCCCATTACCTCGGTTGGAAGATGAAGACCCTGAACTTCGAGCCGCGCTTCATAGAGCTGGCCGGCGCCATTAATTCCTCCATGCCGGACCACGTGGTGGCCCGCCTGGGCGAGATACTCAACACCCGCGGCAAGGCCCTCAGCCGGTCTAAAATACTCATGATAGGCATGGCCTACAAGCCCGACATCGCCGACCCGCGCGAAAGCCCGGCGCGCGACGTGCTGATCCTCCTTGAGAAGACCGGCGCCAAAGCCGACTACTACGACCCCTACGTGGCCGAAACCGACCTGGGGGAAGGCGAAGTGCGCCGCTCCAGCAAGGACGCGCTGAAAAAAATAAAGAATTACGACTGTGTGATGATAGTCACGCCGCATTCCTGCATAGACTACGTGAAGATCGCGAAAACAGCGCGGCTCGTCTTCGACACCAGGAACGCCACCAAAGGCCTCAAAGGAAAGAACATTTTCCGTCTATGAGCGAAACGCCCGACCAGAAACTGCTTTGGTTCAACTTCCTCAAGATCCTGACCCGCGCTCTGGTGCAGATAAACCTGTATAAGCCGGACCACCCGCAGGTGAAGTTGGCTCTCGAGGAAGGCCAGGCTCTGCTCAGGCAGATCTCCGACGCTCTTGGCGGCGGGGATTTTTCGCTGACCCTGGACACCGACAAGCTGCTGGTCAACGGCGTGCAGTTGATCACCGCCGACAAACTGCCTAATTCCCTTAAGAACCTCTTCTCGAAATTCCGCATACAGACCATCACCTTCGCTAAAGGCGCCTCGGGCGGCGACCTGCTGGCCTTATGCCAGATGCAGGCCCACAAAGGCGAGGCCAAGGCATTCCTTAAAGAGCGGGGCATTGAAAGAATAACGCTTAACGAGTCCGTCTACTCCAAGGTGGACGCTTCCGACGGCCCCCAGACCGCGCCTGCCCCGGCCCAGGCAGTTTCAGCCCCGACCCTGGCAGTTTTAGCCCCGGTCCGGGAACCCGCGGAAAAGATTGCCGAAAAGATCTCGGCCCAGGGCCTTGAGACGGCCATCGCCACCGTGGTCGGCCGTGTCACCTCGGATCCGGCCGAACAGCGGCGGATAATGGATATCTTCATCGCCAAATTCAAGGAGGAGATGGAGAAAGAGGTAAAAAAAGCCTTAGTGGAAGTTCACCACGAAAAAAAGAAAGTCGAGAACGACATGGCGCGCATGGAATCGGTCATGACCAGCATGGCCGACGGCGTGGTGGTGGTGGACAAAGAAGGCAGGATCCTGATGATGAACCCGCAGGCGGAAGCCATCTCCGGCAGGCCACTTTCGGAACTCTCCGGTAAGAAAATAATGGACCTGTCCGAGCTGGAAAGCCAGGTTGTATCGCTGGCCAAGGAAATAAGGTCGGAGAATAAGGACGATATTTCCAAAGAGATGGAAAACCTGCGTCCTTCAGCCCTGGCGGATACGGTAAAAAAAGCCACGGCCATCATCCAGAACGAGGAAGGCAAGATAGTGGGCTCGGTCTCCATCCCCACCTACACCGTAAAACTAAAACAGGTGGAGCAGTTGCAGCAGGATTTTATAGCCAACATGACGCATGAGCTCCGCTCGCCGCTCACTTCCATCAAGGCGGCCCTTGATATGATCAGCCGCGACACCAGCAAGGACGACTCCTCCCGCGGCGTGCTGAACACAGCGATACGCAACGCCGAGCGCCTCAACTCCATAATAACGGACATCCTGGATTTCTCCAAACTGCAGTCCGGCAAGCTGGTGTTCCACCCGGAGGAAACTTCGGCCGAGGAAATAGCCAAAGAAGCCGCCGACGCGATGAGAGTCTGGGCCAACACGAAGAGCCTTGACCTTTCAGTAATTACGGAGCCCGGCCTGCCGCGCATCTACGCGGATAAGCGCCGCACGGTGCAGGTCCTCATCAACCTCATCTCCAACTCCATAAAATTCACCCCCCAGGCCGGCACCATAGAGATCTCCGCCGACGCGGGGAAAGACTCGCTGTCCGACTTCGTCTTCTTCTCGGTGAAGGACAGCGGCTGCGGCATAAAGAAAGAGGACCAGGCTAAAGTCTTCGAGAAGTTCGTCCAGGTGGCCGCCGGGGAAAAAGTCGGCGGCACCGGCCTTGGCCTGGCCATCACCAAGGCCATGGTGGTAATGCAGAACGGCAGAATCTCGCTGGAGAGCGATCCGGGCCGCGGCTCCACCTTCCGGGTGGGCATGCCCCTCTACAAGAGCCAGACAGAACAGCCCGTTTTCGAACAGCTTCCGGAAATGGTGGAAGAAGATAAGTCCTGGTGGAAAAAGCTACTGAGAAAGTAAACGCGGCCCTATATGGTTGTTATCCCCTCCATATAAATTATAAAATATTCTTTCAGTCGTTTCTTTCGGTCTCTGCGCCCGTATCTCAACGGATAGAGTCCTAGCCTGCGAAGCTAGTTATACAGGTTCGATTCCTGTCGGGCGCACCACTTTTAAAACCTCCCTATGTCCGACCATAAAGAAGAAACAAAAAAAGAAGCCGCCACCGGCCGCTATGTCTATGACAAAAAGCTGGGCAAGGTGGTGAAAGTCTCCGATGAAGTGCCGGGCCTTAAGAAAGGCGGGTCTTCGGAAGGCGGGACCTGCCCCATGAACCCGGGCGGCCATACCTGCGGCGGCGGCGGCTGCGGCTGCGGCGGCTGAGAATTTAAGACCGTAAGCGATTTAAACTGGAGAGTTTGCGAGTTTAGGGCCAAAAGATCCCGCGACTTTCAAACTCTTCTATCATTTAAGCGAACTGCCAATTACCAGGGGGGACAATGGAAAAGAAATTCGCGGAACTGAAGAAAAAACTCTCCGAAGTGTCGGCCATCAATTCAGCGGCGGCCGTGCTCAGCTGGGACCAGCAGGTTTACATGCCTTCCGGCGGCGCCGAAGCCAGGGCGGCCTCCACCTCGGCGCTGGAGGAGCTGGCGCACGTGAAATTCACCTCTGACGAGACCGGAGCCCTCATAGAGGGCGCCTACTCCTGGGCCCAGAGCCTGGGCGAGGATTCATTCGAGGCTTCCTACCTGCGCGCTGCTAAGCGCGACTACGACAAGATCAAGAAACTCCCCTCCGAATTCGTGGGCGAATTTTCCCGCACCGTCTCGGCGGGCATAGAGGCCTGGACCAAGGCCCGCGCCAACTCCGACTTCAAAGCCTTCGCGCCGCACCTGCAGAAGATCCTGGACCTGAACCTGCGCAAGGCCGAATACCTCGGCTACAAGGCCTCCCCCTACGACGCGCTGCTGGACCTTTATGAGCCGGGCGCCACCAAGGCCATGCTCGAGCCCGTCTTCAAAAAACTGGCGGACGGTCTGAAGCCCATAATAAAAGAGATCAACGCCCGCGCCGGCTCGGTCTCCAACGACATTGTAAAAGGCGACTTCGACGAGGACGCCCAGCTGGCCCTGGCCAACGAGATAGTCGCCGCCCTGGGCTACGACCTCAGCCGCGGCCGCCAGGACCGCTCCGCCCACCCGTTCACCACCGACTTCTCGGTGAACGACGTGCGCATAACCACGCGCACGCATCGCGACTATCTGCCCGCGTGCGTCTACGGCTCTATCCACGAATGCGGCCACGCGCTTTACGGCCAGGGCACGCCCCAGAATTTCGACTTCACCCCGCTGGCCGGCGGCGCTTCCCTCGGCATGCACGAATCGCAGTCGCGCTTCTGGGAGAACGTGGTCGGCCGCTCGCTCCCCTTCTGCCGCTGGCTGCTGCCGAGCCTCCGCAAACACTTCCCCGGCAAGTTCGACAAGGTGAACGCGGAAGAGCTTTTCGTCGCCGTCAACCGCTCGGCCCCGTCCCTGATACGCGTGGAGTCCGACGAGGTCAATTACAACCTGCACATCATGCTGCGCTTCGAGATAGAGACGGCCTTGCTGGAAGGCAGGCTGAAGGTTTCGGACGCCCCCGCCTTCTGGAACGCCAAAATGCAGGAATACTTCGGCATAAAGCCCGCGAAGGATTCGGAAGGCATACTGCAGGACATCCACTGGGCCTATGGAATGATCGGCTATTTCCCCACTTATTCGCTTGGGAACCTCATATCGGCCCAGATAGCCGAGAAACTCACGAAGGACGTGCCCGGCTGGAAAGAACTGCCTGAGCGCGGCGAGTTTGCTCCCATCCTCGGCTGGCTCAGGAAGCACATCCACTCGCAGGGCCGCAAATACCTGCCGGAGCAGCTGCTAAAGCGCGAGCTCGGCGAAGGCATCCGCGTCGAGCCTTTCCTGGACTATATAAAGAGCAAATATTCCAGGATCTACGGGTTTTAGCGAATGACAAAGCCGGAAGCAGGCATTTTTTCACGCCATGACGCCAAGGTGCTGGCCGTTCTGCGCGCCGCCACCGTTGGCATAGCCGGCGCCGGCGGCCTCGGCTCCAACGCGGCCATCTCCCTGGCGCGGGCCGGGGTAGGCAGGCTGATACTCGCAGACTTCGACAGGATAGAGCCCTCCAACCTCAACCGCCAGCAGTACACCGTAAAACAGATAGGCCTCTGCAAAGTGAAAGCCCTGCGGGCCAACCTCAAGCTTATAGCGCCCTTCACCATAATTTCCGCGCACGACATAAAAATAAATCAGGGCAGCGTAGAAAAAGTCTTCGGCGGGGCCGATATTCTCATAGAAGCATTCGACAAGGCGGACCAGAAAGGCATGCTGATAAACGCCTGGCTGCAGATGCACCACGACAGGCCCATAATAGCGGCCTCCGGCCTCTCCGGCTACGGCAAGAACTCCCGGCTTAAGACCCGGAGGATGGGGAACCTCTATATCTGCGGCGACGGCGTGTCCGAACCCGCGCCCGGCGTCAGCCCCATGGCGCCGCGAGTGGCCATAGTGGCCAACATGCAGGCGAATTTAGCTGTAGAACTTTTAATGAAGATCCGGAGGGATAATAATGTTCAAGACTAACGAGTATTTCGACGGCAAAGTTAAGTCCATAGCCTTCACGGCCGGCGCCGGCCCCGCCACGGTGGGCGTGATGGCCGCCGGTGACTACGAATTCGGCACAGGCAAGAAGGAAATAATGACCGTGGTAAGCGGCAAGCTCACAGTAAAACTCCCCGGCGAGTCCGGCTGGAAGGATTTCCCCAAGGGCTCTACCTTTACCGTGCCCCCCAACGCCAAGTTCCAGCTTAAAGTGGCCGAAGACACCGCCTACCTCTGCCTCTACGTGGACTGAGCCGCGCCGCCATAAATAAAAACCCCGGGTTTTTTGCCCGGGGTTTTTATTCGGTAAGCCGGCTTACTCCTCTATCTCCTGCAGGTTCAGCGTTATCCCTTTTGTCTTCAACATAGCTACGAAGGCGGGCTTGTCCACGGACTTTATATAAGCCTCCTCGGGCTCCACCAGTTTATCCGTCACCAATTTAAAGAGCACGTCGTTGAGCACGGTCATGCCCTGCTTTTTGCCGGTCTGCATGATGGAGGGTATCTGGTAGATCTTCCCCTCGCGTATAAGGTTGGAAACGGCGCTGTTCACGAACAGCACCTCCATCGCCGCCACCCTGCTCCCGCCTATCTTCTTGCAGAGCGTCTGGGAAATAACGGCCTTCAGCGAGGTGGACAGCATGGTCCTTATCTGCCCCTGCCTGTCGGCGGGGAACTGGTCTATTATGCGGTCCACCGTGGAGGCGGCCGTGGTGGTGTGCAGGGTCCCGAAAACCAGGTGGCCAGTCTCGGCCGTTTCTATGGCTATGGAGATGGTCTCCAGGTCGCGCATTTCGCCCACCATCACTATGTCCGGGTCCTCGCGCAGCGCGGCGCGCAGGGCCTGCGAGAAGGACTTGGTATGCACGTGCACCTCGCGCTGGTTTATAAGGCAATTCTTCTTATTGTGGACGAACTCTATAGGGTCCTCGATGGTGATGATATGGTCTTTGCGATGGCGGTTGATATAGTCCATCAGCGCGCAGAGGGTGGTGGACTTGCCCGACCCGGTGGGGCCGGTCACCAGCACAAGGCCCCTCGAAAGGAAACAGAGATCGATCACTTCCTTGGAGAGCCCGAGCTTCTCGGCCGTAACTATCTCGATAGGGATCTGGCGAAAAACCGCCCCGATGCCGAACCTGTCCATGAAGACGTTCACACGGAACCTGGCCAGGCCGTCTATCTCGTAGGCGAAGTCGGTATCGTGCGCCTGTTCGAACTGCACCGCGTTGTGGACGGGCATGATCGCGTTCAGCATGACACCCAGGCGTTCGGGGTTCATTACGGGCTCGTCGCCGAATTCCTTCATGTCGCCGTTCACACGCACCATCGGCCGGTGTCTGGACGTAAGGTGCAGGTCCGAAGCTCCTGTTTTGCACATCTTGCGCAGCAGAAGATTAATAGCCGGCTCCTGCTCAGCCCCGGCCTGTAAAGGCGGGACGCCGCTTAAGGATATCCTTGCCGCCGCTGTGTCGTTTTCCGCGGCACAGGCTACCTGGACGGTTTTCGCGCCGGAAGAATATTCGAATTTCATCGGCTTTCTCTGCGCTACCCCGTCGCGGCTGGCGGCCGGCGCTATCTCCTGCACAAGGCCCAGGATCTGGGGAAGGGAAAGCTGCTGGCTAAGCATGGGTGTGGCCCCGACTTCGCTCTTGAGGAGCGGCGCACGGCCGGGCTCAAGGATTATTTCCTGGCCGGGCTGGAGTTTATCTATTAGTTTGTCGAGCTGGGGCATAACACCTCTGTAAACGCTTTTCAAAGATATCCAAATGTAGCATATTTCGCCGCGGGCGGATAAAAGGCCCCGGCTATGAACCGGAGCCTTCCGTTCGGCTTAACCGCCGGAATAGATATGGGAGATCACCACGCGGTCCCCGTCCTCCAGCTTATCGCCCGGCGCCACCGCCTTCCCGTTGCGGGTGATGATGGTCGGGCGTTTCTTGTCTATCTTCACGTAAGCAGACAGCTCACCGGCGGTCATCGGCCGCGGGAGCGCCAGCGCCTTTTCGCTGAAGCCACCCTCGTAGATAAGCGGGCCTATAAGCTTAACGGTGACTTTCATTAGTCAAGTTTCGCGTATTTTTCGGTCTCGGCGGCTTCATCCGCCAGTCCCAGCTTAGCCAGCAGTTCCCTGGTGGGTATGCCGCGCTTGTCATAGCCGCGCTGGTCGTAGTAGTGCTGAAGGAGCTGGTCGTACTTGTCGTATTCCAGCACTACGCCCTTCTGCGGGCCTTCGGCGTCGGCGTTGGCCTTGTCGAACCAGACCGCCGGCGGATAGTCGTCACGCCGGGTGGCGTTGGGGAATTCGCGCAGGTAGTGCAGCTTTATCAGGGCGTAGCTGCGGTCCGCGGCGGTCCAGAAGTCGTTCAGCGTCCAGTTGAGGCCGGTGCACGCGTTAAAGAACTTGGGATAGTTCTCAAGTTCGTAGCCGACCTCCACCCAGGGGAAGCGGCAGGCCACCAGCATTTCGAACAGGCCGCCGCGGATGCGCTGCAGCTCTATAACCTTGGCCGCCTTCTCGGGGCCGTAGGATTCGCGCTTACTGAACTTCAGCTCGAAGGTTATGATCCAGGCCTCGCGGTGGTGGCCGCCGATGGCCGCCACGCCGAAGGCCAGCGCCTGGCCGGGGATGGACTTGCAGTTATAGGCGGCCATCTCCAGTCCTTTAACCTGCATGGCGTAGTCCGCTGAATTCTTGCCGTAGACTTTGGCAGCGCGCAGGGCGCCGTCGGCCAGCAGGTTGCCGGCCTCCCCTTTGCGGGTGGCTATATCCCAGAGCAAGGTCTTGCCCTTTTCGGCGTCGCCGAACTTGAAGTCGCCCGACGTCGCGCCGCGCTCTATGGCGTCGCCGTAGAAACCCAGCACGGCGCCGGCGGAGATGGTGTCCAGCCCGTAATCGTCGCACAAATAGTTGAGCGAGCCCACCTGCTTGAGGTCGAACACGTTGATATTCGGCCCAAGCATGCCGATGTTCTCATAGTCCAGTTCGGATTCGCGGCCTTCCTTGTCGTGGATGGTGATGCCGCAGTGCATGGTGCAGTTGGGGCAGCCGTAGGTGGTGATGCGGGCGTCGTTAAGGCGCTCGCCGTCCAGCTTGTAAGCCTCGGGGTGGGAGGTATGCCGCATGTTCTGTACCGGCAGGCCGTTGACCTCGTTACACCAGCCCAGCACCGCGTCGGTGCTCTGCTTGGACCAGCCGCTTTTCTGGTCCAGCTCGCGGGCTTTCTTAAGGCCTTCGATGCCGATCTGCTTCATCTCTTCGGGGCGTTCCTGCGGTATGGCTTTCGTGCCCTTTACCACTATGGCCTTGAGCAGTTTGGAGCCCATCACGGCGCCTATGCCGGGCCTGCCGCCGGCGCGGCCTTCCATGCTGCGGATGACGGCGTATAGGACCTTGTTCTCGCCGGCCTGGCCGATATTGAGTACGCCGGTGCTCTTGGGGTGCCTGGCGTAGATCCATTCGTTGGTGGCGTAGGTGCCTTTACCCCAGATCTCTTCGGCGCTCTGGAATTCCACCTTATCGTCTTCGATGTAGAGCAGTGTGGGCTTCGCGGCGGCGCCCTCTATTATCATGGCGTCGTAGCCGGCGCGGCGCAGCTGGCTGGAGACGTGGGTGCCAAGGTTGCCGTCGCCGTAAAAGCCGGTGAGCGGTGATTTGGCCGCCACTACGGCCTTGCCGGTGTTGGGGGCGGGGATGCCGGAGATGGGGCCGAGGGCGACTACCAGTTTGTTCTCGGGGCCGAGCGGGTCTATGCCGGGCTTGAGTTCGTCGAAGAGTATTTTAGCGGCGAAGCCGCGGCCGCCTACCCATTTCTGGGCGAATTCCTCGGTGAAGGATTCTTTCTTCCAGGTCTTGTCGGTCAGGTTGACCCTTAATATGTATCCAGTCCAGCCTTTCATTTTTACCTCCCCCGATAGCCAGTAGCTATTGCAACATTTGCTGACAGCGCAGTGCGCATCTTCGTGATTAACCATAGTGTACTGTACTGAGCCGGTGGAATTCAAGGAACTTACTGCCACAAGGACAAGCCGCGCAACAGGACACATTG
>CAIXBR010000045.1 GCA_903917735.1 uncultured Elusimicrobia bacterium | reverse complement strand
TTGAATTTGGTGGACGTGACAGGGATCGAACCTGCGACCTCCTCCATGCCATGGAGGCGCTCTCCCAACTGAGCTACACGCCCGAAATACTTAATTAACCGGTAAAAGTTTGTCTAAAGAACTTATAGTATTATATCGAAAACCGGGAAAAAACTCAAGTATAAATTAAAAACACCGTGGGAGTGGAAGTAAGGACAGTGAAGGTTGTTTTTAGCGCGGCCTATAATTTAATAGAATTATGCAACTAGCGGATAAGGTAAGTGGAGAATAAAATGAAAATAAAATCCTTTAACGTGATCCCCAATCTTCCGGACAGCCTGAAGGCGCTGGAAGAGCTTTCCACCAATATGTGGTTTACCTGGAACTGGGACGCCATCATGATGTTCGTCAGCATAAACGAGGACCTGTGGCACCGCTCCCACCGCAACCCCAAGTGGATACTGGGCACCCTGCCCCCGGAGCGCCTGGACGAGCTCAGCTGTGACGGGAATTTCCTGGGTAAGCTGGCCGAGATAAAGCAGAAGTTTGAAAGCTATATTTCCTGCAAGGATACCTGGTTCGAGAAGAACAGCCAGGAGGGCGACCGTGACATGAGCGTGGCGTACTTCTCCATGGAGTACGGCATAGGCGAAGGCCTGCCGATCTATTCCGGCGGCCTGGGGATGCTTTCCGGAGACCACCTGAAGTCCTCGTCGGACCTCGGTATGCCCGTGGTGGGCGTGGGCCTTCTTTATAAGAAGGGCTACGTGCAGCAGGTGCTGAACCGCGATAACTGGCAGGTGGAGCGCTATCCCGAGAACGACTGGTACAACATGCCGGTGCAGATAGTGAAGGACGCCGCCGGCAGCCCGCTGCGCATAGAGGTGGACCTGGCGGGCGAGACCGTGAAGGTGGGCGTGTGGAAGGTGCCGGTGGGCCGCACCTCCCTGTTCCTGCTGGATACCAACCTGCCGGAGAATACTCCCGCGGCCAGGACGATAACCGAACAGCTTTACGGCGGCGACCGCGAGAACCGCATCCGCCAGGAGATAGTGCTGGGCATAGGCGGCGCGCGGGCGCTGGAGGCCATGGGCCTGAAGCCCACCGTGTTCCACGTGAACGAGGGGCACAGCGCCTTCCTGCTGTTCGAGCGCATCCGCCAGCTCATGAAGGGCCGCGGCATGACCTTCGCCGAGGCCCGCGAGGTGGTCTGGTCCTCCTCGGTCTTCACCACGCACACCCCGGTGATGGCCGGCAACGAACATTTCGATTTCGAGCTGGTGCGCAAGTACTTGGAAAGCTACTCCCGCGAGCTGGGGCTTACCTTCCCGGAGTTCCTGGAGATAGGCAAGGAAGAACACACCTCCATGGGCTTCTGCATGACCGTGATGGCCATGCGCCTCTGCGCCTTCCTTAACGGGGTAAGCCTTCTGCACCGCGATGTGTCCCGCGACATGTGGAACAAGCTCTGGCCGCAGTTGCCCATTTACGAGATCCCGATAGAGGGCATCACCAACGGCGTGCACACCTGTTCCTGGATAAGCCACGAGCACCACAAACTGTACAGCAAGGCGCTATCGGGCGGGAGGAACGGCATACCGGATTCCTGCGACTGGTCTAAGGTCATGGATATAGAGGACAGGGAATTCTGGGATACCCACATGGTGCGCAAAGTTAAGCTGGTGAAACTGGTGCGCGAGCGCCTGCACCGGCAGCACCAGCGCCTGGGCGCCGACCGCACCATCCTGGCCGAGACGGATACCGTGCTGAACCCGGATTACCTTACGATAGGTTTCGCGCGCCGCTTCGCCACCTACAAGCGGGCGACGCTTTTCATGCGCGACCTCGAGCGGCTGCTGCAGTTGGTGACCGACGAAGGTATGCCGGTGCAGTTCGTGTTCGCGGGGAAGGCGCACCAGGCCGATGCCAGCGGCAAGGAATTCATAAAGGCCGTGGCGAAGCTGTCGATGGACAAACGTTTCAAGAACCGTATTATCTTCGTGGAAGACTACAACATGAACGTGGCGCGCTACATGGTGCAGGGCGTGGACGTGTGGATGAACAACCCGATAAGGCCCCTTGAGGCCTCGGGCACCAGCGGCATGAAGGCCGTGATAAACGGCGTGATGAACCTGTCCGTGCTGGACGGCTGGTGGATGGAAGGGTATTCCCATGACGTGGGCTGGGCGATAGGCGGCACGGAAGCCTACAATAGCGACGAGGAGCGCGATTACGTGGAGGCGGAGTCTATCTACAACATTATCAAGAAGGTGGTGGCGCCTCTTTATTACGACCGCGACGCCTCCGGGCTGCCCCGCGGCTGGATAAAGATGATGAAGGCCTGCGTGCAGAAGCTGGTGCCGCATTTCAACACCAACCGCATGCTGCGCGAATACTACGACAAGTTCTACGTCAACGCGCACCGCTCTTCCAAGAAATTCGCTGACAACTCCCGCGTGGCCGAGCTGGCCCGCTGGCGCAAAAAGCTGGAGGAGAACTGGCCCCGCGTGAAGGCCGTGACCGACCAGTTCAAGCCGGAGATGGAGCTCCGCGCCGGCGCCAGGCTGCAGCTGAGCGCTGTGGTGTGGCTCGGGGACCTTAAGCCCGAGGACGTGGACGTGCAGCTTTATATCGGCGTCGCCGGCGGCGAGGCTATGTTCAAGGAAGGCCACGGGCTCTCAATGAAGCAGGAGGCCCGCATGGGCGATGCTTATGTCTACAAAGGCGAGATCCCCTGCTATAAGAGCGGTCGGCACGACTTCTCGGTGCGCGTGATGGGCCGGCACCCGGATGCGGTGAACGCCCTTATGCCTCTGTATATAAAATGGAGCGAGGAGTAAGCGGGGTCTAAACTTTTAAGGCGCCGGCTGTTGTGCGGCGCTTTAAAATATATATAATGTTTTTAACGGCTGGAAACGGCCCCGTAGTATTAGTAATTACAAGAGAGGTAAATAAGCAAATGGCAAAAGGTAAAGTTAAGTGGTTTAACGATAAGAAAGGGTTCGGCTTCATCATACCGGAAGATGGTTCTAAAGACCTCTTCGTGCATCACTCTTCAATACTCGGCGAAGGCTTCAAAACCCTGGCGGAGAACCAGGAAGTTGAGTTCGAAACCGAGAATACCGATAAAGGCCCCAAGGCTGTCAATGTAAAGAAAGTCCAGGCCGCCAAATAAGATAAAACTTAAATGGTACAAAGCCGGCCCCGCTGAACGCTGGGCCGGCTTATTTTTTTGCCGCGGCGGAGGGGCTCCATCCTGATGGCCTTTACGGCGCGGACGCCGGGTTTCAGCTTGGGATATTTCAGGTAGGTCTGGGCCGCGGCGGGGCCGGCCAGGGAGAAAAGGAAGGAAAGCAGGATCAGATTTTTCATTTTATCTCCATAAAATTATATTATACCTACAGTGCCCGCAGAACGGACCTGAATTTTTAAGGAGGCCTTATGGCTGAGAACAAACCCGATCCCGCTAAACCCATGCAGCTTGAAGTGCAGATGGACGAGGCTACCGCACAGGGGATATACGCTAACCTTGCCGGCGTGACACACAGCGAGACCGAATTTATTTTCGACTTCCTGTTCCTGCAGCCCAACCAGCCCAAGGCGAAACTGCGCACGCGCGTGATCTCGAGCCCGGTGCACACCAAGCGCTTCCTCCAGGCGCTGCTTGAGAATATAAAGCGCTACGAGGAACGTTTCGGCGTCATCCCAGAACGCGCCGTGAACCTGACGCAGGGGCACAGTTGAGGGGAAAGGTAATTAGCAACTGGCAATTGGAAATTAGTAGCGGCAAGCCGAATGCCGCTTGTCAAAAGAAAACCCCGCTTTGAACGCGGGGTTTTCTTTTGACCTTCTACAATTATTAATTCCTGAGCGCCGATTGCTGCCGCTATGTGTGCCCCTGCAGCAGGAAGGTCTGCCTTTCCACGGGGAGGTGGCAGTTGAGGGCGAAGCCCTTAGCCTGCACTCTGGCTTTGGCGTCAGCAAGCATCTGGTCCAGCTGTTCGTCCGAATAGTCGGGCTGGGCGTGGAACAGCACCAGGTCGCGGGCCTGAGCCTTCTCGGCGGCAAAATCCACAACATTGGAGAGCCCGGAGTGCCCTTCGTGCTTGCGGGTCTCGTAGTCTTTGTCGGTGAAGGCCGCGTCGTGCATGAAGAGGTCGGACCCGCGCACGAAGCCGCCGAGCTTTTCGTCGTAATCCTGGAAAGCCGTGGCGTCGCCCCAGATCTCGCTGTCGGGGGAGAAGGTTATCTTTTTGCCCAGGATGTCCAGCACGTAGATCAGGGTGCTGGTGGGGTGGTTGGCGTACATGGAAGACAGTTTCACTCCGGAAAAAAGCTCGTAGTTGTCCTCCAGGATCTCGTAAATGTCTATCTTGGCCTTAGGGGGCTGCTTGGTAAGCGAGAAGGAGCTGTAGAAGGTGGCCTGCGCCACTTCTTTCAGGCTTTTCTCAGGATCGTTGGCGCCGATGAGGTGAATGGCGAAATTTGAATCGTAAAGGGGGGCGAAACGGCCCAGGCCCAGTATATGGTCCAGGTGAAAATGGGTGAGGCAGACCCAGATGTCCTTGTAGTAGCGTTTCCTCGCGACTATTTCTTTGCCGAGCTCCACAATGCCGGTGCCGGCGTCGAAGATGAAAAGGTGCTCTTTGGTCTCCACTGAGACGCAGGAGGTCTGGCGGCCGTAGCGCGAGGCGGTATTGGGCAGCACGGCCGGCAGGCCGCGCGAGCCCCAGACGGTGACGCATATCTGGCCGGCGTCCAGGTCGCTGGCCTGGGGAACTTCGTCTTCGCGTATTATGTCGGGCGCCATCGGGGCGGCCGGCGGGGGGGCAGGGTTGGCCACGCTGCCTTCCAGGATGCTCTTGACCGTGGCGGAGAAAGTATCCACGTTGTAAGGTTTCTGCAGGAAGAAGTCGGCGCCGAACTGGAAGGCGCGCTGCTTTTCCACTTCGTACGACTTGCCGGAAACGACTATGATCTTGATGTGCTTCAGGGCGGGGTCGGACTTCACGGACTTGCAGATGTCCATGCCGGAGATGCCGGGCATCATGATGTCCGTTACTATCAGACGGGGCATCTGGGCCTTGATGGTGGGGATAGCCTCCAGGGAATCCTGGACCAGGGTCACTTTGTAGCCTATGTCCGTAAGCAGGTCGCGCGATAATTCGCCCACCATAGGGTCGTCGTCTACTATGACAATGTCAGGTGTTTCCATGTGTTTTTCTCCGCCGTCGAATGCGGTATTTACTATAATACATTATATCTTTTGACCAGTTAAAGAATTGTTGCGCTTACATTAAATGGTTTGTCGGCCCGGGCGGAGCGGGGAGCGCTCCCCGGGGTTAACAGGCGTAATTGGCCCACGGTAATATCTATGATGAGAATAATAGCGGGAACACAGAAGGGCAGAAGCATTTTTTCCATCCCGAAGGATAAGTTCGTGAAACCTATCTCGGGGCGCATCAGGCAGTCGCTCTTCGACATCCTGCGGCCGTACGTGCCCGGCGCCGCCTTCCTGGACCTTTACGCCGGCACCGGCGCCGTGGGGCTGGAGGCCCTTTCCCGCGGGGCGGGCAAAGTGGTCTTTGTGGAGAAAGACGGCTTGTGCATGAAGACCATAGAGAAGAACATAGCGCACCTGGGCTATACCGAGAAGGCCAAGGCGCTGAAAGCCGATGTGCTGAGCGGGCTTAAATGGCTGGAGCATTTTTCCGACTACAAGGGCTACGACATAGTTTTCATGGGCCCGCCTTACCGCACCGAGGAGAACCTCCCGCTCTTCTACAGTATGGAGACGCTGACGCTGCTGGCGGAGGCCGGCATCACTACGCCGAAGGCGCTGATAGTGGTACAGCACCATAAAAAAGAGGTATTGACGGCCGTTCCCGGCCTTGAGCATGTGCGGCAGGAAAAATACGGGGACACCAACGTGGACTTCTACCGCCCGGCCCAAAAATGATATTCGACCCTTACGAGCTGAACTACAGCAAGATACGCGCCTACCTGGACTGCCCCTTCCTTTACAGGTATATTTACGTCGAGCGGAAGTTCGCCCCGCAGACGCCTTTTTCGTCCCTGGGCCTGAGCGTGCACCGCGCGCTGGCGCGTTTCCACGCCCGCCCCGGCGACCTAGGGGACCTGATCTCCTATTACGAGGACGCCTGGCTGCACCAGGGCTACTCCACGCCGCAGGAAAGCATGGAGTTCTATAACCGCGGCGCGCTGGTGCTGGAGAACTGGTGGCTTCATTTCCAGCAGAACAGCGCGCAGGTTATCTACTCCGAGAAGAGTTTCGAGTTCCCTTTCGAGAAATGGCGGGTGAAGGGGACCATTGACCGCGTGGACCGCATGCCCGGCGGCCTTGTGGACCTGATCGACTACAAGATGGGCTTCGAGGACAAGAACCAATGGGACGTGGCGGGCAGCCTGCAGCTTTCCATTTATGCCATCGGCCTTTCCCGCGCCCTCAAGCTTAAGGTGGGCTCGACAGGTTATTTTGTGCTGACCTCCCTTCAGAAAGTTTCCGTGCCGTATGACGCGGCCACGGAGGACGCCACGCTGGCGCTGATACGGGGGACCGCCGAAAAGATGGTGGCGCAGGATATGTCCCGCAAGGGGACTTGCGCCCGCTGCGCTATCCGCAAGCTTTGTCCAGAGTCGGAAGCGAAAGAGGGGTAGGCGCCGGCCCGCAGGCTGTCCGGCGCTAGACGCCGGAATTGTGCGGCAGGTTCTTGGTCTCGCGGTAGATCTGAAGAAAAACAATAACACAGGAGATCAGCAGCGGGCCCAGGAAAATGCCTATGGGCCCGTATATCTTCAGCCCGCCGAAGATGCCCAGAAAAAGCAGGAAGACCGGCAGCTTTGCGCCCCGCCCTATCAGTATCGGCCGCAGGAAGTTGTCTACAAGGCCTACCGCCAGCGCGCCCCAGAGCAGGACGAAAAGCCCGGTGTTGAACCCTTTTAAATAGAACATCGCCGCGCTGAGGGGCAGCCAGACCAGGCTTGTCCCTACGAACGGTACCAGCGCGGCCAAGGCGGTGAGCATTCCGAACATGGCGGGGGCCGGCACCCCGGCCAGCCAGTAGCCGAAAGCGCCTGTCAGTCCCTGTATCATGGCCGTGAGAAGCAGGCCGCGCACTACGGCCATCATGGTGGTATAAAGCTGGTTAGCCACGCGGTGCTTGTATTCCTGGTCCATCGGGATGATGTCTATAAGCCAATGAAGGAAGCGCTCCCCGTCCCTGAAAAACACGAAAAGGATAATTATCATCACCAGCATGCTGATCAGGAAGAAGAAAATATCCTTAAGTAGCACAGCGCCTGAGTTGGTGATGTTTTCCTGCAGGGTTTTAAGGTTCGCCGTTAGAATATCGCCCAGGTCCAGGTCCCAGTAGGCCTTAACTTTTTCCGGGAAGTCTATCTGCAGATCGTTCTGGGAGATGTGGGTGAGCCACTGGTTAGTCTTAGGGTAGAGTTCCTTGGATTCCCTCAGCAGCAGCCAGCCGAAAATAAGCAGGGGGGCCACTATGGTAAGCAGCGCGGTCAGCGTTGACAGCACCGCCGCCAGGGTCCGCCCGCCGAAAAGACGTTTCCGCGCCCAAAGATTGAGCGGGTAGAATATCATGGCGAGCGTGGCCGCGATCAGTATCGGGGCGAAGAAGGGCGAAACGACCCGGAGCAACTGGTAAAGCAGGAACAGCAGTATGCCGAAGAAAAAGAAATGGAAAAGCTGGGCCTTGTCGAACCTTAGCAGCTTTGGAGCAGGAGGGGTGCCGTTCATTTAGGACAATTATACTATACTCCCGTTGCTATCAATTGTATTTTGTGCTTTAATTCAAGGTATCCGCTCATGAAGAACTACCTAAAAGCGCTGGACCGCGGGGAGGTGACCAATTTCTCCCGCAATTCCTATGAGATAATTTTTTCCATCTTCATGGTCACACTGGCGTATTTCTTCCGCAACAGTCCCCAGATCTCCTACCCGCGCATCCTTTACTTTTTCCTGCTGCTGATGGGGTCCAACTTAATATTCAATTACCTGCTCCGCAGCCGTTCCTCGGTGAATCTCTGGCTGATCGACCTTATCCTGCTGGTGAACTTCTGGATAATAACCGGCGTGCTTTACTGCTCCGGAGGCGGTGAGTCGTATTTCTGGGTCCTTTATCTTCTGCCTGTCTTCGCCGCTTCCCTGATGGCCAGTTTCAAGGACGCTTTCGGAGTGGTCTTCCTTTGCTCCCTGGCTATTACAGTGCTGTCCTGGCCGTTGGGCGGGGGCGACCTTGCGCATATCCTCGGCCTGGCTATAAAAATATCGGTGCTTACTTTTTCGGCCGGAGTTGTTTACAGCACCGCCCAGTCCAAAAAGAGTGCCGAAGCCGGCCTGGCCTTCAAGCGCAGACAGGTCGACCTCCTTGAGAAAGAAGTGACGGAAAAAGAAAGCGAGATAGTGCGCACAGCTTCCATCGGTGAAACCGGGGCCCTGGTCAGCGGCGTTATGCACGACCTGGGCAACGCCGTCTCGGTCATTCTGCTGAGCGCGCAGCTGACAGTGGCGGATGAAACCCCCGATAAGAAGGACCTGGAGCGGATACTTAAAGGGGCCATGTACGCCAAGGGCCTTATATCAGCCGCGCTGAGCATTGTGAGAGGACAGGAGTATTCTTTCGAACCGGTGCAGCTTAAGGAGCCCGCCGAAAGCGCGGTGCTGCTGATGGACTATTCCGCAAGAAAGAAAAACGCTTCGCTTGAACTGGATTTTCCGGCTTACCTGCCCACCGTGCGGGCGAGCAGAGTACATATCGAACGGGTCTTTATAAACACGGTCTCGAATTCCCTGTCCTTTGTCCCGGACAGGGGGAAGATAAAGGTTTCCGCGCGCGCGGTCGAAGGCGGGGTATCGCTGGAGATCTCCGACAACGGGCCCGGTTTCCCGGAAAAAAATCTTCAGGAAGACGTAAAGCCTTTCGACACGAGCCGAAGGGGAAAAGGCGGCACCGGGCTGGGGCTGTTCGTCTGCAAGAAAATAGTCTCACGGCATGGCGGCACAATGATGCGCTCGAATATTCCGGGTGGCGGGGCGAAGATAACCATCTTCCTTCCTTTTGAGAAACCCGAAGCGGAAAGCGGCGCGCAGTCCGAGGCTGAAGTTTAGCGGAGCCGCTGGTTATCTGCCGTTCCCCCAGAACATCCACAATATCGCGGTACCGAGAATTACCCTGTAGGCCAGGAACGGGGTAAGCGTCCTTTTTTTCAGCCAAGCGAGGAACAGCCCGATGACCGCCAGGCCCGACAGAAAGGAAACCGCAAGCCCGGTGAGGAAAGCCGGGTTCACTTCCGAAAATCCTATTTTCCGCGCTTCCATCAGGGCCGCTCCCAGGATTATCGGGGTGCTGAGCAGGAAGGACAGCCTTGCGGCCGGGCCGCGGCCATAGCCCAGGAACAGTGCGGCCATGATGGTCATGCCGGAGCGCGAGGCCCCGGGCAGGATGGCGAGCGCCTGCGCCGAGCCTATTAGCAGTGCGTCCTTCAGCGTGAACGTGTCCGTGCCCAGCGTCTGCGCGGGTTTCCTGTCCGCCCACCAGATCAGCAGCGAAAAGAAAATGAGGTTGCAGGCTATCCAGCGCGGGTCCCTGAACGCCGTCTCCGCGGCGTGGTTGAAAAGCAGGCCCATTACCCCGCCCGGCAGGGTGCCGGCCGCCAGCAGCCAGAGCAGGCGTCCCTCTTTCTCCCGGGGGCGCGCGATAGCGTCGCCGAATATTTTCACCCAGTCCTTGGCGAAATAGACCAGCACCGCCAGCAGGGTGCCGACGTGCAGCATAACGTCGTAGGCCAGCCCCGGGTCTTCCCATCTGAAAACCCTGGGGGCCAGCGCCAGGTGCGCCGAACTCGAGATGGGGAGAAATTCCCCAGTGCCCTGCAGCAGCCCCATAACTACGGATTGTATTTCAGTCATAGCCTATCTCCGTTCCGGGATAATAATGTTTAAGAATATCCCGGTATTTGAACCCTTTCCTAGCCATCCCTTCCGCGCCCCACTGGCACATGCCCACGCCGTGCCCGTTGCCCAGTCCGTCGAGCATTACATAGTCCCGGGCCGGGAGGAGCCTGAAGTAAGAGCTGCGTACCGCGTTCCAGCCGGCCCTGCGCCCGATCCCGTGGTAAAAATCGGTGGCCGGGACCTTTACTCTGCGGCGCTGCGTATAGATCTCCAGTTCCGCGGCCCTGCCCGACGGTCCCCAGGCGCTTATGCGCAGCCCTTTCGCCTCCTCGTCGGCTACTATCCAGCCGGCCTGCCGGGCTAGCCGCGTCAGGCCGGTGTAGTAGAGCTTTGTTTTCCATCTGAACCCGGGCGCTATGGAGCAGTAGGGGCGGCCGGCGGGGCCGTCGCGCACAGAGACCAGATAGGGCAGGCGCTCGGGCGGCCAGACGTAGCTCATGTCTTCCGTGCGGCCTCCGCAGACGGAGTGATAGTAGGCCTCCGCCGGGACCCCTCTGTAAAGCAGTATTTCTCCGCTGGTGCCTTCCACGGCGGCGCGGGCCGTAGCGCTGACTTCCCCCGTTCCCGTGTAAAGCTGGCAATGGGTGGAATCGCAGAGATTGTAGCCCTCGCCGGCATGGTTCTTCAGGTGCTTTACCAGGTAAGTGCGGGCCGCTACAGCCTGGGCCTTGTACGCTTCCAGGCGCGAGAGGTCGCCGGCCTCGCCGGTCACTACTCCGGCCAGGTAGACTTCGAGCGGGACGGTGTTTATTATCCTGAGGGAATTCCTGGCCGCGGAAAAAACGATATCGCCTGTGTAAAGCCTGCGCGGCAGGCCCGGACCGGAAAGCCAGACCCCCGCGCCGTGGGTGGAGATCCTGAGCGTTTTTACCGGGCCCGCCTTGATCTTGCCGTCAAGTGCTACCGCAGCCCCTCTGGAGTAGATCCTTGACGGGCCTAGCCGGCGGTCTCCCAGGAGAACGTCCCGGCCTTCGGGTTCAAGGCTTATGGAAGAGATCTTGTGGAGCGAATAAAGGCGTATGTCCGCCGTTCTGCCGTAGGCGGAAGCGGGATGTGCCGCCAGCAGGAGGAGGAGCAGGAATTTCAACAACTCTTCCCCTCCGGGGAATAGAATTCCACAAGGGAGGCCGCCGCTTCTCCGGGGCGCAGGTGTACGAAGCCGGCCGGAGAAAGGTCGGGCGGGGGGGCGGCCAGCAGCGCGCCGGCCGCCGCGCCCAGCAGCGGGATGTGCCCTACTATCAGCACGCTGCCGCTCTTCGCGGCATCTGTGGCCAGGTCCAGGACCGCATCGGCGGGGCCGTCGGAAATTTCTGCCGCCGTCCGGAGGCGGGCCGCCGGGAAAACTCCGGCGGCTATTTCGGCGGTCCGGGCCGCGCGGGTGTACGGGCTTGAAATTATCAGCGCGGGGGAGAAGCCGGAGTCGCGCAGGTGCCGCGCGGAGAGAAGCGCCTGTTTTTCGCCAAGAGGGGAAAGCGGGCGCTGCGAATCGGAGGCTACCCCGGCTTCGCGGACGCTGAGCGCAGTTCCGTGGCGCATAAATACTATTTCATTCATGATGTTCCATGTTCCGCGGCTGGCCGCATCGAGGCGCGGAATATTCCCGCTGCCGGGGCGCCTCGCATATATTTTAGCAATTTGGGGGGCAGGCTGCCTCGCTCCGGGGGATATTAATTCTTCTAATGCCCGGCTCCGCTCCACGCAGCCGGGCCGCAGAGTTCTTGATTGGCGCGCGGGTGGCTGCCTGGCTGTCCGGGTATTAGATAAACTTATAAGCAGGCGGGGCCATGGGCCGGGCAGGTCCTTAGGTGAAAGTAAAGTCAAGAAGAAATTTACATATAATATAGGTGCATCGAACGATAATCAGTTAACGGAGGGCAAGCGGGTGAACTACCATATAATAATGAAGGATGAGTTTGACGGTTTCATCAAGAAACTCGCCAAGAAGATGAAAGTCTGCGCCCCTGTAGCCAAAGGGCACAATAACTTCGCTTTCGAGGAAGTTACTTCGGCCGGGGAAATAGCCCTAAGCTATATCCCCACTATACTTCCTCCCAAGAAGTACTTCATGCCCCAGCGCGAGAAGATGCTGGACTTTGACCTGACCGAGGGAAAGCCAAAAGACGCGGCGAACCTGGAAGCCCCGGAAATGGCCATTTTCGGCGTGCATACATGCGATCTTGCCGGTATACAGTGCCTGAACATGGTGTTCTCCGAAAAACCCCGCGATTATAATTACATACTGCGCAAGGAAAAGATATTCATAATAGGCCTGGAATGTAACGGCTATTGCGACGGCCACGCCAGCTGCGCGCTGGTGGGCAGCCACTATCCGAACGGCGGCTACGACCTGTTCTTCACCGATCTGGGTGACAAGTTCATTCTACACGTAGGCACCCAGAAAGGTGAGGAGCTGGTAGAGAAGATGGGCCTGGCCAAGGCTTCTCCCGCCGATATGTCCGCGCTGGACCGTGTGCGCGAGGGCAAGAAGCACGCCTTCCAGAACGAGATAGGCGTGGACCCGAAAAAGCTGCCCGAGATCTTCGCCAAGGGCATGGACAGCAAGGTCTGGAAGGACTTGGGCGAGCGCTGCGTTTCCTGCGGCAACTGCACCAACGTCTGCCCCACCTGCTACTGCTTCGACATGGCCGACACCATCAACCTGGACATGAAGACCGGTTCGCGCAACCGCGCCTGGGATTCCTGTCAGTTCGAGACTTTCGCGTCGGTCGCCGGCGGAGAGAACTTCCGGCACGAGCGCGCCGAGCGCCAGCGCCACCGCTTCTACCGCAAGTTCAAGTACCCGCTGGACAAGTTCTACCGCTCCTTCTGCACCGGCTGCGGCCGCTGCACGCGCACCTGCATGGCCAAGATAAACCTGAAGGATACCCTGAAGGCCCTGGCCGCCGAGCATAAATAAGAGGACAACTATGACCGAGGAAATAAAGAACTCCAACTGGAAACTCCGCAAGGGACAGATCATAGCCGCCAGGCAGATGACGGCCACCGAAAAGTGGTTCGACATAAAGCTCGACGACGGCGACCTGGACCACGAGCCCGGGCAGTTCGTGCAGGTAGAGCTGTACGGCATAGGCGAGGCGCCTATCTCCGTCTGCTCCAGCCCGACGAAGCGCGGCTCTTTCGAACTGACCGTGCGTGCCGCCGGCCGTCTGACCAAGCACATGCACTCTCTTGGAAAAGGCGACTGGCTGGGCATACGCGGGCCCTTCGGCAAGCCGTTCCCGGTGAAGCTGATGACCGGCAACGACCTGCTGTTCGTGGCGGGCGGCCTGGGCATAGCGCCGCTGCGCTCCCTGATAAATTACGTGATGGACAACCGCCGCGAGTTCGGCAAAGTGGACATCCTGCTGGGCTGCAAGACCCCCACGGACATGCTGTTCGGCGACGAGATCAAAGAGTGGCAGAAGCGCCTGGACGTGAACTTCTCCTGCACCGTGGACCGCACGGCCCCGGACTGGACCGGTAATGTCGGCCTGATCACCAGCCTGATCCCCGGCGTGACCATCAACCCGGAGAAGACCTTCGGCGTGGTGGTGGGCCCGCCCATCATGTACAAGTTCGTCATAGCCGAGCTCCTGAAGAAGAACCTGCCGGAGCGCCAGATCATCCTGTCCCTTGAGCGGCACATGAAATGCGGCATGGGGAAATGCGGCCACTGCCAGATAGACCACCCCAAGAACTACTACTGCTGCAAAGACGGCCCCACCTTCACCTACGAAGAGGTGAAGGACGCTAAGAAACTTTAATACGGAGAACAACATGAAAACAGAGAAAAAATCCGTGCAGATCGCCGCCAAGCCCAAAGTGGCTTTCTTTGACTTCGCCTCCTGCGAAGGCTGCCAGCTGCAGATCACCAACCTCGGCGAGGGGCTGCTGGACATCCTCGGCGCCATCGACGTGGTGGAGTTCCGCGAGGCTATCAGCGAGAAATGGGACAAGGATTACGACGTGGTCCTTATAGAAGGCTCGATAGGCGACCATCACGCCGAAGAGCGCCTTAAGAAGATCCGCGCCCGCGCCAAGGTGCTGATAGCCTACGGCGCCTGCGCCTGCACCGGCGGCGTGAACGGCATGAAGAACTCCTTCGAGCTGGACGAGATACGGGCTAGCGTCTACGGGAAGGACTATAAGCTGTTCGACAGCACGGCTACCAAGGCCGTGCACCAGGTGGTGAAGGTGGACTACTCCATCAACGGCTGCCCGATCTACGCGCCGGAACTGGTAGAGGTGCTTAAGTGCGCGCTGCGCGGCCTGCCCTACACCGTGCCGGACAATCCCGTCTGCTCTGAATGCAAACTGAACGAGAACGTCTGCATGTACGAGCGCGGCGTTTCCTGCCTGGGCCCCTGGACCAAGGCCGGCTGCAATTCCTGGTGCGTCAACAATGGCAACATCTGCTACGGCTGCCGCGGCGAGGTGAAGAACCCAGCGAAGAACGCCAACGACGTTATCAGCAAATATAACCTCAAGCCCGAACTTATAAAAGCCAAGTTCGACATGTACAACAAGTGCAAGGAGGCCGACAACAATGGCAACCGCAAATAAGAATCTCGATATTAAAGTTGAGTATCTCACCCGCGTGGAAGGCCACGGCAACATAGTGGTCAACGTGAAGAACGGCAAGGTGGAGAAGTGCGAGTTCCACGTGGTGGAGACGCCCCGCCTGTTCGAAGGGATGCTGCGCGGCCGCTCCATCTTCGAGGCGCAGCACATTACCAGCCGCATCTGCGGCATCTGCTCCTGCGGTCACTCGCTGGCCTCCATACAGGCGGCGGAAGACGCCCTGGGCGTAGTGCCCACCGAACAGACTATAAAGCTCCGCAAGTTGCTGCTTGATTACGAGTTCCTCGACAGCCACATCCTGCACGTGTACCTGCTGGCCGCGCCCGACGTGCTGGGCGTGCCGTCCTTCATCCCGCTGATAAAGACGCACAACGCCGTGGTGCGCCGCGCGCTGCGCATGAAGAAAGCGGTCAACGACGTTTGCGATATCCTGGTGGGGCGCCATATACACCCTATCACCGCCGTAGTGGGCGGCTGGACCAAGCTGCCTTCGAAGAAGGACCTGGACACCCAGATAAAGATACTCGAAGAGATGGCCGGCGACATGGGCGAGACCCTGAAGCTGGCCAAAGTCCTTAAGTTCCCGGACTTCCACCGCGAGACCGAGTACGTGGCACTAGTGTCCGACGACGGTGAATATCCCCTGCTGATGGGCGATATCGGTTCCACCGACGGCAAACGCGTCAGCAAGAAAGATTACCGGAAGTCGACGAACGAATTCATCGACCCGCGCTCCTCCGCTAAGTTCACCAAGTGGTCCCGCGATAGCCTGTTCGTGGGGGCTCTCGCCCGCTTCAACCTGAACGCCGACAAGCTGCACCCCAAGGCCAAGGCCGTGGCTAAAGAGCTGGGCCTTAAACCCGTCTGCCACAATCCGTTCATGAACACCGTGGCGCAGGTGATAGAGATAGTGCACTGCTACTATCACGCGCTGGAGATCCTG
This sequence comes from uncultured Elusimicrobia bacterium, assembly GCA_903917735.1. Classification (GTDB taxonomy): domain Bacteria; phylum Elusimicrobiota; class Elusimicrobia; order Elusimicrobiales; family UBA9959; genus UBA9959. The sequence goes on along the minus strand of CAIXBR010000045.1, from coordinate 31,149 downwards.
AAGGACCTGAAGAAGAACGGCCTGGACTACAGCCAGCAGGTCACCGTGGGCGCAAACGAGAAAGGCGCGGTGCCCGTGCGCGCGGGCAACGGCGTGGGCTCGGTAGAAGTGCCCCGCGGCATACTCCATCATAACTACGAAACGGACCGTGCCGGCATGATAAAGGTAGCCAACTGCATCATCCCGACCAACCAGAACGTCAATAATATAGAGCACGACTTCGCAAAGTTCCTGCCCGAGATCATCACCCTGCCCAAGGAAACCATAACCCTGCGGCTGGAGATGCTGGTGCGGGCTTACGACCCGTGCATCTCCTGTTCCGCGCATTACCTCGATGTCAAATTCGTGGACTGAAGAGGTTAAGGCGGCGCTGGCCCCCAAGGGCCGCACGCTCGTGGTAACGCTGGGAAGCACCTTAAGGGCCGACGATGGCGTCGGCCCTTATGTTTGCGCCCATGTGGAATTCCACCGCCCGGATATCCGGCTGATAGACGCCGGCACCACCCCTGAAAACATAGCCCAGACGGCCATAGACTGGAAGCCCGACAAGGTGATACTTGTAGACGCGGCCCATTTCGGCGGTACGGCGGGGGAACTGCGCGTTATCCCGCTGGAGGCTGTAAACCAGCAAACGGTCCTTTCCACGCACAGCTTCCCGCTTTCCGTGACCTTCTCCATAGTTAAGGAAGACACCGGGGCCGAGCTGGTAGTGGTGGGCGTGCAGGCGAAATCCCTGGACTATAAGGAAGGCCTTTCGGCCGAAGTGGAAGAAACCGCTTCAAAACTGGCCGGGTATTTTAATAATATAGGTAAGGTCGCAGATAGATAGCGCGCGCCTAGGGGAACTAATGTCAATCTTTCAGATCAAATCCGTAGACGAGATAATGGCCGAGTCGCGCGAGCACGGCCATAAACTTGTAAGGGTCCTGGGCGCTTTCGACGTTACGATGATAGGCATAGGCGCCATCATAGGCGCCGGCATCTTCGCCATGGTGGGGGAAGCCGCGGTCGGCGCTTCCAGCGGCTACCCGGCCGGCCCCGCGCTTATTATTTCCTTTATACTGACCGCCATCGCCTGCGGCTTCACCGCCCTCTGCTACGCGGAGCTGTCCGCCATGGTGCCCATCTCAGGCAGCGCTTATACTTATGCCTACGCTACCATGGGGGAGCTTGTGGCCTGGATCATAGGCTGGGACCTGATCATAGAATACGCCATTGGTAATGTGGCGGTGGCCATCAGCTGGTCCGGCTATTTCAATGATTTTCTGAACAGCGCTTTCGGCATAAATATGCCGCTCTGGCTGCGGGTGGATTACAGGACTTTTTTCGCCAAGGCGGCGCAACTGACCGCGGCGGTGCAAAGCGGGAACACCGCCCTGGCCGGGACCCTCAAGCTTTTTGATCCCTCCCTGATCCCGCATGTGTTCGGCATCCCTATAATCTTCAACCTGCCGGCGTTGCTTATAGTGCTGGCGCTTACGGCACTGCTCGTTGTGGGTATTAAAAAAAGCACCAGGTTCAATGACTTCCTGGTTATTATCAAGCTTCTCGTGATCGCCCTTTTTGTGGGCGTGGGTTTCTATTATTTCGATAAACGCAACTGGACGCCGTTCATGCCGGGCGGCTGGAAAGGCGTACAGGTGGGGGCGGCCACCATTTTCTTCGCCTATATCGGTTTCGACGCGGTTTCCACCGTAGCCGAGGAGACACGCGATCCCAAGCGGGATATGCCTATAGGCATTATAGGTTCGCTTATCATCTGCACTATCGTCTACATACTGGTGACGGTGGCGCTTACCGGCATGATGCCGTTCATGGAGCTGAAGAACAAGATAGCCGAGCCGCTGATAGCGGGGCTGGATTACAACCACGCGGCCCGCTGGATAATAGTGATAGTGTCCCTGGGGTCGGTGGTGGCGCATACGGCCGTGCTGCTGGTCTTTCAGATGGGGCAGCCGCGGATCTTCTTCTCGATGAGCCGCGACGGGCTGCTGCCGCCTTATTTCGCCACTATCCATAAAAAATTCAAGACGCCTTACATTACCACCATCTGGACCGGGATCATAGTGGGGGTACTCTCGGCCTTCTGCAACATCGACGAGATGGCCAACCTCTGCAACATCGGCACGCTTTTTGCTTTCGTGCTGGTCTGCGCCGGTGTTATCATCCTGCGGATAAAAGACCCCGACCGCGTGCGCCCCTTCAGGGCCCCGGGCGGCTTTGTCACTCCGGTGCTGGGCATAGGGTTCTGTCTTTTCCTGATGCTGGGGCTGGACAAGATAACCTGGCTCAGGTTCTTCGTGTGGCTGATCATAGGTCTGGTCATTTATTTCCTGTACGGCTATAAAAATTCCCGTCTGCGCCGCGGCGACCTGGCCATGAAATCCAAACCGATCCTGCCCGGCGGGGACGAATTCTAGCTTTCGTATATTCTAAGATAGTACAAAGGAGCGGCTATGCTTGATAAAATGAAACAGCTTTGGGAAATGAAGCGTAAGATGGACGATATCAAGAAGGAACTGGATTCGCTGCAGCTGGCGAGCGAGGACAGCATGGTGAAGGTCAGTATCACCGGTTCCCAAGAAATAAAGAGCGTGGAGCTGAAGTGCGACCTGGCTACCGTGAACAAGACGAAGCTGGAGGCCGCCTTGGCGGAGACTGTGAACCGCGCCATCCGCGAGAGCCAAAAGTCGGCAGCCCAGAAGATGAGCGCCCTGAGCGGTTTGCCGGGACTGGGGATGTGACAGGGAAGATATATAGCCGGCACAGGCGGCTAAAAAACCCGGATAAATATCCGGGTTTTTTATTCGATACCTTTGGAAAATGTAATACTTTCCCGCCGCCGCCGTATTTATTAGTATAGAGGGAATGCCGGACCCTATGACTTTCAACGAGATGTATGACCGCTATTTTAACAAGGTCTATAACTATGTGCGCTACCACGTGGGGCTGCCGGCCGAAGCTGACGACGTTACGGGCAGGATATTTGAGGCGGCGCTGCGCAATTTCGGGACTTATGACGCGGGGCGGGGGCCGGTACAGGGTTGGCTTTTCGGCATAGCCCGCAACGCCGTAATAGATTGGGCCAGGGCCCGCAACCACCGGGGTGAGGTCTCCCTGGAAGACGCGGGAGAGCAGGCAGGAACGGAGCCCCGCATGGAGGCCATCCTAGAAAGAAAAGAAGAAGCCGGCCTGATCCTGGAAGCCGTAGCGGGGTTGGATGAGCGCTCCAGGGATATAATAGCGCTGAAGTTCAGTTCCGGGATGACCAACCGCGAGATAGCGCTGATGACAGGGATAGGGGAAAGTAACGTGAGCATCCTGGTCTACCGGGCGGTTAAAAAAATGCAGACTTTTCTGGCGGATAAGAGAAAGTTATGAACGAGTCCGAACTTATAGAAGAATTTAACAGGGAGCTGGACTCCGTGCTGCAGGGCGGCCCTGCCGCGCCCTTCAGCCCGGACCCCGGCGCCATGGAGCTGGCGTCCTGCATAGCCCGCGCTGACTTCAGCGAGGAGTCGCTTATAAAGGAAAGCCTGCGGGACCGGCTTGCCGCGGAGCCCGCCGGTTTCCTTGTCTCCCTGCGCTCACTGTTCGCTAACAATTCTGTCCGCGCCGCAATGGCCGCCGCCGTCCTGGTTATAACGCTGCTGCCGCTGGCCCGCCGCCATACCGGGTGCGTTCCGGAAACCCAGGCGCCGGTCATGGCCGCGCTCCCGCAAGTCCCTTCCCCGCTGCTCCCTGTCCGGGCACGGGTTTCCCGGCTGCCTGCTGCGCTGGCAGCTTCAGGGGCGGCTGGCGAGGAGCTCTTCGCTGCCGTGCCGATGGGCAGGCTGGAGACCGAGCCGATAAAGGCTTTCCCGATAGCTTCCGCCGGGTCCGGGTCCCCTATAGTGCTGGCCGCGGGCCGCGAGGTCAAGCTGGAGAACGGCTCCGGCATAGTGCTGGAGACCGAGGGCGCCGTGTTCACCCTTGAGAGGCGTGTTATAGCTCCGGAAGACATTTTTGAGCGCAGGGTAATTTAACAGACAGAAGAAGGAGGTCTTATGAAGGCATTTAAACTTGCGATAGTGTGCGCGGCGGCGCTGGCCGCCCCGGCGCAGCTGCGCGCGGCCGAAGCCGGAGCGGCCGAGCCGGTGGCGGTTTCCAGCGCCGCCCCGAAGGCGCTGCTGCCGGTCGGGCTGGTGAAGGGCTACCGCGGCACTTCCATCCCGCTCGGCGGAGACCAGCTCCTGTTCCTGAAGAAGGGGGACAGGGTGGATGTGCTGGTAACGTTCGACGCCAAGATGGAGGACGCCGACAAGAAGGAGCGCAAGGAAAAGATCACCTCCACGTTTCTGCAGAACATCCTGGTAATAAATGTGCGCAAGCCCGAAAAGATAGACGAGACCGGCGCGGCGGAACTGCTGCTGAACCCCGTAGAGGCGCAGTATGCCGCCCTTAGCATCTCCCAGGGCAAGATCACCGTGGTGGTGCGCGCCGTCGGCGATACGGAGCTGCACCCGATGGAGATGGCCAGCTTCCGCAAACTTATACAGTAGCCGGGAGGGAATATGAAACGCATAATAATGTCAATTCTGGCGGCAGCCGCCCTGGCGGCTTCGGCGAGCGGCCTCAGCGCCGCCATCCCCGCGCTGGAGGCCTCCTGCACGGCCGCGGATATGCAGCTGTTCTACTACTATCTGGCGCCGTCGCCGGACGCCAGGGTTAAGGACAGCCCCACCTCCTGCTACCCCGGCAAGACCTCGCTAAAGCTGCCGGCCTGGCTGGAGAAGTCGCTGCCGGCCATGCTGGAGCGCAAGGTGTGGAAGGAGCCGGAAGAAGGGGAGCTGAGCGAGGCCGCCCTCTGGCAGACCCCGGTGTCCATACTCTACGAGTTCTCCAGCAAGATGGCGAAAGGCGGGAACCCGCTGGAGCTGGGCGCGGACTTCGAGGACATGCGCATCCGGTTCATGATGAGCGTGGAGCGCGTCTCCAAGTCCGGTCTTCAGACCTCGTTCGAGGGCCGCGGCGGCCCTATGCTGGGCGTGATGGACACGCTGATGCGGGACTTCGACGCGCTGACGGAAGCCGCCTCCAAGGCGGACCGGAAAGGCTTCGACGACAAGGCCGCGGAACTGCTGAAGCGAAGCCGCGACCTGTTCGCCCAGCTCTTCGAGGCGCCGCGCAAGAGCGCCGGGAAAAAGCCCGCGGTCAGGTATACCCCCGAGGCGCGCATAATGCCCGGTTACCGGGGAGTAAGCCTGCCGGTCTCCGGCTCCCAGGCGCTGTTCCTGGAGAAGGGTGACCGCGTGGACATGCTGGTCACCTTCGAGGCCGTCATGGGCGGGGACGTAAAGGAGAAGGTCACGGCCACCATACTGCAGAACGTGCTGGTGACCGGAGTGCTCAAACCTGTCAGCGCCGGCGAGACCGGGGTGCTGCAGCTGCTCTGTAATCCTAACGAGGCGCAGTACGCGGCCCTCAGCCTGGCACAGGCCAGCAATATCTGCCTGGTGCGCCGGGCGCCGGGTGATTTCGAGATGCGCCCTATGGAGATAGCCAGTTTCCGCAAGCTTATCAAGTAAGCCGGCAGTCGAAAGGGGTCTGTTATGAAAAATCCCGCAGGAAAAGGATTGCCGCTGACGCTTCTGCTGACGCTGGCCCTGCACGGCCCCGCTTTCGCCGAGAGAAGCCTGCCGGTGTTCCCGCTGGATTCGGTGAAACTTTCCGGCATTCCCAAACTGTCGGACGGCTATATCCCTCCCGTCCCGCCCCCTACCGATACCGGGTATTATTCCCGGAGCGGGGCGGGCGGGATCAGGCTGGACAGTTCCGTAACGGTAGTTGTGGACGGGGAAGGGGGTAGGGCCGAGATAAACTTCCCCGGGCAGCGTACAGTTGCCGCACTGGCAGGCTACCGGTCCTCCCTTTTTATAAAGTTCATCGCGCAGAGTTCCGCGCCCGTGCTGACCTGGGCGGCGGTAGTCTGCTCCGGGGGGAAATATCTCGGGTACAAGGGCGCCAGCCTTAAACTTCCGGACGGGGACAGCGGTTTCTCCATTAAGGACGACAGCCTGGCCCTGGGCGGCATGAAAACGCTTCTGTACAGGACCCATCCGTGGGTAGTGCTGGCCGCGGGGACGGACGGCTTCCGGAACCTGGACCGCCTTTGTTCGGCTGGGTTCCCTGAAAAGATGAAGGCTTATTCGGTCAGCTCCCTGCCGCGCGCGGCCGGCAGTTTCAGCTTCAAATATAATCCCTCCGGCAATAAACTCACGGTCACCTGGCATAAGTGATATTTGCTATCAATACAACTTTGCCCTTTTGTATAATTCAACTATGCATGAATGGGCATTGGCTGAATCAGTGATAAAAACCGCCGTGGAATACGCCGGGACCGAGAAACTGAAGAAACTGAAGGAAACCGGGGTCCTTTTCGGCGAACTTCAGGCTATAGATAAAGAGATTTTCCTTTTCGCCCTGGAAGAACTGCGCAAGCAGTATCCCGCGGCCGCTTCCTGTAAGTTCAAGATAATAGCCGAGCCGGCCGCCTTCCGCTGCAAGGCCTGCGCTCATGAATTCCCTCTCAAAGGCCTGAAGAAAACCAAGGACGAGGCGGAGTTCATCCATTTCATCCCGGAGATGGCCCACACCTTCATGAAATGCCCGAAGTGCAAGAGCCCGGACTTCGAGATCGCCAGGGGCCGCGGCGTCAGCATAAGCTATCTGAAGGGCGACAGATGACCAATATAGACCCGCGGCCATCGGTGATCGGCGCGCGCCTGGGGAAAGTAAAGCGCGTTATCGCCGTGACCGGCTGGAAGGGCGGTATAGGCAAGAGCGTCACCGCCGCCACGCTGGCCCTGCTGCTGGCTAAAAAAGGCTATAAGGCCGGCCTCTTCGACCTGGATTTCGCCGGGGCTTCAGACCATCTCATTCTCGGCGCCCGCGGAATATTTCCGAAAGAAGAAAAAGGTCTTGAGCCGCCCGTAGTGAACGGGGTGAAGTTTATGTCGGTGACTTTCTTTTCCGAGAATAAGGCCGTGCCACTGCGCGGCGCCAATATTTCCGACGCTATCATAGAGCTGCTGGCCATAACGCAGTGGGGAGAACTGGACTTCCTGGTGCTGGACATGCCGCCCGGTATAAACGATGCGGCTCTCGACATCATCCGTTTCGTGGGCAGGGCCGAGGTGCTGGCCGTTACCATCCCCTCCGTGCTGGCCCACGACGTGCTGGCGCGCTCGCTGGAGCTTTACCGGAAGCTGAAGGTACCGGTGCTGTGCGTTATAGAGAACATGTCTTCCGGCCGAAAAACCGCCGGGGTTTCGGCCTATATAAAAACCGACCGCGCGCTTGAAAATGCGCTGGGCCACCCGGCCGCCCTGCTCAAGACCTCTTTCGCGCGCGACCTGTCCCGCGCCGCCGGCAGATTCGGCTTCCCCATATGACCGGAGATATGTCAACGGATTCGCGCAATACGGAAATAGCACTGACGTCACAACAAAAGGCGGTATAAAAATGCGGCTAATGATGATAGTTCCCAATTACCATTGCGGCGGTATGGAGGCGGTGCAGGGGCCTTTGATGAACACCGGCCCGCTGTTCGCCGCTTCGGCTGCCCTGAAGGCCGGGCATCAGGTCTCGTTCCTGGACTGCACGGCGGAGAACCTTTCGCTGGACGACTGTATGGCGCGCATCGGGCGCGAGAGGCCGGACATTGTGGGCGTGGCGGTACGCACTCATCTGGCGAACGAGGCGCTGCGGATAGTGCGCGAAACCCGCCGCCGTTTTCCGAACGTCCGCACCCTTCTGGGGGGAATACACGCCACTTTCATGTACCGGGAAATGATGGATGAATGCCCGGAGATAGATCTTGTCATCGCCGGCGAGGCTGAGGTGGCGACCGGCCATCTGCTGGACGCGCTGGAGAAAGGTGCGCCGCTGGCCTGCGTACCCGGGCTGGTCTGGCGCGACGGCGCGGAGCTCCGGGTGAATCCGGGTGCGGGGCCGCTCAAGGACCTGGATGGCAACCGTCCGGCGTACGGCCTGATACCGAACTGGGACCTCTACCGCAACCATATCAACGGGGAGCGCTCCGCCGTGGTGCAGTTCTCGCGGGGCTGCGTGCAGAAATGCCGGTACTGTTCGCAGTGGAAGTTCTGGGATACCTGGCGTGCCTGCTCCCCGCAGGTCTTCGCCGACGAGGTCTCCATGCTGTACCACAAGCACGGCGTGCGCTACTTCCTGATGGCCGACGAATCCCCGCAGGCGGACGCGGACGCCTGGAAAGGCCTGCTGGATGCGCTGATAGCCAAGGACCTTAAAGACGCGGTGTTCGGCACCTGCGCGCGCGCCAAAGACATCCTGCGCGACCGAGAACTGCTGCCGCGCTACGCCCAGGCGGGCTTCAGGCTTATGCTGCTGGGCGCCGAGTTCACCGCCAATAAAACCCTGAAGACCGTAAATAAAGAGCAGCGCATGGAGGATACCGAACTGGCGGTCAGGTCCATCCAGGACGCCGGGATGATAGCCATGGTGGACATCATGCTCGGCTGGAACAACCGCGAGGACGAGGTGAAGGAAACCTTGGAGAACCTGGGTGGGCTGTGCGCCGACTACGTGTGTTTTTTCTGGACAACGCCTTACCCATGGACCGACTCCTATAAGGAACTGATGGCGGAGTTCGGGACGGCGCCGGCCTACGACAACTGGAACTTTATGACTTTCTTCGGCAAGGGTATAGACCAGAAGAAGGCGGAGCGGGAACTGGTCAAATTCTATGTCAGCTATCATTTCTCGCCCTCCAGGTTCTTTAAAGGCTGGTTCGGCGGGCCGCTCCCGCGCCGCAAGCTCTACCGTCAGATGTTCCGGCTGGGGGTGCGCAAATCGCTGGCGCAACTTTTCCCGCGCCTGTCCGGCCTGGTCGCGCCTAAGAGCGGCCAGGTAAACGCTATGCACTACTGCGACCCGCGGCACCGCTGGCTGTCGGGCTCGCATATGGCTGACGAGGCCTGAGCCGGGCCCGGCTGCCCGGCGGCCTTTCCCCGCCGTGGGAAACTTGCTATTATCAGTACAAGGGGTAACTGCCGCATGCCTGTCTACCTGATAACTTACTCCGTGCTTTTCTGGATACCTGTTCTTGTCTTCGTCCTTTTTTTCCTTAAGTTCTTCGACGGTCCCCTGCGCAAAGCCTTCTGGGCCGCCTCCGCGGCAATGGCCGTCGCGCTGACGGGGATGGAATTCGTGTTCCTTAAATTTGACGTCTGGTTCTTCTCGCAGAAGATAGACCATCTGGTCGGCCTGTGGATAGGGAAAGCGCCTGTGGAAGAATTCGTTTTCTGGTTCGGGGCCACGCCGTTCTGTCTGGCCGTATACCTCGGATACAGCCGGCTCTTAAGGAAAAATGCCTGAAGCCGAAGACCTCCTCAGCGACGAGGATAAAAAGAAAGAACAAGCTACCGCCCAAAAGCGCTGGCCGGCAACCGTCATTTTGGCCGTGCCGTTCATGCTGCTGTTAGTGCCGCTGTACAAAGCCGCCAGGGAAAGGGTGAACTGGAAAGCCGCCCTGGCGCTGATAGCCACCTTTGAAGTACTGATGTGCTGCGCGGAATTGTTCTCCGTTTCCCGCGGCCACTGGATCTGGAACCCCAATCGGACGCTGGGCGTCCTGTTCTTCGGCATTCCCATAGAAGAGCCCCTGCTGTATTATTGGTTCCCGCCGCTTTTCGTGGTGGTGCTGATGCATACGTTCGAGGGCTTTTTCGAGAAGCGTGCCGCGAAGGCGGGGAAATGAAACTGATCCTGCTGGAGCTCTACCTTTTCGCGCAGGTCCCTCTCACCTGGTATCTTTTCAGGCGTTTCGCCAAAAGGAACGTGCTTGGCGAAATGATAGCGGGGACCATGGTGGGGGCGTTCAATGAATTCGCCACTGAGCCGCTTTGGGATTATCACCTGCACATCACTATTTATAAGGACACCCCCTTGGCCGTAGTGCTGGGCTGGGGTGTGATGTTCACGCTGGTTACCTTCATCTCGGAAAAGATGTACTGCGCTTTCCTTAAAAAGCCGCGGATAGAGCCGAGGGACAAAAGGATCTTCGTGTTCGACGTGGTTTCCGCGGCCCTCGTGGCGTTCCCTTTGGAGACCCTCGGCGTGAAGTCCGGCATCTGGACTTACCGCTATGACCGGCTGCAATGGGACTGGGGCACCGTACCGGTCTTTCACATGCCCTATGAGGCGCTGTTCGGCTATATCCTTCTGATGCTGGTGGCGCCAACCTTCGTGCGGTATTGGGAAAAGTCTTTCGAAAAGGCGGCTGATGAACGTCTCAACTGAAAAAGTCGCGCTGACCATAGACCCTTTGCTTTTTCGCAAGCAGGCCCTGCTTTCCTCCGGGGCGTGTTTCCTGGTCTCGATGATGTACTTAGAGGCTGACTTCCCCTGTGGTTGCAAGATAGGGACTATGGCCCTGATCGCCTCGGTCCTTTATCTGCTGTTCTATCTGTCCTTTAATCTTCTATACTCCAAAGTACGGACCAAGGTCGGCGTACTGTTGAGCGGCATCGCCATAACGATGCTGGCCTTCGTGGTCCATTTCAGCGGGGGGGTGGCCTCGCCGTTCGTATTTCTTTACTTTATCCTGCTCATCTCCGAAGCCGTATACGGGCTTCATAACTCCTTTACGCTGCCGCTGGCCATTCTTACGTACAGCTTTGTCTGCGCGGGTGAGGCTGTAGGCTGGCTCCCTCCGGCGAATCCCTGGGCCGCCGCCGTTTACAAGAGCAATGTCGTCACTTTCATACTTATGGCGGTAACCGTGACCTTCATGTGGATTACGCGCTACATCACCGGCATCATAGTGCTGAACCTGCGCACAAGTCTGGAGGCTGAGAACCTTGAGAAGCAGGGCCTGCTGACCAAATTCTCCGACCTGAACTCCACCGCCCAGCTTGGCATGCTCACGCACAGGATAGTGCATGACCTGCGCAACCCTATCAGTTCCATCTCCGGCTATATCCAGTTGGAGATGCTGAGGACAAAAGATCCCGATCACAGGGAGATGCTCAAGGATATCGACGAGATCGTGGATGACATGTCCGAATCCCTGAAGAACATTACGCAGTTCGGCAGGGTTTCCGGCGGCCCGGCCGAGAAGATCCTATTGGCGGAGTTCATGCGCATGCTCATTGCCATAGTGTCGTACTCGCCGCAGGCCCTCGGGATTAAATTCGTGAAGCTTTATCCCGAGAACACGGACCTGGCGGTGTACGCGTCCAGATCGGACCTGCAGCAGGCTTTTTTCAATATAATCAGGAACGCTATCGAGGCCCTAAGGGACAAGGCGGGGTGCAAGCAGATAGAGATCTCGATGAAGGCCGCGGACAGGGAAGTGGAGGTCTCATTCTCCGACAACGGCACGGGCATGCCGCCAGAAATGCTCAAGAATATCTTCCGCAACCCCGTGACCACTAAGAAGGACGGGACCGGCGTCGGGCTGATGATCACACGTGAACTGCTAGCCCGTAACGACGGGGCCATAGAATTCTATAACCTCCCGGCGGGGGGGCTTTGGGTCAGAACCAGGTTCCCGCTGGCGTGACGCGCAGGCCCAGACGCCGCCGGGGGTGCCGGGACGCGGGATGAATTTGCGCAGAATATTATAAGCTCAGTGAAAAGGACATCATGAAAATATCTACATACAGCGATTTGGCCCTGGCTACAGCTCTTTTTGCCGGCGGCCTGCTTTACAGCGCCGTTTCACCGGGCGGGGTTTGCGCTTCGGGCTATGAGTTCGACGGGATCGGCGCCCGCGCGGTAGCCCGCGGCGGGGCGGTGATAGCCGATGCAGACGACTGGACGGCCATCTATTGGAACCCGGCCGGGCTTGTTAACGCGGTGTCGCGTGAAGCCGGTCTGGAACTGCGAGCCGGCAAGATGTACACGAAGGACGGGAATTCCTTCAACGTGCCGGGGATGAATCCTTTCGGCAATAACCGCGTGACTTCAGGTTTCGTCATCGGTTCTCTCGGAGTGGTCATTCCCCTCGACGCCAAGAGCGCTATCGGCGCCGGCGTCTATCCGCAGCTGCTGCAGGGCGCGGATTTTAAGGGCACCGCTCCGGCAGATCCGTTCGTTACCGCCCTCGATTATAAGAGCAACGTTATAACCGGGGTGGTCAACGTGTCTTATTCCAGGCGCTTGAACGACAGGTTCACGGCCGGACTGGGGCTGAACGCCATCTACGGCTCCTTAACTTCGGATTCTTCAATTAACTGGGGCCCGTTCATGCCGGGCGGCCTTGCCAACACAACGCAGAAGAATAAATCCGACGCCAGTGGTTACGGCTTCGAGGGTGTGGGCGGCCTGGACTATAAGATAAACGACACCTGGCAGGCCGGCCTTGTGGTCCGTACGGGCACCCGCATTCCGCTAAAGGGCGATGAAAAAGTCTACCTCAACGGCGCTTTCGCGCAGCAGAGCGATTTTACCTACCCGGTGCACCACCCCGCCACTTCCGGCGTGGGCGTGGCTTGGCAGGCACGTAAGGACCTGAAGGTTACCTGCGATCTCGCCCAGACCTGGTGGAAGGGTTTCTCCAGCGCGCGGACCTACGATACCCCGGGCGGCCTGCTGAACAGCAACGGCAATACCTACCATTGGAACAACTCTACCAAGTTCCGCCTCGGCGCCATCAAGAAGCTCAGCGAGAAATACGAAGTTATGGGCGGCTACGCCTTCGATACCTGGGCCATAGACCGGCACAGCGTGGACTTCTCCACGGCCATTGACGTGCCCATGCACCGCTTCTCCGGCGCCGTAACGCGCAAGTGGGCGTCCGTGGACGCCACGCTGGGCGCGCTCGCCGGCTCAGGCCGGCGCACTGCCGCCGGAGTGGACTACTCGCTAAAGGGCTGGTATGTGATGGGCGAGGCGAAGTACAGGTTCTGATTTTGGTATCATAGAAGTACAAAGCAGAAGGAACGGGGTGCGAATCCCCGGCTGCCCCGCAACGGTGATGCCGCATGGCTAAGCCCGGTCTACTGCGAACCCCCGCCGCGGCGGGGGATTCCGAGGGGGAGGCAGAGCCCTTTCTTTATCGGAGAAAGGGCTTTTTTATTATGAAAACTTTCATCTCTCTTTTAGCGCTGTGCCTGTGCGCCGCCGCGCCGGCGCGGGCCGAACGCGTGGTCTCGCTGATGCCTTCCTATACCGAGATAATCTTTGAGCTGGGCGCGGGCAAGGACCTGGTGGGCGTCACTAATTTCTGTGATTATCCGCCGGCCGCGGCGAAGATAGAAAAGGCGGGAGACTACCTGCGCCCCAACGTAGAGAAGGTGTACTCGCTGAAACCGGACGTGGTGTTCGCCGGCGACTGGGCCGGGGCCTCCTCCACAAAACAGCTGGCCTTGCTTGGCGTAAAAGTGGTCTCGCTGCCGCAGGAAAGGAAAGTGTCGGATATCTTCTCTACCATCCGTCTTATAGCAGCGGAACTTGGCCGGAAGGCCGAGGGAGAAAAACTGGTGCATAAGCTTTCGGCCCGACTCGGGCCGGTGCCGGAGAAGCCGCTGAAGGTGTACCTGGAGGAAGATACCGGGGGCTGGACCACCGGCGGGGAGTCCTTCCTTTCCGACGCCGTGCTTCACGCGGGGGGGGTAAATATTTTCGCGAAAGAGGAAAAAGGCTACTTCCAGGCAGCGTGGGAAGAGGTACTGCTGCGCGGCCCGGAGGCCGTGATACTGCTTTCCGGGACCGGAAAAGAATTCATTTCAAGGCCTATGGCCGGCAGCCTGCCCGCCGTGAAGAACGGGCTGATAATAACCGCGCTCGACAGGGACGCCTTCTCCAGGCCGGGGCCGCGCCTATTCGCCGAGATAGCCAGGCTTGAAAAACTTTTGCATGGAAAGAAATAAGGTACTGCTGCTTTTCGCCGTGCTGGCGGCCGCCTGCCTGTTCTCGCTGGCGGCCGGACCGGCCGGCTGGTCCAACGCCGACGTGATCCTTAATCTGCGCTTGCCGCGCACGCTGGCCGCGCTGGCCGTAGGGGCGGGACTTGGCCTTGCGGGAGCGCTTTTTCAGGGCGTGCTTAAGAACCCGCTCAGCGACCCTTATATCCTTGGAACTTCTTCCGGGGCCACGGCGGCCGCGGTGTTCTGTTTTCTGGCCGGCATCGAGAGGACTTCCCCCGTTTTCTTCCTGGCTGTCTTCGCGGGCGCTTTCGGCGCCACTTTCCTTTCCTACTGGCTGGCGCGCCTGGCTGGCCGCCTTTCCGACGCCTCGCTGGTGCTGGCGGGGGTGGCTGTCAGCGCCTTCCTCTCGGCGCTGGTAATGCTAACGCTGACCTCGGTGCGGGAGCGGTCATTCTCTCTCCTCTATTTCGTGCTGGGCGGCCTGTATTCGGTGCAGCCCGGAGTGCTTATCGCCTCGTCGCTGATCATAGCGGCGGCTGGGGCGGCGGCCATGTTGCGCTGGCGCGCGCTGGACGCCATGGCGCTGGGCGAGGAGAAGGCTTATCACCTTGGAGCCGAGCCGGGGCGCGAGCGGATCATTTTCTTCGCGCTCGCCTGCGCGGCCACTTCCGCCGCTGTGGCGATAGGCGGGACTATTGGTTTTGTGGGGCTGATGACGCCGCATATAGTGCGCCTGCTCACCAAGCCGTCGGCCAGAACGCTCATTCCGGCCTCGGCTGTGGGTGGGGCCGCGCTGCTGGCCGCCGCGGACGCCGCCGGCCGCTCGCTTTTCTCACCAGCCGAGGTGCCGGCGGGGGTTATTATGGCTCTGGCCGGGGCTCCTTTCTTCATGTGGCTTTTGTGGAAGAATTCCAGGGGGACGGCCTGATGCCTGTGCTCAGGGCTTCAGCTCTTACTTTTTCGTACGGCCCGGAGCCGCTTATAAACGGGCTTGGCTTCGAGCTGCGGTCTGGCGATTTTATGTGCGTGCTGGGCCCTAACGGTTCTGGCAAGTCCACTCTGTTGAAACTTCTTACCGGCTATATCAGGGGGGCCTCCGGCTCCGTCCATATAGCGGGCGAGGATGTTTTTGGCATCGGGACGCGCGAACTGGCCCGGCTGGTGGCTTATGTGCCCAGCGAGACTTCCACTCCTTATGATTTTACGGCCAGGGAGATGGTGCTGCTGGGGCGCACCGCCCGCTCCGGCTTCTGGCGCGGCTACTCCGCCGCCGACGAGGAAGCCGCCGACCGGGCCATGGAGGAGACTGGGATAACCCGCTTTGCGGGGCGCTCCGTGAACTCGCTTTCTACCGGTGAGAGGCAGCTGGCTTTTATAGCCCAGGCACTGGCGCAGGAGGCGCGGGTGCTGCTGATGGACGAGCCGACCTCACACCTGGACTTGAAGTACAAGTCAGCAGTCATGGCTCTGCTAGCGGGGCTGGTTTCCAAGCGCATGGCGGTGGCTGTGGTGCTGCACGAGCCGGCGCTGGCCCGCCTGGGCTGCAACAAGGCGCTGCTGATGGAACGCGGCGGGGGATATTCTTTCGGGCCTGTGCCTGAGCTGCTCACGGCGCAGCGGCTGGCCCGCGTCTACGGCCTGCCAGAAAATTCCCCTCTTCTTCCCAAATAAGCCGCTTTTTGGTGAGTAGGGCAAAGGTCCGGCCCGGCCTGGCATTTACTTTGTGCGTGGGGGCAAATTTGCTATGATAAACGTGTAGGGATCATGGGGGGAATTGGTACGTTAATTTGTAACGAACCTGTCCCGGTCTCCAACCAAAACCATAGACAATCCGAAGGAGAAACTGATGACTTCGTCAGGGCAGATAAAAAAAGACAATAGCGCGCCTGAAGCGGAACACAAGGCGCTGCCGGAAGGCTACGGCACTACCGAGGCGGCCCTGCTGCCGCGCGATCCCAACTGGATGTTCATCTACTGGGAAATTACCGAAAATTCCAAAAACAATACAGCCCGCGAGCACGGCGAAGACATCTTTCAGAAAGGCCGCCAGGTCATACGGGTTTACGACATGACCGAAGGCGCGGCTTCCAAATACTTCGACATCCCCGTGATGCTGGAGGCCAAGAGCTGGTACGTGAACGTGCAGGAAAGCGGCCGCGCCTACTGTTGCGAAGTGGGCCTTGTGATGCCCGACGGCAGATTTATAGGCCTGGTGAAGACCAATACGGTGAACCTGCCCGGCGGACGCGTCTCGGACGTGACCGACGAGAAATGGATGGCCGTTACCGCGGATTTCGACAGGCTGCTGCAGTTGTCCGGAGTAGAATACATAGGCAAGGGTTCCGGCGAAGTGGCCAAGTCCCTGGCCCAGCGCTGGGAGATGCTGCGTGCCGTGTTCTCGCGCGCTTCCTCGTGGGGCGTAACCTCCATGTCCTCGCAGACGCTGCAGAAGCCGGAACTGCAGGCCAAGAAATTCTGGCTGGTGGCGGACTGCGAACTGATACTTTACGGGGCCACCGAGCCCGACGCCTTCGTAACCGTTTCCGGGCGCAAGGTGAACCTGAACCCGGACGGCACGTTCAGCATGCGCTTTGCGCTGCCGGACGGCATAGTCGACCTGCCTGTAAAGGCCGTCTCAAAGGACGAGACCGATTCACGCGAGATAGATATAAAAGTCACCCGGGCTACAACCACCGATGGCAAATAAAGAAAAAGGCTACCTTGCTTTAGTCCTTCACGCGCACCTGCCGTTCATCCGGCACCCGGAGTACGAGGACTTCCTGGAGGAAGACTGGTTCTTCGAGGCGATGTGCGAGACCTACATCCCGCTCTTGGACGTGTACGAGCGCCTGACCGCGGAGGGTACGGACTTTCGCGTGACGATGTCCATCACCCCGCCGCTGTGCAACATGATGGCGGACGACCTGCTGCGCGAGCGCTTCCGCCGCTACTACAGCCTCAGGCTGGAACTGGCCGAGAAGGAAGTGATCCGCAACCGCAATACCGGCTTCTACGAAGTGGCCAAGATGTACGAGACCAAGTTCCGCCGCATCCGCGAACTTTACGAGGACTACTACCACGGCAGAATCCTCGACGGCTTCAAGAAGTTCCAGGATATGGGCAAGCTCGAGATCATCACCTGCGGCGCCACCCACGGCTTCCTGCCGCTGGAGCTAAGGCGCGAGGCGGTGCACGCCCAGATAAAGCTGGCCGCCGACGACTACCGAAAACATTTCGGCCGCGGCCCCCGCGGCATCTGGCTGGCGGAATGCGCCTACAATCCAGGCGACGACGTGTTCCTGAAGGCCCAGGGCATCCGCTTCTTCTTCCTTGAGACGCACGGCATCATTTATGGCAGCCCGCGGCCCCGCTACGGCGTGTACGCCCCGGTGTACTGCCCCTCCGGCGTGGCCGCCTTCGGCCGCGACATGGAGAGCGCCCAGCAGGTCTGGAGCGCCGAGACCGGCTACCCCGGCGACTCCCGCTACCGCGAGTTCTACCGCGACCTGGGCTACGACCTGGAATACGATTACGTTAAGCCCTACCTGCACCAGGACGGCGTGCGCCGCAACATCGGCATGAAGTACTGCAAGATCACCGGCAAGGTGCAGCTGAACGAGAAGGCGCCGTATAACCCCGCGGAGGCGCGGGAGATGGCCGCCAGCCACGCCGGGAACTTCATGTTCAACCGCGAGCGCCAGATAGAGCACCTGAACGGCTTCCTGGGGCGCAAGCCCATAGTCGTGTCCATGTACGACGCCGAGCTTTACGGCCACTGGTGGTATGAGGGCGTGGATTTCCTGGAATTTCTTTTCAAGAAGCTGTACCACGACCAGAAGACCGTGAAGATGGTCACGCCCAGCGAGTACCTTTCCATACACCCGGACAACCAGGTGGTGCAGCCCTCCATGTCGACGTGGGGGGACAAGGGCTACAACGAAGTGTGGCTGAACGGCACCAACGACTGGATGTACCGCCACCTGCACAAGCTGGTGGAGCGCATGGTGGAGATGGCCAATAAATTCCCCAAAGCCGACGGGATACTCAGGCGCGCGCTGAACCAGTGCGCCCGCGAGGTAGTGCTGGGAATGTCCTCCGACTGGGCGTTCCTGATGACGGTGGGCACGGCCAAGAGCTATTCCACCAAGCGTTTCGTGGCGCATACACACCGCTTCAACGGCCTCTACGAGCAGGTTATGGGCAACCGCATAGAGGAAGGCTTCCTGAAGGACCAGGAGTGGCGCGATAATATCTTCCCGGAGATGGACTACAGGGTCTTCTCTACGGAGGAGATGGAAAAAGCTTCGAAGAGCTAAGACGTCCAAAAGTAAAAGAACCGCGGCCCGTTAAGGCCGCGGTTCTTTTATCCCTGTCTTGGTGTCTGCCTACTTCTTTACCGCCATTTCCTCCAGCCTGCTGTTGAACCGTTCTATTATTATCCCGGAATGGGTGTAAAGCTCCCTGACCGTCTTGGCGGTTTCGGGCGGCAGGCTCTCTTTTTCCGCCGCCGTGAACAGGTCCATGAGGCAGTTCTGCAGGTGAAAATTAAGGTCGTTCGCCCCAAGGTCGCGCGCCGCCTCGAGCAGGTGCAGGAGGGGTGTAAGCGTTTGAACGGAGGGGGCGGCCAGCGCCGCTTCAGCCGTCCGCATGGCGAGCTGCGCCGCGGCTTCGGGAGCGGGGTCGAAGCCGGCCTCCAGGCCCGCAGCCTTAAGGCGCGCCGCCAGAGTGGCCAGCGTTTTTATTTCCGCAGGCGACCCCGCGCGCAGCGCGCGGGAGAATACGATCTCGGCGGCCTGGCGGGCGTAGATGGCCGCCTGTCCCCTCAGCGGCGCCCAGGAGGCAAGCCCACGCCCTGGCAGGCGGGCCAGCAGGTAGAGGTAATCCTCAAGTATCGTGAAGATGGCCGCGGAGTGGCCCCTCTTGGCCGCGTCCGCCAGCAGCCAGGCGTAAAGGGTGCGCTCCTCCCAGGAAAAGTCGTCGAAGGTTACGCGCGCGATCCCCGGCTCCTTCTGGAGTGCGGCCAGTATTTCATCCGGAACGGCCAGTGCGAAGATCTCGGTGAACCTGGCAGCGCCGCCGTTGCCGGAGAAGAACATCAGCGGAAATTCCTCGTCCTGGCGCAGGTAGCAGAACGAAAGCGCGGAGGCCGCCTCCGGGCCCGGGACCAGCACTTTGCCGCGCAGGCAGAGCACCCCGTCCCGGTTCATGCGCTCTTCTATCTGCACGGGCCCGGTAAGACAATCTTCGTCGGCGCAAAGCATGGCTTCGGCTATGGTCAGGGCGGCGGCTTTCTGGCGCGCCATCGCGTTATCCGCGATTATCTTCTGGTACAGGGCGAGCCCGGTGTCGGCATCCGGATAGTTGGAATGCGCCATTTCCAGGAGGGAAAGGAAGCCACGCTCGGCGTTCTCGAACCCCAGGTCGCGCATGGTTTCTGCGGCGCGGGCGGCGTAGCGCAGGTTCTGAACGGTCTCTATGCGGGAGATGTCAGAAAAGAACCAGCCGCAGCTGGTGAACATGAACATCGCGTTCTTCTGCATCTCCAGCAGTTCAAGTGCCCTGGCCTTCTCTGTCCTCTCAAGCGGACGCAGAGCCTGTCTGTCGAAAAAAGCGCCGGCGTTCTTTTTCGAATGGTCTAGCAGGAGGGAGACATATTCATTGCGCGCTTCCCAGGGGGCGCGGAAAAATTTGGAGGCCTCTGCGGCGTAGATATCGGCCGCGGCGTCGCGCAGGGTGTTGAGCCCGGCCCTTAAAGGCAGGCGCCAGTTCAGGCTGAAGCCGTCCTCGCGGCCGCAGTCGCAGCCGCCCTTCCAGCGCCGCACGCCGTGGGCGCAGCTCCAGGCGGTGCCCTCTTTGTCGGGGCCTGTTTTTATGCGGGCTTCCCACTGGGGGGGATTGTCTTCAAGGTACTGGGCGAAATTCACGGTGGCGATGCCGCGCTTCTTAAGCTCATGCAGGAAGGCATGGGCCAGGGTCATATCCCCGAACTTGTGGTGGTGGCCGAAGGTCTCGCCGTCCACGGCCATGCTTACCAGCTGGCGGCCGTGGTGCCCGTGCCGGTAGCAGGCTTCCACGCGGTCGGCGAAGACGGAGGAGTCGCGGGTCAGGTCCTCGAAGGCGGCGGCTTTCGAGAGCGGGCCGTCGTAGAAGAAGAGGGCGAGGCTGCGGTTCTTCGCCTTGGTGCCGTCCGGGAGCGTGTCATGCCAGGCGTAGGGGCGCGTGGTATCGAAATTGCCCAGCGAGACGTCTTCCCAGGTATGGGAGTCGTGCGCCTTTATCTTTTCGGCCTGGTAGGGGGAGAGTATGACGTACTTCATGCCGAGGTCCACCATAAGGCGCAGGGTGTCGTCGGAGGCGGCGGTCTCCGGCAGCCACATGGCCTCCGGCTTGAAGCCGAAGCGGTGCTCGAAGTCCTTTACACCCCACAGGGCCTGGGTGAGTTGGTCCTGGAAGGAGGCCAGCGGCATTATCATGTGGTTATAGGCCTGCGCTATGGCGTTGGAATGTCCTGTGGCCTCGCGGGACTGGCGGGCGGCCTGTATTATCTTGTTGTAGTAGAACGGGTAGTTCTTTTCCAGCCAGGAGAATAGCGTGGGGCCGAAGTTGAAATTGAGGTGCAGATAATTGTTGGCCAGTTCCAGCACGCGGCCGGAGGCGTCGTTGACGCGGGCGCAGGCGTTGGGGAGGTAGCATTCGCGGGCGATGCGGGAGTTCCAGTCATGGTAGGGCCAGGCGGAGGGCTGGGGGTCTATCTTGCCGGTCCAGGGGTTTTCGCGGGGGGGCTGGTAAAAATGCGCGTGCAGCGCGAAAAATTTATTATGAGTTGCGTGGTGCTTTTCCATGTATCTAAATTATAAATAATGGGTCCGAGGGTTACAATAGCTACGTTGGTGCTACGTTGGTGATTTGTGGCACAGGCCGCCCTTCCGAAGTCTGCGGTTATTGCTATTTTTCACTTTGAACGCTTGGAGGTTAGGAGAAGGAGGCGGGAGAGTTCGATGTCGGCGGCTTCGGGGCCGGCGACTTTCAACTGGGTGAGGGGGCGGCCGGCGAGGAAGGCCTGCAGAAAAGCGTTCTTGGCGGCATGGAAGGCGGGGGCTGCCAGGGTGTCCAGCAGGGTGCGGAAATTTGTCAGGCTGGAGTGGGAGCGGCCGGGGCCCAGCGGAGAGAAATCCAGACTTTCAGGTTCGAGCAACAGGCGCATGGCGCCGTTCCCGGCTATTATGTCGGCCCTGAAAAAAGTTTCTTTTGGCGGCTGCCTGGAAGCAGGCCGATAGGTCTCTACTCCGGCCAGACGCATGATGCCGTCAAATACCCCGGGCTTCAGGTCCGCCGCGGCCGTCGGCGCGGCCGGCTTGTCGTAGGCCGCGGCCGCTATTATGTTTATGTCCTCGTACTTCACGAAAGCGGGATCCCCACCGGCGTGAGCGTAAAAGCCTGAGCCCTTCGGCTCTATCTTCACGGCTTTCAAAGGGGCAGGGGGAAACTTAATATCCTCTTCGGAAAACAAGACTGTTTCCAGGCTGGCGGCGTCCGCTGCCGCCTTAAGGCTTTTTGCGGCTTCAAGGGTAAGGTTCCGGCCGAGGAATCCCGGCTGCCTGCGGAGAAAGGCGCGGGCCGGATCTTTTTTGTATCCTCCGGCGGAGACCAGGAAGGGGAGGGCTGTCAGCGGCTCGGCCGCCGCGCTCTTGAGGGCCAGGGCGAAAGCGTTCACGGTTTCTTCTCCGACATTATGTCCAGGATTATGCGGTCAACCTTGTCCATGCCGAGGCTGGAGATGCGCGAGATGTTCTTTATAGTAGCTTCGGCGCTGCTACCCACAAAGCCCTCCGCCTCGGTTATGCCTTCACCGTTGGAGGCCATCCAGGCCGCGCGGATGGCGGAGTCCGCCGAGGACGCCACCTTTAGCGCGCAGCCGCTCTTGGCGCCGTCGCAGAGCATGCCGCCGATGTCGCTGATAACGGTGTTTACGGCCAGCGCCGTCTTTTTTACGTTCGCGCCGCCGCGCTGCCAGACCACGGCCACCGAGGCGCCCACGCCGGCGGCCACCGCGCAGCCGCAGATGGGGGCCAGCTCGCCGGTGAAGACCTTTATGTAGGAATTGACCAGGTGGGAGAGGGCGATGCTTTTAAGTATGCGCTTCTCGGGTACCCCGAAGGCTTTGCCCACCAGCCAGGGCACCAGCACGGCCACTACGCCCTGGTTACCGGATTCGCCGCTGGACATGACGGGGACCGGCAGCCCGGCCATGCGGGCATCGGTAGCCGCGGCCGCAGTCAGCTTGGCGTTGGAGAGTATATCGCGCTTGAGGTAGCCTTTCTTTATCAGGTCCTCGATGTAATAGCCGACCTTTTTTATCTTCAGTCCCTCGCGCGCCGCAGCCAGGTTCATTTCCACGCCTTTCTTTATATAAGCCAGTTCCGCTGGACTCACCTTTTCAGCGGCTAGGAAAAGGTCCCTGAAAGTAGCTTTCCTGAGCGCTTCTTTGTAAGGCAGGCGCGTTTTTCCGCCAGTGCGCGAAGACCTGATGATTACCTTGCCGTTGAGTTTAAGGAGGGAAACCTGCTTATGGCTGCCCTCCAGCACGCAGAGCGCCTTGTCCCGGCCCGCTTTCACTTCGGCTGAAATATATATCCCGCGCCGGGAGTAATCCACTTCTATGCCGGCGCGGCCGGCCTTAAGCAGCGCCGCAGCCTCCGCCAGGCGGGCTTTGGGCAGACCCTTGAAAAGTTCCGCTCCCAGCTCCGGCTTGCGCACTACGGCGCCGATGGCGGCGGCCAGTAGATTGCCTTTTTTCCCTTTTGTATTCGGGATGGCTACAGCAAGGCCGTTCTTGTAGGTTCCGGGGTCGGTTATGACCCGCACGGAGGTGGTCTTGCCCTTAAGCGGGCTGGCGGCGGTAGCGGCCGCGAAAGCCACGGCCACCGGCTCGGTGCAGCCCATGGCGGGATAAACTTCGTGTTTTAGCACTTCGGAGATGAGGTTTTTCATTTAAAATGCGAGTTTTTTAGACCGCGTCCAGACGGTAAGCGCCGCGCCGGAAAGCAGGGCGCAGACGGCGCCGGCTATGAAAGGCGCGGAGGGTGAAATTTTGTCCCACAGCAGGCCGGCCAGCGCGCTGGCGGCGAAAGTGAGGAAGCCCAGCGTCCCCTGAAAATAGCCCATGGCTGAGGCGCGGTTGCCGCCGGAGCTCAGGTGGGAGATAACGGCCTTGGTTATGCCTTCGTTGAAAGCTCCGTAAAAACCGTAAAGCGCGAATAGCGCCCAGACCATCCAGCCCTTGTCCGCCAGGGCGAAGCCGAGGTAGACCGCCGCGAAAACAGCGAAGCCGAAGATCATGGTATTCACCTTTCCCAGCCTGTCGGATAGCCAGCCCGCCGGAGTGGCCAGCAGAGCGTAGACCAGGTTGTAGCCGGTATAGGCCAGTATGACGTGGGTCAGGGTAAAGCCCACGCTCTTCGCTTTCATGATAAGGAACACGTCGCTGGAATTGCCCAGCGCGAAGATGGCGTACAGCGCGGTGAAGGTCTTGAAGTCGGCGGTCATGGGTTCGCGTGCCGGCGCAGGACCGGGGCCGGCGGGGGCCTGGGCCGCTTCCTTAACGAAGTATGCCAGCACTACTACGCCCAGCAGGGCCGGGATGAAGGCCGCCATGAAAATAAACCGGTAGTCCGGCTTTTCCGCGCCCATGTAATGGATTATGGCCAGCGCGGCCAGCGGGCCCAGCGCGGCGCCCAGCGTGTCCATGGCCCTGTGAAAGCCGAATGCTTTGCCCCAGTGCGCCTTGTCCACGGAACCGGCTATAAGTGCGTCCCTGGCGGAGGTGCGCAAGCCTTTGCCCACGCGGTCCAGGAAGCGGGAGAACAGAACGAAATGCCAGCCGGCGGCCAGCGCCAGTACGGGTTTGGAAACCGCCGAAAGGGAATAGCCGGCGACCACAAAAGGCTTGCGGCGGTTGAACCGGTCGGAGAGCCGGCCGCCGAGTATCTTGACGAAGCTGGCCGTCGCCTCCGCCACCCCCTCGATAAGGCCGACCACCTCCATCGGCGCGCCCAGCACCGACGTGAGGAAAACAGGCACTATGGGGTAGAGCATCTCGCTGGAGATGTCGGTGAGGCCGCTGACAACGCCGAGGAATGTGACATTGCGGGTGAGCCCGCTTTTAATGTCATTGATAAAACTCATGGTTGTCTTTTCTGTTTCCCGGTTTCCCGTTCGCCGCCGCCGCCGCGCAGGCTCAGCCTGCGCAGGCTCCGTGCAGGCAGGGCATGAAGGAGGGAAAATTCACTATGAGGAGGTAGATCGCTCCCGCGCAGGCTGCTATGAGAATTAGAGAGAATAAAATGCTGATGCGCGGCCGGCGTTGTATGAAGTCCCAGTAAATTTGCAGTATCCCGGCTATAAATTTCCTTATCATGTTGTGCTCTCCTGCCCCAGCGTCTCGGTAAGGTTCGCCAGGATAACGCTCAGGTCCTTTTCACCGTAACCGCTATTATAGGATTTCGCAAGCAGTGTTTCCACAGCCGCGGTTACCGGCAGCTGCAGTTTCCGCCGCGCGGCTTCGACCAGCATGAACCTGGCGTCCTTCAACATATGCTTCAGGGGGAAGGCCGGCGTGAAGTCCTTATTGAGAATGTTGTTTTTCTTCAGCGAGAAATAGCCGCAGTTCATGGCCGGGTTCTGGTCAATAGCTTCGAAAATGAGAGCGGGGGCTATGCCCTGCGCCTCGGCCAGTGCGGCGGATTCGGCAAGGGCGGTGGTGAGCTGGGCGATCACGAGGTTCACGCAAAGTTTCAGCGCGGTGCCGGCGGGAGCGGCGCCGGCGTAAACCACGGCCTTGCCCATAGCTTTAAGCACCGGCGTAAACTTTTCCACAAGCGGCTTTTCACCGCCGGCCAGTATTACCAGCTCTCCTTTCTCGGCGGCGCCCTTCGAGCCTGAGACCGGGCAGTCCAGGAAACCGACGCCCGCGGTGTAGCACTTCCTGGCCAGGGCCGAAGTGTAATCCGGGGAAAGTGTGCTCATGTTTATAAGCGTGTTGCCTCCGGCGAAGGCGGAAAGTACGCCCTCCGGCCCCTCCATGACCGCGTCCATAGCGGCGTTGTCGGAGACCATGGTTATCACGGTGTCGGCCCTCTTGGCCAGCGCGCGCGGGGTGACGGCTATTTCGCAGCCCAGGTCGGCGAACTCTGCCGTGCGCTGCCGCGTGCGGTTATACACCGAGACCTGGAACCCGGCTTTCAGCAGGTTGGAAGCCATTGCGCGGCCCATTATCCCGAGCCCGATAAAACCTATCCTTGGAGGAAGTCCCATAGCTCAGCTCCTTGTGCGCCCGGGGTTTTCAGAACCTCAGGCTTTTGATCTCTTTGTCCGTAAGTTCCCGCCAGCGTCCCGGCTCAAGCCCGTCTAAAGTAAGAGGGCCTATCGCCCTGCGCAGCAGGCGCAGCACCGGGAAACCGACGGAGGCGAGCATGCGGCGCACCTGGCGGTTGCGGCCCTCTTTCAGCACTAGTTCCGCCCAGGAAGTCGGCACGGTCTTGCGGAACCGGACCGGCGGCACCCTGGGGGGAAGCCCGGGGTCAGGCAGCGGGCGCGCCTTGCAGGGCAGCGTGGGGCCGTCGTTCAGGGTAACGCCGCCGCGCAGTTCCGCCAGGGCACCTTCCGTTATCTCTTTTTCAACCTGCGCCCAGTAGGTTTTCGGCGTCTTGTGGCGGGGGTCCGAAATATGGGCCTGGAGCGCCCCATCGGAGGTAAGCAGCAGCAGCCCTTCGCTGTCGGCGTCCAGGCGGCCCGCGGGGTAGACGCCTTTCGGGAAATTGAAATCGGCCAAAGAGCTGTGCCCGTGTTCCGGTGTGAACTGGGAAAGCACCCCGTACGGCTTGTTGAAGATAAGGGTCGGCATCAGTCAAAATGATAGCAACACAAAGCAACGGAAAGCAACTGAAGTTTATGCCGGGTGCCGCTGCTGGTTTGCGCGGCCTTCTGTTGCCTTCCGTGGCCTTGCGTTGCTATGATTATGGTATGAGTTACACCTTCATCGATAAGCAGGAAGATTTCAACGAACTTTCCGGGAAACTGGCCAAGCACAAATATATCGCCATCGACACCGAATCCAACAGCCTTTACGTCTATAAAGAGAAGTTCTGCCTGATGCAGCTTTCCAGCGAGCATATCAACGCCGTAGTGGATACGCTGGCGGTGGACATAAAACCCATGCTCCCGGTTTTCGCCGACCCGGCGGTGGAGAAGATCTTTCATTCCGCCGACTCAGACATCCGGGTCTTCAAGGCGGCGATGGGCTGCACTTTCGTTAATATTTTCGACGTGATGGTGGCGGCCAAATACCTGGGCGTAATTAAATGCGGCCTGGACAACATGGTGAAGGAGTTCTTTAAAGTCGAGCTGAACAAGAAATTCCAGAAAGCCGACTGGGGCCGCCGGCCGCTGACTAAAGAAATGCTGGACTACGCCAGCTGCGACACCATCTACCTGAAGAGGCTGCGCGACCTGCTAGGGGCCGAGCTCGAGAAGAAGGGCCGCCTGCCGGACGCTACCGCCCAGTTCGCGCAGATCTGCAAGATAGAGCCGACCCCTATGCGTTTCGACGAAACCGGCTTCCTGACGCTTAAAGGCGCGCGCCAGTTGAACGGCCGCGGGCTGGCCGTGCTGCGCGAACTTTATCTGGCGCGCGAGGTGGCCGCCATAAAGCGCAATACCCCGCCTTTCAAGATAATCAGCGAAGACCTTATACTGCGGCTTTCGGTGGCGCCGCGCGAAGGGCTGCATAATCTTTCCATCTTTAAAGGGGTAAGCGGTTATGTGCTGGCCAACCATGGCGCCTGGATACGCGAGGCGCTGCAGAAGGGGCTTAAGGCGCCGGAGTACAACGTGCCCCGACGGGAGATCTCCCGCGAGAAGCGGGCCTATTTCGAGACCGTCAAGACCCGCTTCAAGAA
Organism: uncultured Elusimicrobia bacterium; assembly: GCA_903917735.1. Classification (GTDB taxonomy): domain Bacteria; phylum Elusimicrobiota; class Elusimicrobia; order Elusimicrobiales; family UBA9959; genus UBA9959. The sequence goes on along the minus strand of CAIXBR010000045.1, from coordinate 4,301 downwards.
CCTGAAACTCTGGCGCAAGGAAACCGCTATCCGCCGCAATATGCTGCCGGAGGCCATACTGGGCAACGACGTGCTGGAGCGGGTGGCTCTTTCACTGCCCAGGACGATAGAAGAGATGCAGGCCATACGCGGCCTAGGCGCGGAGAAGGTTTCCCTTTACGGGCTGGAGCTCCTGGAATTCATAAAGAAGCACCACGGGGGGAAGTGATCAGTTCAGGAGCCGTTTGATAAGGTCAGCCCTGTTTATTTCGTGCAGGGCCTTTATGATGAGGGGTTTGTTCTCGGGTTTATAATACTGGAGGAGCGCCCGCTGCATGCGGCGCTCCGTTTCTTTTTTTGGGACATAGACCGGTTCCAGCGTGAACGGGTCCAGCCCGGTGAAGTAGATCGAAGTGGAAAGCTCCATCGGCGCGGGCAGGAAGTCGTTTATCTGCTGCGGGCGGATGCCGCTCTCCTTCAGGAAGACCGCCAGTTCCGCCATGTCCGCCAGCGTCGAGCCGGGGTGCGCGGAGATGAAGTAGAGCACCAGGTATTGTTCCTTGCCGGCCTTTTTCGATTCGTCCAGGAATTTCGCGGCGAACTCCTTGAAGACCTCCACCGGCGGCTTCTTCATCACCGAAAGCACTTTGGGCGAGATATGCTCCGGGGCTACCTTCAGCTGGCCGCCGGTGTGGAAGCGCGCTATCTCCGAAATATATTCACCGCATTGCAGGGCCAGGTCCATGCGTATGCCGCTGGCTACGAAAGCTTTTTTCAGGCCTTTGACGGCCCGTATCCTGCGCATCAGGGCAAGCAGGGGCCTGTGGTCGGTGTTCAGGTTCGGGCAGATGGCCGGGTGCAGGCAGGAAAGGCGGCGACATACGCGGCATACCGCCATGTCTTTCCCGCCCATGGCGTACATGTTCGCTGACGGGGCGCCAAGGTCCGAGATGTTGCCCGGGTGGCGCGGCATAGCGAGCAGGGCGGCGGTTTCCTTCTCTATGGAGTCCGCGCTGCGCGCCTGTATGAAGCGGCCCTGGTGCAGCGTGAGCGAACAGAAGGCACAGCCGCCGAAGCAGCCGCGGTGTATGACGATGGAATCCTTTATCATCTCCAGCGCGGGGATGGGCTCCCTGTATGACGGATGGGCCCGCTTGGTGAACGGCAGCCCGTACACGGCGTCCATTTCCTCGGTGGAGAGCGGCAGGGCGGGGGGATTCTGCACCACGGCTCTCCCTTCGCTCTTCTGGACCAAGACCTTCGCGTTAAATGGGTTGGACTCTTCGTAAATTAGGCGGGTGGCGGCGGAGAACTTCACCCTGTCCCCGGCCACCTCTCCGGCGGAAGGGAGTTCTAAGGCGCCAGGTATGGCAAGGGCGGCGGTTTCCCTGGCGCCCAGCGGGTAGGCCGTGCCGCGTATATCCCTCAGGTCCTGTATCTTTTCTCCCGCGTTCAGGCGGGAGGAGATCTCGCGTATCTGCCGCTCGCCCATGCCGTAGACCAGCAGGTCGGCCTTTGAATCCAGCAGCACGCTTTTGCGCACCTTGTCCGACCAGTAGTCATAATGGGCGAAGCGGCGCATGGTGGCCTCTATGCCGCCCAGCACTATGGGCGCGTCGGGATAGGCTTCGCGGGCCCGCTGTGAATAAATTATCGTCGCCCTGTCGGGGCGCAGGCCGGGGTGCGCCCCGGTGGAAAAATCGTCCGTGGACCGGATCTTCCGGTTGTGGGTGTACTTGTTTATCATCGAGTCCATGTTCCCGGACGAAACGCCGAAGAACAGGCGCGGGCGGCCGAACTTCCTGAAATCTGAACAATTCTCCCAGCGGGGCTGCGCCAGTATGGCTACCCGCAGACCTTCCGCCTCCAGCACCCTGCCCACCAGGGCCATGGCAAAAGAGGGGTGGTCGACATAGGCGTCGCCGGTGACCAGCACCACGTCAACGGCGTCCCAGCCCAGTTTTTTCACCTCTTCAGGGGTAATCGGAAGGAAAGGCATACAGTAATAATAGCAAAAAGGCGCGTTTCGCCTTTATTCTTCGCTGTTTTTTTGTAATAATAGGGAGACGGGGCTTTACGTCCCGCTTTTAAGGAGAAAAAAATGAAAAAACTGATACTTTCACTGTCCCTGTTCCCTATGCTGGCGGCTGCTGTTCTGGCTAATCCGTTCTCGGATTTCAAGGCTCAGATCCAGGCCCATGGCACGGCTCTGCTTAAACCCTTTGCCGCAGACCTGGGTGGTCTTATAGGTGGCAATGATTTTAATTCAGGCCGTTCTCTCGGCTTCCCCGGTTTCGAGGCCGGCGTTGACGCCGTTGTGCAGGCTAAGCCCAGCAGCGACAACCTGGTATTGCGCAACACGAAAGTGAACGCTTTCGGCCTGCCCATGGTGCACGCCGGCGCGGCCCTTCCGCTTATCGGGGCGGATATTATGCTTCGCGGGATCGGCTACTCCGGTTTCTCCATAATCGGCGGCGGCCTGCGCTACCCCGTTATCCACAGCGGCACGCTGACCAAGTTCATCCCTGACGTGTCGGTGTCGGCCTATTACGACGTGATAACTTACAACTACTTCAAGGGCAGCCATATGTCCATGGACGCTTCGGCCTCTTTCGACATCCCGGTCATAAAGCCTTATGTGGGCGTGGGTATAGACCGCACCAACCTGGAAATTAAGGGCATTTCCGCCGGCCTCAACGGCATTGACGGCAGTATTTCCAAACCCCGCTATACCGTGGGCGTTCGCTTCTCGCCGCTGCCGCTGCTCTATGTCTACGGCGCGTACAATATGCTGCACGGCCAGACCGGCTATTCCATCGGCGCCGGCGCCAAGTTTTAATCGCCAGGCTGGACGGCTTGGCCGCCTCTTTAAGAGGCTGCCTGGCTGCCCGGCTTTACTTCAAAGGAGATCGTCATGGAACCAAATCAGACCCAGAACACTGAATCGCATAAATTAATAGAAATGGCCGAGCATTACGGGGCCAATAATTACCATCCGCTCCCGATAGTCATCACAACCGCCAAAGGCGTTTGGGTGAAAGATCCCGAGGGGAAAAAATATATGGACATGCTCAGCGCCTACTCGGCGCTGAACCACGGCCACAGGCACCCCAGGATAATAAAGGCCCTGGCGGAGCAGGCCAAAAAAGTCACGCTGACCTCGCGCGCTTTCAATAACGACCAGATAGGCCCTTTCCTCAAGGAACTCTGCGAGTTCACCGGCTACGAGATGGTACTGCCGATGAACACCGGCGCCGAGGCCGTGGAGACGGCCCTGAAGGCCGTGCGCAAATGGGGCTACAAGGTGAAGGGCGTGCAGGCCGACAAGGCGGAGATAATCTGCGCTACCAATAACTTCCACGGCCGCACCATAAGCATAGTCGCCATGTCCACCGAACCGCAGTACAAGGACGGCTTCGGGCCGTTCACCCCCGGCTTTAAGGTGGTGGGCTACGGCAAGATCGAAGAGCTGAAGGCCGCGATAAACCCGAACACGGTGGCTTTCATAGTCGAACCGATACAGGGCGAGGCGGGCATCATAGTGCCGCCGGCGGGCTACCTGAAGGCCGCCTATGACCTGTGCCGGGCCAACAACGTGCTGTTCGTGGCCGACGAGATACAGACGGGCTTCGGGCGCACCGGCAAAAAGTTCGCCTGCGATTACGAGAACGTGAAGCCGGATATGATGATCCTGGGGAAAGCCCTGGGCGGCGGCGTGATGCCGATGTCCGCCGTGGCTTCCTCCAAGGCCGTGCTGGGAGTGTTCAACCCCGGCGACCACGGCAGCACCTTCGGCGGCAACCCGCTGGCCTGCGCGGTGTCCCGCGAAGCGCTCAGGGTGCTTACCGAGGAGCAACTGGTGGAGAAGTCCTTCGAGATGGGCAAGTATTTCATGGACAAGCTGCGTTCCATAAAAGGGCCGCACATAAAAGAAGTGCGCGGCAAAGGCCTGTTGATAGGCGTGGAACTGGACGTGGTGGCGCGCCCCTACTGCGAGCAGTTGATGGGTCTTGGCCTGCTGGCGAAGGAAACGCATGACCGGGTCATCCGCTTCGCCCCGCCCCTCATCATCACGCAGAAGGAAATAGACTGGGCGTTCAAGCGCATAAAGAAAGTCCTGTCCAAGTAAGCATCCATGGCGGGCAGCGGTATAACGCCGCTGCCCGCTTTTGTTTTTTCGAAGTTCCGGCAGCAGGATTGTCCGGCCGGACTGGCAAGGGTATGGGCCCGGCGGGCCCTCACGGAGACCGCCGCTTGCGTAAGCGCGGCGGTCGAGTGTGGAGCGCGGCCACGGTGTGGCCGACGCGGTGCCCGCCGGGCCC